>JAEOSU010000092.1 GCA_016840165.1 Promethearchaeota archaeon
AATAAAAAAAAAAAGAAATTGGAATTATTATACGTGTGCAGCTAAAGCGGTCATCTGGAACCATACAAGGATAACAGCAAACATTATTGAACTAAGATAAATTCTTCCTGTTTGGCGATAAAGATTTATACAAATAAAGTAGATTAAAGCTAACAATGGAATAGCACCCATCAATTGGACGACCATCATCCGCGTGGTACTACCATAAATCCAAGTTGGATCTGCAGTCGAGGCTACAGGTTGATCGAAAAACATCTGTGGTCCATATTGAATCGCTATACATGCTATTAAACCGCCAAGCATCAAATACATATATTTGACCCACCAGACCGCATGAGTTACATACGTATTCTTATATTCCTTCATTCTAAGTTGTCCGTACATGAAAACTCCAGCATTGAATAATGCGAAGAATAGAACAATTCCAAAATAAGGCCAGAAATAAACTGCGCGCTTTACACCATGGAATGGTTTCATAAAAGCCCAGAATCCACGAAATTCAATGTTTAAGAATTGGGCTGACCAATATACAGATGCATACATAAATGCAAATAAAATGAAAGCTAGTAAAGCTGTTTTGGCGATGATTCTTGGATTAAAAGCTGTAAATAGCTTTTTTGGTAAAGATAGGCCTTCTAATTCTTCCTTTTTGCTAAACGTTAAACCCATATCATAGAGTGAAATACTATCTCTACCCTTTCTCCATCTAGTCAAGAGATACCATGTAGACCACAATACTACCATTAGAATTGCGTTCAGTAGGAACCAAACTGCAAAACCATTAGCAACCCCAAAAGGAAATACCGAAAGATCACCAATTTTTACATCAAATAGCCAGTTTTTGGCTGCACCACTATTACCATATCCAGAAGTAAAGTACCAGTAAGTATATCCACAGATTACAACATTTATCGTTGCTGCAATCCACCATGTGGACCCTTTAGTCGTTTGTATTCGTTCTGGCATTTTTTGTTTAACTTCACCGAAAAATTTCGTGTTCAATAATAGATAAGCTAATGGTAATATTGCAAGCATAGTACAAAAACACGCGATTAAACCAAAAACTTCAGTACCAACCCAAATCTGATTTGAAACATCTGCAATAGCCCAAGCCTCAGAGTAACTCATTCCCTGAAGTGCTTGAAGCATCCACGCAACAATCTCTGATGTGTGTTTTGGACTCATTGTAATATATGGATGAGTACCAAGATCATAAGCATGTCGCCTTGCAGAACCATTAGCAAAATCAGCAGGTCCACCCCAAAGGTTAAGATTCGTATCAACAGCAGCAGTACCAGGAGTTAAATGATATGTATTATCTATAACTACTAAGGATTCTGCTAATACCTGACTTGGACCTCTTCCTTCTGAGCCCCATTCTTCCCAAGCAGCCCATAGATGAAGTATATTGTGATATTTTGGATCACCATAGCTTCCGTAGGCTGCATAAGATTCTGGAACGAAGGATTGTAACGCAAGAGCCCGGTGTTGAGGATAAAGCCCAGCAAGAATTACAGCCCTTATATTTCCAGCAGAGTGACCATAAATTCCTGTGTTATTTCCTTGCACAAAGGTTAAATTCATGAGAAATTCATACATAAGGGCATAACTACTAGGAGACGAATCGGTTGTATAACCACTTTGAGAATCTCCATGCCCTGCATAATCTACAGATATAACTACGAATCCTGCTCTCGCTAATTCAAGTGCTGCTGGGCGTTGTACATCTTTGTCATTGTTAAAACCATGCATTCCTAAGATTCCAGGAGCTGGGTTAGCTGCGTCAACCCCAACTGGTTTATAGAGCTTCCCTACAATTCTTAGTCCATTTGCATCAGTAATCTGAACTAATGAGACATCAACTTGTCCGAAGCTTGTTTGGAACCCCGAAGCCATAAAAGCAGAGAAAATAGTGACTGCTATTAATACAGTTAATACAATAGCTGGTTTATTTTTTCTATAATTTTCTAACAATTCTGTCACTTTTTTTAGGTATATTTGTATGATCTAAAATTTAATTATGTAGATCGATTATATATTTAAATTTCTTTATATTTAAAGCTTATTTCTTCATTGGGATTTTCTGGAATGATTGCCATAGTTGTCAAATAATTTTAGAAATATTTATAAATTCTAGAGTAGATTTATCAATTGATCATTTTAAAAATAATTAGGATGATTTAAGATGAGTAGTATAACGACAAAGTTTAAAGAAGCTTTTGAACTTGAGGAAGTTATTAGTATTTTCATGTTATGTAGCATTGCTGGGTCAATCATAATGTGGCTATTCTTTGTATGGTATGGTACTGGCGAACATATCTGGGGTCCAACTGCCTTATTTTTGACTCTTGCGATACTTTTCACCATTTTAGCTCCGGTTTTCTTCATTTTCTTATGGTTCCGCAAAAAGAAAGCTTAAAACTATTTATATTTTTTTTTCCTTTTTATTTTGAGATTCAAATCTGATTAGAAGTTTATATCTCGAAGTTCAAAATCAAATAGAATTGAATATTTTCCTATAATAAAATTAAGCAGCTCCATTATCATTATTCTTTGGATTTAGATTGAAATTTCCTTCTTGGATAGGTAATTTATTTTGGATTATTTATCGCCTCTAGCTTGTGTTCTATGGTTCTTTTATCGCTAGGTTTGTATAAAAGATTCTTATTTTTTTTTGTTAAAAGAATAGAATTCAAAAAAGAAAATATTGAATTAAATAGTTCATAGGTTCAAATGGCTTTAAATAACTGTCTTAAAGCATAACTCATGATATATTGCTGAATTTGCCTTGTGCCTCCTCCAATCTCTTGTATCCTTGTAATACCTAAAAGATCATGCATAAGAGTATTATCACAGACTCCTGCACCTCCCATTAGGTTGGCACATTCATAAGCAACCCGTTCACTCAATTTTGCACTTACAGATTTTAACTGCGAAGCAGTTACTCCTAATGCTAAATTGAATTCCTTGGGAAGAGTTCCTTTTTCCTTCATTTTATTATCTATTAATTGACACACATTTAATGCGGCTAGGGTTAAACTCATCGTTTCTGCCCATAGATCAGTAAGAGGAAAGCCAACTCCTTGAAACTTTAAGATCTCCTGATTGAATTGCTTTCTCATATTGACATAGATAAAAGCATGAGAAAGTGCATTCCAAGCTTCGGCAGCATTAAGAATAACGATTCCAAATCGCTCTAAATTTAATCCCTCGAATAAGTGAGAGCGCCCCTGACCTGGTTCTCCCAATACATACTCAGAAGGAACTCTCAAGTTAGTTAATGTCTCTTTACCAATATATAAGCGCGGAGTCCAAGGAATTTCCACTCGTTCTGCCTTCCATCCTTCCCATGATGTATCTATCAAAAATTGTCCCATGGTATTACCTTGATCTTTTTCTGAGACTGCATATAGAACCGCCCAATCGGCTTTAGGGCCGTTAGTTTGGTATATCTTGACCCCATTAAGTAAGAAGCTTCCGTCAGATTGCTTTTCGCAGACAGTTTCCATATGAACAGCGTCAGAACCACGCTCAGGTTCGGTAATGCAAATGGCACCAATTTTTTTTCCAGTCACTAATTCTTCCAATGCTTTCAATCGAATATCTACATTCTCGTGATGAAGCATTAAGGGATTGACTGCAAGAACAGTTGCTCCCATACCCATAGCTAGTTGTGGATCGAAAAAATCGGTTGCTAAAATGCGCATAAACTCTGCAGTCATACCATATGGTTCAAAATCTAATCCAATTTCCTTAAAGTTATTCACTCGGGTTATAAGATTATGTTCACCAATTTCTGGGATCCAATCATAAAAATCTTCATTATGAGTGATATTATGTGTCCTTTCGAATTTTACATAGAATTTTTGTGTTTCTTTCAAGAAATTCATGTATTCTGGCTTCAAATAACTCATTAAACAGTAATTTAGAAACTTATAACGATTTTTCAAGGCTAGCTTTTCTAAAATCTCATCATTAATACATTGAATCTTTCCTTTTTGATTTTGCATAATAGTTCATTTAAAAATCATATAATTTGTATTAGATAGTATCTAGCCTACAAATTTAAAATAGTTTGATAAAATTAAGAAAAAAGAAAATAATTATTGAGCCTTCTTTTCCTTGTCTCGAAGAGCTCTTTTTAATACTTTCCCAACGGCAGTGAGGGGCATTTCTTCTGTGAATTCCAATATTTTGGGATTTTCATATTTTGAAAGATGTTCTGAAGCATATTTTTTCAAGTTTTCCTTGACCGAGTCTGTTGGTTGGATACCTTCTTTTAGTTGAACAATTGCTTTTACTATTTCACTACCGGGACGATCAGCATCCGGTAATCCAATAATCGCAACTAATTCAATATCGGGATGTTTAGTTAAAACATCTTCAACATGAACACTATATACCTTGTATCCACTTACTATAAGCATGTCCTTTGTTCTATCAACGATCCTCAGAAATCCATCCTCATCCATAATACCAACATCTCCCGTATGGAACCAACCATCTATAATAGTCTGTTTATTAGCTTCGGGCTTATTATAATACCCTTTCGTGACTTGAGGCCCTCTACATATAATTTCACCCGGTTTTCCTAAAGGAACTTGTTCCCCAGTATCGACATCAACAAGTCGTATATCAGTATCTGGCATAGGTATACCCACAGTTCCAATTTTTTTGGTTCCTCTATAAGGATTCATTGTCAAGATAGGAGAGGTCTCAGTCATGCCATAAACTTCTAGCACTTTATTTTCTGCATTTAAAGATTTCTCAAAGTCGCGTATTGCCTCAGCTGGAAAGGGGGCAGCTCCAGAAATATAAATTTCTATAGCATCTAAGGTTGATTGTGGTATTGATTTTGCTTTGGGATTATTTTTAATATTAAGATATAATGTTGGTACATTAACTAACAAGCGAGGTACTTTTTCCTGCATCTCTTTAATAATATGTCCAGAATCTCGTGGATTTGCGATGAGGATTTGACCTGCACTAGCATATAACGTTACCATACTCATCGCAAGTCCCGCTAAATGAAATAATGGGAATGCAGATAAATTTACTTCGCCTTCTTTTGCTTCATATGTATCAATCCAAGTAAGAATTTGTATCGCATTGGAAATGATATTTTTATGTGTGAGTTCTGTTCCTTTCGGTAATCCTGTTGTACCTCCAGTATATTGAAGTAATGCTAAATCTTTTTCAACATCAATATCAACATTCTTTAGATCAACCTCAGTATTCATTACTTCGAGAAAATCTATGACTTTTTTCCCTTCAAAGGGTGTCACCTTACCTTTTGGTATCTTTTTCAGTAATTTTCCTAGAGTTACCTTTATTTTTGACAGCCCCATGAAATCTGAAATATTTGTTGTGATTACACATTCCAATTTAGGGACTTTATCCAATATTTTTAGTAAAACCTTTTCATAAATTGCATCTAAGGTAATGAAAAATTTGGCTTCACTGTCATTTAACTGATAGGCGAGTTCTGTAGGGCTTAAAAGAGGAGAACATCCAGAGGCAACACCTCCTGCCAATATAGTACCAAAATGAGCTACTAAGTACTGAGGACAATTTGCTAAATTAATTCCAACACGATCTCCTTTTTTTAATCCACTTTTTTGAAGAAATGTTGCGAAGCGATGAACTTTATCACGGAGTTCTTTAAATGTCATCTCGTTTTCCATGAAATAACTAGCAATTCTATCTGGAAATTTGCTCATTGCTTTATCAAAAAGAACTCCAAGAGATTCCGTCGGATATTCTAAATTCGGTTTTACATGGGAATCATAGGATTTAATCCATATTTTTTTATCATAAGGCGATGAAATTTTTAACCACCTAATTTTAGTGCGTGTAGATTGAATTTACAAAATTTGTAAATATCTTTAGTATTATTTTTGAAATTTATAAAACTTTCTTTCTTTTTCTAGAAAACAATCATAATGTGTGAGAAAATTGGATGAAATTTATATTAGAAAAGAAAAAAAAATTAGTCAAAATCAACAAGTATTTTTAATTCTTCATGAGGTGGATGACTTAATATTTCAAAAATCTCGGGAACTTGTGCTAATTTTATATGGTTCGTTATAATGGGATCAATTTTAATTTTTTTTTGAGCAAATAAATTGATTGCTGTCTTAAAAATATCTTGATTATAGCTATATACACCACGAACAGAAATATTATTAGTCGTCATCATTAATATATTATCGATTTCAAATTTACTGGTATGCATACCAATAAGAGTGATCTGGCCTCCGTTTTTAATCATGTTTAATGCTGTTGCAAATGTTTCAGAAAGACCCACACAGTCGTACACATGATCAGGTCCAAGTTTATCTAATTGACGTACGATTTTACTCCATTGATTTGGTAAAAATACTTTATCTGCACCCAATGTTAATGCAACTTTTTGTTTCGATTCAACAGGTTCAAGAACATTAATCCTATTAGCTCCTGCTACTTTTAAGACTTGAATAATATACAATCCGATGGGCCCCGCACCAATCACTGCTGTATCCTGGCCTAACTTAAAACCAGATTGTTCAACAGCATAAAGAGCTACCGAAAGAGGTTCAACGCTAGCTCCTTCCTCATAGGAAACATTATCCGGTAAGATATGCACTCTTTCTGCTTTTACATTGATAAATTCTCTCATAGCCCCATGTTCTGTATATCCATATGCATGATTTTTTATTTTACACATATTTTCAAGGTTATGACGACAATAAAAACATTCGTTGCAAGGAATTATTGGATTGACTGTTACTCTCATTCCAACTCTAATTTTCTTAACATTCTCACCGATTTCAACTATATCACCCGAAAATTCATGCCCAATTATTTTGCCTGGAAAATAAGGTCCTCCCATTTCGTAAGAGCACACATCGGACCCACAAATTCCTACCTTTTTAACTTTAATTAAAACCTCATCTGAAGAAATATTAGGTTTTTCAAAACTTTCATCAATTATAATGCTTTCTTTTCCTTTAAAGACCACTGCTTTCATTATTCAATCAACCTACAATTTTCCTAAAAAAAAAATTAAAGAATGCCCATTGATGCCATTAACTTTGTACCGTCACTCATAGTTTGAGCACTTTTCACATCAAGAATCGCGGGTTTATTTGAAGCTTTCGCTTGCTCTAATGCGGATTTAAGATCATTAGCATTGGTGACTACCTCTCCATAGCAACCAAATCCCTCAGCACATTTCGCAAAGTTGAAATCGGGAAGATCAACGTCAATAAAATGTTTACTTTTATATTTATTTTGACAGGATTTAATCATACCCCATGAGCTATTATTTGCAATCACGAAGATAATGTTTTTTAATCCTAAACGCACAGCAGTTTCAAGATCTTGAACATTAAAGAGAAAACTTCCATCTCCTACGATAGTTATGACTTGCTTATCTGGTTTAGCGAGTTTTGCTCCAATTGCGTAAGGAATAGATGTCCCTAAATGTCCCATACATATCGAAGATAGTGTAGAAAGGGGTGGTCGAGGTTTGTGAAAATTTATCTGTTCAACTGTATAACATGCAATATCACCGCCATCAATTACCAAGATAGCATCTTCATCCATGAATTGCATTGTTTCATAGACTAATCTTTCAGGGATAATAGGGGTTTTATCTTTAAGGATTTTTTTGAAAAATTTCTCCTTATACTTTGCTCGTAAATCTTGGAGAGACTCTAACCATTCTCGTTTTTCAACTCTCTCCGCTTTTTTCGCTTCTTCTAACATTTGTTGTAGATATAGCTTGCAGTCCCCTATGATTCCAAGTGTTATAGGTTTAGCTCGCCCAATAATATCAGGATCTATGTCAACCTGAATTAATTTCTGTGAATTTTTAAAGAATGGTTCATCTCCATGACCCATTGTGAATGAAAATTTGCAGCCTAAAGCTAGAACCACATCTGCTTGATATGATACTTCCTTCCCGAATCCTTGGATCGTCGAATCAATCAAACAATTTGAAGCATTTGAAAGTGTGCCTATTCCCATCACTGTAGTAATTACGGGAATCTGTAAATATTCAACAAATTCTTTAAGTTCATTCCATCCTTCTGATCGTGCTACTCCGCCACCAGAAAGGATTAATGGTCTTTCTGCAGACTTTAACAGCTTCAAAGACTCCTTTATAAGTTCTCTGTCAATTGCAGGCATTCCAAATGGACGATACATTTCTTTGGGTAGGATCTCTATATTTTCTTCTTCAATTTCCTCTAAAAATGCATCCTCATAAATTTCCAATAAAGCAGGTCCAGGTCTCCCTCCTGTCGCCGCACGAAACACCTTATGGACAGCATCAGGGATTTTTGATAAATCCCGAATGCTTCTCTGATACTTGGTTATAGGTTTAAAGAGAGCCATTTGATCTAAATTACCTTGCAATGTAAAAGTATCATCATATTTACTATTCACTTGAGGTACAATCGCAATAACAGGAATATTATCACTCCACGCCGCCCCTACTCCAGGTACAAGATCAGTTGCTCCGGGGCCGACAGTACCAAAACAGACACCTGGTTTATTTGTTAATCGTGCCCACGCATCGGCAGCATGAGCAGCACCTTGTTCATGACGGAACATAACAGTATCAATTCCTTTTTCTCGTCCCCACTGATATATCGCATCAAACATGTTTAAAAATTGACCACCAATAATCCCAAACATGTATTTAACATTTTCTTCAAGGAGAGCTTTAACTAAAACATCTCCTCCCGTGATTTTAGGTTTTTGTTCCATATTATTCACGTTTTATTTTATTTTTTTAATTTATCCTATCTTTAGTTTTATTTGTATAAAAAATTAACTTCTAATCTTTATGATTTTTTTATCAATATTGAAATTCATCGAGAGAAGAGACATACTCATTTAATTCAACAGGAATAGAGCGAAGTTTATTATTTTTTAAGTTTAAGATTTTTAATTTTTTCAAGTTTAGAATTGAACTCGAGATATGTTCAATCTCATTTTTACTTAAATCTAACTCTCGAAGGTTTATTAATGAGTATAGAATGTTAGGGATGATTTTAATACCGTTTGAGCTTAATTTTAGAACTTTTAAATGATTCAAATTTCCGATTGAAGGAGGAATTGCAGTAAGATCTTCAAATTTTACATCATATTGTTTATGTAGAGATAAAAAGGATGGTAAATCTTTGATTTTCCTAAAGCTTTCAATAATATCTTGATTCTTTTTTAGATAGAGCCAATTGTAAAAGGTGAAATATAATTTTTTTATGTGGTCATTTTTTATATTAATAAATGGTTTTAGAGATGGAATTTCTGCCATGTATTTAAAATATGTAAATGATTCATTTGATATCTCATAGCTTTTGATGTTTTTAGCAAATAGGCATTCAATATCCAAAAAAAACTTGGCTTCTTCTGGAACAACCCCCACATTATCTGCATAATCTAACAACCAATTTTGTATTTCGTTAATTATTTCATCAGAAGTTTTTTGATCATTAGATAAAAATAGCCTAATGAGAGTGTTTAATACGACAGGAGAGGAATCATGTCGAATAGTCCATATTATTGCATCTTTACCATATTTAAGAAGAGATTTTGAGATTAGATCTGCTGCTGAGCTCCGAACAAACTGGTTTTCATCTGAGAGTAAGCATCTTTCAATCGTCTTGTATATAGTTTCTGCGTTTTCTTTTTGTAAACCTACTTTTCGAATAGTTGCTATACATTCTCTGCGTAAATCAGGATTATTGCTTTTCTCAGTGAGCGAGATTAAAAGGTCCAATGCCAAAAACCTATTAATTTTTCCGCGGGAAAGGTCGATAAAAATTGCTTCTGGAGTTAAAGAGTCACTCATTACTATTTTTGCTTGGAACCTATATCTTGAATAAGAGAATACTATTCTTGATGATTTATATAATTTTATTGAAAGATATTAGATAATAAAAAAAATAAAAAAATTATTGTAGATTATTGTTTTTTTGTATTTAATCGTATCTCTTGCGTGTAAATAATAACCAGAAAAAGCCTAATATACCTAACACGAATGCAACTATTGTAATATAATTAGGCCAGTAAGCTACGTCGAAGGATGCGGGATTAGCTATCCAACCTATAATAGGTGATATACTGGTAACTGCCATGATGCTAAGAACTACTAAACTTATTCCTAGGGCATACTCCTCTTCCCTAAACATCCCAATACCTCCTATAATTGCCCAGAATCCTAATATTGCAGATATTAACCCTTGAGCACCAAAAAAGGTTAATGCAGAAGCTAAATCTGGATCAGTAGCAAAGTCGGAAAGCCAAGTTGGTACAACAATACCTGCCCATGCTAAGAATTGCATTGCAGCAACGAATAAAAAGACAAGCCCAATAATGATTAGGAGGATATTCAATAATTCATTTGAATCTTTTTTTTTTACTTCACTCATTGAAAATTCAACCTTTCTTCATTTAATATTAAATTAAATGTTAAAGAAGAAAAGATTACCCAGTTATATAAATTTAATTTATTTAGATTATGATAAAAATATAAAATAGATTCTATAATTGATAAGTCATCTCTTTATGGCAACTTTTATAAGCCTATAAATTAAATTCCTAAGTAGATCTATTTATAAAATGCGAATAATTTTCCTACAAAGTTATAATTTTAAGAGAAAGATAAAAATGAAAACTTACGAAGAATATGTCCAAGACTTGCTAAAAATGAAACCAAACATCTACATCGGCGATGAGGTGGTTGGAAGAGATGATCCTCGAATACAAGGCGGCATGCGAATCATTAAAGAAACCTATGATCATGTGAATGAGCCCGAATGGGAGGACGTTTGTACTGCTACAAGCCATATTACTAATAAAAAAATTAATCGATTTACCCATATTCACCAAAGCGAAGATGATTTACTGAAAAAACAAATGATGACACGCCAATTATGTCATAGAGTAGGCGGATGTATCCAGAGATGTATGGGGATCGATGCACTTAACGCACTATCAGTTGTCACCTATGAAGTCGACCAAGCAACTGGGTCAGATCATTATCAACGGTTCTTAAAATATATGGAATATTTCCAAGAAAATGATCTTGTTGCAAGTTGCGCTCAAACTGATGCCAAGGGAGATCGTCTTAAGAGACCCCATGAACAAGAGGATCCCGATCAATATTTAAGAGTGATTGAGACCCGTGAAGATGGCATCATTGTACGAGGATGTAAGGTGAATATTACAAATACTCCCTATGCGCATGAAATGGTTGTGGTTCCTTGTCGATATATGGGTCCCGAGGACAAGGATTATGCGGTAGCATTCGCCTTACCTGCAGACTGGGAAGGCGTAAAACTCCTTACTAGGCCTGCGAATTTTAGAAAGAGTAAATTTTATGAAGCTCCAGGCTTAGAGATCGGCGATGCTGAGACATTTATTATTTTTGATGATGTTTTTGTACCAAAAGAGCGAGTATTCTTAAATGGTAATGGAGATCCTAGGCAAACGCCTTATGCGGGCTTTTTGGCGCTAATGTTTGCTCATTATCATCGACATAGTTATACTGGGTGTAAGCCTGCGGTTTCTGAAGTCCTTGCGAGTGCTGCTTCGCTGGTAGCTGAATATAACGGCATTGAAAACACATCTCATGCTAAAGATAAAATTTCACACATTATCGGAACCGCTGAACTTGTTTTTGCTGCGGGAGAATCAAGTGCGAAACATTCGGAGAAGGCACCTTCGGGCACCCAAGTTCCTGACGAGATTCTTACTAATGCAGGGCGAAGATTGGCAGGAGAGATGATATATGAAGAATATAAAATACTCTCTGATCTTTCAGGTGGTATAATTGCTACTTTACCGTTTGAAGAAACTTTTTACCATGAAGAAGTTGGTGAATTGGCTATGAAATATTTAAAAAGGAATCCCCGAATAAAACCCGAATATATGCTTCGCTGTTTTAAAGGTATTGAAAATTTAGGTGTTTCTGATCTTGCTGGTGTAATGCAAGTTGCGGGATTACATGGAGGAGGGAGCCCTCAGATGGAAACCATCACTATGATGATGCGTTATGATACTGAAAAACTGAAAGATATTGCAAAATATCTCTTTGGGATTAAATCAAAGTTAAATCCATATGAAAGACCTACAGTTACTCCTCGAAAACAATTGGAAAAGTTCCGTAAAGCAATGATAAGCAAAAGAGAACGAGAAAATCAATAATTAAATATTTTTTTAATTCTTTTTTTTACATTTATAAAAGACAAAGTGAAAACTTCTGTGTATCAGAGAGTTCTTTTAAGTGGATATCCGAATCATCTTGAATAAATTGAGCGAGCGGGATACCTTTTTCGTAGAGTTCATTAAATTTATCGTAGAAGATTTGAAAGATATTTTTATTCCGAGATATATAAGATCCAATTAATCGATTGGTAGGATCGAAACTCGGTTGTATTAATTCATTATCAGTAAGATTAAAGTTGCTGAAATCGTCATAAGTCACATGAACACTTATTGATTTAAATTTTAAATCATATTGAAAAAGATGTTCGGTTAAAGTATCAAAGTCATGGCTTAATAATAACTCTTTTATTAGCTCAGCATTGAAAATAATCTGCATATTGAGATTTTTTAAATTATTAGAGATTTTAATCATACCTGTTCTCATAGAATTCTTAATTTCGACTGGTATATCCTTAGTTCCAAATTTCTTTATAGTTTCTACTAATTCATTATCATAGCGTATACCTATTGCAATTTTACAAACTTCTTTACTTAGAAATGAATGATAGGTTTCATCTAAACTCTGTAAATTATATTTAATGAACTCGACAAATTCTTGGGTTATAGGTTCACCTAGATTAAAAATTTGAATAAACTCATCAACTGCCTCTTCTGCTTTTTCCTTTTCCTCTTGGAAAAGCATTGTAAGCTCCTCGATCCGTCTATTAACGATTTTTTGCCATAATGGGATTATCGGAGTCGCTAAATGAATTTTCATTGGTCGATCATAGATTTGTACTAGTTCTAATTCATTTAAAACCGCACAGATCTTATATCCACGCTTTAATGTAAGATTATATTGGGCTGCAACTTCATTCAGGTTATCAATTCGTTTATTTTTAAGAAGATGATGATAAATTTTTTCAATACCCTTTTCTATTATCCCTATTGCATCGAATAAAGAACTAAGCGCCAAGAATTCTCTGTTTTCCATATGATCACCTACAATTCTGTTTTCTCTAAGGTTAATTCTGTGAGTACTTCGAACGTTTTAGTGACATTCTGACCTGTTTTGCTTGAAATCTCTCCAAATGAGGCCATTTTATGCTTTTCAGCTATTTGGATACCAAATTCTCTCGTAATTTCACGTTGTTCATCAGCCAGATCTATTTTAGATCCAACAAGCATAATTGGGATATCACCTCCCTTTTTACGGACAATATTGACCCACTCGCTAATATTGTCAAGGGTTTGTGGTCTTGTAATATCATAGAGCAAAAAGGCAGCATTCGCACCTAAACAATAGGTTGGTAAAAGAAATCTAAAGCGTTCCTCTCCTCCAACATCCCATATTTGTAGTTTAATTTTCTTTTTTTGTAATTCAACTAGTTTAACGTGAAAATCGACTCCGATCGTTAACCGTTCGGAGGGATTAAAGATATTATAACAATATCGCTTAGTAAAGGACGTTTTACCAACCGAGGCATCTCCGAGCAGGAGTACCTTAAACGTATAATCATATGCCGAAATTCCTATACCACCTTTTTATTTTGGTTAAACCTCAATTTTTAGGATCGAATTTTCTTAGTTTACTTAATAGATACCTAATCCTTCCTATTTCCAATAATCAAATAAATCCTAATCGATAAAATTAATATAATATTATAATCAAAAATGTCGTTTTTAATTCTTTACATTTTTTAGAATTAGCGAGAAAAAAAATAATTTCTATTGATAAAGGGCAAAAATAATATTTTATTGGGAGTGAAGGATTTGCTTTAAATTATCATAAATAACGGGATTCAACTCTTTATCTAGATGTTCTCGAAGTTCTGAATCAATAATTGAATTATTTTTATGTTGACTTAAAAATCGAATTACACTCCACCGTACTGAGTCATCGGGATCTTCAATCAAGGGCAGTAAAAATTTAATGTATTTTGTATCGTTATTATCCGTTATTTTCATTACTGCTTTTGCACGAATGATAAAATCGGGATTATATAATTCAGGTAATAGGTGATATTCAACCAAACCGTCCTCGGTAAAATTCAATATAAATTGAAATAATTCCTTTTTAAACTCATGTGCTTTATCTAATTCTTTGATGAGTTTTTTAATGGTTAATTGGGGGATCTTGTTACCAAGTTTTAGAAGACTTTCAAAGGAAATGAAGAAATTGTCTGATATATCATATTTCAAATAATTTAATAGCTTTCTTATAATTTTGTCGTTCACTTTCGAGACTTCTATGACGTCCCAGTTGTCATGTTCTTTGATAGGTTTATTATCCCCCAAATAATTCACGTTGTAGTTATCCATAATTTAAACTTTTAAAATTATATAAAAATTGGTGACTGCTTTTAATTAATTTATTATTAAATCGAAAATAAATGACTAATTTTTCACTGGGATAATTAGATATAAATATATTTTAAAAGTAAGGTATATATTTTAAGTATGAGAAAATTCTAACGTCATGTAGTGAAAATTATTCTTTTAGGCCTCATTATCCCAGTCTCCTAAAAGAATTTTTATTTACGCATGAATTATTCATTTTATATTCTTTTTCATACATAAAAAGGTTAGATTTAATTGAATGATTTATTCTCAGAAATTGATGATATTTTCCATTCGAAATCTCTTGCAGTTTATGGTGTGAGTAGAAAAGGCGGTTTGGGAAATATTTTACTACAAGGATTTATTGATCAAGAATTTCCTAATATATATATTATTAATCCCAAAATAACTGAACCTAACGTTGAAATAATGGGAGTACCTGTCTTCTCAGATTTGAAATCCATTGATAAGCCAGTAGATCTAGTTATATGTTCTACTCATCCTAAATATGTTAAGGATATCATTATTGAATGTGGTCAATATGGAGTAAAAGCAGTAATAATTTTTTCAGCCGGATTTGGTGAAAAGGGAGAAGAAGGGAAAAAAGCTGAAGAAGAATTATTAGAAATTGCTCGAAAGTATCAAATGAGATTAGTTGGCCCCAATTGTATGGGATTTTATTGTCCAGAGACGGGTTTATCGTTCTTTCCAGCCCTACCAACAGAATCAGGTCCGTTAGGATTCATTAGCCAAAGTGGTTCAATCGCTAATATTATGGCTTTTGTTTCAATGTTGAAAGGAATTCATTTCTCAAAATCTATAAGCTATGGTAATAGCATTGATTTGGGTTTCAACGATTTTTTAGAATACTTAGGTGTTGACCCTAATACTCATCTAATAGCATGTTATATAGAAGGTGTAAAAGATGGAAGAAGATTTATTGAATTAGTAAAAAAAATAAACAAACCTATAATTATCTGGAAAGTTGGAGTAACTCCTGCGGGATCAAAAGCAGCTCATTCCCATACAGGATCTCTATGTGGAGATGATAAAATATGGAATAATCTTTTTGATCAATATGGGGTGTTCAGAGTCTATAATTTGGAAGAAATGGTTAGCACGATCCAAGCATTCATCAACCCCATGCCCGTTAAAAATCGTCGAGTTGCTATCATTTCAGGACCTGGGGGCCCCGCAGTATCATCAGCAGATGCGTGTGAAATGAATAATTTAAAGTTAGCAGATTTGACCAAAGAATCAAAAATGAAGCTCAAAGAATTTATTCCTGAATTCGGCTCAAGTATGTCTAACCCTATTGATATAAGTCTTCAAGCAACATTTGATCCAATATTGGAAAAAAAAACCTATGAAATCGTGGGAAAAGACCCTAATGTTGATATGATACTTATTTATTTGACTATGTTGACTCCCAGATATAAGGATCTGATAGAATTACAAGAAGAGATTTCCAAACCAGTCGCTCTTGTATCTGCTATAGACGTTAATGTCTCGGCAGATTCTTTTAGTAGTACGGTTAGACGTTCTTTTATACATATAAGAGCCAAAAAGGTTCCTGGTATCATAAAAGAAATGAATGAGAAAGGGATTTCAATACATCCAAACGAACATCTAGCCGCTAAAGCGCTTTATAATATTTATCGATTTTATAATTTTAAGAAATATCCGAAAGATTAGTAAATGTCAATCGAAAATGATCAGATTAATCTCCTTGAACTTGCACATATACACTTCTACTTCGGGGGCCATCGTATTCAGTAAACATAATTCCTTGCCATGTACCTAGCACGATACGATTATCGTGGATAAGGACCTCTAAAGAAGGACCAGTAAGACTCGATTTAATGTGTGCATCAGAATTGCCTTCTAGATGAGAAAAACTTGAACTTCTCGGAATTAATTGTCCTAAAAAATTCACAATATCTTTCATAACTGCGGGATCGGCATTTTCATTGATAGTAATTCCGGCAGTAGTATGAGGCACGAAGATTCTGCATACTCCTTCTTTGATATTTGAATTCTTAACAATTTTTCTTATCTTATCTGTGATTTCTATTAAAACTTCTCGTTGTGGCGTTTTAACATTTAATTTTTGAAATATTATCATAAGCTTTTATAAGTTAATACAATATTTTAATGTTAAATCATGAGTAAAACTATTGGTTCTGCTGCGTTATACAAGGAATATATGCAAAAAATAGGGGATAGATCGGAATTATTTGAATTATTAGGAAGTGAATATACTATTAAAAGTGCTATATATCCCGGAAGTCATATCGATATCACTCCTTCACTTTTTTATTATAGAACGACATATATAGATAATTTTAAGAAAGCAGAAAAATTCTTTGCAAAACCCGATTTATTAAACTATATAGTAAAAAACAAAAAATATGAAGAGGATCCAATTGTCAAGTTTTATTTTAAAGACTATCGCAAAGATATTAATGAATTAGTCAAATCTTTCGATTTACTAATATCCCTTTATGCTGGTATTGTATCAAAATATTGTAAGAAATATTTAAAGCAAGGAGGTATACTATTAGTTAATAATTCCCACGGTGATGCGAGTATGGCGAATTTAGATTCTAACTTTAAATTAATTGGGATAATCAATAGGTCTAATAAGAAATTGTACTATAATCAGAAAAACTTAGAAACATATTTTATCCCTAAAAAAGAACGTGAAATTACAGAAGAATATTTAGAAAGAACAATGAAAGGGATAGGGTATAAAAAAACAGCCAGCTTCTATTTATTTAAAAAAGTCATTTGATTATTGGATTAAAATTTTCCGTGTTTTGCTTTCCCAACAGTAAATTCTTTACTCCCCTCAAGGTATTCTCCACTTTCCAAAGTGTTAAGTCCAAATTCAAACTCAAGTTCCATTGCATCTTCAATGTTCATCCCGAATTGGGTATAAACTGAAAGACGATCATTTCGCATGCATGTTGTAGGAAATTCTGCAATTTCTTTAGCTAACTGTTCTGCTTTTTCTCGTGATTGACCATTATCAACGAGTCGATTTGCTAGACCCCATTGGTATGCTTCTTGAGCAGTTATTGGACGTCCCGTTAAGATCATATCAAGTGCACGGCTCATCCCAATCAATCGAGGCAGTCTTACTGTACCTCCATCAATTAATGGTACCCCAAATCGACGGCAAAATACTCCAAAAATAGCTGTTTTTTCTACAACTCGTAAATCACACCATAGTGCAAGCTCCAAACCTCCTGCTACGGCATATCCTGCAATAGCAGCAATTACTGGTTTGGTTAATAGCATTCTTGTTGGTCCCATAGGACCATCTCCATCTCTTTCGATTCTATTACCTCTTCCTTCTGAGATTGCCTTAAGATTTGCTCCAGAACAAAAATCTCCGTTTGATCCCCATAAGACTGCCACTAGAGCTTTATTATCCCTCTCAAATAGTTGAAATGCATCTACAAGCTTTCGAGCTGTTTCTCCATCTACGGCATTTTTTACTTCAGGGTTATCAATGATAACGGTAAATACTGGATAATTACGATCAATTTTTATTGACATAAGAAAATTAGAATTTTGAATCAAATAAACTTATATCAATTAAATTTATAATATCAAAAATCAAATTTCTATGATTAAATCTAAAAATTAGTGTTTTCTCTCTGATTAGATAAGTTTTATTATTTATAGAAAATAACTTTATAATCCGTCTTCCATTTTTTCTGATTAATTCTAATAAATCAACTCTTCTTTTGCAAAGCAATAGTATTAAAAAGGAATACTTTCACTACGTAGATATATTAACAGGGTTAATAAATAATCATTGAATTTTCTCAAGATAGAGTTAGAGAAATTTTTAGAACTGATAGGTAAAGGTGATTAAAGATAGTGAAATATTTAAATGTTCTTTCGGTATTAGCGATTCCAATGTTTTTATTAGGCTTAGCAATTGCACTTATTATAGCTAGTCTCTTAGGAAATTTTAGTATTTTCTTTAATACAATAAGTGAATTAGGATCATATGCCCATACACCTTATCCAATAATAATTAATGCTACCTTTATGATTTCTCCTTTTTTTCTGTCTTTTTTCTTTCTGAAATTATTTAAAATAGTTCGTCATCATGTAAAAAATGATAAACATACCAATAATTTAACGACATTTGGATTTTCTTTGTTCTGTCTTATGAATTTAGCTTTCATTTTTGTTGGTATCTTTAATGTTGATATCTCTCTTTTAATTCATTTAATTTGCACGATTATCGTTTTTGTCCCATTGATATTCGGAGAAATTATTATGGGAGCAATTATCTTAAAAAAGAAAATATTTCATCCATATTATCCTCTAGCGATGATCTTTGGTCACTTCACGGTATCAATGTTTTATTTTGTAACTCAGGCTCCTATACTTGAGTGGATTGTATTTTTTGTATTAATGTTATGGGGAATACCTTTATCCATTTTAATTGTAAGGAAAGATTTTGAACCAAAGATATAATTATATTCAAAATCTAATTAAAATATAATCCTATATCTCTAAATTTTAAAAAAAATAAACAATAAAAAATAGTAATATTATTTTTGATTGACTAAGTATTCATTCATTTCAACAAATGAGCTAGTTCTAATAAGCGCTGCTTTCAGGAATTGAAAACCTATATCATATGTGGAACCATCCCCACCAATATGAATTACGTAGGGCACTTCTCCTTCGAAATATCCCTTTGATTTTAGGATTTTGTATGAAGTGCTAATTGCATCCGCAATCGTAGCTCCTGATTCGAAAAGATGATGGACCCATGGAACTTTCCAAGAGGTTACGAAATCTTTGGAAGTTGATACCTCTGAACAACTAGTGTTATTAACATAGATCATATTATTCCCACTTACCGCATAAGCTGCGGTAGCCATTTGGTTAAGTACCATTCCTGCCCCGCAACCTGGACATAGTCCATGGCCTGGAAGCAAGTGTTCTTGCGGCTCCAACTTCTTTCGATTCACTCGATAAATATCTATTGGTTTTTCTGCGCCAAAAGCTTCAATTAACTTTTTGAGTCTGTTATTCCTTAGTTCTGTTAAATGGATAATTTCATCGATTTCTCGTTCCAAGAATTTCGGTTTAAATAGATGCTTGAATCGACCCATTGATTTAAGATATTCTATGAATTTTTCTTTATCAACATCTAATCCCCGATAATAAGAGAATTTTAGAACTCCTTCTTTTACTCTAATAGTATAAAGAGGCCAATAACCACAATCAGTTGCCAATTTTGAAATAGCTAAAGCATCACTTGCCCCGTGTCTCCACCCTCGCATGCAATCTGAATAACTTTGAATGAAAGCGGAGCCATTTGTTTTTAACGCTTCAGCAATTTTTCCCATGAAATCGTTAGGATATGCAGGATTTGCGGTTGCTAAAAAGAGTGATTTTGTACCGAAAAACGCGAACGGAGTCACAAGATCTTGTTTAATACCAATTTTTCCCGGGATTTTCTCGCCTCCTGGGCCTGTTGTGGTACTGGCAAAGGGAGGGGTTCCTCCTGATTCTTGGATGCCCGTATTCATAAAAGCTTCGTTATCATAATTAAAGAAAAGAACATTGCTTTTTTCGTCTTTCGCAAGAATATCTTCAAATTTTATTATATTCCGTTCTGGTTGCGACATTTTAGCTATCCACTCCATAAAGTTTGTCTTTTTTCTCTCGAACGCCGAGATACATATATAATTTCCCTTTCATATCAGACACATTTTCCATTTTCTTTTTCGCAACGTCAAACTCATCTCTAGTCACGTCCCGTCCACCTAACCCAACGATAAAGCTTCGAAAAATGGTCTTAAGAGGGTATAACGCTGAGGCAATGGTCATCGAAAATGGTGGGAGCATTCCATTCAATGAGTCTGATTTTTCTAAAATAATCAATTTCTCAAGATTGTGCTCCTCAATAATTTTTTGTAGTTCTAAGTAAGGGAATGGTCTAAAGGTTCGAATTTTAATCAGACCGATATCTTTATTTTTTGTCATCCAACTTACAATATTTCCGCACATTGACCCCATAGTAATAAATGCTGTTTTCGAAGAATTATCTAAATTATACGTCTCTATCATATGATATTCTCTACCTGTCGCTTTTCCGAATTCCTTAAACGCATTCTGCATAATATTTAATACCGGTTCTTTTGCCTCATCAAGATTTTTTCTACCTTCCATAAAAAAGCTTGGAGTGACAATTCCTCCCCATGTTCCAGGATGTTTTGTATTGATCGTATGTCTTGGCTTTCTTGGAGTTAGTTTTCGGACAATCTCATCAGGGATCAAGGTTAATTTCTGAACTGAATGCGAGATAATAAACCCATCATGTACGAACATAGTTGGGAATAATGATTCATCAGAAATCATAACCGATAAAATAGCAGCATCGTAAGTTTCTTGGACATTTTCAGATACTAAAGTATTCCATCCCATTTCTGAGTTAGTTTCAGTAAATTCCCAAGAATTCCAAATTGAAAGATTAGGTGAGTTAAATGCTCGTGCTGAGATCATCATCGTTAATGGGACACGCCATCCAACTGCCATTGGTAAGGCCTCTGTCATAAGTAAATAGCCTTGAGAAGCCGTGGCAGTAAAAGTTCTTGCACCAACTGCGCAAGCTGCGGTAGAATAAGAGATAGCTGCCAATTCAGATTCTACATTGACAAATGCAGCTTTTAACCTTCCTTGATTTACTACATCAGATAGACCCTCAACCGCTTGTGTTTGAGGTGTAATAGGAAACGCACAGATGACGTCTGGATCCGTTTGCGTAACCGCACCCGCGACAGCATAATTCCCTATCATGGTCGTAACAATTGGCTCTTTAATTTCCTTGAAAAATAATCTCATTGGTTCAATAGACATATTAATTACCTCCTTCCTGTTCTTCAGGCACTGCACATGCTGCAGGACCTTGTCTTAGTTTCTTACTGATGGCATCTACCGGACATACTTCTAAGCAGTTTAAGCAGGATTTGCAATGAAAGTGGTCGATCCCTGCCATGTGCCATAATCCATCTTCTCCTTTTTTCCGTAAAATGGCAAAATCTGGGCAGATATACCAGCATTGTGCACAATCGGTACATTTTTCTTCATCCCAAATTACATCCCATTCGCCCCAGCTTCCTGTATTTACTTGATCACTTCCCACATTTATAACATCCTCATCGCAATACCACACACCTGCAAGATCTAATTCCTTATATCCTGGTAAATCTAAATCCACTTGCTGCCATGGAACCTTATTATCAGTAGTAAAATCGGGATCTATTCCAATATCATACACGCATGTGTCCTCTACTGCTTGTTTAATAGCTTCAATATTAGTCCCAGCAATTTTCCCTACAAATCTACGCATAATAGCATCAGCCAATTCATCTACACTAAAGATATGGGATACTCTTATTAAAGCCCCTAAGATAATTGTATTCGTGATGTTTCTGCCTAAAATATCAAGCGCAATTCGAGTAGCATCAATAGTCGCGATACTTATATCCTTACGTCCAACTATTTGTTGAATAGATACTTGGTCTAATGTAGTATTTACTATGAGCCAGCCTCCTTTTGGTAATCCAGCAGTCACATCGATTTCTCCCAATAATGAAGGATCTAATACAGATACAAAGTGTGGAGAGTATACTTGTTCATTTGATCGGATGAGGTCTGCATTAGCGGAAAGCCTGACATAACTTTCAGTTGGGCTGCCCATTCGTTCAGCTCCGAATCTTGGCTGACATATACCATAGCCATAAAACGCTTCGACACATAAGTTTGAAGCAGTCACGCCTCCTTGGCCACCTCTTGCGTGAAATCGAAGATTGACCGTATTCTCTTTTAGAACTTCCTTGACTTTTTCCGGAGTTAACATTTGATTTTTCACGTTGTAATTAGATTATTTATTTTCTTTATAGTACTTAGAGTAAAGTTTCATCCAAAATTAAGCTTATCTATATAATCTATAAGAGTAGAATAAAATGAATGAAAGTTTGGAAAGAAATTTCAATAATAATCAAACAATCAAGTTTTTAGGAATTGCTTCTTTTTCAAGATCATTCAAGTTTTTGATCACCAAGCTTCTATAAGTGAATTAAGTAGTGTTGAAGTCAAACAAAAACAGGGTTAATGATAAGATCACCCCTGATTTCATGCCAATGATCAGGATCGTTTTCTGGAATAGCATGGGGTTTTTCTTCTTTTGGTTTCTTGGTCAATTTGCAATTATTCAGCTTTTTGAAGCAACGCCAGCAGAATTAGGACTTTCATTTTCGGGGCAAACTTTCGGAGGTCTTTTAAGTGCTCCTATAGTCGGATATCTCACTGATAGAATGTCAAAAAAAATTTTAGTTTTAATTGGCAGTTTTGGCAGAGGGATTGCCTATATCGTCATGTACCTAGGTATTTTAATATCCTTATTACCAGTATTCGCATTTGGCTTGTTCTTTTTAGGGTTCTTCGTCGGTTTCTTTTGGAGTCCTTTAGATGCCCTCATAGCTCAAAAATCTCATAAAACATATAGATCCTCTGCATTTGGAATTCAAGGAGGCATGCTAGGATGGGGGAATCTTACTGGATCTGCCTTGAGCATATTTATTTTTCTGATAACAAATATACTCGTACCTAATAATGCTTTTTTAGTCTATAGTCCTCTAGTTTTATTTATGATTTCAAATGTCTACGCAGGAATAATATTCAATAAAAATGTGGATGAGGACTTAACTTATGAAATATATACTAATAATCTTTCTGAAAATGAGGAGATAACAAATAAAAATAAGGTAAAAATAACAGAATATGAAGAAACACATCAGGATACAAGAAAAAGTCTTTTAAATTTCTACTTAGGATTTTCAATTTTAGTTCTGGCGATCTTAACGATCAATATAAATCAAACTATTGCACCCCCCTTTTTTATGTTATATCTGAATGATGAAATCGGTGTAGTAAATCCAATCGCAATCATGTTAATTTATCTTCCTTCTCAAATCATATCTTTATTATTGGCTCCAAAAATGGGAAAAATAGCTGATAAAATAAGTCCTATTATTGGCATCATATTAGTAAGTGGATTTGGGGCATTAGTTACCTTTTTGATCATAAATAGTGTAAATGGATTGATGTTTGCAATAATATTATTACTAGACTCTACATTCGCTTGGGCGGGAAACCTAATTATCCAAAACGTCACCAGTCGGATTTCTAAAATGCATCGAGGCAAGGTTTTTGGCTTAGCACGATGGATGAGTTTTATTGGGGCGGTAATCGGCCCGCTTATAGGAGGATGGACCTATGCAGAATTTGGTTCCACCACTCCATTTGTAATTTCGATTTTTGTTGAACTTTCGGTTATTCCACTCTATATATCAGCCATCAAGTTCTTGAAACCTCATATGGCTGAAAAATTAGAAGATTAATTTAACTAGCTTTATTCAAAATATCGTTTAAACGTTCTAGATATTAAAAAGTTAAACCATTGTTTATAATCTTCAATTTTAGCGCCTTTTAACAATTTAAGATCCCAAGAACCATCCTCTAATTGATAATTTTTAAACCAATCTAAAGCCTTTAAGATTTGTGGATGAGAGTTTTTGAATCCTATAAAATAAAGTGAATCTAAGGCAGAAAGTAAATCAGTAAACCAAAAGGGAAAGGTAAATTTTGTCCAATAACTTATATCACGTCGATCGGGATAATTATCACTCTCAAAAAACTTGGATAATAATAATTTACCAGCTGAGATAACTGAAGATTTATTTTGATATTTAGAATGAGCTGCAAATGCTCTTAGAACTACACCAGTAATCATATAAGAAAAGGGTTTAGTTCTATTTGGTTGAAGTACCTTTTTAGAATTAACTACGTCTTTATATTTCGCGTTGTTTGTCCGTATCGGAACAGCCCATCCACCATCATTTTGTCTCATTGAGAGGAGCCATTGAAGACCATTTTCAATATGATGATCTTCTTGATACCCAGTTTTAATTAGTAGTTCAAGAATAGCTGCTGTATAGTTAGGAGAGTATTGATTGCCATATATTCCTCGAATATCCCCTTCTTCAGTTTGAAAAGAAAAGATATAATTAGCGGCATTTTGAATAGAAGAATGTGATTTATTAAACCCAAATAATTCAGTTAAAAATCCTAATTGCCTATAAGTTTCTAATAAATTATAATTTTCTGGAGAACGGATATCTTTTTTACCCCCAGGATATTTCCATGACCCATCTTCTTGTTGCTTTTTTATTATTTTATAAGCATGTTCTGATTCCCAAAGCGTTTTCAATGGTCCTGGATTCACTTCTAGAAGATCTTTTTCTATAAAATAGTGAAGTGCACTACTCTTGGTTGATTCTAAGAAAGGTATAGGATCAAAATTCAAATATTCTTTCCATCGATTCATTTAATATTCACCACTTATTATTAAATAAATTGTTTAAACCAGCTAATGGGTAGTTCATTTTCAATTTCTTTTAAAAAATTTGTAATTGATATTATTCCTAAATCTGAGATTATCCCTTCAATATACTCTGGTGGAGTGATATCAAAATAATAATTCTCAATGGAGAGTTTTGGATTATACTTATCAAATATTTCATTTTTAGGCTTCTTAACTATTTCTACGGGTAAATCAAAATGACTTCTTAGATTGTATTTAAATGTATCTCCGATTGCATAGACGGGCTTTTTATTACTTTTTGCTAGTACAGAGAGTGGATACGTACCAATCTTATTAATGATAGAACCATCTCTTAAGATACTGTCAATACCAATGAACACCATATCAATTTCATTAATAAATTTGCCCATGGCAGCATCAACAATTAAGTGAGTTTCATATTTCTCAGAAAGCTCTTGGGCTACTTTTCGACCTTCTAATTTTGGTCTTGATTCTAATATATATACTATAAAGTTAAGGTCTTTAGTTTTTAGTAGCAAGTTTAAAACCGTAGAGCTATAGGAAATTAACATAATTCTTGGTTCAGAAAGATCCATTTTAGTAAGGAGTGTTTTGAAATTTAGTTCCAATAATGATTTTTTTCTTTTTTGCTCATCATAATAGCCTTTTATTGCATTAACTATTGATTCTTTTGTAAATTTATCTAGGGAGGTAATAATATAACCAATCGAATTGATTAGAGGCGCCATACTGGGTCTCGCTTTAATGAATTTATGTGCTAAATCATAGAGCAATTCCTTTAAGTCCATATTAGGGCTTTCAATTAGGTTTAGTTGATTTTGAATTATATTTATTGCTTTTAAAGCAAGCTCATTGGCTCCAGAGCTTGTATCACGTTTGAGCTCATCAATCTGCGAAATAATTGATTCTGGGATCTCCATAATATTCTTAAATTAAGCTTTTTATCAAATTTAGAATATATTTGATTTTTTATTTATTTTGACATCTTATCTGCGATTTTTACATAATCAGGAATAAAATTAGTCTTTAACAGATTTGAGTTACCTGCAGCTATCAATTGACCATTCATATCAAATATTTCAGCAGTCATATGGATTATATTTCTTCCTTCTCTGATAACCTTTCCGATAACCCGCACATTCTCTCCAACTTTTACTTTACCCAAGAAGTCTACATGAAAATCTATGCTAATTGGAAAACCTTCATAACCAAGGGTCGTGGAAGTTATTCCTATACAATCATCCATTAAGCCGCATTGCATCCCTCCATGTAATAAACCAGTAGGATTGGCCATTTCCGGACGAACGAGAAATTCCAATTCCATCTCCCCGCGTTTTACCCTAATTATTTTGTAATTCAACCATTTTGAGAATGGTGGAGCGGGAAAATCTTTCATTTCTTTTCCTTTGTAATCATTAAATAGTTTAACCATTCTTTGGGAGCGCTTTTCAATCTTTTCATCTAATTTAGACATGGGAAATTAGCTATATTTTATGATTTGTTATTGTAAAAGATGTATTGCCGTTATTAATCATTGGTCTTATAAAACCTAAATTGGATTAATATAAACTATTAAAAAAATCAAGTATTTTACTAATCAATTAACCTTTACTATTTCTGTTGACTTGAATGTGAAAGATCTTTCCTTTATTAACGATATTAAATCTATGGCTGTCATTGGAACTTCTGCAAAGCGTAATTTTTTCTTTTTGAAAAATCATCAAGAAAGCTTTAAGGGATCCCTCTATGCGATCAATCCGACTGTGAAAGAGATTCCAGACTTTCCAAAAGAAAATATATATAAATCTATTAAAGAAGTTCCGGGAAAAGTTGATTTTGCTTTTATTACCGTTCCCGCTAAACAAGTATTACCTGTAATTGATGAATGCGTGGAAAAGGGAGTTAAATTAGTAAGTATCTTTACTGCAGAATTTTCCGATGCCGGTACTAAAGAGGGAATTGAATTAGAAAAAGAATTACTCACGCGTGCGGATAATAAAATTAGAATACTAGGTCCTAATGGGATGGGGCTTTTTTATCCAAAACTAGGAATAGCCTGGAGAGGGTTTTTCCCAAATACTCCAGGAAATATAGGTTTAATTGCTCAGTCCGGAGGGATGTGTAACATAGCGATTTATACATCTATGGAATTAGGATTTAACTTTTCAAAAGTATTTTCCTTTGGAAATGGTGCTGATCTAGATTTTGTTGATCTTCTTTATTTTTTAAGTAATGATCCTGAAACAAAGGTAATTTTACTTTATATTGAAGGAATTAAAGATAATCGTTTTGATGCCTTGAAAGAAGTTTTATCTCAAAATAAAAAACCAATCGTCGCCCTAAAAGGTGGCGTATCCGAAACGGGTTCAAAAGCGGTGAGAACTCATACCGCATCAATTTCAGGTAATAACAAAATATGGTCTGCATTGTTTAAACAATACAATATAATTGAAGTTGACTCTTTAGAGCAGTTACTCTATACTGCTCAAATTATTGATTTTTATGGAGTTAATGAATTTAAAAACGTAGCGGTGTTTAGTATTAGCGGTGGATACGGAGTTGTATTAGTGGATTTAATCGAAAAATATGGTATGAATGTTCCTCCCTTTAGTAATGAGATTCAACTCAAACTTGATGAAAAATTCTTTATTAATGGCACCAGTTCGAATAATCCTCTTGATGTTGCCGCGCAAATGTTTCATAGTCACACGCTTGTTGAAATAGTAGATACCGCATTATCCGATAAGAAAATTGACACATTAATTATGGATATGCCAAGCTGGTATTTCGATCCTAAATATTACATTACTCGAGATACGAATTTCAATGAGAATATAGAAAAGGTATTCAAACTTGGATTAAAACGTTATAAACCTCTATTTCCAATAATACAAGAGGCACATTGCCCAGAAGTGAGTATTCGAATAGCAAGGAAACTTAATCAAAATAAAATAGCTATATATCGAAATCCACTTGATTTCATTCCATTATTACCAAAAATTACTATCTATAAAAGAAAATCTCTATCAAAATAATTATTAAGTATATCTACAACTAATAATATGAGTCTACTATGATAAGATCTAGTGTTATCTATGAAAATCGTTTTAAACTTGATATTGATAAAGCATTTAACCTCACGAATCAATGGTTAAATAGTCAATATAAAGCGAAAATAAAAAAATCTACCCCTCCATCATTTATTGAGGCAAAACAAGGTACAATGATGGCAAATACGGGGCATGATCCAAATTGGAAAAAAAGGATTCGAATAAGTTTTTATCAATTAGAACAGAATAAGATTCTTATCAGAATAGAAGCGATACCTCTTGCTCGTAATGTATTCAGGATAGAAAAATTAAAGCAATCATGGTATAATGGTCTTTTCAGTCATTTATTTTCCATACTTCAAACGGCTCAAGAACCTGAAATAAAAGACGAATCGTTAAAAAGAGATTTTGTAACAAGACCGGCAACTAAATACTGTTCAAATTGTGGAAAAGAAGTAGATAAGAATGCAATAATTTGTCCCCGATGTGGCATTGACATTATTTAGGCTTTTTCGGAGTTAAAAAGAGACTTACTTTTATTATATAATTTTTTTATAAGAGTATCAAAAGCTTCAATAACTCCTTGTCCAGTTTTGGCTGAAGTTAGATAATACCCGAGAAAATTATATTTTTCAACGATATCTTGAATTTTATCTTTATTTATATTATCATTATTTATCAAATCAACTTTATTGGCAAATAAAACTACAGGAATGTCCCCACAATATTTCATAAGTTCTTCATACCAATTTTTAATATGTAGAAAACTATCTCTCCCTAAATCATTTTCCTCAAGGCTAAATACGATAATACTTGCTCTACTTTCTTGAAAAAATAACGGATGCAAGAAATTGAAATCATCTTGCCCTGCGATATCCCAAAATATTAACTTAATGAAATCATTATCTACTTCTTTATCGTATCTCGAGAATTGGGCTCCGATGGTTTTTACATAATCAGTTTCAAATGTACCCATCGTATATTTCCTAATTAAAGAGGTTTTCCCGACCCCTCCATCTCCGATCATAGAGATTTTGAATCCAAATTTCTTAGATGAGGACATTTATCTAAAAAGCGTATTAATAATTAAGTTTCAACTATAATGTAAATTTAGATTTTGTGGAATATAAATTTTTATTCATTAGATGAAATTTTCTCTTCAGAAGGAATGCTCTTCTCAATAAAAATTTTGTTTACCAATATATTTAGGGAAGGAATATCTTCGGTTTGAATAATTCTATTCGTTTGATAATAATACTGCAACGTCTGCAACACATCTTCATTACTTTCAATTTTGCTA
>JAEOSU010000012.1 GCA_016840165.1 Promethearchaeota archaeon
CTCCTCAGTCCCTACCGTCACTCTAATGAAATTGTATAATCCAGGTTTGCTAAAATGTCGAGTTAATATCTTAGATTCTTTTAAATCCCAGATAAATTTAAGAGTTTTAGATTTATCGGCAAATTTGATGAAAATGAAATTTGCATCGGAAGGTAATACGCTGACTCCATCATATTTATTTAAAGCTTCCATTAACCTTTTCTTTTGTGCTAGAATTTTTTCGTTTTGTTCAAAAACTTTTTTTCGATGCCTGATAGATGAAATGGCAGCGATTTGGGCTAAATAATTAGTATTATATGGTATTTTAACCTTATTCATTTCTTTAATTATTTGCGCATCTGCTAATGCGAATCCTATCCTAAAAGCAGCTAGAGAAAACGATTTTGAGAAGGATCGTAAAACGATTAAATTCTTATTATTTTTTAATAAAGATACACATGTGATATTGGAAAAATCAGTATATTCCTCATCAACAACAACTATTCCCGAAAAATGTTGGCAAATTTTTAAGATTTGATCGTTCTCATATGATTTACCATTAGGATCATTTGGAGAGTTAATAATCATTAATTTACCTTGAGCGCTATAAACCTCTTCAGGTATAGAAAAATCTTCGGTTAATTTAATTTCGGTGATTTTAGCATTATATAGCATTGCCAAGGATTTGTAAATTGCATTTGTTGGATAAAATACAATTACTTCATCACCGGGATCGATAAATACTTTAAAAATAACATCTAAAATCGCATCTGTATCGCTACCAACAAAAACTGTATTTCTATTGGTTAAAGTATCTTTATCTCTTAAAAGTTGGTTTAAAATTGCTTTACGAACTTCAAGTGCCATAGGATCCGGATAATTCTTTAACATATTAGGATTTCTAATCGCTTCAATTACATCTTTCATAATTTCTGGGAGAGGAGGGTAAGGATTCTCGTTTGTATGTAATAGAAGCCAATTTTCTTCCAAAGGAATTTCATTTGTCTCATAAACAGTATATCTTTTCAAATTTTCTCGCAATAAATTTTCAAGATCCATATTCTTTACCATATATCATTCTTTAAATCTTTATATCTAATTTCTAATCTTGGAAGATTTGATCTATTAAACTAATTATGTTATATTATATATTTTTTTGTTATAGTCTAAACTCGCTATTTCAATTGCGAATAATATATTAATTTGAGAAGGCTCTACTAATATTGAAGATATTAAAATAATCATCTAATAAAATAACTACTTCATTAGATAATATGGGAAAAAACTCAATTTTTATATTAATAAAACCTATTAATTTTATAACAAAATTATAGATTGATACATTTAAGTGTTGAGTTAAAGACATGGACTACGCATTAATGTTTGATGTATTAGAGGGTGGTGTCAGTCAACCCATTGCTTGGGATAAAAACAATCTTACTGATGATAGAAATATTATAATTCTAGATGAAGGATCTTCTTCTCTTTATTTATGGCATGGAGCAAAGCAAGGTTTGGTTGCTCGTAGGACAGCATTAAGACAGGCGGAATCATTAAAAGGTCATGGATACACAGTGGGTAAGAGTATTGTAGGTCGAGATATTAAAATGTTAAAGGAAATTGATCAAAGGAAAATTGGAAGAGATCCAGAAACAGATAGCCTAAATGAGGACCTTCAAGAATTATTAAATAAACAACATACGGAATTAAATAATTTTATTATTTCTTATGCGAGTAAAGATATCGAAGCGGCTCCAGTAAAACCCGTAGCTAAGCCAGAACCCAAACCGATAGAGAAAAAAATTGAGGAACCTACAGCGGTCATTCCATCGAAGCCAACGCAAACTGCTAAATCTGAAATACTTTCTGCTTCAGAATATGATAGAGAACCAAAAGAAATTCAAGTTGAAAAACCAAAAGTAATAGTAAAACCGGAACCAAAAGTGGAAGAAAAGCCGATTACGATGCCAAAACCTTCAAAACCTATAAGCGAACCGTTAGATTTAAATATTCAAGCTAAAGTTGGATTTGTATTGATGGGAATTTTAGATCATTATGATGATATTTGGATCTCAAAAAAGGAAAATGGGGCTTATGCGGTTGAGCATATGGATGGAAAAGTATGTGAGTTTACCATTTCAGAGGGTAAAATAAAATTTACAGCAGACTCATTCGCAGGAATCGCGACTAATATAAAAACAGAAATCCAAAAAAGATTTGTAGATCTTTCAAAGTTATTATAATCTTTTTTTCTTATTTTTTAAAAATAATTTATTAATCTAGTTATTTTAATTATGTTCAACAAAGAAAATACATATAATTTTTCTCTATGAAATTTCAAAAATTGGCACAACTTTTTTATGACTTAGAGTCAACCTCAAAGAGACTTGAGATGATCGATATACTTGCGAAATTTTTTAAGAGACTCAAGAAAAGTAATGAGCTTAAAGATTTAAAGAAAATCATGTATCTGCTACAAGGACAATTGGTTTCCAACATAAAACAAGCTCCTAAGATCGGTATTGCAGAAAAGATGATTATTGAAGCTTTATCTCTTCATTCTGGAATTGATAAAAAAACTATCAAACAAATTCTTATTAAAAAGGGAGATATTGGCGCAGCAGCAGAATTGATCTTATCAAAAAGGAAGAAACAGAAATCTCTATATGATTTTAAACAAGTAAGTGATGTATCAGGGTCAACTTTAGAGATTTCAGATCTCTATAAAAGTCTTCAAAAAATAGCTGAAACGGAAGGTCAAGGCTCACATGAGACAAAATTGGCTACTCTAAGAGGTTTAATGAGTAAAAGTTCTCCTTTAGAAACAAAATATATATTACGTATTATTACATCAACTCTTAGAGTTGGCGTGTCAACTCTTACGATAATTGATGGTTTAGCCTTAGGATTCACTGACGATAAACAAAATCGAGATTTTATAGAAAGAGCATATAATCTTCATCCTGATTTGGGCGATATAACCCAGATGTTGGCTGAAAAAGGTATTGAAGCGATTAAAAAAGTAAATATCGAATATGGAACCCCGGTTAGGAGTATGTTGGCATCAAGGGTTCCTTATGGAGAGATTGCTACAAAGTTAGGGACTCCATTCGCAGCAGAGTATAAACTTGATGGGGAAAGGTTACAAATACACAAACAAGGTGATTATATCCAAATGTTTTCAAGAAGATTACTTGAAATTTCAGACCAATACCCTGATGTGTGTCAAGCTGTCATTGAGAATGTAGAAGCCGAAAACGTTATTATTGAAGGGGAAGTTGTTGCGATGGATACTTTTTATGAAAAAATGTTACCTTTTCAAGTACTCAGTAAAAGGAGGAGAAAATATGATGTGGAAGAGGTTGCAAAAGAAATCCCCGTATGTTTATTCTTGTTTGACTTATTAAAACTTGAAAATGAGTCATTTATTAATAAACCTCTTCCAGAGCGGCGAAACGTGCTTGAAAGTATTGTAAAACAAAGAGATGAGATAAAGTTAACTAAATCTGTATTGATAAAATCTACGGATGAATTATTAGATTTCTTTAATGAAGCAAGAAGTGCCAGTGCTGAAGGTATAATGGCTAAATCAATTAAAGAAGAATCAATATATCAAGCAGGAAATCGTGGATTCATCTGGATTAAGCTTAAAGGACTAGAAGGGGGAAAATTAAAAGATTCAGTAGATGTAGTATTAATTGGAGCTAATTTCGGTCGAGGGCGAAGAAAGGGATTGTATGGAACCTATATCGGCGCAGTATATGATCCAGAGAATGACAAGTTCGAAGCTTTTACACGAATCGCCTCTGGATGGACCGATGAAATTATGGAAACCCTAATGAATGAAATGGAACCATATAAAATTTCCCGAAAAGTTCCTGACGTTATTTGTGATGATATTCCAGATCAATGGCTAGAACCCGAAATTGTGATAGAAATTATAGGAGATGAAATAACGGTAAGCGATAAATTCTCGTCACTCGGATATTCAATGAGATTTCCCGTCTTTCAAAGACTTCGTCCTGATAAAGGGCCAAAAGATGTTACAACTGTAAAAGAAATAATTGAATTATATAAAACTCAATAATCTAAGATATAATTTTAAGACCATTCATTTCTAATTTATGTATATCTGAAGAGATGCTCTCTATTTGATTATCCACTATATATAACTCTTCTAATAAAGATAATGACCCGATTGTATCGGGAAGAGTTTTTAACTCATTTCGAGATAAATTTAATACTCTTAAAGATACCAATTTTCCGATCATTTCAGGCAACTCTATTAGTTTATTTTCACTCAAATTTAAGATTTCTAAAGAACTAAGGCACCCTATCGACGAGGAAACCATTTTTAGCTCATTTCGCCCTAAATCTAAAACTTTAAGTGATGATAAGTTATAAATAGACTCAGGAAGCGTTTCTAATAAATTCCAACTCAGGTTTAATAACTCCAATGATCTTAGATTAGATATTGATTCTGGGAGAAATTGTAATCTATTATCGTGAAGATCAATTTCTTTAAGTTCAAGTAAATTTCCCAGAGAATTTGGCAAATAATATAATTGATTTAATCGTAAATTTAACTTTTCCAATTTTTTTAAACTTCCAATAGTTTCAGGAAGCACCTCAAGCTCATTTTTCCAAAGTGATAGTTCCTTTAAATGATTAAGCATAGAGATTGAATTCGGTAATTTATTAATATTATTAATGTTTAAGTTTAGATATTCCAACGATGTAAGTTCACCAATCCATTCTGGTAAATCTAATATTTGGTTATATTTTAGCGTTAATTTTTTCAATGATTTAAGAAATTTCAGAGCATTGGGTATTTTACTTAAAACTTTAAAACTAAAATCCAATTCAACTATAGTAGCATCTTTAAGCTTATATTTTATACGCCAAAAGGCTTTTTTCAAAAACAATAATGTAAAATAATTATCTAAGATTTTGATGAGATTCGGTTTTATAAAAAATCTGTCATTCTTGTGATTCAAATTGTGTTGAACTGTTATTTTAAAATCCTTATCCTCAATTGCCATTACTTCGTTTTTTAAAATAATGTAAGATTCCTCGTTTTTGCTGTTCCCAAGCTCTTGAATAATCTCCATAAGTGATTGATGAATAGTTTCTAAACATTTTGGAGATTCATCATGGAGAAGAGCCCATTTCATAGGAAGTAATGCCCTTTTTTTAAATAGTTTATTTAGGATGATTGCTGCTTCATTTCTGATTAGTTCATTGGAATCTGAGATAAGAAGATTCTCTAATAAATGAAACAAAGAATTAAATGATTTTTCTAAAATCACATTAGAATTTAATTCTATTTGCCCTATAGTTCGAATACTTAGAATACGAATTCGTATATTTCTGCTATTTTCAATCAAACTCGATAATTGTTCGATTAAAGAGTCCTTGTCAATAATTTTATTAATATAATCTTTATACAAATCCTTTGGGCTTATTTCCATAGTATGAAAAAAATTTATTTTGAAGAGTTGCGTTGATTTTTTCTATTTATAAATAATTAATCCTTCTTTTTCTAATTGTCTTAAAAAGGGTGGAACTATTTTTATCTTATTAAAATTTAAATCTAATTTTTTAAGCGAATTTAATTTAATTAATGTTTTTGGGAGCTCCATTAGGTTATTACCCCATAATATTAATACATTTAGTGATTCAAGGTCTCCTATCAAATCTGGTAGTTCAGTAAATTTATTCCAGCTTAAATTTAACTCTTTTAAATTTGACAATAAAGAAAATGATTTGGGGAGAGAACAAAGCTGATTATTCCATAATGATAATCGAACCAAGCTATTTAATTTGCCAATTGAGTCTGGAAGGCTTAAGAGTTCATTATCATATAAATGTAATTCCTCGAGATGTTCAAAATTGCATATCCAATCGGGGAGATATTTAATCTTATTCCCACCTAATCCAAGCTTTCTCAAATTCTTTATTCCTTTAACCCAATCAGGTACTTCTACTAAATCATTCAATCCTAGTTCTAAAGAATGTAGAAATCTGAATGAGGATGATTTTAGTGAAGCATATTTCAACCTATTTCCATGTAAGTCTAATTCTTCAAGATTCCTTAAATCATTTATAGAATTGGGAAGTTTTATTAATTGATTAGCCCTTAAATCAAGTTTTTTAAGATTTTGAAGATTATTTATTGAATTTGGTAAAGATTTTAATTTATTATAACGTAAGATTAAAGTTTTAAGAGATTTTATCATCCCAAACGATTCAGGAAGATTTTTAATTTTGTTATAGCTTAAATCAATAGTTTCTAAATTAGCCATCTTTCCAATTATTTTAGGTAGATATGTCAAACGATTAAATTTAAGGTTTAATATGGTTAACTTTTTCAATTCAGTGATAAAATTTGGAAATTTTTTTATTGCATTCCAACCAAAAACATGAGAACTAATATCGGAGAGATCTAATTCATATATCCTACAATCTCTCACTTTATAATCTATTTGTCCATAATTCTCTTCCAAATTGGTGATAATCAAATAATCGATGATAATTTCTGCTATTTGATTATCCTGATAATTAGAAATTTTATTGTTTTTTAGAATTAATTCAATATCATCCTTGTAAGTTTGGTTATTAATAGACATCAAGGCCGATATCAAAAATTCTCTCGAAAGGGGGTTATCTATTTTGCTTAAGGTTTTCAATATGACCAATAAGCATCGAAGGGCTTTTTCATGGTAAAATGCCCATTTCATTGGCTCCAATGCATATTCTATGAAATTTTCCTGAATATTTTTTAAAGCAGTGAATCTAACATATTCATTGGAATCAGATATAGCTAAATTTTCAATAAGTTTAAATAATCTTTGACTTTTTACATTTAAATGGGATAGAATGCGAATGGATTTAATTCGCCAAGAAACTTCAGCACTTATTTCGATTATAGAGATTAATTGGTCAATAAGGGTAGATCTATCAATCTTCTTATTAATGAAGCTTTTATAGATTTCTTCGGGGTTGAATTCCATCTTAATTAATTACAACCTCTTATATATTAAAATATTCAATTAAATTCTCTCTATCATCATCCCACCTAGAATTATTGGACCACCAGTTGAGTTATATATTTTCTCAGCTTTATTTAATCGGCTTTCGCTATCAGAATAAATCCGGAATATTAGATCCCCTTGCTTTATCCTCGCTCCTTGTTTTTTAAAGATTTCAACCCCTGAGCTCTTAGAGTGAGGACATCCTGCTGCTTTAGCAATCTGATTTATAATAGCATTATTTACACCAGTGATATGCCCCTCTTTTATTGTATAAAATTCTTTTACATAAGGTCCAAGCTTAATATCTTCGGGTTTAATTTCCGGATCTCCTCCTTGGGCTTTGATAATTTCTTTCATTTTTTCATAGGCTTTTCCTGATTTTAAGATTTCTTTAGCTAATTTTTGCCCCTCTCCTTTTTGTGCTTTTCCTCCCATTTCAAGAAGGATACCTGCTAATTCTGTGGATTTTTCAATTAGTGAATTAGGTCCTCCTGAATAGTTCATCAACAACTTCAAAGCTTCTTTAGCCTCTAATGCGGGGCCAACTGAATGCCCTATTGGCTGATGAGCAAGAGTTAAGGCGCATTCAGCTTCTATCCCCACATTTTTAGCAATTTCTTTAAAAATATATGCAAACTGCTTTCCATCATCAGGAGTTGGGAATTTCGTTCCCTCTCCTACGGGAATATCCAATACTAATTTTTTCACTCCTAAAGAAAGTTTCTTGGTTAATATAGAAGGGATCATCAATCCAATAGGATCCATATGTAATGGTCTCTCAATTTCAATTAAAATGTTATCGGCAGGGGAAGTATTAAGAGCTCCGCCCCAAATTATACAAGCTTTCTGTTTTGATACAATCTCATTTAATTTATCAGATGTAAAGGATACTGGTGCTAATACCTCCATTGAATCTGCCGTTCCTGAAGGAGATGTGATTGCACGAGTTGAGGATTTTGGTATAATTAACTCTGCAGCAGCTACAATTGGTACTATGATAAGTGATACTTTATTGCCTGGAACGCCCCCCGTACTATGTTTATCGAATACATCCATACCAAAATAAAACACGTCTCCACTTCTTACTTCTGCTAAAGTAAGTGCTGTCATCTCTTCATTATCCATTCCATTTATCGCAACTCCCGTGATAAATGCAGCTAATTCTATTTTTGATAGGGAACCAGATACTGCATCTGAAACGATACTGTTTATCTCTTCACTTGAAAGTTTTTTTCCTTCTATTTTTTTTTTAATAAATCTAAAAGAATCGGGAGGATCGGCTGGTTTTACTGATATTACAGTACCTTCGACCAATTCTTTTTTCTCTTTAAAAATGTCGATAAAAATACCAATCTCCCCTGGTTTTACAATCGAATTTGAATAATCAATTTGAATTATTGCCACCCAGTATTTACTTTCAAGGGATTTAGCTTTAGTATTTTTTATATACACACGCTCTCCTGCTTTCTGACCGAGTTGGAGGGCATCTTTTTTATTGATTACAATATCTTTAGTGTTCCCTGTTTCATAATTGATTTTTTTAACTGTAAGCTTCATCTTAACATAATTATTAATTTAATTTATTACATGAAAATAAGGTAAGCTAACATATATAAACCATTATTATAAGAATTTATTATTTTTGATGTTAGAGTTGAAGTAGAGTGAAATTTCATATTGTTTTATTTAGAAAGCTTCATTTGTTTTCTTATAATAATTGCGGATTCAATCGAAAAGTTAGAATGATTAAGAATGAATAAATTCGAAAGAGCACGACAAGTTTTAGACCAAATAAATGCTGATGGTTGGTTAATCATATGTGTTGAAGATAGCGATGTAAATTCACGATTTATGCTAGGAGTTGCATCTCATGCCCGAAATTATGTTTATGTATCACGAGATGGAAAGCATAAGATACTAGCCGTTGAAATGGAAGCTCCTATGATTCAAAAATCTCTTGAAGCTAAAGAAATCGATGCAAAAGTATTGGTATATAAATCGGCTGATGATTTAAAGACTAAACTTAAAGAAGTTATAGATCAACCAAGAGTAGCACTAAACTTTGGAGAAAAAGTACTCGATTCTGAAGGAAGTGGATACGCTGATTATTTACGTGTAGGAGATTATTTCTCTGTAAAAGATTTATCCCCAAAAACAGAGTTTATATCTTCAGCACCGATTATTTACGAACTAAGAAGTGTTAAATCTGCGAGTGAACAGAGTGATTTGATAAATACGTGCCAATCGACTCTTGAAATTTTAGAGTCAGTACCCGAATGGGTCAAATTGGGGATGACTGAAAGAGATATAAGAGCTAAGATAGAATATGAGTATATGAAAGTTGGAAAGCCAGCATTTGAAACTATAGTAGCCACTGGCCCTCATTCAGCGGATCCTCACCATAATACAAGCATGAAAAAAATAAAACCTGGTGTATTATTGATTGACACAGGATTACAAATTGATGAGATGTGTTCTGATATTACTTGGACATTTTGGGTAGGTAAAAATCCTTCAGAAAAATTTATAAAAGCATATAAGGCACTTTACAAGGCAAAAGAAGTTGCAAATGAATATTACACCGATGGGACAAAAAACAATATACCTGCGAAAAAGTGTAGAGAATGTTTAGCAGAACTTGGATATGATCATGAAAAATTGTATTTTCATGGTTTGGGGCATTCACTTGGGTTTGAAGCGCATGATATTGGAATGAGAATAAGCCATTCAGTTCCCGATAATTTTACCCTTAAAGAAAATATGGTATATACAAATGAACCAGGTTTGTATTGGCAGGGAGAATGGGGAGTAAGATTAGAGGATGATGTAATTATTGGAAAAAATAAATGCGAACAAGTTACCAACGTCCCGTTTGATCCATTAACAATTTAAATAGATTAAAGTTTAATCGAAAAGGGAAATTCCTTAAGCTCTTCTATATCGTTGTGATCAGGGTCTTTGAAATTTACCTTGACCTTTATAATATAATCCCCCGGTTCAATAGGTTTAACATTAAGTTCCCAATTCATTTCTTCATTCTTTCTTAGGGAATATATCTGCTTTTCGATTGTTCCTCGCATCACTTTTAATAATTCAGGAAATTCAACTTCAATCTTAACATCCAGTGCCTCTCCTTCACTTTTATTCTGTATTAGAATCTGTAAAGGAAAGCTTTGACCAATAAGTGGAGGTCTAAGATTCTTTAGAGAAATTTCAAGTGTTGGTAAGGGAGAAGTCAAATTTATATCAATAGCGCTTATTCCGTATACAAAACTTAAATTATTATTTATAACACATGTGATATGTATTGGACCTATAAATGGTTTGTCCAGTTGAAAGTGTGGTTTTAACACGAACTCAAGCGGGTTATTCTTACCTATATCTATTTCAATTGGAAAGTTAGGTTTTTTATTAAGGCTTAAGTTATCAGATAACTCAAAGGTTATTTTTGAAAGTTCGAAAGAATTTATTTCAAATCCATAGAAGGAATTCTTAAATTCTTTCAATAATGAGGAAGTATCAAAATTAATTATTAAATTAACCAGCTCAATAGTTATATATTCTTTTTTATCTAATAACACTTTAGTGTCTAAAAGTAGTTGAGATTGAACAAGAAGAATTACCTTTTTAAGTAAAGATATTTCTGAGCTCTTAAATGTAAGATTAATAATAAGAGCCTTAACCTTATTCAAGTATTCTTGATTTTTATCGCGAAGTGCTATCGTTAGATCGGTAACTAATCGTATTAGGGTACTTTCTTTGAAATAAGCAGTATCTACTTTTTTTTGAATTCGTTTGAGATAATCTAAACCCTCCTCTTGCCTTCCATTTACAAAAAGACAGAGATAGGATAAAACAGAAAATAGAATGTAATTTTCATTTTTGTCTTCAGCTTTTTTCAGTTTAGTGATATATTCTATAGAATCCTTATAAATCTGGTTAGCAGCTAAATAATCTTCATGCAATAATGAGGCTTCACCTGCTAGGCGTAACATCTCTAAAACAGAATTATATTTCTGAGTTTCTATAAAAGCATTTAAACCATTAAGAAAACTGCTTTTTGCTTTTAAATAGTCCTCTTTTTGTAAAAATTGTGTACCAGCTGCATGATACATCTTACCTGACTTTTTAAATTGACGAGCTTTAAATAGACGTTTTGCTTTTAAGAATAGTTCTTCAGGGTTTTTTCCCATATCAAATCACTTTATACTCAATTAAATTTATGAATTAAATTTTACATTAAAAATTAAGCTTAAACTCTAAAGAAAAAGAAAAAAAAAACATAATTTTTGATTTTGTTTTATAATGCCAATACCATTAATACAAATGCTATAAGAATTAGCGTTCCTCCAAATCCGGTGACTATACCTGAGGCATACATAGATACCCAAGTAAAGATGACAAATCCAATTAAAAGTACTAACCACCAAGAATAATCTAAAACTTTAAAATCTACAAGATCAAACAATATCAATAGCAAAATGATGAGTAGTATTAATCCAAAAACTCCATTGACGATCAAAAGAGCATTACCAGAAAGGAATAGCATAAAACACTCATAGATCGAAAAACCTATACCAACTAGTAATACCATTTTTGAAGCTTTATAGGGTTTTTTCTCCATTATTACTTCAATTAAAGCTGCTAATAATAGCAGAATTGCAGGAAAATAGGCGCCTCCGAAAAAGTAGACAATTAATACTAGTACTATGCCAAATATTAGAATTATCCACCATTGATAAGGAATCTTAACTGGTCCAAAGTCAATCAATTCTAATGAGACAAAAATTAAGAATGCAATCACCAAACAGATTATTCCCCAGAGAATATTTAGGGGATTTGCAGCAACACCATAGAAATAATCAATACCTAGAGCGAGTGTATAAAGCATACCGATAAATACTACTAATTTTGGGGCTGTAATTTTATCAGTTTTAACTTCAGTCATTATTTTTCACGTTTTTTATTTTATTAATTATAATGATTTTTAAGTAAAATCATCATTCAACTAGATATTCGCATTTAAAAAGCTTTACAAACTTTTTATTTTATTATTAATAGTATTCTAAATTAAAAATTAAAAAAGAGATGATAATTTCATTCCGAAACCATTGCTTAATGGTTTGTCATCTTATAACTATAGTTTTTTTATAAGATTCATTCTTTCGGTTTAGTTTTTTTATTTTTTTCTTGGGTTTTACTTTTTTCATTATTTAAAGATATCGATTCTTTCATAGGATTGCTGCCTAATTTTTCAATAATTTTTGAGATACGAGTAACTTCTTCTTGAAATCTTTGTCCTTCTGCTGCACTACAATGAAACATTTGAATTCTTTCAGGGGAAATCCCCGCTGTTTCTAAAATCCCTTTTGTATATTCTACATTTTTAGCTGCGATTAAATTTCCCGTCTCATAATCACATTCTCCCTCATATCATCCTGCTACTATTACTCCATCAGCACCTTTACCAATTGCTCGCATCATTAAGCTAGGAGTCACACGTCCAGTACAGTTTATTCTAATAGGTCTTATCGTTGCGGGGTATTGGGCGCGAATTGTACCCGCCATGTCACCCGCTCCATAGCCTCATTTCCAACACATAAAGGCTATAACTTTTATACCATTATTAGTTGACATCTAATTAACCTCCTTAAATCTCTTCTAATATAGCATCTATTTGCTTTTCATATTGCGGTTCACGATAATATCTTAGAGTTATTGCTTCTGATGGACAATTTGCCAAGCATGATCCACATCCTCTGCATAAAATTTCATTTACTTCAGCACCATCGGGAGTTAATGTGATTGCAGTATAGGGACAATTTAATTCACATAAACCACACTTTGCACATTTTTCTTTATCGACAGTCGCACGAATTAGCAGAATTCGGTATTTGTCTTTACCCATAAGTCTTGCAAGTGATGATGCTGCAGCTCTTCCTTGCGATATTGATTCAGATATAGACTTTGGACCTTGAGATACTCCTGCAAGTACGATTCCAGGTATTTTCGTATCGATTGGATTTAATCGGGAATGAAACTCTTTAAAGAACCCATCACGACTGGTTTCTAACTTTAGGATTTTTCCGATTTTTTCCACTCCAATCGCAGGTACCATCGCACATGATAAGACTATTAAGTCATATTCAAACTCTTTTAAACCCGTGCTGCTCAATGTATTTTGTAAAATAACTTTTAAATTATGAGTGTCTGGGTCCTCATAAATCTTTGATACATTTGTCCTTACATATTTAATACCTTCTTTTCTTGAAGCGGTAAAATACTCTTCATAATCTTTTCCCGCAGCTCTGATATCCATGTAAGCTACAGTGATATCAGCATCTGGATAATGTTGTTTAATGAGTTTGGTATTTTTTATAGAAATCATACAACAAACGCCAGCACTACAATAGGTTTGCTTATTTAAATCCCTTGAACCGACACATTGAATAAATAGAATTTTATTGGGCTGTTTTCCATCTGATGGGCGTGCAAGATGCCCCATCGTGGGTCCATTCGGTGCTAATATTCGCTCGAGTTTCATCTGAGTTATAACGTTTGGATATTTGTTATAGCCCAGATAGCCAGTTTCCGGTTTATATTCATCCCAACCTGTTGCAACAATGATGGAACCGACTTCTAATTCTATAAATTCATCTTTTTGATCAAACTCAATTGCATTAACTTCACAGACTTGTTGGCATAATCCACATTTGATACACCTATTCATATCAATTTGAGCCATTGAGGGGACAGCTTGGGCAAATGAAAGATATATAGCTTTACGCGGATTCATCCCTTCGTTAAACTCATCATATCCATAAGCAGGACATACATCAAAGCAGGATCCGCATCCATTACACTCATTATTAACATAACGAGCATTTTTACGGATCTTTACCTTGAAATTACCTACGAATCCAGATACATCCTCTAGCTCACTATACGTATAAATGTTTAATCCAGGAGTCCTTGCAGCTTCGAGCATCACAGGACCGAGAATTCAGATGCTACAATCATCTGTTGGGAATGTTCGATCAAGCATCGCCATCTTACCGCCAATAGTAGGGCTCTTTTCTACAAGATATACCTCAAAACCCTCCTCGGCTAAATCAATACTTGCAGATAATCCTGCTACTCCGCCACCGATAATCAATGCTTTTTTGGTAATATCTACTTCTTTTACCATGATTTTTTCTAATACAGCAGCACGAGCAACACCCGATCTAATCGCATCTTGGGCCGTTCTCTGAGCTCCAGGTTTATCTTTTCTGTGTACTAAACTCGAATGTTCTCGAATATTTACAAATTCTAAAAACGACGGATCCAATCCCATACCCTCAAGAACGCTTTTAAAAACAGGTTCATGGGTAATTGGAGTACAGGATGCGACTACCAGTCGATTGGCATTAGTTTCTATCATCTTTTCCTTGATAAACTCTGCTCCTGCTTCGGTACATAGACTTATATAATCTAGTGCCTCAACAACGTTAGGTAATGATTTTGAAAATTCTGCTAAGGCTTTTGTATCTATTATTTCAGCAATATTTATACCTCACTGACAGACAGCAACAAATATTCGTATATCTTCGACATCTTTAGCAACTTTTGCTTCTACCATTGCATATCAATCCTTTTACTTTCTATTATTTATCCTCCGTTGATTTTTGAAAAATTAAATAATCGATTATTGATATTTTGATTTAAAGTAGTCTCTTCCCAAAAAATTAACTTTAAATCAAAATTCTATTATATAATTTTTATATTTTAGATTATTTAAAAAATAATTTAAGATTGATTGTTAATTGAAATAACTCGAGAAAAAGTAATAGTTATGTTATTTAGTATACTCCAAATGGGAATGAGTCCTTTAGGTGAGTATGAAGAACTCATCTTTAGTGCAGTGTTAATTATTGCTGATATCTTCCTATTAAAACTTGGTTTAATTCTAACGAAAGCAGAATATCGGACAAAGATAAAATGGGTAGCGATTAGCTTTCTAATCCAATTTGGAGCGATTTTTTTCATTAGCTCCCCTATGCTTATACTTGGATTTACGGGTGCATTTCATGAAGGTCCTCCTGTTGGTGCAATCATTTTGGCGATTGTTGGTTCAATCTTTTTAGATCTTAATCTTATTAATGTGATCCATAAAATTGGTTTAACACGATCCGTTATTGTCACTATTATAATTTTAATACCGATAATTTTTGCTATGTCATTCTTAATTCCGTACCTTTCAAAGTTATAGATTCAACTATACCTTGCTAATGATAAATTTGCCGATTAATAGCTTGATTCATTTGATATATTTCTTCACGAGCAGCGAGCGCAAATTTATCAGCACTATAGGAAGGATTATTATTATATGCATATATAATGGATCGCGAAGCATTTACGAGTCCACCTAGACCATTGGGATGGAACCCCCCTTTAATATCTTTTGCTTGGGCTCCTTGATGACCATAACCAGGAATGAGAATAAAGTTTTTTTCTAAAAGCTTTCTAACAACCTTTAATTCGTTAGGAAAAGTAGCACCTACAACAACGCCTATATTATTGTAATTTGAGAAAGTTTTTAATCTTTCTGACCATTTCAGTACTAATTTCGCCATCTGAATATAATTACGTTCTAAAATTACACTTTCTAGACGGATCTTCGTTTCTTTTTCATCAACTTCATCAACACGTACACTAAAAAGGTTTTGAAAGTCGTTACTACTTGGATTAGATGTTTTTACCAAAATAAATATGCCTTTTTCTTTATAATTATCAAAGTAAGGCTTTAAACTGTCATATCCTAAGTATGCATTTAACGTGCACGCATCAGCACCATAGATATTAAATGTAGAATATGCATAAGCGTTCGAAGTAGATCCTATATCATTACGTTTTGAATCTAATAAAACGAGCAAATCATTTTTATGGGCAAATTTTATGGTTTCTTTTAGAGCATTTAATGCATCAAATTTTTCATAAAAAGCAATCTGAGGTTTGACAATCGGGATTAATTCATGAGTATATTCGATTAATTCTTTATTAAATTCTAAAATGATCTTATTAGGATCCTCATAATCATTAATAAGATACTGGGGTATTTCTCCCTCATTACCTATCCTTGGATCAAGACCCATACTTACTACGCTTTGTTTCTCTTTTATCAGTTGAATTAATCGCTCAATAAAGTACATAATCAAAAAAAATTCGTATCTAATATACAATAATTGATTTTAAGTATAATAATTGTTACACATCGAATGAAAGATTATTCAATTTCAGGAATGATTACTCTCTATATCCAATTCAATAAAGGAGTTAAATTAGAAATTGAGGAGAATTAAAATTTCGATTTGAAACCTTATTATCAAACTTTCAAAGTTCAAATCTAGACCCTTAGCGAGCCACGGAACCCCCTAACGCTATAGAAAGAGGGCGCACTGTTATGATACACGAAGACATGGCCGTAGCGACGATCAGCAAAGATGGCACCGCCGAGTTTTCTAATATCAGAAGGAGTTTTCACCCAGCTCGACGTCTTCATATCGAAATTTCCAATTTTCTGCAACTCTCGATATTGTTCTTCCGTTAAAATCTCAATGCCCATTGCAGCTGCCATATCAATAGCATTACCTTCTGGATGCACCCCTTTCTTTTCCCTCACCTCCTGCCCTTCACGGTCGTAACAAACATTTTTGCGGTCTTTAGGAGTTTCCGCTGAACAATCATAAAAAATGTATTCACCCTTTTTTTCATCATGACCTATAACATCCGGTTCACCCCCAGTTCTTTCCATTTCATTTAGTGTCCATAGTTTTTCTGTATTTGATTCCAGCTTTGCTTGTATCTTAGCCCATTCAAGACCTTTATGGCGATTCATGTTTTTCTCAAAACGGGCTTTCAATGTTCTGAGTAGTTCCTCATGTTCTTCTTGTGACAAGTCTTTTTTGAATGTAGTAATTGATGGCTTACGCATAATCAAAGTATTCATCCCGAGTTTATAAAATTATTTAAGCATGGAAGGACATTTCCCTTTTATTACCTATCGAATGAAATGTTATTCAATTTCAGGAATAATTGCATTATTTGGGCAAGTTTTGAAACATTTCAAACATTTGTAACATTCTGAAAGACTGTCTTTTTGAAATGAAATATATTCCTTTCCATCGCTATCTCTCTTTAGTTCAAAGAGTTTAAGAAAACAGAAGTTGTCCTCCAAACATGCTTTACATAGGCTGCATTTCTCTGGATCAATACTAAATCCCTTGAGTTTTCCCTCTTCAATAGATATAACTTCAATCGCTCCATGTTCACACACATCAACACATTTTAAACAACCTTGACATTTATCATAATCCACATACCGAAGGGAATCACGAAAAAATATTGCTTTTGGAGGACAAGAATAAGAACATTTTTCGCATCGAATGCAAAATTCAGGATTAATACTAATCGGAAATAATTTTTCTTCTTTTATTTCAGGCATTTCCTAGCTCCTTGGTGATCATTTAGTAAAAAAAGTTTAGAATAATTAATTAATTTCCATAATCTTCTATAATTTTATAGATTTCATCAATTAATTGTTCCTTATTGACTGTGTTCTGTTCTTCGCTAATCATGTTCCTTATAGTTACTTTATTTTTTTCCATTTCATTAGGACCAATAATAAGTGTAATCATGTTGCCAAGTTCATTAGCTTTCTTTAATTGATTTTTTAAATTACTAAATCGATAATCGACTATACAAGCAAAGTCTTCCTTACGTATCATTTGTGCTATTTCAAGTGCATACGCACTAACATTTTTGTTTATTCCAGCAATATATATTGTATCAGAATAATCCATCTCTCGAATGTCTTGAGGAATCAATTTATAAGTATCTAAAAATAAAGAGAGCATAAATACTCCTAAACCAAATCCCATTCCCGAAATCCTTTCATCTGAAAAAAGTGAAAGCAGATCATCATATCTACCCCCTCCAAAAATACTTCTGGTATTCTTTGTTCCAGTATCATATACTTCAAAAACAATTCCAGTGTAATAGTCAAGTCCCCTAACAACAGCTGAGGAGAAAGTACAATAATCCAAAAGATTGGCTTGTTCTAAGAGGTTTTCAAAATCTCGTAGTTCTTTATAACCCTCAGAATCATAGAAGTTCTTAGGGATATTATCAAATTTTTCTAACAATTCTTCAATTGAACCTGATTTCTTTAATTTCAGAATACCTTGGGTTATATTCCTATCTTGAAAGATTTCGGAGATGTATTTCTCAAATTCTTTCTCTTCCATTTTTTCAGCCTTGTCGAGTGCTTTATAGACTACAGGTAATTTCTGTTCTGGAACGTTTAACATCAATAGACAAACCGCATCGATGAATCGCCGGTTATTATAATAGATCTGGAATTGTTCTGCTGTTGCTCCAAACTTAGTAAAGATATCAACTACAATATTGAAGATTTCCAAATCTCCGTATAAGCTGTCCTCACCCAATATATCAAAATTTATTTGTTTAAATTGTCTTCGGCGGCCTCTTTGAGGACGTTCGTAGCGAAAACAGGTGGGATTAGAAAACCAACGAATTGGTTTTTTTAATTCTTGGCTTTTTTTTGCTATCATTCGAGCTAAACTTGGTGTAAGTTCCGGAATTAGGATTAATCGTTCACCTTGCTTTTTTTCCACGATAAATGACTGCTCATTTACAAGTTCTTCAGAAGATTTTGCAGCAAAGATTTCAATCGGTTCCAATTGAGGACTTTCAAATTCCTCATAACCATAAACTTCTGCTACATCTCGAATATTATCAATAATCCAATTTTCTTCTCGAAGGTCTGGGGGATAATAATCTTCCATTCCACGGAGAGGATCTTTTGAAAATTTCTTAGACATTGTATCACACTAAATAAAACGCTTGGTATTTAGTTAAAAAAAGTTCTTAAACAAATATTTTTTTCGCTTTTCTTTTAAATTTTGAACCTATTTTCAATAAAAAATGATTAAGAAAAATTTTAACTTCATAGATTAATTAGAAAAAAAATTTTTATAAATAGGAATTATTCAGAAAAGAATTTTCATAGCATCTTGGGCATCCATTACAAATTCCGCTACAAAACGATAACCTTCTACGGAGGTATAGAGCGCGTATCTTTTTATTAGCGCTGTCATAGCTTCTGAATACTTTTCATCAGGAAATTCATAGATTGCATAAGTTTTCCACTGACCATCATCTTTTACAGTAGTAAGATGCTGAATCTTTTTTAGATAATCGGGATAAGGTGGTTTGTCTTTAGAGCTATACACCTTTATTAAATCTTTAGCTTTATGCGGAGGATACCATCCAACTGTCATAATTTTTCCCATGAGGATTTCACCTTTTAAACTATTATTAAGGTAAGATGATTTAATCTAAGATCCTATTTAACGATTTTGTCAATTCCAGAACAAACTATTCAGAACTCCTTATTCAGCAATAAATTTAATTAATTGGATAGTTTAAATACCTTAAAAATAGAAATATTATAAATCATGAAAGAAATTATCAACCCTGGTACTCCAGTAGCGGGACCTTATAGCCCAGGAATAAAATCTGGGAATAATTTATTTATATCTGGCCAAGGTTGGCCACAAGAATCTTCAGATATAAGTGAGCAGACCTATCAAACGTTAAATAACATAAAAAAAATCATTAAAACTGCTAGAGGAAAAGTGTCAGATATAGTAGCTACCACAGTTTACTTAAAACACATGGAGGATTTTAAAGAAATGAATGCAGCTTATGAAAAGTTTTTTATGGATAATAACGTAACTGAAGGATTTCCTTCCCGAACTACTGTTGAAGTATCTAATCTGCCAAGACCAGCAATGTTAGTCGAAATTAATGCTTTTGCAGTTCTCGAATAATATGTAATTGTATAATATCAAATAATACTATGATTAAAAAGTCTCATTTTAATTGTTTTATCTTCCTTCTTTTCTATTATACATCCATATAAAAATTAAATGAATATTAAATTCATAATAGTTAAGTGGGATCTCCAACTTTCAATTACAATGACAAGCAAAAATTTAAAAAAAGGGATAATATGTGGTGTAATTGGAGTCTTTTTAATAGGGCTGCAGCCAATTATTGCCAACTCAAGACCTTCTGTAATTGATCCCTTTATTTTTGCGGCTATAACCGCTATTATTGAAGTATTGATTTTTTTTCCACTCTATATTCTTGAAAGAAAAAGACTAAAGAAAAGGATAAAGAATATTGCTGAGAATTTTGAAAAAGGTCAATCTCTTTTAAATGGTTGGAAAAAGAGAGGTAATCTAGCTATTTTATTATTTATAGGAACTTCATTTACTGTCGTCCCAATATTATTATACGTTGGTTACGAATTAGCGGGAGCAATTCTTAGTTCTTTAGCGTTGAAGAGTGAAATTATATTTGCTTTATTATTCGGTTTTCTAGTGCTTAAGGAAAAAATTAATAAAATACAAATAGTATTTTCAGTTGTCTTATTCATTGGATTAATCGTAGCAATAAGTCAAGGGAATTATAACTTACTTGAATTCAATATAGGGGTTTTAATATTAATCCTAAATGCAGCATTATTTACTTTCATTCATACTTTAACTAAGATAAGATTAGATAGAAATGAACTGTTTTCCACTCAGATTGTTTTTTTTCGGAACGCGATTAGTGGTTTGATATTATTCTTGATTTATATAATTATATTTCCCTTAGCTAATCTTTTGATTATTTTAAATCCTCTAAATTTTCTATTTTTTTTGTTAATGGGATTAGATTATGGATTTAGCTTATATTTTTGGTACAAAACCTTATCATATATCGAAATAGGAAAGGCAGGGATAATAAATTCAATCACCCCAATAATTTCAGCTTTTTTTGCATTCATTATCCTTGGAGAGATATTCACGATTTATCATCTAATCGGTATGGTGATCGTAATTATTTCCATCATCGTAATTGTACGAGAAAAAGCGAAAATTTCTAAAAATTTTTAATCCTTAAATTTTTTTCTAATTTATCTTGAGTGGTAATATGAAAAAGGGAATAATTTTCGGTTTACTAGGAGTTTTTTTTGTAGGTTTACAGCCCATTATCGCCAATGCTCGCCCTAGCGTATTAGATCCCTATATTTTCGCAGCTATGACCTGCTTAGTAGAAGCTGGTTTATTCTTTCCGTTAATATTCATAGAAAAAAGGCTTAATCATATTAAAGACAATTCCACAGGTTTAAATCTAAAAGAAAAATCAAGTCTCCTTAAAATTTGGAAAAAGAATTTATGGTTCTTTATCTTCATAGGATTTATATTTGGTTTAAATCAACTTCTGTTTTTTATAGGTTACGGCTTAGCAGGTGCGATTAATGGGTCTCTCACTCAAAAGACTACAGTATTTTTTGGTATATTATTTGGCTTTTTAATTCTTAAAGAAAAAGTTACTAGACTCCAAGTAATTTTTTCTATAATTCTATTCTTTGGATTGATTTTGGCAATTACAGAAGGAGCTTTTAATCTTCTAAGTTTTAATTTAGAAATGATGATCGGTGTCCTTACCTTATTATTTATTACTTGTTTGTGGATGTTTGGACATACCATCACTAAACCAGTGCTTAATAGAGATGAAGTCACTGCTTCACAGATGGTTTTTTTAAGAAATTTAATCAGCGGAATTATCCTTTTTCTTACCTACTTTATCTTTTATCCTTTTGAGAATATCTTTCTCTTAGCTAATCCCTCAAATCAAGTTTATTATATATCAATGGGGCTAATCTATGGACTGGGGTTATTTTGTTGGTATAAGACCTTATCCTACCTTGATGTTTCAAAAGCAACTATTATATTATCACCAACACCAATAGTTACCGCCATCTTTGCAACCATATTTCTTGGTGAAATGTTCACTATCTTCCATCTTATAGGCACCATAATCGTGTTATTTTCAATAATTATTATTGTCACTCAAAAAGAGAAGTAATTTATTCAATTCATAAATGTAGAAAAGAAATATAAATAAATATATTTCGATATAATTTTGATAAATATACAGAATTTAGTTAAATTTTGGATTTAAAGATGATTTTAATAAATCCAAAAGTTCAATCACAAGATTTAAATATTTCCTTATATAGAATAAAATATATATAAATATACAAATATATTTTAAAAAATAAAATAAATAACCTATAATTATGATTAAATTGATGAATTTATGAGTAATAATGAAATAATATCTGTTCGAAACTTAAAGAAGTTCTTTGGTGATGTAAAAGCCGTTAATGGAATAGATTTTGATGTTCATAAGGGAGAGATTTTCGGCTTATTAGGACCTAATGGCGCGGGAAAGACAACTACAATTAAACTATTATTAGGTTTATTAGAGGCTAATGAAGGAACTATTAGAGTTATGGGATTGGATCCTGAAAAAGATGAAGTTGAGATTAAAAAAAAAATAGGATACGTATCCGAGGAACCATTAATCTTTAAATCATTAACCCCAAAAGACTTATTTAATTTCATAGCATCCATTCGGAAATTAGACCCAGAAGAGGCAACGGAACGTGCTAAAGAATATTTAGAAAGTTTAGGTGCTCTTGAATATTATGATCAACTTATTGCTACCCTTTCGCATGGTAATAAGCAAAAGATCCAAGTAGTTGCATCTATAATGCATGATCCCGATTTACTTATTTTTGATGAACCAATTGCTGGTTTAGACGCAAAATCGGTAAAAGTAATAAAGGAGATTATGGATATACAAGTAGATAAAGGAGGAGCGGTACTTTTTTCTACTCATATCATGGAAATAGCTCAAGATTTATGTGACCGCATTGCCATCATTAATAGAGGTAAAATAGTTGGTATTGGAACATTAGATGAGCTTAGTCGTCAAGCAGACAGATTAGGCGCGAATCTGGAAGATATTTTCTTAAGATTAACAGAACAGGATACTTCTGTAGAAGAGATCGTTAAAAAATTGAGACAATCCTTTAATCAAAGAAAATTATAATGAGGATTTAACCATGGCAGAAAAGAAGTTGAAGCTCTATAAGCTTGCAAAATATACAAATTTAGAAATAGTTATGGAGGCTCAAATTCAATCAACAGGAGCCAATCAAGCCAAACTTATGGAGAGATACAAAAAAAGTAAGAAATCTGTCCAACACCAAGTATTAACATTAAAGATTGTCTATGCTTGTTTAATATTCTTTACCGCTGTTGTACCAATATTTACAATTTTACAATTAGTGCAGGGTTTAAGTTTTGGTACGTTACCATTAGATACAGCATTATTTAGTGGAACCTTATTTTTCGGAGTTTTTTTCATTACACAATTTATCTATTTATTATTATTGGGCATGTTTAATATTAGTGCGATGATGACTGGTGAAGCTTTCAAGTGGTATGAAACATTACCCATTTCAAAAAAACGATTACAAAAATTAGGGTTGATAACGGTTATTCGAAACTTAGACGCCGTTATAATTACTATGATTATATCATTTCCGATTATTATCGCAATTATAACCCAAAATATACTTTTAGTCATTATCAGTTGTTTACTCTCAGTTCTAAATGTTGTATTCGTAGTGAGTCTATTGGTTTTAATTGCAGAGAGAATGAGTCGCGTCTTTAAAGGCGATCAAGTAAGTTCGAAAAAAGCAACTATTCTAAGGATCTTTACTATACTCAGTTACTTCATTGTGGCCATGTCTGCGAGTCTGATCGTTCAGTGGGCGATAAATTCGATTAGTGATATTTTTGCAATGCTTGCAACTATAACTATACCTGATATAGTCAATTTCATCTTCGGATTGATTCCATTTCCATTTGCTCCAGGTATTCTATTAACGTTATTTATAGATCCTACCAAATTCGCTCCTAATATGTGGATTTCCGGTCTTATTGGTATTGGTTTATTAATAGGCTTGACTTTTGTTCTCTATAATAAGGCAATTAGTTCAATGAGAATGGTAACCATAAGCTCTGTCGCTGAGAAAGAAATAAAAACAGAAAAAAGGAAAAAAGAGGATATAGTTGTTGATATTCTTGTTAAATCACCGATTCAAGCATACCGGAGAAAGGATTTATCTGCAGCAACAAGAGATATGCAGACTTTAATGTATTTGATTCTTCCGATGATTCTTCCGTTTATCTATTCAATTATTCTTACGGTTAGTATAGGATCATCACCTACTTTTGGTCTAGAGGATGTATTGATCTTTTGGAGCATTTTAATGTTCTACCAGCCGATGATATCGATTATAATTACTACTGGATTTTTAAATATGGAAGATGGAGGTGCCTCCATTCTTGCGGGATTACCTATTCATCCACGAGACCAAGCAAAAGCTAAATTATCCTTATTAATAACCATTCAGACGATTTCATTCTTCGTCCCAGCATTATTCTTCATAACAAGTCCAGTATTTGTGGATTATCTATTATTATTTATCGCATGGTATCCTGTTACCCTCGTTTTCTTATTTATCATATTCAATCTGAAGATCCGTCTCTTTGGGAGAATGAAGTATAAATTTGTATTAGAGGAGGTTAATCCTAAGAAAAAGACAGTAAAATGGGTAATTATGGTCACTACTGAAGGCTTGATATATATTTTCTATGTAATTTTTGGATCATTGTTAATATTGGTTTTTGGATTGGTTCCAATGGTTTTAATAGTTTCAATCACAAGTGTTTTGATTTTAGTTGGATTACTAATTTCTGTCAATCGGATGTTCCCAAAGAAACTTGGAAAGCGAATAATGATAAGTATACGTGATGCTTTAAGGCAAAAGCCGCTCTTAGGAACACTAATTGTGTTATTAGTCTATTTTGCATTCCTCTATTTGTCTGCAAATCTGGCAATAATTCTGATATTACCGTTATACAGTATTTTACCTCTACCTGTGGCACTATACATTGAGTTTCTTTATAACTTTGGGTTTATGATGCTTCTGTGGCTTTTGGTAGTACCGAAAAGTTTACGTCTTCCCATTGGTAAATCAAATTTTAATGAATACTTAAGATCAGTAAAATTAATCAGTCCAGTGGTAAAAAAGAAATCCAAGTTCTTTATGAACATCATCCTAGCATTGTCATGCGTAGCGATTTATTACAGTTCAGCCTTGATTTTCGGGAACATTTTAGGTGATTATGTATTTGATCCCTCAGTGGTATTTGGCCCTCCAAGAATCGTATCAGGTGGGATTATTTTAGGCTGGTCTATTTTCTTTATCATGTTAATTCCAGGAATATGGGAAGAATGGGGATTTCGGGGAGTATTAATCCCATTGAATTCAAAAAAATATTCGAAATTAACGGTTCTTATAATTAGTTCTGTCGCATTTGGAGTATATCATTTAGTTAATATTCTATTTGGGCAGGATTGGGTTTATACTCTATTTCAAGCATTATTTGCAACAGCTTTCGGGTTTTTGTTTGGATACGTTTTTATCAAAACCAATAGTTTATTACCAAGTATAATTATGCATTATTTAGTTAATTCACTTGGCCAATTATTCGTTAATACAGTACCCTATAACGAATTATCTGCTGCTCTATTTTTAATTTTCGGAGTTGGTATGGTACCAGCAATTTTAGGTATGACATTAGTATATATAATAACAAAATTTGCATTCCCTAAACTCTATCAAAAGTAATTTTTTTTATTTTTCTTTTTTAAGTGATTTTGAGAGAAAAAGAAGCATTTAATAGAAAATCAATCATAATATGTAATTGATTTTACATATTAATTGAAAAAGAGCTATTGCGTAGATTTATGGCTGAAAATTATAAAGAAATAGAAGTTACTTGCCCGGTATGCAGCAAATCAAAGGATATTAAGATACCAGAGCAAATATTTAGTCAAAAAAGATTTGGAAATATTCGAATACAAGTTCCTCAAGGAGGGGTTTGTCCAGAACATCAGTTTATATTATTTATCGATACAAAAGGAATTATTCGAGGATATGAAAATATAGATCTCCAATTGGTAAGTGCCCCTAAAGGAGAGAAAGAATCAGGAGGATTTACACTTAGAGATTTTGTACTTATTTTTGGATTATATGGTGTTTTTTGTCTAATTCATGCAAAAATATTCAATTATCCAGCATATGTTATTAAAAATAAAGATACTGAGGAGATCTCAGAATTAATAAACAGAATAGGAAACGCTCTCCTTCCAGGAGCATATAAAAATACAAGTACTATCACCTTTTTGGAAAAAACTGATTACAGTAAGATTCAGCTTAAAGAAAAAAATGCTCTTCTTATGGATGATAATCTCAACATACTTCAGACTCCATGGAAAGTGAAATTAAAATTTGAAGAAGAGATTGTAAAAGACGCTCTTGAAATTCTTGATGATAATGAACAATTAAAGTTAATCCAACTAGCTATATCAGCATTCATACGACAAGCGGAATATGCTAAGGATTTGCTTGAAAAGGTAAAAATAATATATAATGAAGATTTAGTGGAGAAGATCAATCGTGAATTATTGGAAAGTAAAGTAAATCTTTATCGTGTTTCATTGATAAAAGATTTTATAAGGCAGCGATATTCTCCAAAATTAGCAGATAAGATTAAAAATAAGGTCGAAGAATTTCTTAACTTGATTTAAGTGTAATCCGCTATTTTTGTTATGATATTAAAAAAATAAAAAAGAGATCCTATCTTCTTTAGATAAAACACAAATAAAGTAATAATATATTGTTAGGAGGAATGATATAAAATGGATTGGGGTATGGAAAATCGACTTTCAAGAATAATTAAACCCAAATCTGGTCATTGTGTAATGCTGGCAGTAGATCATGGATATTTTGGTAATATACCCGGATCTCTCAAATGTTTTGGAGACTTAAACCCATTATTTGAACATGCAGATGCTCTTATGCTTACTAGGGGTATGCTAAGAAGCTGTGTTTCTCCGGGAAACGACATACCTATCGTATTAAGAGTTTCTGCTGGAGCTAGTATGCTTAAAGAACTCTCGAACGAAGAGATAAATGTTACAATTGAAGATGCAATAAGACTAAATGTATCCGCAATTACTTGTTCCATTTTTGTTGGTGGAGAATTTGAAAAGCAGAGTTTAATGAATCTTTCAAAATTAGTTAATTGGGGTCAAGAATATGGTATTCCAACCTTAGCAGTCACTGCAGTAGGGAGAGAAATGGCACGAGACGACCGTTATTTAGGGATGGCAAGCAGAATGGCAGCCGAAATGGGAGCTACATTCGTAAAAACATATTATTGTGATGATTTTGAAAATGTTACTAGTATTTGCCCTGTGCCTATTGTGATTGCGGGGGGTAGAAAAATCCCTGAAAGGGATGCCTTACAGATGGCTAAGAATGCTATTGATAAAGGTGCCGTTGGAGTTGATATGGGACGAAATATTTTTCAATCAGATAAACCAATTGGTATGATAAAAGCAGTTCGAGCAATAGTTCATGAAAATGCCTCGGTCGATGAAGCTTTTGAGATTTATCAACAAGGTCCAGTGGGAATGTAATTTCTTTCTTTTTTTCTTTTATTCAATTTATATTCAATGATATTGATTTAAATATTAAGCAAAATATTTTATCAAGATTCTAATTATACTAAAAATTTGAAAAAAGGGAAAATGATATGGTAGATAAAATATTAACGATTACAAAAATAACCTTTGGCATTCATTTTGTTATAGGATTTATATTCACAATACTATTTTTTATTCCAGATATTATAATTCCAATTTTTGGATTGACACTTACACTTGATACTCACGTGTTAAGCTTAACTATTGGCTGTTTATTTGCAGGATTTACAGCAAGTTCTTTATTTGGAGTCTTCGCAAAAGAATGGAAACAAGTTAAAATTGTAGTTATTAGCGAACTTGTTTGGCTCGCTGGCAATTTAATCACCGGAATTATTAGTTTCAGTGTATTTAACTTATTAAGTGCCATTTTTACACTCATTCTTACAATAGTATTGTTATTATTATTTGCCTTGGTTTTATTAAAACAAGAGGATATCTTCTAAATCAACAATTAGAAAATAATAGTAAATATTTTTTTTATTTGTATATTTTCATTCCTATATAAGATGATTACACCTAAAATCCCAAATCTTGATATTCAAAATGTGACAAATGACGTTCTGCTTATCCATCAAAAAAAAACGCCATTTTATTTCTCTTGCTGTGATGGGCTTGTGATTTTACCGAGGAATGGTAGAAACGACTTAGCAATTGCTTTAGATTTGAATATCGAGCCTAATCTAATAGATGAAATTAACCGAGTTTATGGTCCTTTCAGTAATTATGTCTGTACTCATGGTCATATGGATCATATGGCACATGTATATCATTGGGAAGATTTGGGAGTTAAAATTCATGCACCTATACCAGAAGACGAATATTTATTAGATCTTTGTAATTTTTATAAAGGATTTAGATTTAATGAGGATTTAGATTTTTCAATTATTGAAAAATTTGCTAATTCTAATAAGTACAAGCCTTGTTCGACTGTTAGATCATTCAATCCTGGAGATGCATTAAAATTAGATGATATTATAATTGAAACAATTTCATTTTCAGGACATTCAAAAGGACATACAGGCTTTTTCCTTCCTTATGAAAAAATATTACATATAAGTTGTTTGGGATTTGATATTCCAAAGTCGGGAATCGACGGGTTTGGTCCATGGTATGGATTTAATGAGTGTTCTATTGCAAAATATCTTGAAGATATTAATTTAGCGGAAAAAATTTTCTTGCAGAGAGCAGAATTTTTAACATCAAGTCACGCTTATATCATTAAACATCCTGATACTACCCCATTTACTTACATGAGAAGAAAAATTAAAGATAACCAAACTAAGGTGGATCAAGCTCTCTCAACTCTCAAAATTAGTAGAAAGGAAGAAATAAACATGGATGAATTATTGAATTTGGATATATTTTTTCCAAAAAGCAAATTGCAAGGTTTTATCGTTGAATTGTATCGATTTTGGGAATCCTATATAATTGAGAAGCATTTAAAAAGAAGCAAATACTTTCAAAAGGATTCGCATTCTAATTCCTCTTAATCTGGCTCTAAAATGACCTTTAGGGAATCTTTCGCGTCACATACTATTTTAAATGCTTCTAATGCGTTAGTAAAAGGAAATCTATGAGTTATTAGCCCAGAAACTTTTATACTTTTAGAAAGAATTCTAAGATAAGAATCTTGTAAATCCTCTGGAGCTGCTCCATAGGAAGTCATAATGGTGATTTCATTTCTCCAGTATGTATTTATATCTAATTCGAGCTTGATCCCTGGTTCAGGAACTGCAAAGAAGATTATTTTGCTTCCTGGACCAGCACAATCCAATGCTTGATTAGCTGCTGATATCGCACCAGTACACACGATTATTATATCTGGGGCGAGGTGATTATTATTCTCCCTTACTTTCGTAGCAACATTATCACTTGCTTTAAAGATTGCGTCAGCACCGAACTTTTTAGCCTGTTCCAGACGATAATCATTAATATCAGTTGCAAACACTTTCTCAGCTCCTCTCAATTTTGCAAGTTGAATATGGAGTATTCCAGATACACCGCTACCTAAGATTAGCACACAATGTCCTTTCTTTACATCTGCAAGTCTCTGTGCTCTACATACACATCCTAATGGTTCAATAAAGACGCCCTCTTCATAAGATACTGATTTATCTAATACAAATACTCCTTTTTTCTCAATATTAATTTTCGGAATTCTAATATATTCTGCAAATCCACCAGGGTCAAAATTAGTATTGTGAAGAAGCTCACACGCGGTATGATGTCCTTCACGACAATAATGACATTTAAAACATGGTACGTGGTGAGAAACAAATACACGGTCTCCTTTCTTATACTTTCGTACATCTTTACCAACTTCAACTATATCACCAGTGATCTCATGTCCAAGGATTAGATTGTCCACACCAAGTTTTTTCATTTTAGCAAATCTATAATATTCAAGAATATCTGATCCACAAATCCCCGACTTTTTTACCTTAACCAATAGCTCTTCAGGACCAATTTGAGGTATAGGAATCTCATCGCGTCGAATATCATTATTATTATAATAACGTACAACTTTCATGATAATTCTGTATATTTTGAAATAATTATTATATAAAATAATTTTTAGTTAAAGAATAATTTAAGCATATAATAAAAATTTAGTTTAAAGCTATTTATAAAACTCAAATTAATATAATTATAACCATAATCAAAATATTGACAAAGTAAAAATATGCCAGAAATTAAGAGAGAACTTCTAGCCCCTTGCGGCTTGTATTGTGGTGTATGTTCAATTTATATTGCTCATCGAGATAATAACGTGAAGTTTAAAGAAAAATTGCTTCCTGTATATAAAATGTTTGCGAAAAATATTGATGATATTGCTTGTACCGGATGTTTATCCGATGGTGTAGTATTTCCCGTATGCCAAGTTTGTGCAATAAAAAGTTGTTGCAAAGAGAAAGAGATTGAAGGATGTCATCAATGCGAAGAATTTCCCTGTAAATATATCAATAATTTTCCTATACCCGTCGGAAAGAAAGTAATTTTACGTACAATCCCTACATGGAGAGAATTAGGGACAGAAAAATTTGTAGAGGAAGAAGAAAAAAGATATCATTGCCCAGAATGTGGAAATCCTTTATTTCGAGGAGCAAAAAGATGTAACAAATGTAAAAATCCAGTGAATGTCGATTAAAAAGATAAATAGAAGAAAAAAGATATTTTACTCTTTTTTATTTATATTTTTTTTCATAAGCAATTTAAAACTAGCATTATCTAAATCATGATACATTTTAAGCTCTTCTTCCAAAAAATCTCCTAATGCAATTCTTATTGCTTCACTTCGAGAGGGATAAATCCCAAGATCATTTAACGTTTGGATCGCAGCAAGATATTTTTCAGGTAAATTTATAGTTATAATCTTCATTCTTATCAACCCTTAATCATATATTTCAAGTTCTGAATTATTAAGCTTGAATTAATATAATTATTTTGTCGGATAATATATAAATAAGAAATATTAATGCTTTAATGCTATTAATATGTTAATTTTAGACGAATACTACTTAAAAATGACTAAAAAAAGAATTATTTATTATTCAGTTGGATTTTCGAATGATTTAATATGAAGCACTAATGAAAATGCGGATTTATAGAGGTCTGCATGGCTTACTTCTTTAATATCCTTCATATATTTAATAGAATAATCCTCCTCTCTCTGAATATAGGTAATATCTTTTAATTTATGCTTATTATCCAAAAACACATCTAATCTTAAAACATTTTCTTCAGAAGTTCTTGGTATTTGTGGAGCCATATTAAATGTAAACACCAGATCAGGCTCGGAAAGATCCTTAGCATCTATTACAAATAAAACATTCGGTTGAGCAAATCCGATAAAGGATTCAATTGAATGAAAGTAGTCATCAATTTTTATCTTAAGTTTTGAATCATTAATAGTACTATAATCGGTGATTTTTGGGAAAACGAACTTTTCTTTCCCTCTAAAAGCAAGACTGGATTCATTAATGTTAAGATATTTCTTAAAGATCTCATGATCTTTGTCCAATAAAAATTTCTCAGTAATTTCTTCTGCTTTTACATAGATTATCATGGAACTGGATGAAAGAAGGTTAATTTTTTGGTAATATATACCTCTTATAGGGTCAAATGGTAAATTAATGATTTCTCGATTGCCTCCGAGTCCAAGTTGTGCCATTAAATTAGTCGAAGATTGACTATTCAAGGTTAATAATAAAAACGCTCTGAAATTTTCTAGTTCTATGAAATGAGTAAAATCTTTAAAGTGCTTATTCACAAGTTCAATCTTTTCATAAATATTCTCAGACATAAAATCTCCTTTTTATTTCAATAATGAATAAGGTAGATGGTGAGAAGTTTTTATAGTAATTAAATTTAATCCAAATATTTCGAAAGAAACTTCTTTAATGACTCTTTAACTTTTTGGGTAATATGATGCTCAATTTCATGTGTAACAGATTCAATTACCCGAGCATCCTTTATTTTTAATACCTCTTTGAAAAAAACACGCAACAATGAATGGATTTCATCTAATTGTATAGCATATCTCTTCCCTTTTTCAGACAATCTTATTGCTTTTCTTGGTTCCCATTTGATTAAATTATTATTCTTAAGTTTTTCTAACATCCCAGAAACAGAGGCAGGTTCGACTTCTAAACTATCTGCTATTTCCTTATTCTGTACCCAACCTCCCCTTTTCTTTTTGGAGATGTCATATATAACATCTATATATCGCTGATAACTTTCTGGGAGTTCTGTAATTTCTAATCCTTCATCATCGCTCTTTGCCATTTAATATCCTCCTTTGAAAGTCTTTTTTATCAATTTGAATTTCAACTTAAGATGTTTTATGAATAATAATTCATTATTTTATTTTTACTTTTCGTATAAATTTTTTTTAGATATTATAGATAAGAATCATAAAGGAGTATTTAAGATCAATGCCAAATTACTGTAATTAATGAAAAAAGATTTTGATGGCATACTTTTTTTAGTTGTGGGAAACTCTGGCTCGGGTAAAGATACACTCATTAGAGCAGTTATGGAACGATATCCTTCTGATCGTAAGCAAATTCTCTCTCCAAAACGTTATATTACTAGAAAACCGTCGGAAACTGAAAGTAATATATCTGTAACCCCTAAGGAGTTTGAGAAATTATCACTAGAAGGAAGATTTGCTTTAGAATGGCATATTTACGGTCTATCTTATGGAGTGCCTGCAATAATTGACGATTGGTTGTATTCCGGCCATCCTGTAATAATCAATGTAAGTAGAAAAATCATTCAAGAAGCTAGAACCAAATATAATAATGTAAAGGTTATTTTCATAGATGTACCAATAGAAATAAGTATAAAAAGATTAAAGGCTCGTGGTCGTGAAACAGGAAATCAATTAAATAAAAGAATAGAAAGAGCTCGAACCCATCAGACATATGAATCTGCTGACTTTATCTTAGACAACTCTGGAATGTTAGAAAAAGCGATTGATGGCCTATTTAATTATATTTTAACGTGTGTTAACCAAAGAATGAAATAGAATAAAATTTTTTTAAGAAAGAATATTATTTACCATACAACTAAAAATGGCCCGGTTCGTATAGTGGTTAGTATTGGGGACTGTGAATCCCTAGAGGCGGGTTCAATTCCCGCATCGGGCCCTTCTTCTTTTTATTAAAGCCTCCCAGGAAGCAATATCACTACCTACTTATGACCTTAAAAGTTTTAAAATTAATTTAAAATCATAAATTAAAAGCATGATGGAGAGTTAAATTAAATATAAAGTAAAAAAAATGATACAATGACAGTCTTAGATCCTGAAAAACTCCGAGATATCCCTGGTTGGAAAGACGCTCCAATCCATATATGTATGGATGCAGATTATCGTGGCTTAACTTTCTGCTGTAAACCAGGATATTCCTTGACTTTTGCGTTTAAGTGTAAGAGAGATGAAACATTAAATCAGCTTGGAATCTCTCAAGAGGAGTTCACAGCGATTAAAGAAAAATTTTCGAAAGATAATGACTGGGATTCTGAATTAACGTGTTTTGGCTCACTTTCCTATTGCTGTATGAGGAGAGATGGTTGTCCTAAAAGAGATGCTGCTTTAGAGAAAAGATATCCTAGACAAAGTAGAGAAGAATATATGAAGATTTATTATCTGAAGAAAAAAGAACTATCAAAAATAATTTTGGAAGCGGTAAAAAATCCTAGAGTGAAAAAACAAGTCAACATATTGCTAGATTTATTTTGATGATTAAAATATGATAGTCTCAATTTCACATGAACATGATTTAGACGGATTGGGTTCACAAGCAATAATTAAACGGTATTATGATACCTCATCTTCAAAGGAAACAATAAAACTCTTAGATGCAAATTATACAAATTTCATTGAAATAGTGAATAAACAGCTCACTTCTGAGATTAATATCAGTAATTTGATAATTTCCGATATTGGATTCAACAAGTCATTCAAGACTTTATTCCACTTGTTTAAATCAGCTAAAAAGAAGAATTGTCGCATTTTATGGTTTGATCATCATATTGTTGATGCTTCAATAAAGAAAAAAATACGTAAATTAATCGATGTCTATGTGAATGACGTACAAAAATGTGCTGCCGAAATATTAAAAGATTACTTCCTTCCTAATGACCCCGTTGCTGTAAAAATAGCAGATTTTGCTCGGGATACAGATTTTAAAACAGAAGAGTATAAACTTGCTTCGGATATCCAATTAATTATTGGATATAATATTGGACCTAAAGGTTTTAATAATCGCCGCAAGATAGTCGAACTCCTTTCAGAGGGGAAGTTCAATGATCAGTGGTTTGAGACTCAGATTAGAGAGCTAGAAAAGTGGATAAAAGAACAATCAGATTTTGCCATTCAGAATGTAATAAAAATTAATATTAGGAATTTTGGGAATGCTTACATCTCATATGCTAAAATTGGAGGGGGTAAAATCACTGAACTTTTAAAAAAAGAATATCCCGATTCACTAGCATATATCGGAATTGATCTAAGATATAATGAAATAATTATTCATAGCGATTTTATACAATGTAGAGAGTTTGCAAGATATTTTGGAGGAGGTGGTCATAAAAATCGCGCAGGTTTCAAGCACCCTCATACTTTTACAGATAAGAAAGAATTATCAGAACGATTCATTCAAGATATTAAAAAGGTTTTACCTAAATTTAAGAAATAATTTTTGATAAATTGGTAAAAATTCGGTTATAATACTCGAAGATATATTGTGATGTTTTCTCCAACTAGGCTTATATTCGTGAAATTGGCGTTTCACGATGTAAAAAACATAGATTAGTCAATTTTTATGTTAGTATGTTTCTCATCTATCTTTTTCAATGTCACTTCCAAGATTCCATTAGTATATCGTGCTTTTGCATAGTTGGAATCAATTGTAGCGGGTAAATCGACTTCCTTATAATATTTTCTTCCCACTATCCCTTCCTTCGTTTTTATAGTAATTGAATGTGGTGTTGCTTTTAATTCGATATCATCCCGGGTAACTCCAGGCATTTCTGCGACAACAATGATTTGGTTTACATCTTCATTTACCTCAACAAGCGGTTCTCTTGCCTTGTTTACTTTGGGTTTGCTTGAATATGGAGTCTTTTTAATATTTCCAAAGGAATCAATTATAGGTTTACCATCTTGGCCAAAATTAATATTGAAGCCATACATGATTGGCCCTTTAAAACCAAATTTATCACGATTTTTCATGAATTCTTTCATAATATCTTCCGGAGACATTCCTTGCAATTCCTTGGGAAGGTTATTTGAAATTTGTTTGAAAATTTCTCTGAAAATATTTTGAAATTCTTTTGAATTAAATAATTTTGAAGGATCAATATTTTTAAAGATTTTATTGGGGTCTCCTAAATACTTAGAGAAATCAAAGGGATCATCACCCTCATCCTCATTATCTTCTTCATCATTTTCATCATTCCTTACCATAAATTCATATCACCAGAAAAAATGTGTAGATATTACGTTCAATTAAATTTTTAAATATAAATTTAAATATAAATACTTAAAGCTAGAAAAATTTAAGCTTATATTCTAGAAAAAATTGTTTAGATTAATAAACTTATTCCAATTATAAAATATGTCTAGAATTTTTAAAAATAATATAAGAGTGGATGATTATGTACTCTGAATTGTCAGATGACGATAAAGAAATGTATCTGGATGTTCTTCGAGAGGCACCAATCCTACCTTTCTCCAATTTCGTATCTCGGGGAGATATTCCAGACAGAGTTGATATCGCACGTGTGCGAAGTTATATTGATCGTGAAGTATATCGCTTGGTTCGCCAAACTTATCGAGATCGCTCAAGCAGGCTTATTCCAATTCTCGGATCGGCAGGCACAGGTAAAACCCACGCATACCATTCATTTAAAGATAAAGAGCGAGAAAACCGAAAAAAATTAGAAGAAACTACAGAAGAAGAGGAGGTTGAGGTAAGCCAATTAGAGCCCGTAGATTGGACAATTATTTATGTCCCCAGTCCTCCTGCAAGTATTCGTGTATTACTTCATGTATATACTTGTATTATTGAAGAAGTAGGTCCTGAAATATTAGATATTGTATCAAAAAAGTTAGTTGTAGAAAAATGGGGCGGTAAAAAGGGAGGGTTGTTTCAAAAACCGAAAGTAGATGAAGTAATACAAAAAGGAATTAGAGAGTTTCCAGGAGTGTTTGCTGATTGCGTAAAGGCTTTAGTAACATATCAATTAGATAAGAGTAAAAAAGCACTAGCAGAAAGATGGTTGCTTGGTGAAGATCTTGAGACCGAAGAACTTGCTGAATTAGGTATTAATAGTGTGGTTGAAGAAGATGATGTATGTCTCGCAATGATTAAAATTATAACAGAAAATTTAGATAGAGTTTTAATCCTTTATTTTGATGAATTAGAATCACCGTATCGTATGCTTGGTGAAGCAGCGGAAAGAAAATTTCTTGAAATCCTTAAAAGATTGTATAATGAAGTAAAAGGATTAGTAATTATTATAGCAGTTCTAAAAGAAATTTGGCCCCGTATCTTAGAGATTGCTGATCAACCTTTACGTTCACGAATGGAACCAGAACAAGAATTAAAACCATTTAGTTTAAATGATCTTAAAATATTTTATTCAAAAACCATGGAAACCTTCTGGGATGATAATAATTTAAATCCTCCGTTATATCCATTATTTCCTTTGAATGAAAAATTAATTGAAATGATATATGAAAAAACCCAAGGAAATCCAAGAAATTCAATTAAATTATGTCGAAGGTTTATTGATAAAGTTGTTATTGAAGAAATGAGTGTGGAAGAATTAATGGAAGCAGGAGCAGACATCGTGGCAACAGCTAAACCACCCCTTCCTGAGGAAGAAGTAGTTGATTTCTCAAAACCACGAGAAATTATTAAAAAAACCATCGAGGAAATATTAGCAGAGGAGGAATATGTTATTGATGTCAATCCAGCATCGGTTGCTGGTGCAACATTAAAAACAATAATGAAGATTGGAGAAAATAAAGGAAAAGATTTTAATACTCAGATGGAATTTAAGTTTATGCTTGGAAAAAGGAGTCAAATGTTAGCAGCATTAATCGAATATAAAGGAAAAAAATGGGGTTTGGAAATACCATCTATTAAAACTTTCGATCGCAGTGCAGGAGTCGCAGGTTATTATGCAGCAAAACGATTAAAGGACGCCCTAGATCAAAAAGCAGTAGACGAGGGCATTTTAATTGTACCAACTGGAAGCGGAGGGGCAAAATTTGAAATGATTTTGGAAAATAATGCTGAAATTCATAAAGTAGAGTTAAATAATGATTCAGGAGAAAAATTAATTGCTAATGCTCTTACTTATCCAACAGAGAAAGGATGGGAGATTGCAAGTATCATTTTTCCAGATATTGGAGATTATGTCCCACAAGAAGAAGAAAGTTCAGAAGAAGATACAGAATAACTAAAACTTTAGTTAATAATTTATTTTTCTATGTTTTTTTATAATTCATCTAGTGCATCTTTGATTCTTTTATCGAGATTAAATAATTCTTTTGCATGTTTATCTGCTTGATTTGAATAAGAAAGAATTTGAGCTAGTTTCGAGATTTTTTCATTATCCTCAAAAGAACTCGATATGTTTATCAATCTATTTAAGGGTTTATTGAGTTCATGATAAAGATGCAATTTATTCTCTTGTAAGCTTTCAATTAATCCATTAATATTTTTATATAATTGTTCACTTTCTTTTATCAAATCTGGTAAAGTACCAATTTCTTCTGCTTTATATCTTAAAAATGAAACAATTTCATATTCTTGGATAATTTCTGCTAATTCAGCAGCTTTTAAATAACTTTTTTTAGCTTTTCTATATGCATTCTGATTCAGAAATTGTTCTGCGAGTTTGATCTCATTAGCTAACTTTTCAGGGATTTCTTCGCCTAAATCTATAAGTTCTCTTGCTTCCTGTAATTCACCATCATCTATCATTTTTTTGGTCTTATCATTTATAGTATCTACTATAATTGCTGGTTCCTTCAACTTTTCCATCAATGACAGAATGGAGTTTAATGAATCCTTCAGAATCTCCTCCATTTTGCTCCTATCATCAGTATAATCTTTTAGGATTTTCTCCTCTATTGTTTCAAAGATACTTTTAATGGAAACCATATCTTCATCTTCCTTGAGAATAAAGCCTAAAAAGAGATTTTCTTTCCCAAGTGCTTTTGCATCAATCTGATTTGAAAAGTAGCGAACCTCATTCTCTTGAGAGAGAGCACTCTTAAATTCTTTTTCTATATGTTTCTGCACAAAATCTTTTAAGATATCTTTGGGTAATTCTTGCTTGATAAGATAATATTCTGCTAAAATATTTGGACCAAAAGATTCATCTATTTCATAGAGAAAAATTGCTTGAGGTGACATTTTCTTAATTGATTGTATGAATTTTCTTAATTTGTTAATTACTAATTAATAACTATTTGATTTTAAATATTTATTTAATCAAATTAGACTGAATTTACATTATTACTTTGACAAAACGTTTTTATCGTATAATTTACGTACACCTTGAAACTTTTCATTTAGCACATGACTATAGTACTTTTCTTTAAATAATTCCTCAATTTGGTCAAGTGGTAAATCAGCATGTACTCCTCGATCTTCAAGATATTCTCCGAATTTATTCCCTTCATTATCATAAGCAGGAAAGACTGCATCATTTTCTCCATCAAATTCTACCATCGGGAAAAAGTTACCTTTTATTGCAGTTTGTTTATCAAATGAAGGAGTTAGCTTAATCCATTTTTGATTTAGATAAAACTCGCTATATCCATGATAATACATAATATTTGTCCCCATATAATCAATAACTTTCTGTGAGACTTTATGGTTAATCAAATCACATAAATGGATTCGGGCAGGAATTCCAATCGCTCGCGCAAAAGAAGATAGTAGTATAGATTTAGACACGCAAAAGCCATTTTTTCTGCGTAAGGTGACGCTTGCTTTAAAATTGGTTTTAACTGATGGGATATACGTGGACATATTGTATTTTATCTCATCTCTAACCCAAAAAAATAATGCAATCGCCTTTTCTCGGATTGAATCAAATTCTTCTGTTATTTCAAGAGCTTTATTAAATACAGGTTTATGATTGAAATCGAAAAAATAAGTTGGTTGTAAATATTTTTCAAAATCATCCATAAAAAGAAAAAAAAAGAATCACTTTAGAAGGTTGGTATTAGTTATAATTGTGAATACTCTTAAAATGGTGACTTTTATGTATAAATAGGCAATAATATGATAAATTTACTACCTTGTTCCGAGTCTCCTTTCACTTTATCTTCTACCCATATATTTCCATTATAAAGTGTGATGATTTTTTTGACAAGGGATAGTCCAAGCCCCATTCCACCTATGGTTTTACTTTTTCCATATATTCTTTGGAAAATTTTATCCTTCATGTAATCTGGGACGCCATCTCCATTATCAATAAATTCAAATTTATAATAGAACTTATCATCTTTCTCTTCCTTACTTATTTTTATTAATATCTCAATTTGAGATTTTTGATTATGTTTAACTGCATTAGTTACAATATTATCAAATACATCGATGATCAATTCATTAGTTAAAACAGTGATAGAATTAAAGGGATTTTCAATTTGGATATCAATTTTTCTCTCGGGGAAACTTTTTTTGAGGTAATCAATTGCTTTTTTGAGAGACTGAGAAATCTCCTTCGGTTCAAGTGAAATTTCCTCATAATCTAAGTCGGATAGGACCCTCACGTTAGAAACTAGTTTAGCACCACGTTTAACCTGTTCTTTTACTATTTCGGTAAATTCTTGGTACTCTTCTTCTTTTTCATTCCCTTTTAAGTAAATAGAGCGTAGCTCTGCAGAGGACTCAATACTTTGAAGTACGTTATTAATATCATGGGCGACTAAATCTTTATAGAAACTTTCCCGATTATAAAATTCTTTATATCTACGTTCTGATTCAGTTAACCTTTCCTCCAAATAGGCCACAATACCTGTTACAAATAAAATGGTCACAAAAAAAATGTCTGCTCCGATATTAATTTCTTGAGCACCTTCCAAATTAAAAAGGATAAGTAGATTACCAACTGCGGTAAATAAAGCTCCCAGTTCTGCGAAAGATAGAAATACATGAGTTAATGTTCTCTTCTTAAATGTAATTCTTAATAACATAGAAAAACTGATTATTAGAAGAAGAATTAAAAAATGCACCAATCCTATATACACTAAATCAATGGATAATAACATTCCAAAAAATTCAATCTTACTGCTTGCTGTTTTAGGTTTTTTAATAAATGTCTCATAATATTCGACGAAAACTGCAACATTAGCTAAAATTATGGTTAAGCCAAACAAAATGTATGAAACTATTTCGAAAGCTCCTAAATAAAATCTTATAGAATTAAATGTATATCCAAGAGTTAGTGCAATATAGGTAAAAAGCCAAAATTTCAAATCACGCCTTTTAAGAGTGACGAATAAGAAATTAATCGTTCCAATTATAGTAATTACTGTTAAAACAAGCTCCAGATAGGTAAGATCTATAGAAGGCATAGATGAAAGTTGAGGTAAATTTTTAAGATTTAACTATATTACTTTTTAAATTCATTATGCCAATATGGATTATTAAATTTTTATTAATTCTATTTTATTTGTTACTTATAGACGTAATATAGAAATTTTTTGGTTGAAATATTAATGAAACTTAAATAAATTTAAATCTTTGAAGCTATAAAATCGATTATATCAATTACTTTAATCTCTTCTTGAAGCTCTGGATCCATATCATTATATGCATCCAAAAAATTCCCGATGCAGAAAGGACAACTGGTTGTTAATACATCTGCTCCTGTATCGATTGCTTCCTTTATACGATCTTTGGCAATGTCCAAAGCTAATTCGGAAAATTGACTCTTTACTCCTCCCCCTGCACCACAACACCACGCATTATTCCTATTTCTTTTCATTTCGATAAGCTCAACTCCTGGTATTCTTGAAATTATTTCGCGAGGGATTTGATAAAGATTCATATGACGTCCTAAATGGCAAGGATCATGATAAGTTACTTTTAATTTTTCTTGTTCTTCCTTAAAAGGTATTTTATTAGATTTTAGTAAATCTACAAGAATTTCAGTAATATGTTTTACTTCAAACGGTAAATCTTCTCCTAAAAGTTCGGGATAATCCTTCTTTATGGTCCTATAACATCCTGCACAAGCAGAAAATACAGTTTTAGCACCCATTTCATGGAAGAGGTCTACATTATGCTTTATCAGGTTTTTAACACTTTCTTCATCACCAATACGTAGGGCAATAGAACCACAACACCATTCATTCTTCGATATTGCTAAATCTATATGAGTAGCATTTAGAATCTTCATCATATTTTTTAATGTATCAACTTGTCGTAATGGCATTGTACATCCTCCGAAAAAGGCTAAGTCCGCTTTATCTTTAATGTTCGAAAACACAGATAGCCACTCAAACTTCTTACTCTCATCCTCGCCATAAGGATTTCTCATAGTCTCATCATTCATATAATCAATTAACTTGCGATGTTTTTCTAATGGAGCAAATCCTGCTTCTACTAAATCCTTTCTCAGTGCATTCCATACTTCCACATGGTCTATCCACTTGCTTGTTGGAAGTATTATATAGTCATTTTGACTCATATGACATACTTCAGTGCAGTTACCGCATTCCGAGCATTGGTAGACAAATTCAGCAAGTTCTTTACTTAATGGAATTTTTCCTTCTAAGATGCTTTTTAACACATTCATGCGGCCTCGAGAAAAATAAATCTCAAACCCATGATCCCCTTTAGCTTCTTTTACAGGACAAGTTAAATATCTGCCAACTGCAGGTCGAATGGCATAGCCACAATCTCCGCATCCCTTCTGCAGTTCAATAAGAAATTTATGAACTTATACAAGAGAAGATTGCTTTCCATTCTTTTTTTAAATTTTTAAAATCACTCATAAGAAACTCTCAATATAGTCAAATTAGAAATAAAAAAGTATCTCCTTAGTATAAATTATTCTTAGAAAATTTAAAGTTAATATATGAGATTTTCGATTAGTGAGAAAAAAAAAGATCAAAAATTAATTGAATATTTTCCACTTTTAAAAATTATGATTTTTTAAAATTAGAGACATTTCCAAGAATCAGCAATAATATGATATTCCGTATGTTCATAAGCTTTAGAATTTATATCTTTCGAACCTTCTACTTTAATAATCCTGCCTGTTATTTCTAATATATCATTACAATCGACTTGATTTTTAGAATATACTAATATTTGAAATCCATCCTCTAATTCAAAATAATTAATATGTGGATGAGATGTTATTAAGGCTTGAATATGCTGCCAAATGGACTTTGAAATTTTTCCTTTAATACTTATAACTTTTCCTTCATTTTGCTTTAAAAAATCTCTTGTTGCTTTATACATCGTACTAAATCTAGTAATAGCGTTTACTTTTCATTTAGACATGTTTTTGTATCAATAATAGAAGAAATGATTAAAAATTAAAATATCAATATATTACTTAGGAACCATAATATAAGTAATTCAGATGTTAAATAGCTATGTACACGCTTTTAGATTGTTAACCATTTGGGGTTTATATTCTTTTGTTTGGTTTTTAAAATTTCCAAATATAGGTTTTTTGATCCTTACTCTATTTTGTCTTGCATCCGGTGTATTTGGTTGGTTAGGGGATTATCGAAGTAAAAAAAAAAGCTTAATAATTCGTAACTGGGAAAACGAAACCAGTACAGGAATATTATGTATATTATGCTGGGTCGTTAGTCTTTTTATTCCAATATTTAATAGGGATATTATGCTTTTTTTTTTGAAATCAATTAATCCTTTACTAGTTTATGGAGTTTTTACACTAATTATGGTACGATACCATAAACTACCTAAGACTAAAAAGAAAAGAATAAACTCACAAGTTGAATCTACAAAGAAGAATTTGGAAACGCACTTCTTAAATTTTGAACGATTAAAAGAAATTCCTAAAATAATAGAAAAGAAAGAATTTGAATTAGAGGAAATCAAGAACATGCTTAATCATTCAGATTCTTCAATGAAGGAAAAATTTTTGGAAAAAGAGATAAAAACTCTAAGAAAGGAATTGAAAGTTATTAAAAAGAAATATAATATTAACAATTTTTAGTTTTTACTTGCTAATTTTGCTTATTTTCCCCAAAAATTGAATTTACCTTTACTTAAGATCATATTTGGATCAAGTGTCTTTTTAATATTAGTCATAAGTTTATAGAATTCTTCATTATAAGCCCCAATATCTACCATTAAACGTGACATAAAATCTCCCATCATGTACCACTGGACTCCTTTTTTAGTCACTCGTTCCAATAAAGATTTCCATAATCTTAGATTAACTTCATCGATTTCTGGATGCACTGTCCCATCATATATGCTCCAAAAACTAGTAAATCCGCATGTAATTTCCACGTTATTCCCATCAATTAATAGTATGGGTCCACTGCCTGCAATAGGTCTTATTTTAGTAATTTCAAAAATTTTTTGTATATCTTCGTTGTGTTCCATGTCCCACTGATCGACTGTATCCATGATATCAGGATAATTACGAACCGGAGTAAAACATTCAGCAGTAAGTGGTTGCATAGTAGGATACATCCCCCATAAATTATGATAGAATTGCCAATGCCCTTGTTCAGTATAATGCCATTTAGCAATATTGCCATCTGCTATTTTTGAACCTAAATACTCACATTTATTCTCTTCCATAATTTTATCCAATTGGTCTTCTTTCGCTTGTAATTCTTGCTCTGAATTCGCTTCGATAGTATAAAAGATGACACCTCTCTTTTTTTTTAGATGTTCAAATAAAGGAAAACATTTTTCTTGAGTGACAACTCGAATAAGAAGATCCATGATATACATAAGATCATAAACATCAATTCCTCTGTGGCGTACTTCGGACATAATCTGGGATGAAACTTGGCGTTCTTTTCTAGGTAATTGGAAGGTTTTATAGGCAGCAAACTTGGGTTTAGGAAAGACTTGTAAGGATATCTTGGTTTTCACTCCATAAATTCCATTATCTCCGCAAAATAATCCCGCTAAATCAGGACCATTTCCAAATCGGTTAAAAGGAAATTGAGAAAATTTATTTGCTTGAGAACCGGTTTCGATAATCTCGCCAGTGGGTAAGACCACTTCGAGAGAGACGAGTTGGTTTGTACATGCTCCATATTTTGCACAACCTCCTCCTCCAACAGAATGGTGTGAAATACCGCCCCCAATTGAGGCAGTCATACCAGATCCTGGGCCCATACATCCAGTATAGAGCCCATAATTACATAAATAATCATTTAATTTAGCCCAAGAAATACCTGCTTCAACGGTGACCACCAGATTATCTTGATCAAGGTTAATTATCCTATTCAATCGTTTTAAATCCAGTACTATACCCTCATTACCAATGGGTTTACTTCCCCCAAATTCACAATCACCACCACCTCGGGGGATAACGGGGATGTTTTCCTCATTAACAACTTTTAAAATTTCTGAAATCTCGATTTCGTCTTTAGGTCTAATAACAATATCAGGAACACCCTGTAAAATAAGGTCAACATTTCTAGAATAGCTGTGTCTTATAAGGAGATCATTTGAAATATGTTCCTTTTTGACAATTTCTTCTAATTTATGATATACTTCGGGCATAATATATACAATCTACTAAAATATCTCAATGTTAAAATTTTTTGATTATATTTAACTTTCATTCAAGATATATATAGATTCTTATTCATTTTTGTCAAAGGTAAACACAGTTTTCATAATGCCTTATTGATTCCAGAAATTATATTTTCCACTACTCAAAATCATATTTGGATCAAGAGTTTTTTTAATACTTTTCATAAGATTATAGAATTCCCCATTATACGCCCCTATATCAACCATTAATCGACTAGTGATATCTCCCATCATATACCACATAACTCCGTGCTTTGTGACTCTTTCCAATATCGATTTCCAAAGTTTTAAATTGAGTTTTTCAAGTTCAGGATGATATTCTCCATTAATATAGCTACTGAAGCTGGTAAATCCACAAGTTAATTCGACGGTATTTCCTTTCAATAAAATTATGGGTCCACTTCCGGTAACGGGTCTCATTCCCGCGATTTTTAAAATAGTTTCCATATCTTCTTTATGTTCGAAGTCCCATTGATCTAAATCCTTTAAAATGGCGGGATATGTTACAATTGGGACTTTACATTCGGCATCAAGCGATTCAAAACCGGGAACTAAACCCCATAAATTATGAGCATAGAGCCAATGTCCTTGTTCTTCGTAAAACCATTTACCCATATTACCTTCAGAAATTTCTGAACCTAGAGCCTCTGCTTTATTAGATATGAATATGCTATCTAATTGCTTAGTTTTTTCTTTTAATTCTTTTTCAGAATTAGCTTCGATCACATAAAATATCGTGCCTCGTTTCCTCTTTAAATCTTCCCACATGGGGAAAAATCCATTTTGTACGCCAACGGATACCAAAAGGTCCATAAAAAAGATAGCGTCATATACATCTATCCCTTTTTTTCTAATTTCGCTAAATATTATAGAGGAGACTTCATTAGATTTTCGGGGCATTAAAAAGGTTTTATATTCAGCATACGGAGGTTTTGGAAAAATTTGTAGCGTAGCTTTTGTTTTTATTCCAAAAATTCCATTATCTCCGCAGAAGAAACCACTAAGGTCTGGACCGTTTCCAAATCGATTAAATGGAGATTTTGAATATTTATTTGCCTGAGATCCAGTCTCTATAATCTCACCAGTGGGTAATACTACTTGTAGTGAAACTAATTGATTTGAACAGGACCCATATTTTGCACCTCCACCTCCACCAACAGAATGATGGGACAGCCCTCCCCCAATAGAAGCAGTTAAGCCAGATCCCGGCCCTAAACAACCAGTATATAATCCATACTGGGATAAAAAATTATTAAGATTAGCCCATGTAATCCCCGCTTCAACAGTTACTACTAGATTATCATGATCCATATTGAGAATGTGATTCATACGTGTTAAATCTAAAACAATACCAGTATCTCCTATAGGCTTACTCCCTCCAAATTCACAATCTCCTCCTCCTCGAGGAATAACAGGAATTTTCTCTTCATTAGCTACTTGTAAAATTTCCGATATTTCAAACTCGTCTTTCGGTCTTATTACATATTCTGGTACGCCCTGTAAAACTGGATCAACATTTCGCGAATAAGCATGCCGTACGTAAATACTATCAGAGATATATTCTTCAGATACAATGCGCTTTAATTTCTGAAATAAATCAGTCATTTATCTACTCAAAGTGAAAACAATTAATATTACATTATCTTTTGTAAATTTAAAAATATAATTTTACATATAAGGTGCCAGAGTTCAATATTAAACATTATCTCGTTCTAGTTAGTGTTATTTTTTGTATGATTCCCCCTTTTTTTGGGATATTTATCAAATTAATCATAATTAGCCAATTTAACGTGCTAATATTGTCATTGATTATTATCGGATTAATTATTTTATATCTTATGGGTAAAGCTTTTGAGAAATATGGAAACACCCAAGATACCCTTAAATTAATGAGTCACCATGATTTAATATCGGCTCTTCTCAACAAAAATAATAAAGTGGTCCTCTTTTTCTTTTTTCCTTTAACAATGGTTATGGAAGAGTTTCTATTCCGATTTTACTCCATAGGAATTCTCTATATTGTTATTAATCTGGGACCCCTTGAGAGTATACTTATGTCCAGTCTGATTTTTTCTGTATATCATCTACATTTTTGGTTTAAATTCAAAAATCGGCGGATAACGATTATTTTTATAATTTTTTCATTCTTCTTAGGACTGTTAAATGGATTTGTTCTTCTAACAATAGGGCTCCCTTTTTGTATTTTAATTCATTATCTTTTAGCTTTCATCCTATATCTTAATATCTCAAAAAAAATTGAACTTTTGAAGTGATTAAATAGGTTATTCTAAAATTAGAGAGAATTATTAACTTCTTACAATTTCAGATGAAACTGATACTTTTGAATGCATGTTTAAGTTATTTGCAATAGTCATCAATTTTAAGACACGCTTAGTGGTTATCATCCCTTTCTTACGATCATTTTTACTACAGGCTGCACTACGAAATCCTGTTACGTCAGTTCCTAAATTATATATTGTACTAAGATGCTCTGCTCGAAGAGATCCCGCCAGTGCTGCTTGTAGTCCTAAGCTATGAGATTCATCAACAAAATATTTTAATTCATCAATTCTTAAAAAATCAAATAGATTCTTTCCGTTTTTATTTTGAGTATCTAGCATTGCAATATCTGCTCCAGCAGATTTTATAATTGAAGGTATTTTCATAGGATTAATTCCACCATATAGTTCCGCATCAGCAAAACCAGCACCAACGATTATTATCTCGGGATTATTTTCTTTTACTGCCCTTACCACATCAGACATCATTTTTATACATTCTTGAGTTGTATGTGTTTCATATAATCCAATTTTTATATAATCAGCACCAGATAATGCAGCCCCAACCGCTGCTAATGCCGCAGTTCCTGGAAGATTGGGCATATCCCCTATAGCAGCACTTATAGGATAATTATTAGCTCTTCTTTTTACTTCTTTGATAAACCATGGAGCCGCAGCTCCTAAAGAACCTTCATCTGGATTTTTTAAGTCGATTATATCCGCTCCACCTTCTATACAAGCATGTAATTCCTCGATTGAACGAATACTAATTAATACCTTCATTTTATGAGCACAAATTAATATTTTCGGTATTCATATTAAAAATTATTTATTAATATATTAAATTTTTCTAAGAGATATTAAGGTTTAGAGATAAATTAGTTAGTTCATAATCAGTATAAAATCAAAAATCATTAAACAGTTCTGATCGAAAAAAAATAAAGAAAAAAATTAGTAATTTTCAACGACAATTAGGTTAGACTTAAAGCCTTTTCCACAATTGACACAATAAACTATTCCATTTTCAGATAATTGTTGGAGCATCTTTTCTGAAAACGCAGCTCCACATTCACTACAATATGCAGCGTTGGGATTAATCAACTGGAGTTCAGAAGGAATAGCCTCCTTTTCTTTAGGTTCCTTACTAACAAGGCTTAGGTCCTCCTTAGCCTCGTTTTCTTTTACAGGTTTAGGTTTACCTGTAATAGCATAAAATAATTCTCTAAATAACTTATAAATACCCAAGAATATTGCTTTTAATAATAAGTAAGTCCCTTTTAGTATGTAATACACTAAATATGCTACACCTTTCAGAATATAATATACTAAGACTCCCGCAAGAATTAAAATGGCGACAGCTCCAAAGATTACTAAAACTTGTCCGTAAAGAGGTATATTAAGAAACCATGAAGCAAATTCTTTCCAATATATTAATGCTTGGTCAATAATCGAGTTCCAATCTACCAATATTACTCACCTTATCATTTGATATTTTTTAATTATAATTTACAAAAGATCAAGGTAATTAAAAAAAAAAATGGGGTCCAGTTTTTAGAGTATAATTTAATAGAAGAAATGGATGATTGATGCATTTCGAAAAACATTGGTATTTAAATCATATCTTTTAAAATAAATGATAACTCTTCAAGAAGATATGAAGATATAGGTATGTCTTATCGAGATAAAGAAATATTAGTGTCATGTCCGTTATGCAAAGCAAAGAAATTAATAGAAGTTCCTCAGTCAGTTTTAGAAGGGGAAAAGCAGCTTACAACGATATCTATACCAAAAGGTAAGATTTGTGATCATCATTTCCAAATTTTCGTCGATAAGCATTATATAATTCGAGGCTATCAAAAAGTAGATTATGAATTGAGTGAAGGTAAAAATTCTGGAAAATTGCTAAGTGAATCTTTAAAAATTGACAAAATTAGGCGTAAAGGAAATGTAGCAGAAAAATCAAAAAAACGGAAAAATATGTCTCTAAAAGATATTTACGAGGAATTTTGGGAATATATCAGCATAGATAATGAAGAATTTAAGATTTTTATTACCAAGGACATTAGACGTAAGGAAGATTTAAGCAAAGTAAGATATCAACAAGCTCATACTTAGGATTTCACTCCACATGGGTATAAAAATTTAGATTAGAAGGCTAAAACGCCAATAAATTTTTAAGATTGAAAGCTTAATAATTTATTTAAATGAGTTTAGGTGGGTTAATAAAAAAGGAATTTGGTAGAATTAAATCTGACAAAAGAACGCTGATTTTATTATTTTTAATACCCATAATTTTAATTATTATATTTGGACTCACAACTGGAGTGGGTCCAACTAAGTTTTTTACAGCTGCAATCATCACTCGTGATGATATACCTACATATGGTGATTTTCCTTCCAATTCATCCCAGTATGATGATAAATTTATCTCAATAATGCAAAATAATAGTACAACATGGACTCTCCATCGATATTTTAATAGTACAAACGAGTCAGAATTTAATGCGGCTTATCTTAGTTGCTACAATTTCTTAAAGAATGAAGTTGTTGACATATTCGTTGTTTTACCAGAAAATTTTTCTGAATCTGTTATTAAAAAGGTAAACCCCGTATTAGTATATTATATAGACGGGTCTGATTTAGGTGCGATTTCCGCAGTGGAAGTAGCAATCCAAGAACCAATTGCTTTATTTCGAGCGGAAGTGGATTTAATGGCAAATTTCTCTATGATGATACCTTATCTTGAATTTGATGTTCCCTTTTGGGAGTCTCAGTTGTTAAATTATGCCATCCCTTTAATTTTGCCCATTATCATTCTCGGTACTACAATGAATTTAACATCCCTTTCCATAGTTTCTGAAGGCCCTCTTCCAAGAATGCTTATTACGCCAACCACGAAAAGAGAGATAATATTGAGTAAACTAGTAGCTAATTCAGTTATAATGTTTCTTCAATCCACAGAAATTTTTATTATGACTTCGTTTTTTGGACTATATAGTTTAGGATCATTGTTTTATTTTTATTTAGCGTTGGTTATGATAGGATTCTGCGGTATATGTATAGGTTTATTTATCTCTGCAATAAGTCCAACAGAACAAGGGGCTAACCAAATGTATCTTATCATGTTTATAGTAATAGTATTATTTTCTGGCAATTTTTTACCTCCAGAGTTAGTTTCTCCTGTGATGCAATATATTATAAATATATTGCCACTGAGTCATGCAATTCCATTAATAAATGACATAACATTAAGAGGTGTTCCCTTAAATTTAACTCATGTGGCATTTTTGAACTTAAATTCGTTAATCTTCATCGTTTTAGCTTATATCATTTATAAATTTAAGAAATTAGAGGTGTAAAACGATGAGAAATAAAGATAAAATCAATCAAAAAAAAGGTATTTCCAATATTCGCAGAAGTCTTTTTAGAATCATTCGACAAATGAAAAAAGAATTCTTATTATTGTTTACTGACAAGTTTAATATGCTCCTTGCTATCGTAATTCCACCTTTAATAATTTTATTATTTGGATTTATGATGAATGCAATTCCCGATACAATCCAACCTGTAGAGTGTGTTATAATTTCATATGATTCAAATGTTTATATTGATGAAAGTATGTTAAATGGTTCAGTAAGCAGTGATTATACACTTCCCTATGTCGATGCTGTAAATAAATCGGAGTATATGAATTTAGTTCAATTTTATAATGCTACCGAGGATATTTATGCCATGGAAACCGCCAGAATGATGTTATTATCAAGTAATATTAAGGTTATTTTATCTCTACCTGTTGCTTTTTCAGAGTTTATAACTTTAGGATTACCAGGATTAATAGATTGTGTCCCAGACGCTTCAGATATAAAAAATATTCAAGATATATTAAATGCAGTTTACGATTCGGTTAAAATATTTGTAAATGATAATAATTTAACACCTCAGTTTGAATTAACTGGCTTCGAAGAATTTTCAATTCCTGAAGGATATAGTTTCCGATTTAATTATAACATCACATTAACCCTTTCATTTATTGTGTTTGGAGTTTCAATGGTGCTTACGATTCTGGTTGTTGTTCAAGAAAAACCAGTTGCTCGATTATTATTAACTCCCGCTAAACGTTCGGAAATTCTTATTTCAAAATACTTAACCTATACTCTTATACTCATTCTACAAATTATTTTACTTATCATTAGTACTTTAATCTGTCGCCTTTATCTTGCTGGTAGTGTATTTGATTTATTTATAGCATTATTTAGTATAGGATTTACTGGTTTATCAATGGGCATCTTTATTAGCACACAAAGCAAAACTAAAACAGAAGCAAATCAATTATTCTTTGCAATGTTTATAGTAATCTTATTGCTTAGTGGTATATTTATACCCATTGATGCTATGCCAATTTATTTACAAGTTATTGCATACATATTACCATTATCTCATGGTGATCCTATGATTCGAGGTATTATTACCAAAGGTAAATCAGTTTTTGGATTTGATTTCTTTGCTTTATTAATCCTAAGTATAGTATTAGTTACTATATCGTTCATCATCTTTAAACGAAGGAAGTATGAGGTCTGAATGAAAAATGATAGATGAAAAAGCAGAGATAATGGTAGATGTCAAAAATTTAAACGTAGTTTTTGATAAGAAACAAATTATTTATGACGTTTGAGTCCTTGTAGACTCAAAAAAATAATTTTTTATATTTGGTTTTAATTCTTATTTCTTCCTTACAACTATTCTAATCGCTTAATGAGGTTATAGGCCTTGAATCCAATAACCTCATCTTTTTTATTGGTTATTGGAACTCGAATAACACTATCATCATCAACAGGGAACTCATCCTTTATTAATCGAGTCATTACGTCTTGCTTTATGATTTCGATATGTTCTCTTAGTAAATCTCTTAATGCACATCGGATCACTTCAGATCTCGATGGATATAATACACCTAATAGCTTTTGTATCGCTATTAAATGACTCTCTGACACATTAACGGTCAATGCTTTCATTCCCATTCTTATCCACTCTTCATTAATTTTAGTAAATCTTTTATATCATGAACATGCTTCAATTCTGGTTCGAGGAACTTTGTTAACGCTTGTCTTATTGCCTTACTTCTACTTGGGAAGATCTCTGCTTCTGTTAGAATTTTTAACTCTTGAACGTAAAGCTCGGGAAGATTAATCGTTATTACTTGCATTTTCTTTTCCTCCATTTTTTTTAATATAAGTTTAATTTGATTTTATTTTTTGGACAACCAAAGGAGTTCTTTGATTGAGTACCAATTAAAAAGAAATTTTTAATTAGATCTCATAAATGATTATAGAACGCTTTGATTTCGATTCCTTCATGATTTTCTCCAATCGGATTTTCGATTCTCCTTTTAGAGTTCGTCCATTATTTTCTTCTCAAGTATTTGGACTTTTGGTTCTATATCGAAATTGCTAACAGGTCTTGGAATACTAAGATGATGAAATGCTAGTGCTTTAAGACATTTTGGACATTCACAGTATAGCCATTGCTTTTTGTTCGCTTTTCTATAAATTTCTCTTTTGCAGCTATTCTAGATTGTCATATATAGTAGTTCTTGGGATGTTCAGTTCCGCTTTTAGATTTAATCAATCAATGTCGCCATACTTTAAGAGAATTCAGACTTATATTTAAGTAATATGCAAATGTTCAAGCTTATTATGTTCAATACTATAAAACCTATGTAATTGTTTAACTATAATTGATATAAAATAAATAATCGAAAGAAGAAACGTGTGAAATTTTGCCTAAAATGAACTATAGATTGAAAAATAGATGACAAAGATAAAGAGAAAAAAGAATAAAATTTAAATAAATATACTATCTCTTAACAATCAACATGAATCAATATGATATTCTTATTGTTGGAAATGGCATAACTAACATACAAAAGCTTACTAACTACTTTGTTAATTATCAAAAGATCTATGGAAGTAATCATCGTATAACTTTTAAGGTTGTCGCAAATGGCAAAGAAGCATTAGAAGAACTAAATAATCCTCCTCAAATGATACTCATGAATACTGCAGACGGTTATGAACTATGTAAAACGATAAAATCAAATCCGAAAGGAAAAGATATCCCTATAATTTTACTAATTTCTGTTAATAGTTCTCGTTCTGAAGCAGAACAATATCTTACTGAAACAAGTGCAGAGGGTTATATTCTTCACCCTTATATTATGGGGGATTTCCATAAAGTTATAGAAAAATACATTCTTTTCTTTGAAAAAGAAATTCCTGATCCGTATCTTCATAGAATATTAGGAGGAAATTTTGGAGAATTTTAAAAAAAAAATTAAAAAAAA
>JAEOSU010000013.1 GCA_016840165.1 Promethearchaeota archaeon
AAAGATCACGTTAATTATTACGAGAATGTTTTATAATGAATACTAAAGGTAGAAAAAAAATATAAAATTAATGAAAACACATAAAAAGCTGAAATTCATTTTTTATGTAAAAACAGAAATTCCATAAAAATGCTGAAGGAAGAGCAATTAAAAATTTTACTTCGAAATTTCGTAGAATTTCAGAAAGATGTAGAAATTGCTTTTTTATATTCAAATCAGGGTTTATTGATTTCAAAATATATAAAATCTAGTTCTAATGTAGAAGATAACAAAGAATTAGAGCATATCCACGGAGCTTTCACCGCAATGGTGGAAGGTTTATTAAATAAAATAAGTTCTGAATATCAAATCGGACATTATGGAAGTGGGTCCTTTGAAACATCAGATCATCGGATCGTTTATCTTGAAGCAGGTTCGGATGCGATATTGTTGTTATTATGTGATTATGAAACCAATTTAAATTTTTTATTTCCAATGGCTTATTTAGTTGTTGAAAAAATAGCTCAGATATTGGAAGAAAGCTTTGATCCAAAATATAACACCTTAGATATTCCAGATTTATGGATTAGTGAAAAATTTTCATTAAAATTGAATAGATTTAATGTTTCTAATCCAGAGCCTGTTATAGACGGAGTTTATCCCTTACATCAAATAAAAATTAAGGAAAAATCACAAAGACTCTTTAAATTAATCATTTTAGGAAGTGCAGCAGTCGGAAAGACAACATTAGTTAATCAATTTCTTAAAAAAGAGCAGATAGTGGATTATCGCCCAACTCTGGGAATTTCAATTTCGGCTCAAAACTATTTTATTCAAGGTAATAAGGATGAGACGATCAAATTTCTAATATATGATTTGGCGGGTCAAGAGTTTTTTAAGAGAGTAAGGCATGAATACTACAAGGGAGCTAATTGTGCTTTTGTTATGTATGATGTATCGAGGAGGGAATCATTTGATGAGGCGATAAATTTTTGGTTTGATGATGCACGAAAAGAATTAGGAAACATCCCATTTGCGCTTATTGGAAATAAAATTGATTTAGAAAACCAACGTGAAGTTCAAAAGGAAGAAGGTATAAAAAAGGCAAAAGAGTTAAAATGCTTTTTTACTGAAACATCTGCCCTAAACAACACGAATGTACAAGATACCTTTAAATTAGTTGGAATTGGACTTTTTTTTCTCAATTAAATAACTAAATCATAAGGAATTGTATATTACAATTTAAAAAAATAGAAATTAAAAAAGAAAACTATGAATTTAATAAATATTTAGAATTCTTTCTGATTTTAAGCCTTATACGGTATTTTCGTAACTCATCCACAACGGATATAGAAAATGCAGCGAGGATCACTGTCATCCAATGATACCATTGTGTTAATGGTACAATTCGAAATGCAATATTTATTGGTGTATAGAGTAATAATAATTGTAATCCTAAAGATAGTCCTGTAGCCCAAAATAGATTCTTGTTGGGAAAGAGATAAAAAGGTTTTATATTGGAAGTACATGTATAGACAAACAATAATTCGCAAACTACCAAATTGGTGAAGATAATTGTTTGGGTGAGAGATATAGCATATCCTTGAGCAGCAGATCCCGCAACAGTATAGCCCATTAAATTAGGATCGATTGTACTCCATGTTGGTATAAGAACAGTCCATAATAATAAATATAAGGTGATATCCGTTATTGAGGTATATATTCCAAGCAATAAAGCAGGTCCTTTAATTTCCTTTAGTAAGGTAAAACCTTTTCTTGGGGGTGCATTCATGACATCTGGATCGGTGGGAGTAAATCCTAAGACCATTGCAGGTATACCGTCGGTGGCAATATTCAACCATAGAATCTGAATTGGTTCAACTGGTAATGCAATGAAAATATTACTCCAGATCTTCATGACAATATAGGCTACTAATATCAAGAAAATTTCATCAAAATTTGTGCTTAGCATGTACCGGAAAAAACCTTTGGTTGTTTCGAATATCCCTCGTCCCTCTTCAATTGCATTTACGATGGTTGAATAATTATCATCAATGAGAATCATATCAGAGGCCTCTTGAGTGACTTCTGTACCCTTTAATCCCATTGCGACTCCAACATGGGCACCCTTGACCGCTGGTGCATCATTAACACCATCTCCGGTCATTGCAACAACCAAATCTAATTCTTTTAACCGTCTTAGAATTCTCAGCTTATGTTCAGAGGTAACACGAGCAAAAACGTCAACATATTTAACTCTTTCACGTAATTCGTCATCATCCATCTCTTCTAATTCAACACCGGTAATTGCCTCTCCTGATTCTGTCAACCCTATTTGTTGAGCAATAGCTAGCGCTGTAATCTTATGATCTCCGGTGATCATGATTGTTCTAATGCCCGCCATCCTTGCTTCTTTTATGGAATCTCTTACCTCATCTCTTGCAGGATCAATAATTCCAACTAAACCCAAATAAGTATAATTTTTCTCGACCACTTCTAGGTCATAATCGTCGTTTAATTCTTTATAGGCTACACCTAAAACTCTTAGGGCATTCTTAGCAAACTCCTCATTTTGATTTAATAGTTTATTCTCAAATTGATCCATCGATTTTTTCTCACCATTCACCAATATGTGAGAGGCCTCTCTTAACAGTACGTCTGGTGCTCCTTTAATTAATGCAACCATTTTTCCATTAAGTTTACCAACAACCGTCATCATTTTTCGATCTGAATCAAAAGGGATCTCATCTAATTTCTCAAAATTCTCATTAGTATTTCCCTTCATAGCTAAGACTTTCATAGAGATCTCGGTAGGATCACCAACAACCGAGACTTCTCCTGTGGATTCATTTTCGATGTTGATATTGGAATTATTACAATATAAACAAGCATCTAGGAGTTTTTGAAGTTCTGGAGATTCATTCACACCAGATCCATCATCTTTAATTTCTCCTATTAAATTATAACCAACTCCTTCGACATCAAGGACCTTATCGTTAATATACACTTTTACCACTGTCATTTCATTTTTAGTAAGGGTTCCTGTTTTATCGGAACAAATAACATTCACTCGACCTAAGGTCTCCACAGCGGTTAATTTGCGAACTAAAGCGTTTTTATCAGCCATCTTCCTCATGCCTATACTCATAACGACGGTTATTACTACTATTAAACCTTCAGGGACTGCAGAAACGGCCAAACTTATTGAAATTTCAAATGCTTCAACAATCTCACCAATTTGGCTGTCTGAAAAGGTTAAACCCTCAGTAATTATAATAATAATCAACTCTGTAAGAAATACAGCAATACAGATGATAATTATTGATATTCCTAGTAATCTTCCAAATCGATCTACCTCTTTCTGAAAAGGACTCTGCTCAATCTGTTCTTCTTGCAAGCTACCTGCAATCTTTCCTATTTCAGTTTGCATTCCTGTCCCGATTACTATACCTTCACAGTTTCCCCTAGTAACAATTGTATTCATATAAGCTAAATTAATTCTATCAGCTAAAATTAACTTCTCATCAACAATCCCTAATTCTTTCTTCACAGGTTTAGATTCCCCAGTAAGAATGGCTTCGTCAATGTGTAATGAGAATTCTTTTACTAATCTTATGTCTGCTGGAACTTTATCCCCCTCTTCTACCAATACAATATCACCGGGAACAACCTCCTCGACACCTATTTCTTTAACTTGGTTATTCCTACGTACTTTCGCAAAATGGGGTGCCATCTTACGTAGACTTTCCATTGACTTTTCTGCTTGATATTCTTGGTAAAAACCTAATACCGCGTTCACTATTAATATTGAAGCAATTACAATAGCATCGGTATATTCTGTTGACCAAGGAGTTCCAGGGTTACTAACTGCTTCATATATTCCGATAGCTAGTGATACTCCAATAGCGAAGAAAAGTAAATAAATTAAGAAATCTTTGAATTGAGAGATGAAGATTTGGAATGCGGTCTTTCCTTTTTCCTTAATTAACTCATTTTTCCCATACTTTTCAATTCTCGAAATAACTTCTGATTCAGATAAGCCTGAGTTAATAGAGGTATTCATAACGCGTTCTACAGCTTCAATACTTTCAGCGTGTGCATTGATTTTTTTAATTTCTGTCATAGCAAATTCATTTTTTTAATTTAATTATTCCTATTAAATTGAATAATTTAATTTGTAAACTAAATATTTTAGTTTTTATTTTTATAACTTATAAAATAGATTATCATAAAAAAACCATTCTGGTGAATTTTATTAAACTTATATTCTCACAAGAAGCCAAGGACTTCATCTACGACCAGACTTTATATCGAAAAAATAAAGGATTGAATAAGTTAGTAGTAGTCCTTTTTTATCACTCAGGGGAATCATGAACTATGTCGTTTTGCGGTAATTTTGTGGAAATGGTAGAGAAGCATAAAGTTGAAACTGACTCTGATTTTATATTATGGTCAGATACGAATTTAGATGAAATTAAGTTTAAGGAAAGTGAAATAGAAGTATATATAGAAGGATCTATCATTCCGGAGTTAGAAGAGAAGTCAATGGTTATTATCGATGCCGCAAAAGGCGAAGTTAAAAATCGAACTGTTGGAGTATTATTTATTAAAAAAGAATCGAATGTATATGGTTAATAAAATGAGCTTCTCTTGAAAATTGTAGAAGAGTAAGTGATTAGCGGGAGTTTCCGTTTCATATACATAACAATTGTTTGGAAAGCACGAATAACAAATAAATTTATAAATCTATCCGTTCTATTTATTGTTAATTTTAATATCTAATTTAAACAAATTTAAACTAAAAAGAAAAGATACTGATATAAATGAGACCTTCAAGAATATTTAGATGGATTGTAAGGATTTTTCTATTAGTATTTACATTGTCACTATCGGGTGTTTCATTACTAGGAGGTTTTTCTGCGGTAACAATTCTTGATCCAGATAGTTACAATGTAAATATACCTGACGGAACAATCATAGTCAATTTTGATATAAATAACAAACCGGCTAATAGTATTAGTGTTCCATTTAATATTACAAACGTAGGAGTTTATGATTTGGATGAAATAACTTTGAGTTTTCAAATTGGCGTTATATTTGGGAACGCATCGACTCCAACGAATGAAACAACTAATATTCGAATTTTTGATAAAACTGTAAATTATGGTACGGTACCTCATGGACAGGTGCTAAAAGACACTTTCAGCGGGTTGGGTTCAGATGGGTTTATTTTTCTGAATATACCAGACCCAGCTGAAGTGGATTATACTCGAACTCCATATGCGTTAGAATTTCATGCTAATTTTACTTTTAGTGCGATGTATTCGTTGCAATTGTATAAATTTACTGTAAATTTACTTAATTATTCTTTGGGGCATTATCCATAAAAGGTGAGAAAAATGGGATGGTTTCCAAACATATTAAAAGGAATAATATATATGGGAGTTTATTTAACAACTACAATGATAATTCCCTTTCTCACTTTTACCTGGATAAATGAAATCCAAGTATTAGGAGTAAGTATCGTACTTGAACAGCTTGAATATGAACGTATCATTTTTTGGATTTCCGCGTTCGGACTTCTTATTAGTGCCTGTGCATTTTTTAATTATTCATCCCCTAAGCAATCTATTAGAAAAGGAACTTTTGCATTAATCCAAATTCTTTTGAATTGTTTATATATTTGGTCATACAAGTTTAGCGGTGCAACTGAAGTAAAATTTGAAATAGTATTCGAGATCACAAACGTGGGTTTTATTGCTATCGATGTTCAAAACATGGTGATGCTTTATATGGGGATATATTTCCTCACGATTTTACTGAAAGGATATGATTTGATAGATTTTGTGATTAATAGAGATAAAATCCGACAAAAGCGATATAAAATTATAGAAGAGGGAGTTGATGAATCATAATTTATCAATATCCTGAATTAATTCAACTTCTTGCAGATATTATTGCAGCTATTTTACTCTTTTTGCAACCAATAGTAACCCCTATGGGACGATTTATGGTTGCATGGATAGAATTTGTCCTACAAATTTTTCCTACTGATGATTTATTGATATATGTCATAATTTTTGTTGTTATTATCCTTTTAGCTATTATAATTAATATATTATGGCCTGGTGATAGACCTCCGCGATATATAGCGAAATCTATGAAAGAAGCAAGGAAAAAAGAAAAGATAAAGAAGCCAAAAGTCAAGAAAAAGGTCGAAAAAATTGAAGAAGTAGAAGAGGGGGAAGTAGAGGAAGCGGAAGAAGAGGAAGAAATTGAAGAAGAAGAAGAGGAGGAAATAGAGGAAG
>JAEOSU010000093.1 GCA_016840165.1 Promethearchaeota archaeon
TACCGGTGATGCAATAAGCAAAACTGTATCCGAGAAAGCATTTAGAATCGACAAGCAACGTGAAAGTGATGAAAAAAGAAAACAATTAAAACCTGATATCCAAACAGCTGGTAAAGCCATTGAAAAATTAGTTGGAGAGAAAGCCTTCATGCAAGAAAAACGTAGACAGTCAGAAGAACTGAAGAAGACTGTTAAACCCGATTTGGAAACTGCTGGTAAGGCTATAGAAAAGAGTATAGAAGAGAAAGCCTTCATGCAGGAAAAGATAAAAGAACGAAATGTTCAGAAAATGGGATTAAAACCAGATATTAAAGGAATCGGAGAAAAAATTGAAAAAGATATAGAAAAGCATGAATCTCAAAAAGACAATCACTTAGAAAAAAATTAAAATATCTTACTAAAAATAAATATTAAACCGAAATAAAGAATTAAGATTAATATTATCTAATCTCTTTTTGTATGATTTAATACGAGGATCGATAATTCCGTTAAATTGATTAATGCTTGTTTCAAATCGAGAATAAAAATCTTCAACAATTTCGTTTAAAATACCTCTTTCTATTTGTAAATTAGTTTTTCTAGTTATAGCGATAACTAATAACCTTTCTTTTCTGGCATATAACAATCTGGTTTCTTGAAAATTAATCTCTTGAATCTCATCGCTTTTAGATTGAGATTTTATTTCTTTAATAAACAGATTTAATGCATTCAAAAACCCACTAATCAAATCCTCATTTGAGGAAAATTCTGAATCATTTGTATATTTTTTACTCAAAAATAATGCTCCTGTTAAATTATCTAAGAAATAAATTGCATGAAATCGCGATTTTTGCAAATCTATTTTCTCTAGTGCGAATCCATATTCTTTTGGGTTATAATATTCTCTTTTAAACGACATAATTCAATATCCTAAGTTCTTCGATAAAATATTTTGTATCTAATAAATATCAATATAGGATTAATAGACTTCTTTTTAAAATCTAAATGTTATCTTTATGTTATTTAGAGTATATATTTCCCCGATCCTCTATCATTAGGTAGCTGAGGTACAAATCCAAATATGTTAGTAATAAAAGAAAATATAAAGAAAAATCAATAAGATATAAATAAATTGAAGTTCATATTAGAAATAATATCTTTTTACTAATTTTCTATTTTTGATGGACATGATCGAAAAAAATAGCGAAGAATCCCAAAAAAACAAAATTTCTAATGGCTTAATCATAACTAAAGAGCATTTAAGATCGACTATTTTTCCTGAAGAAGTTCAAAATGAAATTGATGAATCTCCATATTATTTATTGATCTTCATATCGCGAGAGGATGTGATTAAAATCTTTTGTTTTCCTACGCTAAACAAGAAGATAAAAAAAATACTTATTAAATTAGAGGAATTCTCTCCAGAAGTAGTCAAAGGAATCTCTGAAGTATTAAACAATCTTCAGCTCAATAAGGATATTCTTCATACCACCGGAATTTGCTATGAATTAGAAAAATGCTTTTATGAAACTTATTTAGTCGGAGAGGCGCTAGAAAAAGGTAATATATCAATGTCCTTAATAAATGAAAAATTTATGGCAATCCCACGAGTGAATAAGGTATCTATAGAAGATATTCCGATGATTGATGAATAATAATTTGTTAAGTAAAATTCACTTTTTAATGATTAAAATAGAAATATTTATACCTTTTATTTAAGATTAAAATGAATGAGAAACCGCCGCCACCTACTCTGCCACCAACTATTGTAATAAATAAGGATTTTTGTTTATTTCATAAAGGCAGAATACAAGGAGAAAGATATACTTGCCCGAGATGCAAGACACAATATTGTCTTAATTGCGCTTTAAAAGCAAAACAAGAAGGAAGCCTTTGTGTAAAGTGTAAGCAATTAATCGATCTTTAATTTCACATCAATTTTTTCTAAACTTCTCTCTTTTTTATTGAATCTAATGAACGCCATGCTTTCCAAAAGATTAACCAGAGAATTATAAATATAAAAATTGTTGTCATAAATGTATAACCCCCAATAAATGGATCAATTAAGAATATGAATGGTATACCGGATATTGAAAAGCCAATAAGATACCCATAACCCCAATATCGATTTTTTAAAGCAAACATTATCCCTGGAATCATAGTTGTTAAGATTATAGAAAGAAATGCAAGTACTTCTAAAGATGAGGGTGAATTTAGAATCATTAACATATTAAACCATGATATAAAGATACCTAAGAAAAAACAAATTATTGTGCCTATATCAATTCTTAATTCTGGTTCTCTATTTTCTTTTAAGTTCTTTCTCGGCTTCATAATGACTCTCCAAAATAAAGAAATTTCTATCTTTATTAATATTTGTTATCTAATAAAAAAATCTCCTTTCATTTTACAAAGTATTCCCTAAATCTTTAATCTCTATTTTATAATACTACAAAATTGACAAAAGTCAAATCTTACTAAGAGCATTATTTTAAATAGGTCAAAACATATATTATTTATAAGATAGAAATTTAATCGCAGTATGAATAAATATTCAAAAAAGCGAATTTCACAATATTTAGATAAAAAAATATGAAAAGTAAATAAGATAGGGAAGAATCAAAATAACAATAACAAGACTCCTGCTACCGCCCTGGATTTTTGTCTTTTGGTAGTGTGTCTATACACACTCTGATTTCGCCCTCCTCCCCCTATTTTATTTCTGACCTTGTATTGAGGTCTTGGTGGCAGGAGTCTCCTTTTACCTATTTAAAATATTCTATCAAGTTTTTAACATTAAATTCTTTTTTAAAAAAACAGTATGGCTTAAATCAAAAAAAAAATAAAAAAAACCTCTATTGTTCTATTTTTAAAAGCTTTTTCATCCAATTTGGCAAGATAAATCCAAGATAATAGAATGTGCTCGCTAATACCATAAAAATTCTAAAAACGATTAATGTCACGGGACTTAATGGCAAGAAACCATCTCCAATAGCCCCAATTGCGAAGAAATTAAAAGATAAAACAAGAAACCTTCCTTTCCATTTTATTAATTTATCTTCACTTTTAATCGATTTAATTGCAAACTCATTACCGGTAATAGTGCTTATTAATAAAGAAAATGCTAGAAATATCAAGGCATAACCTTTATATTCAATATCAATAACACTCTCCTTTACTCCAATTAGATTCATAATTGGAGCACCTGGTACAAGAAATAATAGAGCTATTACATAAATGTAATATACACCAGATAATATAGCTGAAATAATTAATAAATGGTATTTTAATCGGGGATGGACTGCTGGGATATAGATTTGTAACCATGCAAATAAGGCAATGGGAACTCCTAGGGTTCCTAATAATACATATGCTGGATAGGGAATAGCGGCTTTGGTGATTAACCAATAAAGGTAACCAAATCCACTAGGAAACCAAGGTGAAATGGTAAAAATTATGGCGAAGAAGAAATAATACAAATCTTTATATTTTAGTTGGATAGCCTTAATCAGTACCAAGATCCCATAAAATATTGCTATAGCTACTGTGATTGTTCCTAATATGCCCGATAGTTGGCTAAGAGCATCTAATTCGATAAATAATAGTTGAATCATACTTGACAGATAGTGTACAGATATATAAGCGTTTGTTTCAGTATAAATTACGAATAAAATCGCTATCTAGCTATAGAATCAATTTCTTTAAATACAAAAATATTTAGTCAATTTTTCCTAAAACTTGTTTTTGATGAATTCTTAAAATGGCGAAATATCTACAAAATTCAACTAATTTCCTAATCGCGAGCATCTACATAACCATTTTAAGAATTTTAAGTCGTGGATTTTTGCTCATTATTAAAAATAAGGTTCTTTTTTAATAATTTTATAATACGATTCCGATTATGAAACCTACTATAAAGCTTAAATTAAAAGCTTAACTAACCTTTTAATTAAATAATTATTTTACCAAAATGAAAAACTTGTGTTTTGATATACATGACTGAAGAAATAATTAGACGTACAACAAGTATATGTCCGGAGTGCCTTCAGACCATTCCTGCCGAAATTTATGTAGATCCTGCTACTAATTTCGTTATGATGCGAAAAAATTGTAATGAACACGGTGATTTTAAAGATAAGATTTCGATTGATCCCGAGGAATATAAATGGAGTCAAACCTTTACAGACGATATTGGATCAACCATCAACAATTCCACGAAGCCAGAAAGCGTCTCTTCAGGTATTAAAGAAATAAAAAATGGTTGTCCATATGATTGTGGTCTATGTGATAACCATAAAAGTGCACCAAACATCTGTTTGATTGATATTACTAATAGATGTAATCTTACATGTCCCATTTGCTTTGCTAATGCAAGTGCGAAGGGGTATGTCGTTGAGCCAACCTTCGATCAGCTGGTTCAGATTATGGAGCATTTTCGATCTATGAAACCCGTCGCAGCCGTGATGCTTCAAATTTCGGGAGGGGAACCAACTGTGCGTGATGATCTCCCAGAGATTATACGAAAAGGCAAAGAACTTGGTTTTACAGAAGTAATGGTAACTACTAACGGAGTTCGTTATGCAAAATCGATTGATTTTATGAAGAAATGTATGGATGCCGGTATGGATGCGGTTTATTTGCAATTTGACGCAACTGATAATCCCGAAGTCTGGAAAAAGATACGAGGGGTTAATTTGTGGCCCTTAAAGCAAAGAGTCATTGATAATGCTCGTAAAATTGGGTTCTTTGGTGTTATGTTAGTACCGGTTATTGCCAAAGGTGTTAATGATAAAGAAGTTGGAAACATCTTAGATTATGCAAAAGATAATAGTGATGTGGTTTCTGGTGTCGTTTTCCAGCCAGTATCACTTTGTGGACGTATTAGTTTCGAGGAATTGATGGATTTACGATATACTACATCTGACCTTAAAGTAGCAATCAATAAGCATACTAATAATGCTATTGATAAATTCTATCCAATTGCAACAACTGCGAAAATGACGCGCTTATTAGCATGGTTTGATGATATGCCTGAATTCGGAATGACTAGCCATAAAGATTGCGGATTTGCCACCATCATCGTGGTAAATGAGAAAGATGAATGGGAACCGATTGAAAAATATTTCGATGCTGAAGGCTTAATTCGGTGGTCGAATAAAGTTTATGATATGGTTCAAGAGAGAGAAATTCCAAAACCAACTGGATTCTTGAAAGGTATCAATTTAGAAGACTTTGGCGCTATTGCATCAACTGTAGGTAAATTTATTGATGATATGACTGACCTCGGTTATCGTCAGATGATGAAGGCTTATTATTTTGCGGGAGCAACTCGATATATTAAAAATCCTGAAAAGATCTTAACGAGTAAAACACTACAAGGCTTTGCTCGGTTAGTAGCGTCCCCAAATCTTGCATCAGCAGCTAACTTTTTACATACCAAAAATCTGATGATCTCGGCGATGCATTTTCAGGATGCATATAATTTTGACCTTGATAGAGTATGTCGCTGCCTTGTCCATTACGGAGTAATTGATCCAGATGATAAAGCTAAAGTACTCGAAGTGCCTTTTTGTGCTATGAATACGCTACATAGGGAGCGCTTAGAACTAGGTAATGCCTTAAAAGGAGCCGAAGCGAAGAAACCGGAAGTTATCCAATCAGAAATAAAGGAACTATTGGAAACTGTAAAAGATTAAATAAAATCTATAAACATTTTTTATACTATATTTATAATACTTTTCTATATTATTTTTAATTTTTATTCATAGTTTTATATTTGTTCAATTCTAATTTTTATTCCTTTAAAATCAATTATACGCTTAGATTATTGAAAAATAAAACCTTAAATGGTTTCAATATTCTACCATTATAGAGTAAAAGATATATCGAGATATTGACATTTTAGACGGAACGAAATTTTGTTTTGGCATGTTTGATAATTCTGATATGATAGGAGAGTATAAGGGGACTGTAAAAAATAAAGTGATTACTGCACTTTTGCAGTCCTATTTAGACAAATTGGATTATGATGGAATGAAATCTATTCTACGGGAGGCGGAGCTATTAGAGTTAAAAGACATGCGAGATGTAAACCAAGACGGAACGATTGATTTTTTTTCATTCAAGAAACTGATAGCTGCTCAAAATTGTCTTCTTTATGACTCAGATGCTCTCCTTTATGAGATTGGGCGGAAATTTGCATTTTATTTGTTTCCATACGGTAAAGATTTTGAAGAGGTTATTGAAGAAATTAATAAACTTATTATTACGGATTGGAAAGTTTCTATTGTTGATAGAACTGAATACTCAGTAATAATAAATGTTGAAAAGTGCGTTTTTTGCTCAGAAATAGGTGTTTCATGTTGTATGTTTAAAGGATTTCTTGTAAATTCTTTAGAAAAGACATTATCAACTGATTTTCGAGTGGTTCAGTTAGAATCAGAGGAGGATGTAAGCGATCCTAACCATAATACGTTTTTATTCAAATTAATGATAGAAAAAATATTTAAAATCTGAAATAACGAAAAATTAATTGATATTAAAAAATCAAAGAAGAGTTATATATATCTTTAGGAAATATACATTTGCATAAAAAAATACTTTAATTAATTGAAGGGAAATGTGTGCCGAAGAAGCGAAGGAATACGTGTTTAAAGTAACCATACTAGGCGATGCCGCCGTCGGTAAAACCTCTTTAATTAATCATTTTGTTGAAGGTGCTTTTGAAGAGGATTATAAACCCACTCTTGGAGCAAACATAATAAGGAAAGATGTAACGTTAGAAAAGTTTAATGCCAAAATTCGTTTAATCATGTGGGATCTTGCCGGACAAGAAAAGTACAATGTAATTCGAAGTATGTATTTCCAAGGGTGTGTAGGTGCGCTCGTTGTTTATGATATTACACGTCATAATACTTTTAATAATATTGATTCAAAATGGCTAAAAGATTTTAAGAATTACGTCAAGAAAGAAGGCGCTTATATATTAATTGGCAATAAAAGTGACTTAAAAGACCAAAGAGCAGTATCAACAGAGGAAGGTAAAAAGCTGGCAGAGGAAATACAAGCAAGTGATTTTATTGAAACCAGTGCCAAGTATGGGGAGAATGTAGAGATGGCTTTTAAGAATTTGGTTTATCAGATATTACGGAATTATGGAGAGAATGTGTAAATTTCTGAGGATTTACTTTCTTGATAAAAATCTTATCCTTTACAAAATCAAATCTTTTAAATAGAATTGAATAGTTCATAATTTATGAAGGAACTATCGCGAAAAGTTGCGCAAGCACCAAAATCTAAAATTAGGGAACTATTTGATCTTGCTGCTGGTAGGGAAGATGTAATTAGTCTAGGTATAGGTCAACCAGATTTTAAAACTCCTCAACCAGCAATTGAAGGTAATATTAAAGCTCTTAATAAAAATATCACATATTACGCTCCAACTCGGGGAATTCCATCGTTACTTGAGCAATTAGAGCGAAAGGTCAAAAAGTTCAATAAGATTAATGTAAATTGGAAAGAAAACATCATCGTGACTAATGGTGGCTCGCAAGCGCTTTCTCTTGCCTTTGCCTCTTTATTTAACCCTGGGGATGAGCTTATCCTCTCCTCTCCGAACTTCATTTCATATTTTTATTTAACAATTTTTTTTGGGGTAAAGCTTGTAGAGATCCAGAGAAAGAACGACTTCAGTTTAGATCTTGAAGCGATTAAAAAAAAGATTAATCCCAATACAAAAGCGATATTAATTAACTCCCCTAATAACCCAACGGGTTATGTTTTGAGTAACGATGAATTATATGAACTTGTTGAAATCGTAAAGAGCAATGATATTTACCTTATTTCAGATGAAGTTTATGAAAATTACACATATGATGGGTCAAAACACATTAGCCCTGCCTCCATAGAAGGTATGTTTGAAAGAACTATAACCTTAAATGCTATGTCAAAATTATTTTCCGCTACTGGTTTTCGATTAGGTTATGTTATTGCAAAAAAACAGGTTATTGATTTAATGGAAAATTATCACCAATATACGGTTGCTGGAACAAACCATCCCGCTCAATACGGTTTTCTCGAAGCATTAAAAATGGATATATCATTTTTTAATGAGATCCTAAAAAGCTTTGACAAGAGACGAATATTTGTTTACAAGAGATTAAATGAAATGGGTTTTGATGTGGTAAAACCAAAAGGAGCGTTCTATATTATGCCTTCCGTCAAAAAGTTTAATATTGATGGAGAGGATTTTTCTAAAGCGTTAATGAAGGATTATGGAGTAGCTGTAGTTCCTGGTAAAACCTTTGGGTCTTATTCAAATAATATGATACGAATTTCCTATGCCACTGAATATAGCAAACTCGAAGAGGCTATGAATAGGATTGAAAAATTTATTAAAAAAATTTAGAATATTAAAAAAATAGAAAAAACTCAAATTTTTTACTTATCATCTTATAAGCGATCGGTCTATCTTTTCTCTTCTTTTTCATGGTGAAGCATGATGACTATTCCTAAAACTAACATAGTGGAATTATCGTCTAGTTCAGGTATGACTTTAATTCCATAGGTACCTTTTAAGATACTTTTGAAGAATTTCTTGTTTATTTCTGCAACTTCTTTATTATCTTTAAGAATTTTATACTTCAAGGTTAAAATGTTTCCTTTCATGGTAAAAACTCGGTTCTCCTGGGGATCCTCAAACCAATACTTAGGTTTTATTGAGACTATTTTCCGTTTAAGTTGACCTAAATATTTATCATCATCTTGTTCACCACCTTTATAGAAACGATAAGTAGAATGAATTGAGATTATCTTTTCATGTATGGTTAAAACGGGATTTTCTTCAAGGTCCCTTATCCTATATGTATTTCCTATTTTAATGAGTTTTCCTTGGAATGTACCTATTACATCTTTATTGGTATTCATAATTGTTCCTTTATCGGTCAGAGAGATCATTTTTTCTTGTAGTATAAATTCTCTAGTTTTTTGTAACGACATTTTCCTTCTTCCTCAAGCTTAAATTTAACTCACTTTTAAAAATAATTTATTAAGAGTGTTTATAGTAAAAATCGAGTTTGAATTTATATATTTATTCTAGTTCGATAAGATGATAATTAAATTAAAATAGGTGATCAAACATACAACCCTTAATATTACAGTATAAATTAAGTTTTAATTGAGAGAATGTCATTAATATATAGTTCTGATGGTTATTTCTGCGAAGGAGAAGTGGCCGGAAATTGGCAATTTACTATGGAATTAGGAAAAATTCTACTAACAAAACAATACCTTTCCCTATTAAAAAAGTCGAATATAAGTTTAACCGAAATAGGTTCTTCAATAGATGATTTTAATGAAGGTTATAAAATACCTTTAAGAAATATACGAAAAGTCTTTCCTTTGAAACAAGGAAAGATTTATACAGTGAAAATAGAGACTCGAGATAATCACTTTTTCTCTATTACTTTAGCTGATGATGAAACATTTGGTAAGAATAAGAGTGATGAATTAAGTGAAATTATCAACTCCACAATTTTACAATGGATTAAGTCAGAAGAAATGGTTATAAACGAGAACAAGGAAACTAGAAATAATATTTCTAGAAATTATTGTAAATACTGTGGTTCAGAGATCGCCTTAAATGCTAAATATTGTAAAAATTGTGGTATAGAATTATAACGAGGTTCTATATATAATCGACTTCAAATGGTGTTTTTGGAAGCACTTCCGCACCTTTCTTAGTGACTAATGTAGGAGACTCTAAGCGTAATCCTCCAAGTCTTGGACGATTAAATACTACCGCAGCTATCTCCACCATGTTTTCTTCAAAGATCATAGATCCCCATTCTTTTCCCGGTACCACAACTGGCCAGCTTTCATTGCCGATACAGCCAATACCATGACCTAATCCGAAGAATAAATCATTTGCATATCCTTGTCTTTCTGCAATCTTCTTCACTTCTTGATAACAATTATCAAAGGTATTTCCCGGATACATATTATCTATTAAGGTATAACACATCTGTTCATAGACATCATTAAAGTTTTTTAATTGGGGAGGACATCTTCCAAGGACATAATTATGGCTTAAATCTCCCAAATAACAACCATATTCACTATGTAAGTCGACAAGTAGCGATTCTCCTTCTAATACTTTTTTATTTGTTGCGGGTGTACACCCGTTAAAAGTCCAGCTTGCTCTATAACCCGAGGCAATCTCTTCATTTCCTGTAAATGTCCATTCATAATTGCTACCTGCTTTTCTCATAGCTAAAGTTCCTATTCCTGCAATCTCATTTTCTGTATAAACTTTACCTTCTTTACGCTCAGATAATTCTTCTTTCACTGCTTTTTGACCAATATCGGTAATTTCACTAGCTTTTCTTAACATCGCAATTTCTTCGGGTTCTTTAATGAATTGAATTCTTTCAGTTTTATCATTAAAATCGACTAATTCACAGCCAGGAAATTTATTCTTTAGATAATTAGCTTCAGTATAGGATAACATCTGTCCTGTCACACATATATCAATTCCAAGTTCAACACCTATACGAGGAGGAGTTCCTTTAGGCTCATATACTCCAGCTTTTTTTGCTAATTTTTGGATTTTTTTTTCCCAAAAAAATCCACTCATTGGACCCCATCCACTCACATTACTCAAATATGACTCTGCTTTTACCCTTTCTACATCTAATAATACAGTTAATAACTCAGGTTCTCCTTGACCCTCCTTTGGCAAGAAAAAGTAGCTTTTCCATGGCACAAAACACCCTGCAAGATACGTTATTGATTTTACTCTAGTAAGAACACAAAAATCTAAATTAAGCTCTTCCATAGCGTTTTGATACTTTTTTATATGTCCCGCCCAATTTATTTCAATATCACTCATTAATATCACATGTTTTATTTGATTACTAAATCTATTTAGATATCGATATATAAATAGTTTTGAAACCTAGTAAAATATAAGTTTATAAAAATTCAAAAAGAAAAAGTAGAATTTTTTTATTTATAGAAATCTACCGTTGATTCTTTTATATTTCGAGATTCTGTAATTTCTTTTGCCATTGCCTCGTATCTTTGGATTATCTCTGTAGGCAAAGTAGATTTAATTTTATCTAAGGCAAATTCAAAATGTCTATATTCGATCTTATCAAACTTCTCCATCTTTTCTCGAATTGCTTGCATTCCAGCTTCACGACATAAGTTTTCTAAATCAGCTCCGCTATAACCTTGTGTTAATTGTGCGATATGTTTGATTGAAATATCCTCAGCTAAGGGCATATTTTTACTGTGTACTTCTAAAATTTTAATTCTGGAATCAAAATCTGGCGCCTCGACATAGATTAATCTATCAAATCTTCCAGGTCGTAAGAATGCAGAGTCTACCAGATCAGGGCGATTCGTACTGGCTATAGTCACAATGCCCTTTCGATTTTCAATACCATCCATCTCAACTAATATTTGGTTTACAATTGAAGCAAAAACTTGTGTTCCAGCGTATTCACCTCTTCCTGAAGATATTGAATCGATTTCATCAAAATAGATGATCGATGGAGCCGCTTGACGAGCTTTTCGAAAAATCTCTCTTATAGCTTTTTCGCTTTCTCCAACCCATTTTGAAAATACTTCAGGACCTTTTATCGAGATGAAGTTTGATTGTGATTCTGTAGCGATAGCTTTTGCAAGAAGAGTTTTTCCACAACCAGGTGGACCAAAAAGAAGAATTCCATTTAGTGGTCTAATTCCCGCTTTTTGAAATAATTCAGGATACTTCAGTGGCCATTCGACAGCTTCTTTTAGTTCATTCTTAATTTCTTCTAAACCTCCAACATCATCCCAAGAAACATTAGGCACTTCTACCATAACTTCTCGCATAGCAGAGGGTTCAATCATGTTTATAGCTTGCATGAAATCTTCATTACAAATATTTAATTCTTGAATTATTTTACTGGGGATTGGTTCATCCAAATTAATTTTCGGCAATATTTTCCTTAACGAAAACATAGCTGCTTCTCTACAAACTGCCATTATGTCTGCACCAACAAAACCATACGTTATATTGGCATATTTATCTAGGTCCACGTCATCTTCAATTGGCATGCCTCTTGTATGGATTTGAAAAATCTCTTTTCTTCCTTTAAAGTTTGGTACCCCAAATTCTATCTCACGGTCAAACCTACCTGGTCTCCTCAGTGCTTCATCGAGAGCATTAATTCTATTGGTTGCACCTATGCAAATTATCTCACCTCTTCCTCTTAAGCCATCTAAAAGAGATAATAATTGAGAAACAACTCTTCTTTCCACTTCACCAGAGGTATCAACCCGTTTTGGGGCGATTGAATCAATTTCGTCTATAAAAATTATCGAAGGGGCGTTTTCTTCTGCATCTCGAAAAATATCTCTTAATCGACCTTCACTTGCCCCATAGAATTTGCTCATTATTTCTGGGCCATTAATAATAATAAAATGAGCATTAGATTCCTGAGATACTGCTTTTGCCATTAGAGTTTTCCCCGTACCAGATGGTCCATAAAAGAGAACTCCTTTTGGAGGATCAATGTTTAATCTATGAAATAATTCAGGGTGTTTTAATGGTAATTCAACCATTTCCCTTATCCTCTGAATTTCATCAATTAAGCCACCGACATCATCATACGTAACCACTCCTCCCGAAACATTTAAGACAGCAACTCGTCTATTAACTTTAATTCGAGTATCTCTCGTAATTTTCACGATTTTATCTTGAGGTTTGGTATTTTCTACAATCAATCGGAGTAATCCTAATGTAGGTCTTCTTTTTGGAGATTTCATAAACATTCCCATAAAATCCATTGGGTTACTAGGATCCTTCTTTTGATAAACTGCTCCTAATACATCAACAATATCCCCAATAACAACGGGTTTATCTATCAATTTTGCTTTTATCGCATCTGCTTGTCGTTTCAGATCGATATCAGGTTTAGTTGGAGTTAATTCTATCTCTTCAGCAGCATATACCTTAGCCTCCTTTATTGTAACATACTCACCAATAGTTGCTCCTGCATTTAAACGTTGAATTCCATCAAGACGTATAATTCCTTTTCCTTTATCAGCAATACTTGAAACAACTATTCCTGTAGTTTTCTTTTTCCCCCTAATCTCAATAATATTACCAGTGGTTAATCCTAATTTTTCAAGAACTTGCTGATCAATATAACACAATGATCTTCCGCTTCTACTTTTATCAAGTTCTTCAATTCTTAATTTAATCTTGTTCTGTTCTGTATTTTTAATAGACATTGTAATAAATCTTACATTTTTTTCAAATCAAATAGATAAAATAAATACTACTTTAATTTCTTTTTCCTTATTTTTTAAAATTGTTTTCAAAAGAAGACTTGAATTTATCTTCCTTTAATTGAGTTCTTAAAAAGATTTTGAACTTATTTGCGATGTCTAAATTACTCATTTCATTATTTAGATTTTCCTTAATGAATAATTTTCTTAACCTAATTATTTGAGGAATAAATGAAGTTTCCTTTAAATTTTTTATATTCTGATTCACAATTTTTCTAGTGATTTGATCCAAGTCCTCCTTATATAGATTCTTTTTCTTCTTTAATGATCTCTTCTGGTATTGCTCTGAAGTTAACTTAATATCTTGTTCAATTATCTTGAGTAAATTTTTGATCTTCGCCTCCAAATTCGTAATTTCTGAAAGATTAATACTAGCGATTGGTTTGTCCCATGAATAGGTATCGAAAAAATCAAACTTTTGATTAATATTTTGTACTACTTGATTTGGAATTGGTTTCCCGCGCTTTTCATTCCATAAAACGCATTGATCAACAGGTGTAGAAATATGGATGATATAGAAAGGAGTATCAACTTTCTTGGCTATTTCTTTCAGATCATGTCTCATACTCGAATAATAGTTTAAATCATCACTAATAACAATATCTCCATCCTTCAGAGCTTTTCGTAAGCTTTTTAGATTTCTCTTGCGTACAATATTTTCCTTTTTATAATTAAAATTGCTAGAATATAAATTTTTTCTGATTTTATCGGGATCAACTATACTTACTATTACTTGATCATTAACATTTTCCAATATAGATTTAAATTTATGTGCAAAAGTAGATTTTCCCGAAGCGGGCAGCCCACATAATATGATAAGATAGTTTCGTTTAGGCATCAATTCGGTCAATATCATTAAAATTTTTTATTAGTTTAATTTTTTCTTTTCTTGAGAGCGATTTAATTTCTAATTCTCTTCTCATTGCATCAGTTCGTTCTCTAAAGGTTTCAAAATACTTGAGTTTAATTTCTTTTTTTCCCCGACAAAAGCGTGCTCCCTTTCCTTTTTTATGCTCCTCCACTCTTCGATGCAGATTATTAGTATATCCGGTATAATACCACTTTCTGTTCTTTTTTGATACTGTTTCTAAGATATATACGTAATACACAGACATTCAAAGATCACTACCTTAAGAATGGTTTTCATTATATTTATCTTTTAATCCAGATTACCATTGAAAATAAATGATTTTGCTTTCTATTGAATCAAGCTTATTAGTTGTCGATTCTATCCGTAATAACAAATCTAAAAATTAAATTTATTAAGAAGGAGTTTTATAATTTAAAAGTAGGCTATAAGAATTTACTGGTGATGTACTATTCCTTTAGGTGTTTTTTTAATTAAATGGGATGAGGTAATCGGCGGGACAATTTATATGAAATATCCCGAAGTTTTGGACATTCCAGACAATATTGTCCAACAAATTCAAATTTCACATAATTTTATAGAATCCTACATAACAATAGAAGAAAAAAATTGGAGTTCCATCTCTTATTATAACGAAGAGAAAGATATCATCATAGTCTTAGTCTTAGATAAATATGACGATAGTTCTGACTATACTATTATATTAGATGAATTTAAGAAGGAATTACAATTAGATTTAAAAGAAAAGGAACTTCGATGGCATTTAGAGCGAATATTTAACTTATCTCTTAAAGTTTTTCGTACAAGAGATGAAGTAATCGCTAAATTGAGCAATGAAGTTGCTCAACTCAAAACCTTAGAATATGATCTGAAAAAAAAATTTGCTAAAATAGTAAACTCTGATCATCTCAAAGTGAAAAGTAAAATTCAGTTTTTATTAGCTATTAATGATGAATTATCACATGATGAGCTTAAGAAGGCAGTAAATACAAGTAAAAGATGGCTCAATGAAGTCTTAGAAACCCTCATACAAAACCAAATCGTTGCCTATGATAAGAATAAAGATAATTACTATTTATTGTTTTAAAAAACCTAATCAGTGAATTTTCAATAATCAGATTCATATAGGTGTTTTTATTTACTTACATAAATTACATAATTATTCAAATAGTTAACCTACCAATGAATTTATCAAACGAAGAACAAGAGGCTGTAATAAAAGTGATGGAGTCTCAGATGCTCACATTACTTCATGGGACCTATGTAAAACAATTTGAAGAGAATTTTGCTAATTATATTGGTGTTAAGCATGCAATTGGGGTTAATACCGGTACTGCAGCTCTCCATATTGCCCTTGCAGCGTTAGATATTGGTCCAGGAGATGAAGTTATTGTTCCTCCATTTACATTCATCGCCACCGCAAGTTCAATATTACATAATAATGCTATTCCTATTTTTGCTGATATTGATCCAAAATCCTACACTTTAGATCCAGAATCAGTAAAAGAAAAGATCACTAATAGAACAAAGGCAATTATCCCCGTTCATTTAGCTGGAATCAGCGCCGATATGGAATCACTTCAAAAAATAGCGGAAAGGGATGCTATCCATATAATAGAAGATGCCGCTCAGTCGATTGGGACCCTATGTAATGGTAAAAAAGTAGGCTCATTAGGAACTCTTGGATGCTTTAGTTTTTATCCCAGCAAAAATATTACCACTGGTGAGGGAGGGATGATCACGACTAATGATGATAAATTAGCAGATCAATGTCGTTTGATCAGGCATCATGGAGAACCATCATGGTATGTATATAATCGCCTAGGATATAATTATCGAATGACTGAGATTCAAGGAGCAATAGGGAATGTTCAATTAAAAAAACTTCCTAAATTTATTGAGGTAAGAAATAGAAATGCTGAGTTTCTTAGTAATGCCGTGGATCAGATTGAAGGAATAAGCTCTCCTTTTGTCCCGGAATATTGTAAACCTGCTTTTAATTACTGGATTGGAAGAATCAATCCTAAAGAAATAGGATTAAATAAAAATCAATTTATAGAGCGTTTTCCTAAAAGTAAGGTCTTGTATCCAAAACCTCTTTATAAGACAAAACTTTTTCAAGAAAAAATAGCCTACCCAAAAGGCTGTCCGTGGTCTTGCCCTTTTTATGGAAAGGAAATCGATTATAAAACAGTCTCTTTACCAAACGTAGAATTGATTACCACAGAAATTTTTGCCCTAGATATTCATCCAAAAATGACGCAAGCAGATTTAGAAGAAAATGTAAGAATAATGAGAAAATTGGCTAAAAATTAAATGCTCCTTTCTCTTACATTTATTTATGCGTAGAATTATAATAAAAGTATACGGTCTAGTTCAAGGAGTTTTTTTTCGATACACAACAAGAAAAGTTGCTCGTCAATTAGATTTAACGGGCATAGTAAAAAATATGCCTGATGGAAGTGTATACATTGAAGCTGAAGGTACAGAAGAAAATCTATCCCAACTTCTAAAATTTGCTAAAAAAGGACCAAAATACGCCGAAGTTTCAAATATAGAATACGAATATACCCCCCCTCTAAATAAGTACAAAGGTTTTGATTATGCTTTTTAATAACTTAGAGGATAATATCCAGATATTATTCGTGAAAATATAGTATTATTTCAATACATTATTTATGTCGCTAACTTTAAAGAGAAATAAATATCTCAGTCTTTTTAATTCTCTACTTCATCAAGACATAAAATTCCCGAGTCCCCTAATCTTAAGAATGTATGGTTTGCTAAATGATTTGAATTTGAAAAAAGAGAACCGCTATATTTTATGCAATTTTATCGATCAAAATAGTGATCGCTTCGAGGTTAAGAGAGATATCTATCAAAATAATCACCATTATACCTTAAATCACCTATTTCTATTCGCAATTAAAAAAGCTAAAGAATTTAACTTAATTGAGGCGCTTTATGAAGAGTATTTAAATAGTATTATAGCTATTAACCGCAAAATAGAGATTTCTCATTATTAATAGTTCTAAAACAACCCACCTATTTCAAATTATTTCATAATCTCTTACTGAATTTTAATTACCAAATAAAAGAAGAAAATTATTAATAAGGAATATTTTTATTATGAAAGTATCATATGAACTTCAATTTTATTAATTAAGGGAAAAAATTATGCAAGAACCAAATTATATTATAAAAATTTGCTTACTTGGGGAAGCAAATGTGGGTAAAACTTCGCTAGTATATAGATTTATTGAAAATAAATTCAGAGAGAATTATAAAAGCACCCTTGGAGTTAACTTATTAAAAAAAGATTTTAAGCTGAAGGATTATGGAGATGTATCTGCTCAGATCTGGGATTTAGGCGGGCAGGAAAGTTTCAAGAGTTTGAGAAAATTGTATCTTGAAGGTGCAAATGGTGCTTTATTGGTATTTGATACAACTAAAAAGAAGACCTTTGAAAAACTTCAAGATTGGATACAAGATTTCAAACAAGCACGAGGAGATGAGCCAATAGTACTTATTAGAAATAAAATTGATTTAAAAGATAATACAAAAGTCTCAGACAGCGAAGCTCTTGAACTTGCTGAAAGTTATGATATGAAATATATTTCCACATCAGCAAAAACTGGTTCAAATGTAGAAGATGCGTTCATAGAACTTACTAAGGTAATTTTAAATAAGAATTTAAACCAATAAATGATATAAAAACCCAAGATCTTACATTTTTTTCGTTAAATTTCTGGTTTTATCTAGAAAGTGGTTTTTATAAATGATTATTTATAAATGTCTTTATAAATGATAGTTTATTTAAATAAAATTATATATAAAATTACGTTTTTTAATGAAAATTATCTTTTTATAATGGAATATAAATCACATTTATCAATTTATGATTGAATATGGCAGAAGAAGAAAATGAATTTGACGATCTAGAAGATGAGGAAGAAGAAGAGGGGGAAGAAGAGGAAGATTTTGACTATGAGTCTGATTTGGATTATAAAATAGAAAATGTTGTCGCAACTGTTACTGTAGAAATTACGGAAAAAATCGATCTTAATCAGATTGCTCGAAAACATGCGGAAGTAGAGTATAATCCTGAACGATTTCCTGGTTTAGTTATGCGAATTGAAAAACCAAGAGCAACCATTTTAATATTCTCAACCGGTAAAATGGTGGTAACGGGCTTACGGAAGGCTGCTGAAGCAGAACGAGTAGTAGATAAGGTTGTGAAAAATATAAGGAAAGCAGGTATTAAAGTAGCAAATCCAGAAATCACAATACAAAATATTGTGGCAAGTGGAGATCTTCATACTAATATTGACTTAAATATGGCTGCTATCGTAATGGAATATGCTATGTATGAACCAGAAGTGTTTCCGGGGTTAATATATCGTATGCAGGATCCAAAAACAGTATTTTTAATCTTCTCAACTGGAAGGATTGTATGCACGGGAGCAAAAAAAAAGGAAATTGTGAGAGAGGCTGTGAAGAAACTAAATCAGCAAGTAAGAGATTTAGGAGTTGCTAAGCGAGAATTAGATTCCTCTGATTACCAAGATATAACCTTTATTTAAATCTAATTAAATTTTTTTTACCTAAATTTTAACGCATAAATATTGTTATAGGCGTAATTTTAAAGATAACTCAATTTATGATTATTCTTTCTGAAATACTATCATAAATTCACAATAACTTTCCCCTGTTTGTAAGCTACAATTTACTTCTTGGGCAAAACAGTGAATATTTGTCATACGTTCAACAATACCAGCTAATAATCCTGCTTCGAATGAGCAAAAACTTCCCTCTGTTTTAATACCTTTATTAATTAAATCCTTTATTGAGGAGTGTTCCCCAAGTTTTAATTGGATAATCTCATCCGAACTGTCAGTTATCTCAATTTTTCCTATATTATATTCTTGAACAAGCCTTTTCAATTCA
>JAEOSU010000094.1 GCA_016840165.1 Promethearchaeota archaeon
CGAGAAGAGGTTAAGTTCTTGAAATCCTTTAATTTTTTTCTTAATCGCGAATAATACATGAGAGTGTATTATACCTATATCATTAAATTTTTTTCATTGTATCTATTCCAGATATCTTCTAAAACGTTTTCAGGTATGGGATTATTTAGAAGGAAGAGGATTTTTAGATTTGGTAAAAGATCTAAATCTTCCACCTTTTTTATGTTATTATAACCCAAATCTAGATGATTAAGAGTAGCAATTCTCCCGTATATTTTCATGGAGTTTATTTTATTAGCTTCTAAACTTACCTCTTTGAGATTTTTTACAGTTTCGAGCCCTTTTAGAGAAGTGATTTGATTTCCTAAGAGATAAAGTTTCTCTAAATTATCCAGATTAGCTAAATTTTCAATATTCTCAATCATATTTGTGCTTAAATCTAATTCATAAAGGTGAGTGAGATTTTCTAAATTTTCTATTTTACTAATTTTATTTTCTGCGAGATTTAATTCTCTAAGCGACTTCAATTGCCCAATATTATTAATTTCAGTTATATGATTAAGAGAAAGATTTAAATATTTAAGCTTTTTTAGGTGTTCTAGGTTTTTGATTTTAGAGATTTTATTTCGCGAGATATCTAAGCGTGTTAAATTATTCAAATTTTCAAGACCTTCAATTTCTGTTATATTATTGCTATGGAGCTGAAGAGATTCAAGATTAATTAAATTTTCAAGACCTTCGATCTTAGTTATTTTATTACGACTTAAAAAGAGTGTCTTGAGTTTTGTTAAGTTTTGAATTCCTGTAATTTCTCTAATTTGATTTTCTCTTAGATCCAAATATGTGAGCTCTTCTAAGTTCTCAAGGTTTTCAATTTTTTCGATATTGTTATCTCGTAAGGACAATTGATTTAATTCACTTATCCGGGTTAATCCTTGAATTTGGGAAATTCTCTCAATCTTCTTTTTATGAATACGCAATATTTTAGCTACAACAGGATACGTTCTAGTTTTAACAGGATATTCATGACCTTTATATATTACTTTCATATTATCTCGTTGTGGTATTTTTGATTCTTTCATACTTCGTCCTCACATATTTAATAAAACAAATTGCATATATATTTTAGTGTACCTCTTTAGTTTTTTAATTCATTAGGTCCAAATTTCCTCAATTTTACAATTTTAAAGATAAGCCTTAATAAAAAAAAGCCAGAGCTAATTAGGAATATAAGAAATAAAATTATTAAAGATATAAATAAGAAATAATTTCCAGTTAAAAAGAAATTTTTATAGAGAGCTCCTATTCCAATTAAAAAGCCCCCAATAGTTATAAACAAGAATGTCCACATCAATTGATTAAAAAAGGGGACACTGCCCCTCCTAAGCCCAATTATTTTATTAAGCGGAATGACAGTATTAATGAATGTGTTTCCCCTACTATTAATATTTATGATATTAAGTATATTAGAATTTTCCACTAAATTATCATAACTATGAGCTATATAAAAATTGCTTAAGTTGGAATCAAATATTTTAAGATTACTACAATCATATATTCTTAATGAGTTAAATATACAATTTCTAAAAATGATATTTTGGCAATTACGTAAAACTACTACATTAAGAGTAGAATTTTTAAAAAGAATATATTCTCTATTTCTTATAATCCATAATTTATCTGGAAAACTTTTCGTTGCTTTTATGACAAGAGGGTCATTTTGAGTCCCACTGCCATACCAGTGTGCTTCTCTCCTTAGTTTTCTAAAAAACTTTTTTTTGCTATTAAACATTTTAAATCCTCATTCTAACCAATTTATTAATAAAAAAAAAAAATTTAAATTAATTCTTTTTTAGACTCTAATGTTATGCAATGTTATAAGGTATTGGTAATGGAATGCTTTTACGTGCTCCAGTAGCTATTGCTGCTACTAAAATAGGTAAGACATCAATGCTAGCCAGACCTAAGAACAATATTAATGATACTAATACACTTAATGAACGGAGGCAGTTTAAAGTAGCATGAGAAGTATTTCCTTGTCCAGAACAATCTTCACAATACTTAGAAATACCAATTTCTCCTAATTCAGACCAAGCTTCAGCTATGTGATTGATGAGATTTGCCCCATAAAATATTCCCGCTTGAAGCCTATCATTAATATATTCAAAAAATTGCTTGTCAAAATGATTTACAGTAGTTCGATGACCTGAAGGCAAAGTTTTCTTGAAATCTCTAAAATGACAGTAACAATTTACCGCCTCCCATTCACCGGGAACGCTAGAACCCGCTTCATCAATATCACTTATTGTGGTATTGAATCGAGTACTGTAAGCAAGTAACTTGCACAGATGCCAAGAATAATCAAGACCAAGATCTAAAGTCCCTACATCAAATTCTACATCATAATCAAAATAATCATCCCTTGCGCTCCCAGATGTACTAGTTGCTTTTTGTACTATAGTTTCAAATCTACCATGTAAATCCCAATAAGCAGAACGTGAAACTCCATCTTTCAATACCTCAATATTATCATCATATTTGAGGGTATGAAAGAAACATGTAAAATCACCAATATAATGCATTAAAAATCCAATATAATATGCTGCTAGATCACATCTTCCCTCTTTTAGAGAATCTTTTGCAAATTCAGTGTACCTTCGTATATCATGCGCAATATTTGTATTCCTATGAGGTTGCATACTAAATGACGATCCTTCGTTAAAATCATAGAAGTATATTTTATGTCGTCTCCTATCTCCAACTCCCCGAACAATATAATTATTTAGTTTTAACTTTAAACTACTTAGATCGGGAGCCTCAGTACCAATAAGATATATCATTTTCCTTCTATCTGTCCAAAATAAACTCTCTTCATTATCAACCCATTTTGCTCTAGCATCATCATCATTTAGAACCGCTTCTAAAGCAGCTTCTGCTATCCAATCATGAGTTCCATAATGTTTACTGTCCTTCCACCAATTAACCAAAGCATCAGTAGCATAAACATCAAAATCACCTGTCGCATCACCATTATTCCAGGCCATAACTGGAGCCAAAAAGGCAACTACTAGTAATATACTTTCTATTACCAGTAAAATTCGTATAAACATTTTTCTTTTAATTTTTATCACCCCATATACTCTAAAAACTCAATAAACATTAAGACTGCAAATAGTCCTATAAGTAAACCAGTCCCAGACACATTCCTAGAAACAAATTTAACTTTAGTCTTACAACTTGGTTCATCGATTAAATTAACTGCATCAAAAGCAGTTCTTACGAAAATCGTTGATAGCAGATTGACTACTATTTGAATTGGAGTAAAAATCATATTGAGTAACGTCCCTACCCCTGATATGTCATAGATAAATGATAACATATCATGTTGAGGATTAATTGACAAAGCAGAAGCCAACAATGACATAATTGCTGTATACCTAAGTACCGTCTTTATAGTGCTCCCTAAAGGACTTGCGAGACCTTTTCCGAATTTTGCACGAGCAAAAGACATAATACTTTCATCACCCAGATCTCCAAATAGATTAAACCAGTCTATTGTTCTTTCTTTAAAAACACCAGAAAAAGACAAGAAAAATGAATTAAGAAGTAAAGCAGTTGCTGTACCTAAGATCATAAATGGATTCTCGCTATCTACTGCTGCCTTTATCATAATGATTGAGGATATAATTGCTGAAGCACAACCTAAAACTGTTAATACTGTTGAAGCTGAACTATCTGGATTCCACGCAGCTACCGCTGCCGCCCCATAGAAAACCAAAGGAAGGAAACCAGATAATGAGCTAGTTAAGGTATAACAAGTTGTCATATCTATTGGATTACCTAGATTATATATATAAGAATCACCTGAAGTAACCGTCTCTGCAGCAACTCCATATTCATCTTTTGCTTCAATTCTCCAAAACCATTTCCCTGCTCCTAAATCTGCTAAATTTACTGTAGCTGCACAAGCGTAAACACCAAGCTCATATTCATAAATAACATCTTCCATATAAAAGGGTTGACTTTCTCTACCCTTCCCGTCTGTGAATATGATCCTAGGATAACCTTCCATTAAATCATAATTATCAGGACTCATGAATGTTGCTTCAAAAAGAAAACTTGTATAATCTGTTGAGATTCTCCAGTAATCTCCGAGCAGATTATAACATTTTACACCCAGAAGAACTGGCTTATCTTCATCTTTAACTACATATGGTCCTTTTAGATCGACTTCAATCGAAGAATTAGATTCATCATAGGAATCACCATATAAGTAACTCAAAGACCCATCTGAAAATTCTACTTCAAAATAATGGTGAAACCACCCAATTTCGTTGTCATTGTATCCAAGATTAGAAAAATTTAATGTTTTATTGAACTCGACTGGATCCATTGCACTATAATTTGGATAAACAACCGATGGTGTCATTAAAAATTTTCTAATCCCTACTGTCTTATTAACCCCACCAAAACCATTAGATATGTTTGCAGGAATAAGACAGAGAGACACATTTGACGGAGCTTCACTGCCATAATACCATGTTTTAAATGTGAAGTTTTCATTTTTAAATCCAGCACTAGTATACCATTCATTTTTACTCGTTTGAATTGTAGAATACTCAAGAACATACGATAAATCAGATGTACTGATACAAGGCCCAAGAAGATAAGAACCTACTGGCTTAAATACAATTTGATCACTAAAATTATCCTTTGTCGTGAAAAAGTAATGCCATAATCCATCTAATTCATATATAGTACTTAGGTCAACCACATAAGTGTAATTAACAGGCTTACTATAATCTGGATCTGGAAGATAATCCTCATGAACATTCATGCTTAAGGGCTCGATTGCAGTCCCATTCGGTGCTATTAAGTGTAACCTTACCCCATAATTAGCGTCGGGTGGATTATCACCTGTCCCACTATCGTCATATAATGTCCAGAATTCGTAGGTGGCACCACTAACATGATTAAATGAACAATGCAACGAAGGAGGGCCTTGTGGTTCATTGATTTCGAAGTAAGAATTATTAACACCATTAAAGACTTCATTCCCAAATAAAACATCAAGCTCAGTAGTAAATGTTAAAGTCCCATTATTATATACTTTATCAACTACCCAAGGAAATTTCATATCAAAGAAATCCCAATAATACCATTTTACTTCTGATTCCATTCTAAATACTCTACTATACACTGAAAATTCGACGAAATTCCAGCTAAACTCCGTATAACCCCCCATAAAGGAAGTTAAAACCAACAATGCTATACCTGAAGTAATGTAAATAAGAATCTGCATGAAAATATGAATTGCTAATAATACATACGCTAATACCAATAATGCTGCTCGCGCTATAACCCATAGTAATTGTGCTAAAAATCCTAATGCATTCATGAAAATCGTTGCCAAAAATTCCTGAAGATAGGCAAAGAACTTCCCTCCGGTCATGGCCATCTGGGCGTTCAAGACCACACGCAAGATCGGATTGACCAAACATAAGAACCACAGCACGAAATCGAATGCGCCTTCAGGGTCAGGCTCATCTCCCATAGCCGAGTTTGTATAGTTATTTACCCACGGGATATACCCTAACACGCTATAGGGAAGGTTCATTTCCGTTGCTTCAGTACCATTCAGTTTTGTTGAGACATAGCTATGAATCGTTGCATTGATATAAATGGTGTTATTACTTTCATCTAAGGTTTCATTGATAACACCATTGAGTACTAGTTCTAAGACTGCTAGCGCGTCTTCTGGAGAAATACCCCGTCGAATGAACACAAAATCGACATCGGCGTTCGCTTTTTCTGATTCACCATCTCTATCCGGTCCTGTAAATTCGAACATATACTCTTCTTCATGGTAAAGCACCGTCTCATTGAGAGTACCATGTTCTACGTAGCCATTAAGATGGGTTTGGGTAAATAGTGAGGTAGGAATAATGATAACATTCATTCCATACTCAAAAGGTGTACCGGAACAATCATAGTGATCTTCATTATCCCCAAGAGTGTAGTCTGGCTCCCATGAGAAACCAAACGCATCAAAATAGCCTGTAAACGCGTCACCTCCCGTACTAATTTGAATCCGATTGATTTGACCTTGATTCGAGACAAAACCTCCATCAGATACTTTCTGAACGCCATCCACGTAGACATCATAATGATAAATGGAAAGCCCATTATACCCGCTCGAGTCACACGCAAAATCCACCCGCATACGATACCATGTATCAGAGCTTACACTCATTACATCATAATAATTGCCTCCATAATATCGCTTGATTTTACCATCACGGATATAGAGCCGAATGACGTCAGTTCCTCCATTCTGTAAGTAAAAATTGAGCACTCCACCATTTGCTTTTGTTGAGTACCACCACCATTCAATAGAACCGTGAGCATGTCCTGCATCAAATTGATGATAGAAATTGGAATGATCTGAATCTCCCTCCGAAACACCGAGTACTTGGGAATGTCCGTCAATTTCTTCATAAATCTTCACATAGCTTTCTACAGAAGAGGAATCAGAGGTGACGAAATCGATATCGATACTACAATTACCGATAGGAGAGTCTAAAAAGCTTTCAGAGCCAAGATAATGCCCTTCTCCTGGAATATTTAATTGAATCACACTATAATGCTGATTCCAATCATTGTAATGTCCATTAAAAGTCGAATTTGCCTCGAAAATCGCTAACGTATTCGCTTTTTCGATATATACGGTCTTTACCTTCACCCGTACGTAATTAGGGAAACCAAACCGTCCTGTATCACCTTCAAAGAGTATAGTATACTCCCCACTAGTGTCTATAGTATACTGTGCATCTTCATCAACTCCTTTGATGTCGTTAGAGCCTAAGTGACGATAGACGCTATAGAGCTGCAAGTTCATGGTAATGGTATTTCCTTGACGGGTGGTATCATCATCTATATTCACATAATAATGCTCGTCAAAATAGCATGCCTGATATGAGCCATAAATATTTGGAGCTGAAGTTCCCTGAGTAACTGGAGTGACGATATAATAATCATTCTCTCCAAAACTAAAGGCAACTACTACCTGCATTAAAGCATGCCCATCACCAATCGCAAGATTATTATATTCCCCGGTATAGGGGTGAATTTCCAACATGACATCATGGAGCGGATCCCTATCCTCTGGATCGTTTGCCTCATCTCCATCACTGTCCTTTGAGAGAGGGGAGGTACCAGAGGTGAAAATCTCATAGTAATCGCTCCATCCATCGCCATCAGTATCGTTATTAGCGGGATCTGTTACCCAGCCGACCGTATCTTCAAAGTTAGCGGGAACATACGTATCGGCTTCAATCTTAAAGGTACTCAGATTGAATAAATTATTTACTTTTGTCCCATAAAGTTTGATTTGGAGCTGATAGGTTCCGTAAATTGTTCCATCATTGCAATATGCTCCTAAATCAAGCGATTTCGAATAGCTAAACGCTGCGGAAGAGTTGAATGAAACTGTATCTATCATTAAACAGATATCACTTTTTGTAAGATTGAGAACATCCTTGATCAAATAAATAAATACTTGACCTGTCCCATTAGGTGTTCCCACAGAACTTATTTCTATGTCTAATTGCGCGTCCGTAACTTCTCCCGTCTGAGAGATCTCAAGGTAATATTCATCAGGATGGTCAAGAGATGGAAACTGAATATACTTATTGTCGCCAATCTCGTAGAAGGGATCCCAAGAGAAACCAAAAGCATCATAATAATTATAGTATCCGCCATCATTTGATAAAGTCCCTAATCTGATTTTATCTATACTTGAAGAGCTAAAACTAATATTCTCCGCGATTAAAGAATCATCAACATACCAATTAAATTTCCCCGTATTACAATCAAATTTTATTTTAAAATGGAGCCACTTATTGTTTTCTGGAGTTCCTACCCAATTATAGCCCGACACATAATAAAAATATTCATGTAATACACCCACGCTAAATTTTGAGGTTGAGCCTGATAAGAATTCGATCTTCCCCATTTTATGATAATTTGTGGTTCGATACCAAAATTCAACCGTACCATTTGTTTGCGCATCGAATTCATTAACAGCATAGATATACCCAACTCCTGCAATATAGTTATTATCATATAATTCTAATACTTCATTATGTCCATCTTTTTCTTCTATGACTTGAATTGTTGTACTTGAAGGCTTATTATAGCTGTCAATAAAGTCGATATCATCTTGATCCTCTCCATTTTCTCCCGTAAACGAATATGTTCCAGGATAAAGCGGATAAAGCCCAACCTCAAATGAGTCAGGGATGGTGTCTCCAAGGTTTTCTCCTTCCCAGTAATAACTATGGTTGATTATATACCAACAATAGCCGATAGCATCAAAATATACGTCAAAATTAGCGGAACTTTGTCCTGTGCTCAGCATTAATTTGTCCAATAAAACACAATTACTTTGATAGAAATTGATATTTTCAGCCTCTAATTCACCGTTAATATACCAATCAAATTTGCCTTTGGTTCCTGCACTGCAGTTAAAGACAATCTTATGGTGATACCATCCATTTGAGCTATAGACTTTTATATCATGGTAAGAACCATCATACCATGAAAATTGCCCATTCTCTCTCATTTTTAAAGAGATTGCCATAGTTGATCCGTCATAGAAGATTACCTCGCTGAATTTATCTTCCGCTGATTGTGCCCAATAAAATTCGATTGTTCCGTTACTACGCTCAAATTGAGTATTATAGACCTCGACATTGCCATTGGAATTATCATCTGAAAGTTCCAAAACTTTGTTATGATAGCCAAACTCCGAAAGAATGGATGCTTGACAATTAGAATCTACGGAAATACTGTCTATAAAATCGATATTTGTACCACTTGTCCCATCCTCTTCATTTTCAAATGAGAAGCTTCCAGAGTAATTGCCGATTGGATTGAGAGTTACATTAAATATCTCCATATTCTCTTGAGTGCCATTTACTAGGTAAGGCGCATAATAATCTTGGATTTCAATGATATCAGTTCCATTTACCAATACTCCCATTTCAACACCATCTAAAATCCCATCATTATCTGAATCTGAATCATTAGGGTCTAAATAACGGCTAAAATCTAATTCAAAATACTCCAAATAACACTTCGGATTGCCATTAAATCTGTTATCGCCTATATTATATAGTTCATCCCATGAGTAACCAATAGCATCGACGAATAGCCAGAAATCATAAAAAGTTCCATACCCTCGGGTGCGAAAGTTGATGCTACTGATGGATGTAACATTGTCATAGAAGTAATACTTGCCATAACTCTGCCCATCGATATATAAGTAATAATAATCACCATCGCATTCAAAATCATAACGAATGTGATACCAACGATCTGCCTCAAAATCTGCGACGATTGACTCCGCTCCTCCATCTTCAGTGACACGAAAAGAGCCTCCTTTATGGAGTATATTAACAGCCGAGGTGCCACTTGACAGGTCTCCTTCTCGTGCTTCCATAACCATAATTTCCGAATAGCCGTCTCTTCGAACCCAAAATTCGATCGTACCATTGCTTTGAGGAGAAAAAGAATTTTCTATTCTGGCATTTGCGGTAGGGCCAGGGGCGGTATCAAATAATTCGACTACATTTGCATGACCATCTACTGATTCTATTACTTCTACATCGCAATAATCTCCTTCCCATGAGTCCCATTCGGCAGGTAGACCCCCAACTGTATCATCGGTAAAACTATAGGTACCACAATAAACTCCATTTTCATAAAACCGATATGTACTGACAAATTCTTCTTCATTGTCTCCAACATAATACCCAGGATCCCAAGAATAACCCACCGAATCAACAAATACATAGTAATCGTTATAGGTTCCCCAGCCTCGCGTGTGAAAAACTATTTTATTTAAAGCAGTGACATTATCATAGAAATAATACTTGCCATAACTCTGCCCATCGATATATAAGTAAAAATAATCACCATTACATTCAAAATTATAGCGAATGTGATACCAACGATCGGTATCAAAATCTGCCACAATTGACTCTGCTCCTCCGTCTTCGCTTACGCGAAAAGAGCCTCCTTTATGAAATAATTCAATTCCTAAAGTATCATCTTGGCACATCCTCCCAACGCGGAATTCTTCTGTATAACCATCTCTCCGTACCCAGAACTCTACTGTACCATTAGTCTGAGAAGAGAAAGAATTTTCAATCAGAGCAAAATGCGTTGTATATGCATTGGAATCCTTCAACCTCACTATTTTAGCATGTCCATCTAGTGATTCTAATACGCTTACATCACAATAACTTCCTTCATATGAGGTCCAACCATTGGGTAAGCCCCCAACGGTATCATCTTCGAAACTATACGTAGCGGGATAATGTCCCTCTAAAGTGGTATTGTCAGGATATATAATACCTATCTCATAATCCCCATAATAATCATACCCAAGAGTAATATTATTCATGATCTCAGTCACATCAACCACTTGGCTGAAATATCGAGTGTTATTCGTTGAAAAGTTTGCTAATATAATCCCATTATCCTTTTTCGTGATAATAATTTGTAAGTCTAGCACTTCTTGATCGGAAACTCCATAGGAGCCTGTTGCATTCGTTCCATACTCACCAAAAGAGATCCCAAATGAGATCTGGGCAGCAGAGGCTTGAGTGAAATGATGAGGAAAGTGTAGGGTAGAAGATGCGGTCAGATTTACTTTCTTATCTAAATCATCAAATCCCTCATCTGCAAGTTTTATGAGGTAATTTTTAATCTCTGCTGAGTCAGATACGAAATCATGATCACTATCCGCATCTAAGGGATTAGTATAAAACCCAATACCCCACCCATAGACTTCTTCCCCATCTTTTAAGCCATCTTGGTCGCTATCAGTATTATTTGGATCAGTACCATATTGTATTTCCCAGTAATCTGAAAGAGTATCCTCATCTCCGTCCCATTTTGTCGGGAACGGATCTATGTCATCATCGAGCTGATCATTGTCCGTATCGCTTAGCTGGGGATTGGAACCCGCTAAGAATTCCTCATAGTCGCTTAATCCATCCGAGTCAGAGTTATTATCTAATGGATCAGCAGAAACATGAAATGTAGAACTGTTCTCAAAGTATACCACGGTAATGTTCCATCCATAAAGCTCATTCCCATCGGAAAGATAATCGTTATCCGTGTCATAATCTAAATTATCGGTATCCACCGAGAGTTCGCCGAGAGTGCTGTTAATAGTATAACCATCCCATAACCCATCCCCATCCGTATCGGGATCAAGATACGATGTATTAGAAATCGTCTGTTCATAAGTATCGGTTAATCCATCACCATCCGCATCCGAGGTTCCATCAGCTAGTTCAAGCATATCCTCAACATTGTCGCTAATTCCATTTAATGTGTTATCGATAACTGAATTAATCTTAAAGGAGGCAGTATTCTTTTTGCCTTCCGGATCTACCACGGTAACTCTTCCTTGATAAATCCCCGTTTCTGTACACGTGAAAATGACATCTGAATAATAATTCCCTCGAGAATCATACATATAAAATTTGTTATTGCCTTTTCGGATCTCCCAGATAAATTTTAATGAACCCATATCATATTGTGTATCCATAGCCCACGCACGGAGTTTGATCTCTCCATCAGAACTGAATAATTCATATTCATCCGAAGAAACTCCATGATACATATAGTTACCAATAAATACTTGAGGTGCTAAGGAATGAACATTAATGGTAATTTTCTGAGAGCTAGATGTACCTGATGAATCGGTTACTATGAGTGTATATTCATATTTGCCATTATCGAGAATTACTTGTGGTTTTGGCTCATGAGAAAACAGTTGATTCTTCTCATCAAACCAAGAATATTCAAGTAAAGACTCATCTCGTTCGGAATCGTATACTTCCACGTCTAAGAGAAGTGCGCTCCCCTCTGTTGCTTGAAACCCGAATGGTCCGACAATCTCAGGAGCCTTCGAGAGGATAGTAATATTTTTTACATCGGTATGGAAATTACCATACGCATCTGCTATGGTAAGGGAAATGTTGTAGACCCCAGCCATTTGCCACGCATGTTCCGCATAAGGTGCATTTACAGTATAGCCATCAGAAAAGTCCCATTTATAATGTAATCCTATACAATCATTATTAATTTTTGAAGTAAATTTAATTCTCTCACCTTCATAAGCAGTAGGCAAGAACGAACTAATAACTCCAAAGGGCTCTGGGCTCGATTCATATCCAATATCATGAAGGATTCGAGGATTTAACGTCTCAAAAACTATATCTTTACGTGTATCGATTGAAAGGTTAGTTGAAGTATACCCACCATCGTCATCAAGTGCATCCCCATTAATTATGTTTTTACTTTCTATACATCCAACTATACTTACTTCCGTTAATCCCATTCTATTCTCAAGAATATCATAAAGATCAATTAAAGGAATTATAAGATATTCTAAATTGGTATTCACAGGGAATGAATTATTTGCCAAGTATGTATTTTGGGCTAATTTCTCTGCGTATACTGATGCATAATGTTGACCATTTTGCTCAAAGAGATTTATATTATAATTCACGTTATCCACAGTAAAAGACTCGTTTTGAAGGATAAAATTATTAGAAGTGAATATGACAGTCTTCGACTCGGAATGACCAAGAGAGATCTGTACATCGTCTTGAGAAGGATCAAAAACTTGGGCTTGCAGAGTTATCGGATGATTTACCCCAAAATTAATCCCATCATAGAACAAAAAGGAGAGATCTTGCTCCCAATAAGCATCGTTGCTCACAACAAATCCTCCGCTCGATAAAGAATATGATTGTCTATCTAAAAATATAATATTAAATTGGATTTCATACTCTGTATTGTCTCCAACATCGGAAGTAGTGTTTACTGCCACTTTCCAATTCTTATCTGCTACAAGAGGAAATGGAATGGTTGCTGTAGTAATGGTTAAAGATGTATTATCAGAAAATGTAAGTTCATTCCGAAACATAGTGGCATTATCACCTAGCAATTGAACCAAAAATGAAGTATTCAAACTCGAGTCAGTGCTATTTCTTATGATACTAAAAGAGATATTCGACATATAATAGGCTTGATAAATATTAAGCTCAGGAGCTACATTTTCAACCTGAACGTAGGTAGAGTCAACTGCAAAATTATGATCTAAATCAAGAACCGCTGCCGTTACATTTCCTTCAAAGTCATCTTCAAAGTAATGGAGATTTAAATTTCCCCCTTGAATATAACTTTGAAGAGTGTGGGGATTAAATTCTTTAGAATTAAAGTTCCAATAATAGAGTAAATCAATAATATCATAACTATCATCAGAACCTTTAGCCTGAAATATTACTGGCTCCCCTTCTTTTATGGTATGATTCAAGGAGAAATCTTCTAGCTTAATCTCAGGTAACGTATTTATAACTTCGATGAGTCGAGAAAATACCGCAATTTCGCCATCATTATCCTTTACAGAAAGAGTAACATTAAATGTTCCGGCATGTGAGTAAGTATGAGATATCTTCTTTCCATATTCCAAGACTCCATCTCCTAAATCCCAGAGATAACGTAATGACGCTAAATCAGAAGAGGTATCATTACTTTTTTCGGCATTAAAAGTTATTACTGAGCCAACTTGAAAAGGTTTAATCCCTCCAACAGTAAAATAAGCAGTAGGTTCACGATTCTGGACTTCAACGTTCATAGATTCTTTGCGTAGTTCCCCTTGAGAACCCATTACCGATACTGACACGGGATATATCCCTTGATTTTTCCATGTGTAATAAGTTACATTATTGGTTGTAGTTTCTTGAGCATCACCAAAATGATATATATAGGTAAGATCTTCATGAGTCTCTGAAGCATTTACTTCAATTTTAATTTCTTCATCCTCAAAAACCTTAACTAAAGGAGCTGCACTTGTTTTCAAGGGTGAAATAGAAGGAGAGCGGCTGGAAGAATGCGAATTAACCGAGAACGTAAAAAGAGGTTCGTTATTTTGAATGGTAAGGTCGAGAGATTTTGTAAGATATCTTCCATATGCATTCCATACCTGGATAATAGGGGTATATCGCCCTTGTAATGAGTAAATGTGCTCGATTTCTCCCGACAAAAAGCCATTATTATTTTCAAGTAACTCTGAAACATCTTTAATCTCGCCATCCCCAAAGATTATCAGAACTGTTTCTGGCCCTCCCGAAAGATCGACTCTAAATATAAGTGTTTTTCCTGATTCATAAGATGCATCTTCAGAATAAATTTCAAAATTATGAATCGCAAATCTTTGGATTTGGGTTACTGGTGTACTTACAACGTAAGAAAGAGTAATTGATAATATTATAAGTACAGAATAGATTAATATTTGTCTCCGTTTTTTCGATAATTTTTTGTAATTAATTTTCATTTTATTTTTCTCTTTTTTTATAGATTTTTTTAGTAAATTATTTTCGATATTTGCAAGGAAAAATAGAGGACAGAACAATAATGAGACTCTAAAGTGAAATAACGCTATCCCAATTACTAGCTGGATTCCTCTGATTTTTCCCTATTCAATATCTTTGCAGTTACAATATATTGTGAATCTCATATATAAACATTTAGTTTGGTATTATACAAACTAAGTGATTATAGTTTGTAGATCTACAAACTGGTTTAACTATAGTTTGTATTTATACAAACTATCGCAAAAAAGGTGAAATCACCTTTAAAAAAATATGGAGTATATAATTTTTTCTTTAAATATATCCAACAGTTTGGTAGTTGCAAAACTTATTTACAGGTGAATTTGATGTCAATAAATAGTCAATTCGAAAATAAGAATTTTCCCCGATTTTTTACTAATAAACAACAAATTTTGATTTTCCTATGGTCTAAACAAGATATAAGTGTTTATTCTGAAGATATCCAGAATTTATTAGGGATCCATAAAAGTTATGCGTCGACCTTACTTACAGAATTAGAACACGAAGGGCTCATAATAAGAGAAAGGAATGGTAGGAAAAAAGTAATTTGTCTAACAGAAAATGGATTTAAAATGGTGGACGATATCTCGCATATCTTCGAAAGGTAAAACTAAATTTGCAATGAAAAATTTAGGATTGAAAAGGCATAAACATTTAATTGCTTTAAAACGAAAACATTTTTCTGAGGATTAGGAAGCATGTATTCACAATTTCGTAATAATTTGAGGTTTTAAGAATATTTGTTGAGATATTGATATATTTTTAAAAGAGAAATTTAACCATATCCTTTATAAATACTTTTGCCCTATTATTTGTAGGAGTTTTTTGTATACCTATCCCATGCTTTTCACTTAAAGCTTAGCTATTCTATATACTACGATTGAATATCTTCCCTTTTCTTTTTACCTTTTTTCCCCATACTTTCTCTTTAATATAATCTATCTCTTTAGTTGGAAACCTTTTAAAATTATACCAGCAAATCTATGATTATATTTAAAAGCCTTCCGTATTAAGCGATATTTTAAATGAGTAATTTGAGCATCTTGAGTTCTTAATTAAATTTCTAACAGAATATTTGTTTAATTTGGCCTTGCAAAAAATGGAGAAAATTTTCATTAAACATTCCCTCCTTAATTTCTTTTCTTAGGAGTTCTGAAGTGTACTTATTTCTTAAACCTTGATTGTTCTTAATTTCTGTGAAACACCCTCTAATTGAGTCCAGTTTTTGAGAATCCAAATTTAAATCAAATTCTTGGTTCAGCTTATCATCGGAATATACAAGAAAACTTGAAATATTAATCCCAGCACGAGTTAGCTTCTGAAGCAAATTTAAATATGGTAAATGAATTGGTTCTAAGGGAATTCCTAGCTTATAACAGGTGGATCTGATTCTTTCTTCGTTCCATTGATCTAATTCCTCTAAGTCAGAGCACCTCTCCTTTCTAAACCTTTCAATTGTTAAAGGTGGCTTTTTAAACTTATTTAAGATCGAATTTGTAAGGTCTAGCGTTGATTTATAGCTGATCCAATCTTTATTGCTAACATCGCCCTCAATTTCTTGATGTCTATATATTTGGGTGTAAAAGTCGTCAAAAGCAAAATCTTCTATTATTCCATATATATAGTCTACTTCTTCGTGAGTTAAATCCAATTCATAACGATTATTATTTAGAAAAATTTCATTGTTCCATGCTTCTCTAAATTTCGATATAATGCTATCAGCGATATCATCATCCCACGGCTCCTCAGTATCCGAGGCAAATCCATGACCTTGATCTATCCAATCAAGCTCTTCCCTATTTAATACATATTTAACCATTTCTTTATTCTCTAATCATTAATTTGAGAGATTGTGATTTAAATAATATTTCATAAATTATAAAAATCAAATATACTTCTATTCTTTTTTTTTGAATCTGCCTTAAAAATTACTTTTAAATGATTACAATATTCACAAAACATGCAAATTTTTTCTGAACTGGGAAAATCTATAATAGAAGGCAAATCTTCAATATTTTTACAATTTATTGCTTCAATAATTTTAGATTTTATCTTGCTTAATTCAGAGTCCTTATATTTCCTTAGTCTTTTAATTTTTTGAAAACCTCTCTGAGGAGAACCGGGTTTCGTATTCCATAATTCTAAATTTATGTCTTTCGCCTGTTTTTCATTAAAAATTTCTTTATATAATCTTAATTGCCTATTATGTTTAGTAGGACTAGGTTTTCCAGTTTTTAGTTCAATAAAGTAAAAATTATAATCTTTTTGATTAAAACATACCAAATCAATTTTTCCGGTCAATAAAACTCCTGGAATAATTTGATATGTAACATTGAATTCATCATCAATTACAGAGTTTTCTAAGAAATTATTTCTTACATATATTAGGGATTTAGCGTGCTCAACTAAAATTGGAAGTTGCATATTTATATTATCAATCAATTCAGCATATTCAGATTTCTCGAGAATGTTTGATTTTAAATAGATTTTCAATAAATATTTCCAATAATCCAAAACGAATCCAAATGCCAATCTTATTGATTCTTCTAATGATTTATTTAACCTATAGTAGTAAAATTCAATATGCGAGAATATTCTTTTAAAAGTAATTTGAAGGATAGTATGCAGGATCTTACCAATTCTCATATAGACGTTTGGATTTTCTTCTTCAGGTATGAATTCTTTCTTTAATCTTGAAATGATATAAATAATTAATTTCCTATCACATGTTGCTTCTGAAATATTTGATATGCCTAAAGTAAAATGCATTAGAATGGATTTTCCTCATCATATTTATAAGGTATCTTATTAAAAAGCCCTTTTTTCTTATATTGTAATAAAAATGGTAAATTTACTTTAGAAAAACTCTCTGTTTGATAGAATGTCAAGTAAAAAATAATTTGCAAAATATATTTACTATTTATCTTATTCAATTCGGAACTCATTGTCACCAATAGAGGATTAGGAAGACCTTGCTCAGGAATATCCGGATATCCTGTATTTATCAATAGAAAACGATTTAAATCATTGTCAAATAACTGGATATAAGAACCATTCTTAGGGATTTCAAGTTTATTATATTGAGAATTATAAAAAATCCGCGCATTTGGTCTTCTTATTAAAACACAATAAGATTTTCCTTTTATTTTTTCAATAAAATCTTCAGAATAGCTACCTTGTTCAAAAATATATAATTCATTATTATAATCAAATCTATATTTTATTTCTAAAATATTAAGGATATCGTTGAGGATATCATCCCTTTCTTGATTTTCTGACTTTTTAAAATAGATTTCTTTAAATCTCTTCAAATTATGTTTTATAGTATTAAAAATAATACCAGAAACCTTAAATATATCAAAATCGGGTTCAAAAATTACACTAAATGAGATTATTCTCTTAAAAATTGGACGTTCATTGAAATACCATATCAAAGTTTTATTAATCCTAAAATTGAATGCCAACCAAATTAATAATAGATTCTCATCAAAATCATCAATTATTTCCAATGTAGAAATATTTATAGCCTTAGAAATATCTGCCTTTCTCTTTATAGTAGCATAAACATATTCAGAACCCTTGTATTTATCATTAATTAATACTAGATAAGGATAATCATTCGAAAAATTGAATTCGTCTATATTATTAAGATAATATTTACTTTTTATATTGAAGATACCTGAATCCTCGAGTTTTTTAAGGTAATCCTCCAAAATTTGTTTAGATACTTCAGATAACTTATATGTATCAATAATAATTTCTATTTCGATTATTGGTATTAAATTTAAATTATTTCTAAAAAAATCTAATAAATTCATTTTGAATGACTTATTTTTAATCAAATCTAAATTCTGATTTATAAAGTTAATATATATTTCATTAGGATAATTTAATGAAGTATTTTTATATGTGGAATTAATTTCAGGCTCATAAATAAAATTGAATTCTTCAAGTCTATTGTAAATATATGAACAATATTCGTCAAATCTTTTAAGAAATTTTTCAGAGTCTAAATATACTAAAGAATTCCACATAGGATCATTTTCTATAAGTCTCCTGTCCTCTAAACTTAGTGGTAAATCTAATAAATTGCCATAAATCTCATAATTGGGCAAAAAACTTACTATAAATTTGTTGTTATTGATAAAAACTTCATGATTGACTGATTTATAGATATTAATCTCATTAAATTTTTTTGCGTCTTTAATTGAGATTGTATTAATTAATTCTTTTCTGTAAGATAATTTACCCTTAGCAGATTTTCCTAAAAAGGTTCTAATATCTATAGGTTTTTCAAATCCATATTCAATGTATAGATGATCAATCAATGTATAAATAAAAATTGAGATAGCTTTAGAATCATTGAAATTTTTAAATTTTATTTCTTCAATGACTTCTCCAATATAATTTTTGATAACTATAATCTCCTTTAAAATTGTATCTTCTTTACTGATAATATAATATTGGCTATTACTCTTGAATAAGCCAAATGGGAAATTACTTTGGTATTCTCCATTTTTGATATAATATTGTAAGGTGGAGATTGGGATATCATCTCGATTAAAATCAACTCTAAAAATGCTTAATTTGTTTACATCGATATTTCCACTCCAGCCAGGAATAATTAAATTGGTAATTTGAACCATCTCGATTTTTACAAATAAAATGGTATTTTAAAACTAAATGAATTTAAATTGTATTGAATCCCTTTTTGAAGTGTCGATCGAGCAAAATGCAATGGAAATGGTAATTTTGTTTCATTTTTTACTAATGCAGGATTGTATCTAGAAAGTTTAAAGATTCTTGATAAAATATTTCTTAAATTATCCGATTTAGTGCTTAACACTCGGACTTTTATACAAGAGGGAGTCCCTATTTGTGTCTTGGAGGTAATAATATGGCAACTTTTTCCATTAATTATTACACCATTTCCTTGCTTAGGAGGATAAATCATCCATTTCTTCTTATCGTCTTGTTCAAATAACCTTACTAAAGATGCGTATTTTATTCCAACAATGTCAAGATTTTTCGAATCTGTTATATTCTCAATAGATTTCACTATATTAGGAATTACTGGACCAAATATCAGTAGAAATATACTAGTATATTTCTTAAATTCCTCACTTAAAATTTCAAGAAGTTTTTTATCAAAAATTTCTGGATTTTCATTAAGGTATTTACCCTCTATAAAATCACCTTGATTAGTAAAAACTAAAATTGAAGCAATGACATGATCCTTAAAAAATTTAATATTCAGACCAATAATGATTTCATTACTTCTAAAAACCTCTTCTAAAACCCAAGTCTTCCCCTCAGATTTTAAATAGATCTGAAGATAAATCAGAGATCTTAAACTCCCATAACCTATGTCATTTAAGGTATTAATGTTTATTGTTTGATTTGGCTTATCATTTTCAATCAATAAGGATTTAACATTATTGTGCAACTCTATATTTTCAATATCATTAATCAAAATATAAAAATGATACACTTTGGGTTGTTCAGCATTTAGTATTTTTTGAACATCATCTAATTTCTTTATTTTTAATGGTGTCAATTGAATGTTTTCGATTTTAGAGAATGATTTATACGTCTCGATGTTATTATATAAGGATTCTGAACTTTTTAATAGATTTTCAATTATATCTAAACCTTTACCTGATTTGAAATATAATAAATGAAAATGGAGAGTATCTTTCCCGTTACAAGATTGTTTATAGAAACCTATATCATTATATTCTATTGAGGGAAATTCGGTAGGATATTCATTTTTTAGCAAATACGTAGGATTGGCAAAATCAACCTTTACTATATCAGATGACCTAGTATCTAATAATTCTTCAGGAATGATTGGAAAATTTAAATCTCTAAGATCTGTTATGAGATTCATGTATTCTTCTTTAATCCTTTTGAACCTTTCAAACGGTTTTGGTTGGATTTTCCTCATGAGACTTTTTGCATCTGAACCAGCATCACTAGTTATAGGTACAATCCTAAGTATTTCTAATGGATAAGAATAAACCTTTTCGGGATTACTCCAAAAGATCCTATGAATTAATGGTTCTTTATCTATTATTTTCTCACTTAATAATTTCGTAGGACAGATATTCTCATCTTTGTAAAATTCCAATAAATTTATTGTAGCTTTGCTAGGTTTTTCATTTACAATCTTCAAATCTTTAATATTGCTAAAATAAGATGGATAATTTAGATCACAAGTGCCAAATGGATTTAGGTAATCTGGGCAATTAACTACACAACATATTTTTTCAGTATTCCTATTGTTATCATATTTTATTTTGTTGTCTTCCCATAAATCTCTCAGAGTATTTTCTGAAAAAAATTTTGACTTTGGCTCAATAATTATCCCAATATTTCCTCCAGACTTTAAAAGTATAGGTTTATACCGAAAACCCATATGTATATGTATTATCCCAAATTTATCATCAATTTCTGGAGATGTTGCTTGATAAACATTTTTCCCATATTCTTCATAAACTATATAATTATCTTCTCTATTTCTTAGTACAACAGCTATTCTTTCTGCGATATACCTCAAAAAAAGTGTTTCTATTTCTGTATCTTTTAGAGCATTGTTTAGACTAATCTCTCTTTTTTGGATGTGATTAGAACTAATAATTATTTTATTTTTAATTATGAATTTCATTAACTTAATTTTATCTAAAATGTCTTCATCTGAGATAATTGAGTTACCATATTGAAAAATTGTTATTCTTTTATGATCTTTTCGTAATTTTTTTACTAAATAGCCAATTAATCTATATCGATTATTCTCAATATCTCCTAAATTGTAGATATATAATTTTATCGATGAATTTTTTATCTTTTTTAATTTGACTATATTAGTATAAAGAATCTTATTTATCCCTCCATTTTATCTTTAAATTCAAGGAAATCAATTTTCAAACTAATGTTCAAATTGTTATCCTTGATGAAATCTACAATTACATTATAGATCAAATAAATCCCATAGTTTAAAGGTATATAAGCGCATTTTACTTTTTTAAAAGACTTGTTAAGATTTGAGATAAACGAAATAATTGGTTCTGATTCTTTAATTATTGATTTCATTTGACATTTTATCAATAATAAGTCATTAGAAATAGATAAATGAGTTTGGATCAGAGAACTCTCAAATAATGCCATTAATATTTTTTTATTATTATCTACTGAACTTATCTCAAATACTCCGAGAGGATTTAAACGTTGTAAAAGATAATTACTTAAATCTTCATAATTTAAACGTAATTTCTCATCAACAAGGCTTATAAATTGACCGGAAATTAAGTTTTGAAATGATGAAAATTCATTCTTTTTAGGATAGTAATCATAATCTATTTTAGGTAATAAAACAAACTTTTGATTAGTAGGTGTGTAATTAATTTTTTTATTGGTTGTCAATTCTTTTAGTAAGTTTTCGATTGAATCTTTTAGCTCTTTTAAATTTTGAACAATCACTTCTTTTTCAATTAAATATCTAATGATATCCTCTATGGAGCCCTTTTGATACTCTTCTATATATTCTATTATATAATTTTTAAAATCTTCCATTCCAATCAATTATTACATTTAATTTTAATATCTATGCTATAAATCATTAGATTACATATTCCTCTGGCAATTGACTAAAAAATCTATTTTCTGTTGTATTTTTTATAATCAATGGATTAAGTTCACCAGATATTATAGAATTATAATTTTCAATAAACCATTTGTTTATTTGATCTATAAAACCTTGAGTATCTGTTTCTTCAATAAGAAATCCATTAAAAGTGGTTCCATTTTTATCAATAAAAGTTAAGGATGGACTTGATTTATTATTTTTAACTTCATAAACGCCAATTATTTGATTTGTTTTTATCCTTTTCCGTTTTTCTTCTCTAATTTGGTGAAATTCAAACCAACTTTCTATTGGATAATAGATTTTTGGATTAAAGATTACAATTTTCCTACTTTCTGAAACCCATTTACAATCTTTATTATAATAGTACAAAATTGGTTGAATTTTACCTTTTAAAACATTAATGGCATAAATATTAAATTGAATAGGTACTTCATTTAAAGATATATTATTTTTCCTTGATTCCAGGTAAACTAAAAGAGACCCAGCACCAATATTTTTTATTATTTGATTATTCCAATAATAATAATTATGCTCATGCCCACTGAAAATCAAGTGGAGATCATTTTCTTCTAAAAAGTTAATACTTATCTTGTTATCTTCAAGGTTTTTTAGTGAGTGATGACATATTAGAAATTTATTCATATTACTAAATTGGATTTTTCCAAAATTATCTTCTAATTCCGTTAAAATGTTTGATAAATCCTTCATTGATAACACTCCAATATCTAAATATTTTTGATTCAAATACTTATTTCTATCTTCAACATTTAAATTCCTAATCTCGTCATTAATAAGTCTTTTTTCAATATATTTACATGAATTTACTGCAATGAAAATAGAATTATAATCCTTTAAATATTTGAAACTAACTTGATTTTTCCTAAAATCTTTTGATAAATTCACATTGAATTCTTTTTTTTTCTTTTTTAAGAAATTTGTAAACTCTTTAAATTGAGATTTTGACTCAATTGAATTCAAATCTAAGTCATGATTTCCATTGGCTATACATATCGGTATACTCCTTTTAATGAATATTTGCAAAAATTCCATAAGATATTTATTTTGAAGTTGATCCATATCACCTTTCGAAGAAATATCTCCTGAGATAATTAAAATTTTAATGGAATAATCTTGCATTATCTTTTCTATTGTAGTTATTAAGAGAGTAAAAAAATCTTCAAAGGATTTTCCAAAACCTGAATCTCGAGCAATGGATTTTTCTCCAAAATGTAAATCAGAAATATGAATAATATTAAAAGCTTTATCATTTAACATATGATTTCAGTTAATTACTTGCATACTCTTTTTCTTGTCCTATGTTAATTTATTATTCCAAATATTTAATTCTTTTGTGTAGATATATTCAATTATAAGTTAAAATCATTAAACCGACAAAAATCGCATTAGGTCCACGATATATAAAAGTCTGCCTAAATACAGTTGAATTTAAGTCAATTTTTTCTTTTCAATGACATTACTAATTACTTATACCTATTCATAAACAAAGATTATGTTCTGTTTGTCTAAATTTTATCAAGGTCCAATATTGATGCTAACCCAGAACGTTTTAAATTTTGATCTAAATCTCCAAATTTATTTATATATGTTGTTAAATCATCGAAAATATTACTAGCAAATAGATCTCTTTCAGTATTTATTGAATCTTTAGTAAATTCTCTTAGTAGATCATTCAAAAATTTTAAATTACCTGATACTAGCTCTATAATATCATATATATTAATCCCATGAATCCCACCATATAAACAGTCCAGTACGTAACTCAAAAATTCCTTTCTATTTACTTTTTCTTTACTTAATACTTCATTTCCATTCATCAAATTAAAAATATTTTCTTGTTCTTTTCGCGAAAGTTGTTCTGAATTACCTGTTCCATACTTGCCCGCTGCGATAAATGTAATAACGTATCCCAAATTCTCAATTTCTAATGGATGAGGAATATAATGACTTGATGTATAGGAAACCTTTTCTTTTAAGTTTCTTCTATATTCAATTATAGAATTTTTAGGATTATTTTCTTTACTTACCTGAAATAAATCCCATAGTCCCTCTCCAATACTATCATAATTTGAATAGAAAGAAACCAACTCATCTCCTTTAAAATATCCCTCTCTTGTACAAAAATCAGGAAAATCCTCTTGATTGATTTGAATTACTAATCCTTCTATGTTTCTGGGAATTGGGGTATTCTCAATAAGGCTTCCTTTAAAATTAAAGTTGTCAATATCCATACAACAAATATTTCTAATCGAGGGTTTGGCAAAACCGCGTTCTCCTTTAATTTGAGCTTTAAAGGCATCCAAAATTTTTAATTTTCTTAAATTCCCTTGCATATTTCTATAAAGACCGCGAAAACTCATAAGTGAGCCATAACCAAAAATCAATTCTGTTTTAGAATTCACCAATTATACTCCAATCTTTTTCAAATTAATAGTATTTTTCCTTAAATTAATTCTAATTACTATTATAAGTTAATATATTAATTAATATTAGTTATATATTAGTTGAAATAAATAGATCAAACCTTATTATGCAGAAGAGAAAAAATTAATTATAAAAAATATGAAGTAATTTGTAAGATAGGCAATGATTTATGAAGATATTATAATTTACTTTGATACAAGGTTATAGTACATAAGATTTCCGTCAATTAACTCTATAGAATAATGATTAAAACAATAACATCGTAAATACTTATTTTTTCCAATTATGATGAATAATATGGAGCTATAATTATTTTCTAATAATTTACCAAATTGCATATCTTGTTTACTTGATTTTGAGGTACTCATTGGATGAGTATGCAAAAATCCGAGAAATTTATATTCTTCATAATTAAAAAGCCGCCACTCATCGAGTATTTTAAACAGTTACACCTCACGGGCAGATTTGATCAAGGATGCGATTCGTATTAGGCTTCGGGAATTAGATATAATAAAATAAATTTATAATTTTTTTAGAAAGTATTTATAATACCGATTCTTAGTTATTTGTACTGTTGCCCAACTCCAAAACTGTTTCATTCCATTTTTCTTCGCATATTCATAATTAACTTGAAATACCGTTTTCCCATCATTTTCTACCTTAAAAAGTTCATTTGCCACCATATAATTAAAGGTCGCAATAAAGATGAGCACTTTTTTGAAATCGGCGATAAACTCATCAATGTTAACTTCAAAGAAACCATAATCATCTTCAAATTTCAATTTTCTCTTGTTAATGTTAGCATCATAGATGAATTCTGTTCCGGGATGAGACACAGCATTTCGATAAATTCTTAATCTTTCAAGATGGATAAATGTGCCATAGCTATCGAAGTAATGAAGAATCATTCCAAAAGTTTTATTTTTTTCCATTAGCTCATCAATATCTTCCTTACCTACTCCCTTGGTAATCAGTTCTAATTGTAGCAATAATTTAAAAATAGTTTTGATTGTATATTCTATAATTTGCGAGTTCTTTAGTGCCCAGTCGTTAAAATAAATCCGATATTGTCCTTTAGAAGTTTGCTTGAGTTTCTCGAAAAAGATCCAATTATGAAGTTTTAAAACCTCGCTAATTGGTCTAGTAAGCGCCGTCTCTCCAAATTTTTGCTTTTCTTCATTGATAAAAGTTAGAGACGCTATGATTTCATCTACAGTTGTTTTATCTTCTATAAAGTCAAGATATTCTTTAAAATAAGACATAGACTGAGGATATTTTACTACTGAAGAGTGAAGCGGCTGGCTTAATCCTTTGAAGATTAAATAACTGAAATGCGGTTTAATCTTTGCTAAATAACTCTCATCATCAGCAAAACTCTTTAGATTTTGTAAATTGTGAGCCAAAAAAAAATCCTGATCCTTCATTAAATCTGAAGGTTAAAGAATTTATTAAGGACTTGGAAAATCTTGCCAAACATAGCTTTAAACTAAAATTATTACAGTTTTAAGATATATATAATTTCAGGAATTAATAATTTTATATACATTCAAACCTTGCAGGGTTTGTCCTCTTATGACTAGAATTTTTTCATAAGAATCATTCAGAATGTAATTATATTAGTTGTTGCAAGATTTGCATAAGAAGTATGCATCCTCATCCCGTTCCGTTATTTTGACCATCTATGGAATTTATTTCGATAATAACAAAAGCTATTACCAGTACAGCGATTGTAATACTTGCTAATATTGCTACTAATAATAATATTTTTTTACTTTCTTTGCTTTTTAATAAATTCATTCCACTTCACTTTCTAATTCAATATGTAATGATAAAAACTTTAAATAATTATTTTTGTGTGAAAAAAAATTTTTATGGTAAGAAAACATAAAAAATTACAAAATATCGGATTTCCATCCGATACTGTACATAGTGATTAGAAACATCATGCAAAAAAAATAATAATAAAAATCTATTATTTATTTAGAGATGCCAATAACTCCACTTCATTATCCTGTAGCATGGGGCCTTTCAAAACTTAATAGAAGGTTAAATTTTCCGGGATTGATTGTTGGTTCTTTCATTCCTGATATCGAAGTTCCAATCTTAATCCTTTTTTTTGGCGGTATACTTCCTGATCACTTTATATTACACAGTTTAATCGGTGCGCTTACTATTGGAACGATTATTTCAACACTGGCGACAATTTACTTATATCCAATTATTGTGTCTTTGATTTTTAGGGTTGATAGAGCCAAACTAAACGAGGTCTGTAAACTATCTCCTCTTCTTATAATTTCATGTATGCTTGGAAACACATTTCACATCCTTTTAGATTTCCCGATGCATCCATTTAATCCCATTTTATGGCCTTTTGTTGATCCTTATGAGATTGTTGGGATCTTGGTTCTTTTTTTAGCTGTAGATGGAAATATCGGAATAGGTTTTTTTAATGCGAAAATATTAACAAATTTGATTACAGGGATAATAACAATTGCAATAATAGTCAGATATCGGAAAAATTTGGCGGAATTAGTAATAAGAAAAAACCTAATTTCGAGATAGTTTGATATTAGGACAAAAATCGATGTGATTCTATTTGTGGTAAAAAAGTATAAAAAATTACAAAATCGAATCTGTCTCTATTCGCTTTTAAATAATGAATTTCATGTTTTTTGGAGAGAAAACTTGAAGTGAGATAAAAAAGTGATGAATAACAGACTAAATATTGATGAGCAATTATATAGGCACGCGAAATTTCTGCAGACATTAACATTTAATGAGCATGAAACAAAACTAATTCGATTATTCTTAAAATCGAATCAAGATGTAACAGTGAGGGCCAATAGTAGCCTTGGAGTTGAAGATCACACTTTAAATACTAGGAAAATAGCCGTTGAGTATTAAAAGTTTCAAAATTCTCGACTAAACCTCATCTGGCATACATGAATATAAGCTGATTTTCCAA
>JAEOSU010000095.1 GCA_016840165.1 Promethearchaeota archaeon
CTAAAACTTCTACTTCTTTGGCAGTTAATCCAATATTTTTTGGAGTAGATATAATTATTGCTGAATAGTGCTTAATATTTTCTAAAGAATTAAAGCCCAATTCAATTTTACCAATTTTATATCCTGACGTAAATAAAAATTGTGTAAAATCAGCATAACTAGATGCTTCCAGAGTTAATAAATTGTTATGACTATTATCTAATGCTATTTGAATTCCATTATCCATAACTAAAAACCATATAGAATGTGATGACTCTCTTAATAATAATAGTTACTATTTATTTATATATTGCATAAAAATGAAGTATAAATAAAATCTTGATATTTAGAGGATCAATCTCTTCTTTTCCTGTATTAATATAAAATAAAAAAAATTAGAGTTTGATAATAATATCCTTCTTTGCTAATAACATTGCAATTCCAGCCTCTACTACGATGGGTAGGACCCCTACAAGGAGCATCGTTAGGACGGGACTAATAGTGAGAAGATCTCTGTCTAAAAGACCAATGATCAAATCCCAGAGAAATGATAATATAAATAATAAGAGCATATTTCTACCCATTTCACTTAACACAGGCACTTTGAATTTCAATTTTTCAAATCCATAAAAGACAGCCATTAAAAATCCTGATGCCGCAATTGCAAATAGGGCAAGTGAAGTTGTAGCATCATGATGTTCTGCGGGCTGGATCCAATCGAAACAATAGAAAGCAATAATCATTATTGTTGCAACAGGAAGTATACGCTTTTTAAATCCGATATCTGGATTTTCAGGATCTATCTTAAACCATTGAGAGAAACATGTAGCAGCTACTGCTATTGCTGCATGATTAAACGCATTGAATGGAAAAATTAATGGTCCATCTGGGAAAGGTGGATTGCCTTTATATTCGAATAGGCCAGTGGCATAAAGTATCGCATGAATTATCATTATTCCAACTGGGATTAGGATCCGTTTATCCGCATTTCTAGGCATTAGATAAGTAAATAAATAGGCAGCAAATGTACCAATTGCTAAATTAGCTAACGTACCATACCATAATACTTGATCCCAGGGTATTGATCCATTGAGAATCAAACCCCCAATCAGTCCATCATCTAAGAAAGCTAAGATATAGAGTCCCGCGACTCGAATTAATCCATGCTTCCAAGCAGCAGCAACACCTTTCTTTTCTCTTCTACTCTTAAAAGCAATATATGCAACATATCCCATTACAAACATGAATATCTGTTGCCCAATATCAATTATTGTGATGAGTGGCGGCCATCCATTCAAATATTTAAAACCATGGTTCAATAATGGAGGACCGATCCATACATCACCCATTCCTGTCGGATCACCACTTAAGGGCCAAGTTATAACCGAGATAATAAGAAATATGATTATTAGTCCGCGAAACTGATCAAGCCATTCATAGCGTTTATGTAATTTTTCCTTTCGCTCAACATTCTCTTCTGTCATATTTCACACTTTTAATATGTAGTAAATTAATGCTCAGAATGTAATTTATTGATTCGTTAGATAATGATTTAAAAGTTTCGTTCTTTTCTGAAAAAAAGTAAATCTTATTATAGAATAAGATTCAATTAGAATTATTTTAATAATTATCGGGAATTGAATTGGATATGAAAAAACGAGAATTGATTTCCATTGTTTTTGTAATGCTGTTGATTTTAATACTCGTAATGGATGCTGCCCTTTTACTTCCAAATGAAGTATTAATTGCTGCCGATATAGATATCTATTTTGATGCAATTGGAATCCTTATTGGCATCTATACCATTATCCATGGAATTTCCATTCTCATATTTGGATATTTAGCGGATAAAATTAATCGAAGGAAAATTTTGCTCTGTGCGGGATTTTTATGGTCATTAGCCGCGCTCCTTCATATTTTTATTTACGAGTTTTGGATATTAGTCTTATTAAGGCTGATCGCTGCAGTAGCTACAAGTGTGGCAACACCAATTCTAATATCTTATATAGCAGATGTAATCACGCCCCAATCTCGTTCAAAGTCATTAGCTTTCTGGGGTTTAATTTCTTCCTTTGCAAGTATCGTAGCCAGCTTCATTGCATTAGCTTTCAATCCGATTGATTACTCCGCTTTAGAATCCTTACCATCTGCTGCGGAAAAAATTAATACAATCAAACTCCTTTATCCTGAGTTTCTTCATACATGGACATATCCTTACTTTTATTTAGGAATTATTGCGATAGTGATTACAATTGTTGCTTCACTCATAATCATCGAACCTAAAAGAGCAGGGAAAGAAGAGTATTTTCAAGAATTACTTGCTCGGGAAGATTATTCTTATAGCTATAAAATTAATATTAAGGATTTAAAGTTTATATTTACGAGAAAATCTAATTTCTTTTTGATCATGAACTTTTTCGACGTGATTTTTGTAGGTCTTTTCCTGGCTTATATATTTCCGTACATTAATTTGGAACTGAAAGTAAATGTTCTTGATTTAAGAGTTATAGTATTTTTATTATTTGCCTTACTATTTGGATTAATCATTGGTCAATTTATTTTGGCTCACTGGGGAGATAGGAGATTCCAAAAAGGCGATATTAATGGGAGAGTAAAAGTTGCTATAATATGCTCCATCGCTACCATCCCTTTTTTGATGGGTGCCTTTGCTATGTCTCCAAACCTTTCCAACAATTCGTTTTTCTTTAATTCGCTTATAGTGAACGAAGGTGTTTTTTGGGTTTTTTGGTTATTATATTCCTCTCTTTTAGGATTAGGAATTGCATTTGAGATGGGTATCGGACCTAATTGGTATTCTTCTGTCATTGATGTAAATTACCCGGAAAATAGAGGGAGTATGATAGCCATCGCTTCTTTTATTGATGCTATTGGAAGAGCTCTAGGAGCAATAATTGGGGGCCTAGTGTTCACTGATACTGAAAGCTTCTCTGTAGCTTTCTTTTGGTCAACACTAATATTTGGTTCGATCTCTACAATATTTTGGATTCCGCTTTTTTATACTTCTAAAAAAGACTTAATGGATGTCCAAAAGGTCTTAAAAGAAAGAGCAATGAAAATGCAGACTGAATCAATTTAAATCTCTTCTATTTTTTCTTTACAAGTATATCATTAACTATATGGAATGAATGTGGACCATAACTCTTCACAATTCGCTGATCCATCAACTTACATGAAATATTTTGATTCTTTGCGATCTCATAAAACTCTTCAAAGAGTAAATGCATCTCTTCTTTTAGAGCAACACCTTCATAATGATATATAGTCCCCGAATCTTTTAACAATAGTAATGCTTCTATGATATAATCTTTAGGAGCAGGAAATACTCCCATAATGACCCGATCTGCCCGTATCCCCGAATTATATAATTCAAGGACTTTATCTTTACAATTTCCTTGAATTGGAATAACAGTATCCTCTAGTTTATTCAATCTAACGTTTTCTACCAAATACTCATACGAGACAGGATTTAATTCAATACTATAAATCCTTGATGGTTGAGCATTTTTAGCAATCGGTAAAGAAAAATAGCCAATTCCAGCAAACATGTCAACGATTATCTCCCCTTTTTTTACTAATTGAGCTAAATATTTCCTTTCGTTGATGTTACCCTTACTAAACATTACTTTAGTAATGTCAAATTTATACTTCACGTTATGTTCTTTATGAATTACCAGGGGATTGTCTACTCCTGTCACAAATTCGATCTTTTCTGGTTCCCTAAACCTCCCTTCAATTCTCCCTGAATTTAAGTAAACACCTTTAAGCTTTGGTAAAAGTTCAAGATAAGCTTCTCCGATCAGTTTTTTCTTATCCAAGATTTCTTCATTCAAACGCATTATAATATTCGATCCAATTGTCTGAAAACCACGTGGGAGTAGGGATAACTCCTCATCAGAGAGCTTATACATTAGTTTTTGTCTTAATTTCTCTCGTAACCTCATAAGATTTCAAAAATTCCATATCATTAGGGGTTAGAAAAATACAGCAGAAAATTATTATATTATTGTGTATCAAAAAATATTATATTAGTCGTTATTATTGCAAATATTATAATTTAATCGGTAAAAAAAGGTTAAGTGTGAATAGAAAATGACAAGTCTAAATGATGAACAATTTTTAGTGGATGAAAATAAAGTATGGTTTACTGGTGGATATTGGCCAGAAGGAGTACCAAAACAATTGAAAGATGTCGAAAATGTAGAAGTTTTGCCTCTCTGGGAAGCATTTTTAAAAGCAGCAGCTGATTACGATACTTTGGATAAAGATGTGTGTATTTTTTGTTATGGTCCATATATGGAACGAGTAAAACTAAGAACCTTATTTGAATATAGTAGGAAATTTGGAACTTTTCTTTATGACTCTTTAGGTATTAGAAAGGGAGATGTAGTAGCAATTGATTTACCAAATTCTATTAACTTTGTTGTGGCATATATGGGTTGTATGTATATTGGAGCCATTGCGCAAGGCATTAACCCTACGTATAGACCAATGGAGTTACTGCATTCTTTGACTATGACAAATGCAAAGGTCTTAGTACTTATGGATATGTTATATATTGCGGGTCCAAGTACTATTTTGCCAAAAACAAGTGTGAAATATTTAATTCCTTCTAATTTTGTAGACTTTCTTACCGCTGATAATGCAACAATAGAAGCATTAGGAATTCCGAGTGCGAAAGATAAAATTCCTGACAAGACAGACGATTATGAGATACATTGGATGAAAAAAATTATCGAGACTACTCAACCAACAGAGATCGAAACAAAAGTAGATCCATGGACCGATCCAGCTGTCTATTTAATGACTGGGGGTACAACAGGATTGCCTAAGGTTGCAATGCTTAGTCACGCTAACTTAGGCTTAAATCTAATGATGGTTAAACCTTGGGTTAATTTAGAGTCAGGGATGATTACAATTGGCAGTATCCCTTTTTTCCATAGTTTTGGAATGACTTGTGTCATGAATGGAGCTCTTTCCTTGGGAATGGTAATGTTACTCTTTCCTAAGCCACCTGCCGATGACGTTTTATGTGAAACAATTAATAAAGTAGATGCTCCCAAAGGTATTATTTATGTAGGGGTTGAAATGCTGTTTAAGAGGTTAGCTGATTTTGTGGAATCAGTTGGAGAGGAAGAATTTAAGAAGAAATATGATATATGGAAAAAAATGAAATATGCCGTTTCAGGAGCAGGACCTCTTCATGATTATGTCAGAGTTCCTTTTGAAAGGGTTTTTTGTCCAATAAGGGTAGGCTATGGGTTAACTGAGACATCTCCTGTGACCAGTACTGCACCGTTTTGGGGAGAATATAAGGTTGGTAAGTTAGGTCTACCAATGCCTGGAGTAGATTGGGCAATTTTTGATTCCGAAAACTTCGAAGCAGGGCCTAAATGTGATGGGACTCATGAAATGAATCATTTTGGAGTGGAACATACGGGAGAGATCTGTATTGCGGGACCACATATCATGCTTGGCTATCTTGGTACGCAACAAGAGCAGGAGGATAATCTAAAGTGGTGGAACGGCAAAAGATGGCTTCTATCCGGCGATATAGGTTTCATGGATGAACATGGATTTATTGAAATAAGAGATAGGAAAAAATCTTTAATAAAAGTTTCAGGGCATTCAG
>JAEOSU010000014.1 GCA_016840165.1 Promethearchaeota archaeon
CCAGAGAGGAGGCCACAAACGTATTTTTTGCGGAAAATATAATATATACTACCGTATAGGAATGAACCATGTAAGAAACACACACATAATCGTTCTATTAGAAATCCAACCAGAAAGTACCAGGGGAGAGAACTAATATACGGATCCTGAGCCAATACCGACGCTAAGAACCAGATTTCGCCAGTCCCAAAGCCAAGACCTGCAGCAAATGCATACCAATGTAATTGATCTAAATCGATCTTCCGAAAAAAACACAGAGGAAGAAATACTAATAATTTGGATGCTTCTTCGGTTACTGGAGCGTAAAAATTCTTAACGAATCCGTATATATCATTATTGGTAATTATAGACCGCATAATATCATCTAATGGTAATCGTAATCCGAAGTATGCGAAGAAAAAAATGGGGATATTTGCTAAAAATAAGAGAAACAATACCAATTTAATTCTGTTAGGTGATTTAAAAGTAATTCTCCCCCCGATAAGACCAAGAGCTAGACAAGTCGTAATAATAGCCATGAGAGTAATCCCTAACATGGTTGAAGAGTTATTTTCTTCCTGTAATTAAATCTTTTGTGAAATTAAGTATAAGAATTTTCTAAAACAGATATGAATTAACCATCGATTTGTATGACTATCCTTCTGTCTCGGCACCAAGGTTCAGGAGGCTGGATAGTACTTTAGGGTCACACTTAGTTTATATGAAAAAACTTGGAATATCAAATTTTTACAATTGTTCTACTCATCCTTTCTTACGTCCTGTTCACATATTTCGATGATCGTTGACTCAACTCCCTCTTTGAACCACTGGTTCCAAATTTTTTTGCCTTGTTCGATTCTATCGTCGGATTACTAACCAACAGCATAATTTCCTGCATCAAACCTCCACTTATCTAGCTAAAAACCACAGCGTGATAGTTACCGAGGATTTATATCTCAAAGTGGTATTTCGTCGAGCTATGATCTGCTTCAAAGCATTTCCAAAGTTTTTTAATTTTTATTTATATCCCACTATTATAATTTAAAGTTTAGATACTTTTATTTGAGTTTTTATTCCAATGACTGGTATCGATTATGTATTTGCCATAATTTATTGATAATCCTTTTAGGAATTAATCTCGGTGTCTGCTGCTGAATTTTTTCGAATTTTGATCCAATATCATAGATTTTTCTAAGGGTGTATTCCTTTCCTTCCTCCTTAAAAAGCAAATCTAATTGCAATTCCAATTCTCCAAGTAAGGTTCTCCAACTGAAATTCTTAAAATGACACAATATTTCACTAATGTCATCTATGTCTTTCGGTCGGTCTTCAGAAACCTGTGATTTTAATAATACGAAATCTTCTGGAGCGATTCTGTCTTCATGAGTCCTAATCGACATTGAATCAGTAAAATAGAAGTCCATGACCTTCTTGATAAAGATGTCCACCACCAAATCGGCTGAGTTGAATCTTAATGGATTTTTTGTACCTCTCTTGTATTTAAAGCCCAATCTAACAAGTTTTTTGATTATAATCTTTGAAATTTCAAGATCAGCTGATCTGATCCCTGTTACTATAATATCAATATCTTTTGTGACGGAGTAAGGGATTATTTCTTGAATATATGTTCCCCCAATTAGAAAACACTTGATATCTCCATCTTCTTCCAATTTATTTTTAATTAAGTCGACTTGTTTGAAATCAAATGGTGGGATCTTCATTCTAACCGACTCACAGTTTCGTATCTATCACACCATAAGTAGGATTGATTAAAGACTCTAAGGAACTCCCGTTAAGTTTGTTGTCCTCTTCGTTAAAAAATTGTACCAAACAGTCCCACTTGTCTAGGTGTCTGTTCTTAGCTTTCCAATGATATCGTAAATAATTAAAAGTAAGCGACTGATTATTTTTCAGTTTTTTTATCTTTTTATTCGGTCGTTGCAAATATGAAATATACATATCCATAAATTTAAACTCATCAAGATGATCGATATTCCAAAACCAATTATTCAAGAGAAAACTTTTAGGATTATTTCTTTCAAATTCTTTTAATGCGAATAAAAGATAGGTTATTGTCCTTAATTTCTCTTTGTTTTTGTTTACTTGAGCTAATAAAATGTCACTAGTTAAATAGCTTATTAGGAAAATTGCAGCTAATCTTATTCTAGCATTATTACTATCCAATAATTGTGAAAATAAGACATCTGGGGATAGAATAGCAACGTTATTCTTTGATATAATCTTTTTTGGCTTCATAAAATAGATAGGCAATACTTTTATATCAATGATTGGATCTGAAATTTCTTTGAGGATCTTCTTCTTTTCCTTACCACTACGAACACAGATGAAATGCTTGCTTATTGATAAATTAAGAAAAGGTACATAGTATAGTAAAGCAGATGGACCAGTGAAAGCCCAATTTTGAATGTTACAAAGAAAAGTAAATGTTTTATCATAATCGTGAGCTGTTGGAGTTCTACCTATAATTTTGTTATTCATGTCATTAAATTCATCATAGAATTGTAAAAATTTTCCAACTAAGTTAAAATACCTTAAATCAATGGAATAATAATTTTTTTGCTGCTTTTTAACTGTTTTCAAAATTAAATGTGATCTTAGCCGTTGAATAGCTTTCTTATATTGATAAATTGAGAATTTATGATTAAAATCATGAATAGATAGGGGTCTTCTTTTTTTGTATAATTTAAATAAGATTGACATTGATATTTCATCAGATAATTCATTAAATATTTCTTTTCTCATTGATATTTCACTCGAATTAATTAATAATTAGATGTTTGAAAGAATCCTATATAATAAAATCGAATACTTTTGGTGAATTTTCAGTTCAACAATACCATTTAATATATATAAATATTTTTATGAGAATAGAAGGATTTGAAGGTTTCTTATAAAAATATAATGAATATTAACGGATAGAAACAATAATTATAATTGCTATAGGATAAAAAGGTTCTGAATGAATATTGTTCTCTTCTCCTGTATCTTTTGAGGTTCTATAGACGGATATTATGTTTCACGTTATCTTATCAAGTAGAATCTATGTTATCCTTTTTTGTATCCTGTTCACGTATTTCGGTAATCGTTGACTCAACTTCCACTTTGAACCACTGGGATCAAATTTTTTCCCTTTGATCTGGTAGTTGAAGGAGGCTATCTCCTTTATTTTCTCCTGATTTCGACCAATTTAGTATACATCCTCCCCGTGGTTTGCTGGATCCTTACTCTGGTAATCGCTTTTAAGCTCTTACAAAGTGGTAGGGCTGACACACATAAAAGAATATAATATAGTCCTTCCTCATTATA
>JAEOSU010000096.1 GCA_016840165.1 Promethearchaeota archaeon
CAAAAATGGCATTTATTATTTCATGTTTAGGAGAATTCATCAGAAATTTAGGATATCGGGCAATTCAGTGTGGAAATGATACAGCTCTCAGCATACCATTAGCGATTGATGCTGGATTAGGAGCATTAGGAAGAAATGGATTATTAATCACACCAGAATATGGATCAAGGGTACGGATATGCAAAATATTTACTGATCTAAATTTAGTTTCTGATAAGACAAATACAAAATTTATTGATCATGTAAGGAATACATGCAACAACTGTTATAAGTGCGCAGAAGTTTGTGAGACAGGAGCTATTAGTAAAGAAGACCCGAATTTTGACTGCCCTACGATTTCAAATAATCCCGGTGTAAAAAAGTATTATGTGGATGCTGAAAAATGCTTTGAGTTTTGGATTGAAAATTCTTCAGATTGCGGTTCTTGCATTGCGGTGTGCCCATTTAGTAAAATTAAAAAGTTCCTAAGTCCTTCAGAATTTTGGAAAGAAAAAGGAGAGGATCAAAATGGATAAAATAAAAGTTGGCATCATAGGTTCAGGATTTATTGCTGAACATCATTGTTTTTCCTATTCTCAATTACCATACGTAGAAATAGTGGGACTTTCTTCCTTAAAGTCAGAGGAAGCAAAAGAATTGAGAAATAAGTATAAGATCCAAGGTGAAATTTATAAAAACTATGAGAATCTACTTAAAATGGATTGTGATGCGATTTCTGTTTGTGTTCCTAATTATTTACATCCTATAATTACCATTGATATTCTTAATTCAGGAAAACATGCTTTTGTTGAGAAACCATTGGCAAGGAGTGTAGAAGAAGGAAAGCAAATGTTAGATACAGAGAAGAGTAGTAATCGCCATATTTTTTATTGTGAGAATAATATCTATGCTCCTTCCTTTAGTAAAGTAAAAGAAATTATTGAAGATGGGGCGTTAGGGCAGATATATATGGGGAGAGGAAAAGAGCAACATTCAGGACCTCATTCTAGTTGGTTTTATAAAAAAAAAGAGGCAGGAGGGGGTGCACTGCTCGATTTAGGAGTTCATGACGTTGCATGCTTAAACTGGTATCTAGGTTCAGAAGTGCGGGAAGTTTTTTGTCAAACGAAAATTATTCAAAAAGATCGAGAAAAATTTGGGATATGTGAAGTAGAGGACAATGCAATGGGAATCCTATACTTTAATAATGATGCTATGATTTCAATCGAAGAGTCGTGGACTGCTCCAGGGGGTTATGATATGCGATTTGAATTATATGGAACAGAGGGGCAAATTAAGGTGGCACCTACTTTTTCAAACATATTGAGCGTATATAGTGAAAAGGGTTATGGTTATGCCGTAGAGAAGGTGGGGACAACTAAAGGTTGGACCTATCCCGTTCCTTCTGAAACATGGTCCTTCGGGTATCCGCAAGAGATACAATATTTCCTTGAATGTATAGTAAAGAAAGAGAAACCTCTTACTGATGGTTCTTTCGGATTAAAAATATTAAATATTATCGAGGCAATGTACAAAAGTGCAGAGACTAAAAGAATTGAAGAGGTACAACCTCTTTAGAAATAGCTTTTTTATTTTAGTAGCAATTTTATAAACTCCACTATATAATCTAGTTGTTCAGGAGAAGCAAGCAATAATTCCTGAGGGAATTCAATACTTTTTGAATAAATTTCTGAAACTATGGGAAAAAATCGATCATCACTTTTATTCCCACCCCAGTTTGCAGTTGAATAATTTATACCCGGTTTTAATTTCACTTCTTTAAAACATGTTAGGGTATGTAGTGGGGGATAATTGTTAACGCAAGGTATTCCTTTCTCTTGGAGCTTCCTCTTAAATTCCATTTTACTTATTCCTCCAAATTTATTTGGATCAAATACAAAAGGGAATACATACCAACCCAATTCAGAGGTCCCTTGAGTTGGTTTCATTACCTTTATCCCATCAATTTCATTCAATCTTTTAGATAAGTAGCGAGCATTTTCATTTCTAAGTTTATGTTGTTCTTTAAACCTTTGCATCTGAATAAGAAGAATTGCTGCTTGATATTCTGTCATACGATAATTTGTGCCATACGAAAAATGTTCATATGAACCACTTCCTTTTTTCCTCCCACAATCAATATAACTATATATTTTATCTGCTAAATCATTTGAGTTACAAATAATCGCACCACCCTCTCCGCTCGTTAGTACTTTCGAAGCTTGAAAGCTAAAACTTCCCGCATTACCCCAGTTTCCTAATTTTTTGCCTTTATAACTAGAACCATGAGCATGCGCACAATCTTCAATAACAAATAACTTATTTTTTCGTGCAATTTCTATGAGCGTATCTATCTCAACGGGATTACCACCAAGATGAACGGGAATTATGGCTTTAGTCCTTTCAGTAATTAAATGTTCTAATTTATTGACATCCATTACAAAAGTTTCAGGATTGATATCACAGAATATAGGGATGGCATTATTTGCGATCACTGCTGAAGCGGATGCGACAAAGGTATAATCAGAGACAATAACTTCATCACCCAGTCCAACACCCAAAGCAAATAAGATCGATTCAATCGCAACAGTTCCATTGGCTAGTGCGATACAAAATTTTGCATTTTGAAATTTAGCAAAATCTTCTTGAAACTGCCAAACAAATTTACCTTCATGGGATTCTGGTGCACCACACCACCATTTCCCCGATTTTACCACCTCTGAAAGTATTTTTTCCTCTTGATCGTTATAAATCGGCCAAGAGGGGAACTTCTGATTAGTCTTTTTCTGGTGAGGCATTTTCTTTTATCTTTTAGAGAAATTGATTATCATAAATTTTATGAGCTACTTAAGATATATTTAACAAAACAGATAAAAGTAACAATCAACTTTCTGTAATAATTTTTTATAATAAGCCTAAATAACCTATGAACTACATAGATAAAAAGACGGTTGCTGATACTTTAGCGAAGTTTCTTTCAGACTTTAATCCGGAAGTAATTGAATCCTATTTGGAAATTCCTCCTTCTGAAATTGATTTTACTTATGCACTCCCATGTTTTCGACTGGCAAAAATCGAAAAAAAAGCCCCGAACGTTATCGCTGATCAATTAAAAGAGAAGTTAAAAGATGTAGATTATCTAGCAGATATTCAAGCTTCAGGGCCCTATCTAAATATTAAAGTCAAACCACAGTTCATTCTTGAAACCATTTTTGAATCAAAGAAGGATTATGGTAGGATTCGTGAGCTTCAAGGGAACAAACGAGAAATAAAAGCACGAATTGTAATCGAATATCCATCCCCTAACACTAATAAGCCGCTCCATTTTGGACATATTCGAAATATGTTATTGGGTAAAAGTCTTTCTAATCTATTAACCTATATGGGAAATGATGTGTTTCAGGTGAATCTAAATAATGATCGTGGTATTCACATTTGCAAAAGTATGCTCGCGTATAAAAAATGGGGTCAAGGAAAACAACCAAATAAAAAAAGTGATCACTTTGTCGGAGATTTTTATGTGAAATATAGTGAAATGGCAGCAAAAGATCAGAATTTAGAGCAAGAGGCATATGACTTATTAAGAAAATGGGAAAAAGGAGATAAGGAAACTATTGAGCTCTGGAACAAAATGAATAAATGGGCTCTAAATGGACATAGAAAAACCTATAATAAACTCTCAATTTCGTTTGATAAGGAATACTTTGAATCTGATTTATATTTAAAAGGGAAGGAAATAATACAAAAGGGAGTAGAACAAGGCATTTTTGAACAATTAGATGATGGTGCAATAATTGCTCGACTTAAAGCCAAATACAATTTAGATGACAAAATTCTAATCAGAAACGATGGAACTTCAATCTATATCACTCAAGACATTTTTTTAGCCTATCAGAAAAAAAAAGATTTTAACTATGATACAAGTATATATGTTGTTGGAGATGAGCAAATCCAGCATTTTAAATGGCTTTTTGCTATTCTGGATCTTTTAGGATTCAAAGCAAATAATTATCACTTATCCTATGGGATGATCGATCTTCCAAGTGGAAAGATGAAAAGTCGGGAAGGTACTGTAGTCGATGCAGATGATATAATCGAAGAAGTTGAACAATTAGCTTACTCAGAAGTTAACAATCGATATTCCGAGCTTACTGAGGTTGAAAAGAGGAAAAGAGCAGAAATTATAGGATTAGCTGCATTAAGTTTTTTCATTTTAAAATATAATCCAACTAAAGGATTTATCTTTAAACCTGATGAGAGTATTTCATTTGAGGGGGAGACTGGCCCATATATTCAATATTGTTACGCCCGCATTGAGTCGATAATTAAAAAATCTGGTAAATCAATAACGACAGATATAAATTGGGACTTAATTAAGCATGAAAAAGAGATTTTTTTAATTAAACAAATGACTTATTTTCCCGAAGTTATCAAAACTGTCGAAGAAACTTATAACATTCATTTGATACCACAATATCTTCTTAGTCTATGTCAAATGTTCAATTCTTTTTATACTTCATGCCAAGTGATTTCAGAAGATGAAGAATTAGAAAAAGTACGCCTATTACTTATCAGATGTGTACAGATCATTATTAAAATAGGATTAACCATTTTAGGTATTGAAACATTAGATCAGATGTGAATATTACATAGAAATGGAGATGAGCGGTGTGAGTTTTTATGATTATGGAGGAGTAATTGATAAGGATACCAAATTTGTTATTTTTGGTATTCCATGGGATTATTTAACCTCAATTAAAGCTCCTAATTCAGCAATAGCACCCCAAAAAATCCGTGAAGTGACAAATAATTTAGCACTTTCTACAGAAATGGGCACAGAGATCCCAAAATTGAAGGTGATAGATATAGGGGATATTCCTATTGAAAATGAGAATGTCGAAAAAAATCTTAAAGAAATTAAGGATTTTGTTAAAGAAATTTATCATCAAAAAGAAGATATTATACCAATAATGATTGGAGGAGATCATTTCTGTTCTTATCCCGTTATTAAAGCTGTAGGTGATAATTTTCAAAAAAGAGAAGAGTTTGGAGTTTTAATATTTGACGCTCATTTAGATTTTTATGAAGAATGGGATAAAGGAGTTTATTCTCATGCAACTATATCTCATAGAGTATTCGATATTAATTATATTAAAAATACAAATCTACTAATTGTTGGCACCCGTGATATTGACATCCCTGAGTTAAAACTTTCGGAAAAGGAAAAAATTCATTATTTTGATGCCTATTTAATTAGCGAACATGGGTTATCAAATCTTATTGATAATATTGTAGATTTCTTCCAAAAATCAAAAATCAAATACCTCTATGTATCTATTGATATAGATGTTTTTGATCCCTCAGCAGCTCCAGCTACCGGTTACGCAATACCTGGAGGATTAACTTATCGAGAAATGTGGCAAATATTAAAGGTTATTGCCAAGAAGTTTAAAATTATTGGTTTTGATTTGGTCGAATTAGCGCCAAATTTAGATCTTCCCAGCAATATAACTGCCAATTTAGCAGCCAAGCTGATTAGTGAGTTTATTTCGTTCATTTCATTAAATTTAAGTGAAAATAATCATGAAACCAAAAAAGTATAAAGAATTTTTAAAAGATGTTAACCAATTTCGAATTGAAGCTGAAGACGGAATAACTGATCTTATTTCAAAATTATCAGATACGGGTTTTAATGCAAAGCGGTTAGCTTTAGGTTGCCAAATCTATGAAGAAATGGTGCACGATAAGGAGTGTGTTAAATTTTTTGGTCTTGCGGGGGCAATTGTTCCTGCTGGTATGCAAGGTATCATTTCTGATTTTATTCATGAGGATTTTATCGATATTCTAGTTACAACAGGTGCGAATCTTACGCATGATATTGCCGAGACCCTTGGATATCATCATAAGCAAGGTGCTCTTAAAGCAAATAATGTGGATGATGTTGAATTGAACCAAGAACAACTTAATCGAATATATGATGTATTTCTTCCAAATGATGTCTATGA
>JAEOSU010000097.1 GCA_016840165.1 Promethearchaeota archaeon
TCGATATGATCCACATGATCGATGTGGTCAAAATCATGATCTTGAGCAGATGCTTCTGCTAATATGAAGGAAACAATAGACAGAATCAAACCTCCAATGAATAAACCTAAGCAAATACTGAAAAAAATGTCATAGATATCCATCTTTCTTATATCGCCACTATCTTTAAATTTTTAATTTTTACATTTAATTTTTTTCCGATGAAATCGGTTCTATATTATCCTCATAAATTGACTATAAGGAATATTATAAAGATTATACAGGTAATTAAGGCGGTGTTTATTAGAATCGCACGAGCCAGTGAAGCCTTCTTATTAATTTTTTTTTGGAACTTCTTCTCTCTTATATCTTTACCATGAAAATAAATAATTCTCTTATCATCTTCCGATACACTTTCACTCACACTCATTTCTTTTTACTACCTCCTTTTTTAATAATTAATTTTTTAATTACTTTTCATAAGGTTGGAGTGGGGGGATTAGTGTTTGAAATCTTCCCCCTTATCTCCAAATCGGTTATATCGGCGGTTTCACCCTCTCCTTATGATTAATGTCGATAAAGACTTCAATCTAAGGTTAGTTTAGTACCACAATTATGGCAATATATTGCTCCCTCTTCTCTCTTTACCCCGCAATATTGACAATAACGCGAATTTTCGGGTCTTGATATAAAATCTTCATTAAATTCTTGTACTTTCCTTGGACTGGAATCTTGAACATAATGATTAATATATGGATTTCTCAGAGTTCTCTGATAAGAAACGTTCGCATTTTTTTCTCCATATTGAATATTTCTTTCATATGAACCTCTCCGACTAATCGAAGATAAAATAATAGATATCATAACAATTCCGATAATGATCATTATAAACATTGGACTGAAAAACATAAATCTATTATAAAAAAGCATAAAAAATCCAAGAACTACAAGTGCTATAAGGCATCCTAAGCCAGAATTACTTTTTGCCATTCTTTTTTTCTTTTTCTATATTTTTATTATATTTTCAATATATGTTGATATACAAACATATTTAAAGGTTTCGAACAATATATAAAAGACCAAAATACTGGAGGTTTCAAGTCATCTTAGAAGACTTAAACTAATATATAGATATATATATAATATAGAATAAGATAGATTATTTAAGAAGACTAATACATATAGAGCATCTTCTACTATGATTATAAAATATATGTCCCTTATTAGTACACCTTAAATTAGGTGAAAAATGCCTAAACTGTTTATATCCAATCTGGACATCGATCAAATTTAGTTTTGACTATTCTTTGCTGATCTTCTGGTAAAGGATTTCCGTACAATCTGACTCTAAGCCCAAAGAATGGCTTAAGTACCTTAATATCCGTGATTTTGTTATGATCCAGGTTTATTTATTCTAAATTATCTAATCTTTCGAGTACAGAAACCTTTTGGATCTTATTATAATCGAGATATAATGTAAACAATTCGTGCAAATTACTTAATCCAGAAATCTCTTCAATCTGATTGTCAGTTAAGGCTAATTCATATAAATTTTTTTGATGCTCCAATCCGCTAATTTTCTTAATTTGATTGAAGGATAAATCCAACCTTCTTAGTTTATGCAGATTATCCAAGCCCTCTATTTTAGTGATACAATTGATTGAGAGATCTAATTCATATATCTTTGATAACGTACTTAATCCACTAATTCTCTCAATCTTATTACGATTTAGTCTTATTCTTTCTAAATTGGTTAATTGATCAATATTTTCAATCTTGCGTATATCATTAAAGGATAAATCTAAGTCAGTTAGATTGGTTAAGTTATCAAGGCGTTCTATTGTGGTTATTTTATTAGTGCTAAGATCCAAGTCGTCTAAGCTAAATAAATTTCTCAAGCCCCGAATCTCATAGATTTTATTTCCCGAAATACCTAACGCTCTTAGGTTAAAAAGGCTCTCTAAATCCCTGATATCCATGATTTTATTATCGTTTAGGTTAAGGACAGTAAGCTCTTGAAGGTCAGTTAATCCCTTAATGTCATCCATATCCTCAATTCCCATATTTTGAAGGTCTAAGCTATAGGTATATGATTCTCCTTTTATGAATATGTTTTTTTCCTTCTCAACCTTTATTTCTTTTCCCTTATATCGCACACTCATAATATTTTATTGATATTAGTAAAAAATAAATCTATACAGAATATATAATTTTGAAATTATAATCCATTTTTTCATAAAATAATTACTAGTTTTCTAACAATATTTTGATAATAGACCTGACATAAAAATGTTTAATATAGAATCTTATATATTCTCATGATCAAGTTTTTATGTCCATAGTCCTAATATATAATAACCTCAATATTTATTAATATATTATTATATATCCCAATTGATAATTAATTCTTGAATATTATTAAATTCTTTAAAAAGTAGAGGTGGTAGATGATATGGTGAATGAAAATGGCAATGATACAGATGATAAATCGAATAAAAATGATTCTAAAGAATCCGAAATAAAAGAAAAAAGTATATTTGTGAAAGTATCTGAAGAAACAAGAGATATTATCGATAAATATAAGGATGAAGGAGTGACTATATCCAATTTCATCCAGAATTCAATTAAGATGTATGATGAATATAACTCAATGGCCCCTGAAGTGCACGGCATCATTACAAAATATAAAGAAGAAAATGAGAGTCTGGTTTCATTTTTGGAAAAAGCAATTAAATTTTATGGTGAACAAAAATTACTTGATCGGGATCTCTGGGTTCGCGCACGAGATGAGATGAAGATGATGCTCATCGGAAAAACTACCTTTAACCAACTCATCGCTGCGGCAGAAAGTCCTGAGGATGCAAGGCATAAACCTCAAAAAAAGAACGTGGCATTTGATCTTATCTTATGGTATACAGGAAAACCATTGCAAAGTCTTTCACCCGCCGAAATTATTAATACTATACAAAAAATGTGGGTTGTTGCTAATTATTTCTATGCTATTGATGTAAAGCAGGATAATGATGAATTTTTTCTTCTTTTTAAGCATCGACAAGATAGAAGATTTTCAAAATATTGGCTAGGATATTTTATTAGGCTTTTCAGCAGTGAGGCTCTCCCATTTAAATGTATCGTGGAAGGGCAAGCGTTCGATGAGACCCTTTCGATGAATATCAAGGTTGCTTATGAAAAGTAATCTCAACTTTGGCCTATTGCAAATTCTTTATGGGTTGATTTGGAAATAACTTCATCTAACTCTATATTATTGATATTATCATAGTAAAAGGTAGTTAAATCACCATTACACTCCTTCATTATTTTCAACTCTATGCCTCTATTGAATAAGATAAAATCATAATTATTACTCTTCAACTCTAAAAGAAATCTTATAAGTTCTGCTTCAGTTATCCATAATCTTAGCTTTTCACATCCATTATATGATAATGTAATATAATACAATTTGTCTAGCATATCGTAGAGATGTTGTAATGAAACTTTTTAAAGTAAAATATATTTTAATTGTTTTCTTAAAAATTAAAACTGATAAGTTGTATTTTCGAATAGACCTAAAAGAATAATTATTTATTCTCTAATTTTCATTTTATTCCTAAAAAAGGATGGTTTTTAATTAATGACTAAAAATAAAGATTATTATGAAATACTTGGTATATCGAAAGATGCTGATCAAAAAGAGATAAAATTAGCATATAGAAAGCTAGCGAAAAAGTACCATCCTGATTTAAATCATAAAGATAAAAATGCTAAGGAGAAATTTATCGAGTTAAAAGAGGCATATGATACGCTTATTGATCCTATAAAGCGCAAAATCTATGACCAAGCAGGTTATGATCCTCGAAACATAGATCTAAATGATATATTTCATAAGTATGATTTTATTACCATTAGAGAAATATTGCAGCAGATATTTAGCGCAAATAGACAAAAACCTCAATATAAACCTCCTCCTGAAGGAATGTACATTTAAGATTAAAAAAATTAAAAATCCAAAATTCTCTTTTTCTTTGAGAATAATTAGTTTCATCTCTAACCATAAGTAGCTTGGTGCTTTTCGTTCTATATTAAATATAATAGTACATTTTTCGTTCAACTTTTTCTGAAGACACCCATTTCACATCTACAAGGATACGTAATATGTTCTCAATCAAATCTTCTGAAATTTTCTCTTGGTCATCAAACAATCTATTCTTAATGGCTTTAGTAGTATATCTCTTTTTATTTTTATTTAAAAATTGCATTAAACGAAAATCAATGTCATTTATTTTGATGAAATATAAATCCATCCCCTTATCTTTAAATGCTTGTCTAACCTTGCGATAATCTTCTCTTTCACCTTTATGTTTTTTATCATAAATAATTTCTAAAATGCGCTTTCCTGAGAGCTGCATAATTATAAGGTTAGTTGTATAATAAATTGAGAGAAACCATTCAGGGATATATAGGCTACAGAATAAAAATATAATGATATGAAATATTATAGTAATGGCTAACATCTCATCAGAATCATGGATGACGCTCCACGCAAATCCACGGTAATACAAATAGTTCTGTATAGTTGCTCGAAACACATTATAAAGATAGATGAGTGAAATAGCAATAATTATCGCTATTGATTTTCTCCAAATGATATCTTGTTTAGTTTGTAGGGTTTTTGAATGTGGTGTAAAAATAATTACAGCTATAAAAAGACTCATCGCCAAAAATCCAGTGCATCCGTTATTTATATATGTTAAAGATTCAGAGGGAGTGGCAATATACCAAGGAGAAGGATAGATTGGTCTATACCATGCAAAAGCGCCCAGATTAAAAAATAGGTTTAAAAAAAAAACTACATGTTTCGCAAATAATTCTTGCAACCAAACAATTTCGACGTTCTCAACAAATTGAAGGAGTAAAGGCACAGATATTATTAAACCCAAAGGAAATAAAATTAGAGCTAAATTGGAAAAGCTATACTTTCTTCCTCTAAATCTAATTTCTAATCTCATAATCTCTACTTCTTAGTTATTAGTCTCATTTAATTTCTTCTCTTTTTCCGATGCTTTTTTTAACCAAAAATGGAATCGATCTAAGTATACATAATTAAGTATTACAAGTAATGGAATAAGTATAATTCCAAGAAAAAGTCTACTCTCCGATGTCATTGAAGTAATCGTGAGCCCGATGATAAAGGCGAATATTAGATTCAAAGAGAGAAATAACCAAAATATCAATTTTTTAATGAATAGCTGTTGCATGGTATTTCAATTTATAATAACATTGGGGATATTTTAAATAAAGTATATGAGAAGAAATTACAAGTTTAAATTAAAATTTAACTTCGAAAAGAAATTAATATCAAGAATAAAAAAGGATGTGTTTATTTGATAATACTCAAATTATAAACCTCCACCTAAAAGTATGTATATTTACATATTTAAAAATTAAAAATCTAAAATTCTCTGTTTCTTTAAGAATCATTAGTTCCATGTCTAAGCGTAAGTAAAATGGTATGGTATGAGATACCTAATTTGGCGTAAAAATTACACTGTAATTTCTTTTTTTATCGCATATCCATACCTTTTACTTACTTGTTTTACTATATAACTTTTATTTATAAATCTACTGCAGAATATTCGTAGTGTTTAAATAGTATTATTTAGAAATAAATATAATTAGCTGTTTACGCCAAAATAGTTATTATCAAATCGAATTGTACCATTAGGGTATGGTGCGGCGATATTTTCCACTATAGATCATATCAGGCTTGAATCCAGGGCATATCAAGCTAAAAAAATAGGTTTTTTATAAATAAGGTAAATCTGTCTTAATTTCAAAAATATTATTTGTGAGTTTAATTAGTTTATGGAAGTCATCTTTTGGTATCTGTAAAGTTTCAGTATTGATATTCGGATGGCAGCAAATTAACTCTGAGTTCCAGATCTTCTGTTCAATCCAGAAGATAACCTTGTTTTCTTTATCATTAATCAAACCTAAAGGTGATACCGCACCAGGAGTAAGTTCTAGTACCTCCGCTAAGTCTTCTTCATCCGCAAACCGAACTTTTGGAGCGGAGATCATTCTTCGAAAATCTTTTAAGTCCAAACTTTTATCATATGGAATAGTAACTAAATATAATTGTCCAGATTTCTTATTTTTAAGCACCAAATTCTTACAATGGGATCCTGAGATATGAGCACTATGAAGTTTTGCTTCAGGAACGGTAAAGACAGCAGGGTGGGTAAATAACTTATACTTAATTTCATTAGTTTCTAACCAATTCTCTAATTTCTTATCCATTTTCTTATCTAAGTAGTTATAGACTTATAGAATTATAAATGTTTTAAGTTAGTTTTTTAGAAAGTAGAAATTATATTCAATTTTTTTATATGATAAAACATAATCCATATTGGTATTCCAATAGATTAAATTATAATTCTTAAAGTGAGGAAATTTGGCTTGGCAAATTATATTTAATGTATCTTTTTTAATTTTAGGATATCTTCTTGGATCTGTGAATCCTGGTTATCTTTTTGGAAAATTGAAAGGAATTGATATAAGACAAGTTGGAACTAAAAACGCTGGAACATCAAACACTTTTCGAGTTCTAGGTATAGGATATGCAATTCCTACGGCACTATACGACACTCTAAAAGGAGTGATAATCGTGCTTGTAGCCTTAACTCTTGGAATTGATCCCTTCTTTGCCCATCTTAGCGGGCTTTTGGCCGTTTTAGGGCACATTTTTCCTTTCTATTTAAAGTTCCATGGGGGTCAAGGAGTAGCTACGGCAACTGGATTAATGCTTTATTATCTCTTAAATTACATTGTTATAAATCCATTCTTTCTCTTGATTATGCCATATTTACTTTTAATTGTACTTGTTTTTTGGTATATTTCAAGACGCGGAAATCTGTTAGGAGTAATGGTTCCTCCGGTTCTTGCTTATGCCGTTTGGATTAATTATCCATTACATATAGAAAATCTATTTTTTACGATTCTCTTGGCTCAAATCACAATAATTGGAATATATAATATTATTAATCGCAAATTAATTGCAATAGACGATGAGGATTTTCAAGCTCGCTGGTGGCGAGTAGCAACACGACCCTTTTCCTTCTTATTTATCATCTTCTTTCTAATATTTGGTCAATTTACTGCCTTATTTATCATCGGAATTGTCGCATGTGTATTTATTTTTTTAGACATTCTTCGCATCTTTCATGAAAAATCAGATAGTCTTATGACTGAAAAAACAGAAAAAATCTATAGAAAGGAGGAAAAGAAAACCTTTTCCTCGATGACTACCTTTCTTGTGGCGATCTTTATTTCGGTCCTTTTGTTTGAGAAAAATATCGCAATCGCATCAACCGTTTTTCTCATTTTTGGCGATACATTTGGAAAAATATTTGGACTGGCATTCGGGAAGAGATGGATTATTAAAAATAAAAAGTCCGTTGAGGGAACTCTTGCGTATTTAGGATGTATGCTAATTTTTGGTTATATTCTCTATACATCTCTTGATATTTCTCTCTGGATTCTAATAATAGGATGTTTAGCAGCACCGGCAGTAGAGTTATTATCTATGGGAGTGAATGATAATCTCACCGTTCCTATAATAAGCGGGGCCATTATGACTGTAGCATTATTTTTAGGAATTTGAAAATTGATAAATTAATTGTTAAATCATAAATTTAAGAGTTATTTTTTGATTTCGTCTTTTTAGAAAAAATACACAAATACACACTCAATTTTTTTGTCATGCAACCAGTGTGTATTCACAACAAGATAGGCTTAGAAACCTTCAAAACATTAAAGACACTATTTCTGATCAAAATTTTAGATCGAAACATTTATAAATGAATACACAATTATGATACATAACTACACAACAAAAAAAATGATAAAAAATGAGATATAAAAAATTAGATAGGAAGGAAGAAATAATTATGAAAAGTGCGATTGAAGGATACCACTCCTGCTTTCGCTAAAAATATTTTATTTTTATTTTTTTTAAAAATGATTTATGGAGGAAAAGAGTATGAAAAAAAATTCAATAACGAATGGATTTGATGAAATAGATAGGATAAAAACTATAGTACATTCAAAATTACTAATTAATTATACGCATAATTCTAATCAATAATCTAATTGTAATTAAATAAAAAGTCAAAAATGTGATTAATAAAAATAATACAAAAAAAGAGATGAGATATTATGGTAGAAGAAGAGAATAATGAGAAGTATTGTCCATTTTGTGGAGAGTCGTTAGAAGAAAATGCAAAATTTTGTGCTTCATGTGGTCAGGTTCTGCCTGAAGATGCGAATAATCCCGGGAATCATGAGGAAAGGAAAGATAATCCTGGTAACAATGAGTATGACGATGAGGAAGATGATGAAAAGACAACAAGGTTAAAAATTTCATCAGATGGGATAAAACTTAGATCATCGAGCGATAATGATGACAGTACTGTACGATTAAATATTTCTGTTCCAGATTCTAAAAGAAAGGAATGGAAAAGGTTAGCTGCTACACTTGATGAATCGGTTTCAGAACTAGTAAGGGAAGCTATGGGAGCGCTTCAAGCCGGTTTGACTGGAGCTGAAAATTTAGATGATTTTGGACTGAAGATGGAAGAATGGGGAAAAAAGTTCGAAAAAAACATAAAAAAGTCGGGGATAGTGGATATCGGGAAGAAAGTTAAGAAAGATGTGCAGAGAAGTTTAGACAAAAGTTTAGGTAAGATCGATAAAAAGTATAGAGAATCAAAAAAGTCCGAAGAGGAACTTGAGCGGATAAAAAAGAGAATTAAAGGACTAATCAAGCTTCAAGGATCAGTCCCAATAGATAAGCTCTCACAAGCATTAGAAATTTCTAAGGAAGATGCTGAAAATATGATATATGAGTTAGCTGCAGAGGGTGTCGAAGGTAAACTAGAAGAGGGAGTATTTAAATATACTTCGAACGAGGATGAGGTTATTTCCAAATTGTTCAGATTAATAGATCAATTGTAATCTTCTAAATTTAAAGAATAAGACTAGAAAAATTATGGAAAATATACCAACACAATCAACTTTCCGCCATTACATGTTTTTTTGGAGCGGACAGATGTTTTCTTTGTTAGGATCGATGGTAGTCCATTTTGTTATTATCTGGTATCTTACAGAAACCACTGAAAGCGCCGTTGTGTTAGGATTTGCAAATTTCTTTTTCTATTTACCAATGGTAATTGCTTCTCCGATTGCAGGTGTATTTTCCGATAGACTAGATAGAAAAAAATTAATTATTATAGTTGATTCCTTTCAAGCGATTGCCACAGTATTTTTAATTATTCTGTTTACTTTTGGAATTACAGATATTTTGGTTATTTTTCTATTCATTGCTCTAAGGAGTATTTTCCAAGCATTTCATTATCCAACAGTAACTGCAGTAGTACCTACTATGGTTCCGAAAGAAAAGTTGAGCAGAATAAATGGCGTTAATTTTTTAGCCTCAGGAATTGTCCAACTAATTGGTCCTGCTTTAGCGGGGACTCTTTTAGTATTTGTAAGTATAGAACAAGCACTTTGGACAGATGTTATCACTTTTTTTATCGCATTTGTTCCATTACTACTAATTGTCATACCAAAAGTAAATAGTGAAAAACAAATTAAAAAGGCATCTTTTACGGAAGAGTTTAAAGATGGATTAAAAACATTAAAAGTTATTCCAGGAGTAATTTCATTACTAATTATGGCAATGCTAATTAATTTTTTAATTCAACCTCTAAGCGTATTAACCTCACTTTTTATCTATTCTAATCATGCAGGAAATGAACTTGAGTATGCTTTTGTTTCTGTGGGTATTCAAGCGGGGATTATATGCGGAGCATTGCTTACAACTGTTAAAAAGGAATGGAAAAATAAGATAGCAGTTATGTTTTATTGTCTAATTATGTTAATGATTGGATATGCGCTGACAGGAATTGCTCCATATCGGGCTTTCATCTACATTTTTATTGTTAATTTGGCCATGGGTTTTGTGTTGCCAATTATTAATACTATATATCAAACAATTATGCAGAAAATAATTCCACAAGAAAAATTTGGGAGAGTAAGTTCGATTGATTCAATGTTTTCAATGTTAATGTCTCCAATAGGAGCATTAATCGTAGGGCCATTAGCACAATTAATGGGAATTACTACTATCTTTCTATTAAGTGCATTTTTAGGAATTTCAATTACAATCTTGATGTACACTTTTTCAGTGCTTCGTAAATTGGATTTTGATGCAGTTTTAGATACGAATTTGACCCGTAATGATAATAAATCAACTATTATTGAATAATTTTAACCATATACAAGAACTAAAACGTAAATGAGACTTCAAAAGGTAAATCCTGTAACAAATCCTTAACTTGGTCCTTAAATTCATCAGAAACAGATTCAAAACCACATTTATTAAAAATATTCACCGAAAGATAATTAGGTTTTATTTCTAATAAAAATAACTTCAATTTTAATATGTCCTCTATTTTATCATTAATTCCTTTTAAAAGCATTGTATAAACGCTGAAGTAACCATTAAAATCTTTTATAAACAATCGAACTCCATTTAAAATCTCCTTAACATCCCATTCCTCATCAGATACACAAGAGTGACAAAAGTCTGAAGAAACTACCGAATTTAAATTAATAACAACTGTATCACACGATAAAAATGCTCTGCGTACCTTCTCATAGACAAATAATGAAGCGTTAATATATGCACCAATCTTCTGATTTGGAAAGATTTCTTTTATCATACTCAATAATCTTTGAACCCCTATAAACATACTTATATCCTTAATCCCTCTTAGCCATATATAATTAGGACTCTGATTTTTTCTAAAATAATCCCTAATCTCAGAAAAAATGCTATCAGCAGGGTAAAACTCGATATATCCATTATTCTTATCAATATCAATTGGTAATACACTACCAAATACAGGGCTACGTTGTATTTCTTTCAAATGGATATATCCCAACAAATCACCAATATTAATTTAAAATTCTTTGCTATATAACTGGATTAGTAATCTTTTATTAAATCAATCAGATTTTTTCTTATATATCTCTCTGTAAAATTTTCCTTTTCGTTTCTCAGTTGTTTCCATCTTCTCAATACATGTCTTTGCTTTATTAGGTAATCCTAGCTTTTCATAACAAAGAGCCATTTTTTCATAAGTTTCACAAATATACCATCCTGTAGGATCCAATCTCTCTGCTTCTTCAAATTTTTCAATTGCCTCCTCATAATTTCCCATGTCCATTAAAATTTCACCATAACTATCATATGAATTACCATCATTAGGATCGATTTTTAATAAATATTTAATGGATTCAATTGCTTCTTCATTTCTGTTTAATTTCGCCAGAATTAAGGCTTTATTATTATGTAAAGTTTTATTAGTAGGATCTTCCTCAATTACCTCCTCAATGACTTTTAAACCTGCATTGAAGTCTTGGATTTTAAAGTAAATAAATGATTTAATTTTATTCATTGATATTTTTTTCTTAGGAAATTTATCAATTATCGATTCTATTAGTTTTAATGCTTCATTTTCTCTGCCATTTGATACTAGTAAGAAAATTTTAGATCTATGGAAATCGAAATCGTTTTCATATAAATTTATGGCTTCATCAATTACATTGTAAGATTCCTCATCATTTCCAATTTCTTTTAATAAATAAGACTTAAATTGTAGATAAATAGCTTGATTAAATTGGATTGGTTCAAAATGCATTGCTTTATCAATCAATCCATTAAAGTTATCAATATTTGCCTCAGATAAATTCCAATTATAAATTAAACAATATCCAATCACATACGCTTTAGCAATATATGAAATTGGGTGATCTGGATAACTAACAATACAATGATTTGCTATTTTTAAAGCATCATTAAATGATCCTTTGGTCAAATAAAGGTATACAGAAACTAATGAGGCCGATGTATCTAATATAGGATTTTGTTCGTAAGGATTTATTACAAAATTCAGTTCATCTCTAATAACCTTCTCTGCATCTTTAATCTTTTTACTTAACGATAACAGCATTGCTTTTAATATTATTATATCTTTATTCAGTGGCTTCAATTTAAGAATAGAATTCATTAATTCAATTAATCTGTCAGGAGGGTACTCACATGGACATTCTTCACATAGCATTGCCAGGAATTTAGTTCGTAATAATAAGATATTGTTGGGGAAATTTTTTATCGCATTATTAATCAATAGTAATGCATCTTTTTCTTCATCCATTTTAATCAAAGTTTGAGCCTTCTGTATGATTAGTGAAGAATTTGACGTTTTCTTAAGTCCCTCATTGAGAAGCTCTAAAGATTTTTCTAATTCATCCATCATAAATAATGTAATGGATTTTAATAAATAGCCGATATAGCTCTCTGGATACTTTTCCACTAATTTTGTAGTTAATTCAAGTGATTTATCATATTTGTTTAACGAAGTGCTGATTAAATCTTCAATGATTAAACCCTCTTTTTCGTCAAAAAGACTTTTATTTTTATGATAAAAGATTTTTAATTGATTAATGTCGCCCTTTTGAAGTTGAACTAGAATTTCATGGAATATTTCTTGATTTGAAGTTTTAAACTCTTCATTAAGTTGATTATCTTCTAAATAATCCAATTTATTTAAATAATAGATATCTAATGCTTCAAATATTTGGTGTTCCAATTGATAAGTTACTTCACTCTTATCTTCCTCTATATTGATATTTCTTGTAGATAATGATTCAAATTCTGCAGATATGGTTTGCCAAATTAGACTTTCCAGTTTATTATCATCACGTACTAATTTCTTCTCTGTTTCAATCTTGTACGCTAAATTTTTAATATATTCGGGTAAAAATTTTCTTAATATATCTTTTAAATCCTCATGAAATAAATTTGAACAAATCTCACCTATAATCTCCTCAATTATACCTGAAATTGTTAATTCTGGACTTTTATTAGGGGTTTTTTGATAGAGATTGTTCAAATAGGTGTAACGGGTCATTTTTTCATCAACTATTGCTCTTAATACCCTTTCAATCTTCTCATTTCCTTGAAAATAAAAAACCTTATTTGGGTTAACCTCCAACTTGTAAAATTTAACAGCATAAAATTCTTCTTCAACAATTTTTTCAATAAAGAAATCTAAGGTTGTCTTCTTTAAGTTGTATTCATGAGCGAATCGTTCTGGAGATGTATGCTCTGGATATTGATCAGGATGATTAATTGATAAGAATAATAAAATTTTGTTAAACGTTTCTTCCTCTTCTAATAAATTCTCTACCTTTGAATAGTTTAGCTTTAAAACATTATTTAGAAATCTAAACTTTATCCCATCATCTTCGATTTCATATTTATCGAAAAATTCATTTGAAAATTTCGTAAATTCTTGAATTCTTTTACTTTCCTCTTCCAAGATCGATTGACGATCTAATTCATACTCCTTTAATACATTAAAATATTCCGATTTTCCTAAGGCAGTTATACTATATTCTTTATTCTCATTTTTAATAAAATCTTCATCCATTAGTTTCCTAATATTTTTTGATAAAGAAGATTGATTGATGTTTAGAGGATTACTTGTAAAATCAGACCATCTACATGACTCATTATTGTATAGCATCCACAAGATCCAGTGATCATAATTTCTTGATCTGGTGATTATTTTTGGAGGATAATTAAGAACACTTCCACCTGTTTCTTTTATATAGAGTAGCTCATTTAAACGAGTCTTTCCGTCGGAGGTGATTTCATACTTATTTCTTTCAGGTTTATCAATAAAACCTTGTCTTTTTAACGTTCTTAAATAATTAGATAAAGTTGATTCCGGAATTAATTGATCATCCATATAATCCGTAAAATCAGACCATCCACATGACTCATTATTACGCAGCATCCATAAAATAATAAGTTCATAATTTTTTTCAATAATCGAAGGTTGCAATATATTTTGAGGTGGATAAATTAATTCTCTTGACTTACTCAAATTTTATCACTTCAATTGCTCCTACCTATTTTCTTATATAAACATTATTAAAACTTCTTTTTAAACTTTACACTTCCAAAGTTACTATGAACTTCGAATGAAGTTCACACTCCAACAAAAAGTCCGCAGTAAGAACCTATAAATAAAGTATTTTCTTACTTAAAATTAGCAATAAAAAAAAAAAAATAAAAAAAAAAGAGTTGAAGAAAATGGTTCAAGTATTTGAAGAAGCCCAAAATGATGTATTAATTAAATTCCTGGATGTGGAAGATGAAAAGAAATTACATAAATCAAAATTTGAAGCAATAAAAACGAAATTACAAAATTTAAAAGATTTTGCTAAGCAACATGAATATAACATAAATATTGATAATCTTAAAAACAAACTAGACTCCCAATCATATGGGATAAATTTCAGGAATTACTAATTTTTTTATATTTTTTAATTACTAAAACTTCTAATTTCTAAAATTTATTAGAACCACCTTTTCCTTTTAAAATAATACAACATTAAAACAGCGATTATCATCATTACAATTATTAGGATAGGATATGCAAATACATTACTAAATTCAGGCATATACTGAAAATTCATTCCATAAAACCCAGCAAGAAATGAAATTGGGATAAATATGGTTGAGATAATCGTCAGTACTTTCATAATATCATTCATTTTATAACTCATACTCGATAAATACATATCTAGCATTCCAAAAATAATATCACGGTAATTTTCTAATAATTCGGTTATTAAAAAGATATGATCATAGATATCTCTTAAATAAATTTGAAGCTCTTCGTTTATCAATTTCGTTTTTTCTCGTTGAAGTTTATTAATAACTTCACGCATAGGCCATAAGAGTTTACGAACGGCAATAGTTTCTTTCTTTAAGTCATAAATACGTTGTAATGTCGCTGATTTGGGATCCGAGATGAGTTCTTCCTCAACTACCTCAATTATTTCAGGAATTGTTTCTAAGAGGACAAAATAATTATCTATTATAACATCTATTAAGGTATATAATAGATAATCAGGACCCATTGTTCTAATACGTCCCTTCTTTTGTTTTAATCTTTCCATTATGGGTTCGAAGATATCAGATTGTTGTTCTTGAAAAGAGATTAAAAAGTCAGGTCCTAAAATAAAACTAATTTGTTCATGTTCGAAAGTTTCTGATTTATCGTTAAAGAGTAAAGTTTTTACAACAATAAATAAATAATTCTCGTAATCTTCATATTTCGGTCTTTGGTTTGGATTTAAGATATCCTCCAAGACTAGTGGATGAAGTTTGAATTGTTGACCGAGATCTTCAATTAGTTTAACATTAGAAAGCCCAGATACATTTATCCAGCGAACTATTGATTTGGGAATATTATCCAAATTAGCAACAATTTTCTTGACCTCTTCAACAGTGTAATTTTCATTATCATAATCTATTATTGAAATTTTCGTTTCAATTTCCGGTTTTTCTCCTGTATAAATCAAAGTTCCAGGTGGTAAACCCAACTTTTGTAGTTTCTTTTTGCGAAATCGCTCCATAATAATTTTAACATTAAATTAAATTAAAATGTTTTTCTTGATTTCTGCTCTTCTCCTTTCAAGTTAGAGTTAGTCGAAAATTTTACAAAAAGGTTCTAAATTAATGATGCATTGATGAAGAGGTTTTTAGTTTCATCACTCGTGTTTGATATTCAGGGCATGCTTTAAAATTAGGAAAACTGCATACCTCTTTTGATTTCGGGAGAGCACAAGCATGATTAAATGCACAAGACAGAATATCTTGCTCGGGATCAAATTTTGATTTCGTTCTCATACCTTAATAGAGAGAAAGGGCGTCGTTTAATATAAATATTTCTACTATAATATATGTTATTTAAAAAGAGAGTATTAAAAAGTAATTATCTAAAAAAATAATCTTTACTTAGTAAGTAATTCATTAATTTCCTGAGCTTCGATATAGATACTTCAAAGTTAATTTAGACTTCAGGAAAAGTTTTACAGTCAAAACTATTAATGTAGCAATAAGTATAGAAATAATAGCATAAATGGAAATTCTAATGAAATGAATAATAATGAGACATAGCTCTGCAAATAATACTTTTCGTCATTATCTATATTTTTTATTTGGACAGCAATTTAGCATATTAGGTTCATTAATCGTAGGTTTTTCAATAACATGGTGGATAACGATTGAGACTGGAAGTGCGATATATCTATCTATCTCCACATTCCTCATGTTCCTCCCGCAAATCATAATTACCCCTTTTGCGGGTGTCATTTCCGATAGGTGGAACAAAAAGCTAATAATCGCTCTCTCCGATACAATGCAAGCAACATTGACTTTTCTTTTGTTTGTCCTTTTTCTCCTGAATTTTGAAAATATCTGGTTTGTACTTCTAATAAACACTTGTCGAGCGTCTTGTTCAGCTTTTCAATTACCAGCAGTACAATCACTTATCCCTGTTATGGTTCCTCAGGATAATTTGAGTAGAATAAATGGCATGAATTTTTTATTTTCAGGTGTGATATTTAGTATTGGACCTATTATTGCAGCAACTCTTTTATCTTTTTATTCAATTCAAGACATCTTTTTAATAGACATTTTTTCGTTTTTATTAGCCATTTTTCCTCTAATCTTTATTAAAATTCCAACGATAGAAAAAAGTACAGATAAGTTTCTGAAAAAATCATTTATCAAGGATTTCAAAGACGGATTTAAAACAATAAAGTTGGTTCCTGGTTTAATTGCCTTGATTTGTTTTGCTATGATATGGAATTTCATATATCGACCATGGGCAGTATTGATGCCCTATTTCATTAAATATATACATAATGGAAATGCATTGGATTTAGCATTCATCATGTTTTCAATCCAGTTAGCTAATATAGTTGGGGCTACAATCATAACAATAAAAAAGAAATGGCATCATAAAATTAGGATTAATATTTTTGGAGCGATAATCGTATTTTTTTCTCAAATTCCTGCTATCTTAGCTCCACGTGGAAACTTCCTATTTATGATCTTTTTTCTTTTTTCAGGAACGATTTTAATTCCTATAACTGTATCTACCTATCTAGCAATAATCCAAGTAGTTGTCCCAAAAGAAAAAATAGGGCGGGTAATGTCAATAGACCATATGATATCAATGGCAATAGCTCCTATTGGTGCCCTAATTGCTGGGCCTTTAGCTGAGTTATGGGGTATTGTCAACTTATTTCTAATCTGTGCTGCTTTGGGATTAATTTTTCCTATAGGAATAAGATTATTTACTAAAATTAGTCGATTAGAAATCATAGAAAGAGAAAAGATTGATCAAGAGAAAAACAAAAATGAGTTAAAAGGCAAAGAAGAATCTCAAAGAGAATATGAGGAGATATTAGATGAACAAAGGAAGCTAATTACACCAATTGAATCATTAGAATGACGAGAAATTTCAAAAAGAACAAATTATTAGGAATTTAGATATGCAATTTTGATTGCCAAAATTTAATTTTTCTTACGGTATCTGAAATTTCTGGCTGTGTAAGAGGACGGGGTTTAGTCTTAAGACTTGCAATAGTGATGCTCATTTGATTTAATACACTAGAATATCCTTTTTCATCAATAATTTTATTTCTTAAAAGTTCTAGATCTGATGAAATTTGACTTCCCGTTTTTACATTTACTTCTTCAGTTATTTGCCGAAAAGATTCAGTTATTGAAATATCATCAGAAATTGTAGATTTTCTCTCTGAAGGGAGTGCTGATCTCTTTTCAGATGGTGTTGTGATTTGTTTTGGTTCGGGACGAGGTTTTTGAAGGAGTGGTTCAATTTCATTTACCATACTTGGTTTTAATGAAGATTTGAAGGTCGTTTGAGGCGTTTGGGAAATTTTTAAATCCGGTTTTGGGATTGCGGGAGCAGTTCTTCCAACTGAATAGACAATATCTTGATCACTAACCTTCTTACTTTGAATCCAAACGTCTTCAAGCACTGCTGCAAATAACTTCACATGCTCTTCGAGAATTGAGCCCATTCCTGCAATCTCAAATTCTTCCTCCATTTTTGAAACCACACATACTACAACTTCTTCAAAATCGCGATTAATGGCCCATAAATTCTCTCGAGAATATAACCGGATATCTATATTAGGATATTTTACAATCTGTTGTAATTTTACTTGATCTTCAGGGTTATCCCAATTGAAATTTGTAGAAATTCTGATATTAATATGTTTTTTAAGGTTTGAGAGTGCTACGAGATCAACATCCTCGAGGCGAGGAGCGATTATATGAACTCTCATCTTTATTCTTGAGATTGACTCGTTTACTTGGGCTTTCATTCCTTCGATACTCCTCACAAACCAAACATCTTTAAATGTGAGCATTGAAGCCTTCTTCGAGCGTTCCCAGAACTCGCTCATTGTTTCTTCAGAAAGATTTAACTGGATTAAAATGTTTGTTATAATATCTTCCTCAAGGATTTTGTATATTTCTCGTTGGAATAAGTCTTTTAATTCTTCGATTCCCTTATCCACATCCTCATATACAGTAGAGATACGAGTGTCTAAATCTTCCAACGTATCTTTTAGCCCAGATTCAATATCGGTAAAAGTACCACTTAAGTCTGTACTCATCTCTCCTGCTGCATCTGAGATTGTTGCTAATTGATTGGTTACTTGATCTAATGTGTTCTGAATGGTCGTAACAAATTTTTCTCGAAAGTAATCCGTTAAATCCAGAAATTGTTCAGAGATTATTTTCGAGACGATCTTTTCAGCCATATTTTTTAAGGCACCAATTCTAAACTGCTTCTCAAATTTATCGGAGATCTCTGCTTTAATTTTTTCTAACCGTGTTTCTACAATACTGAATTCTTTAATGATTTCTTCAGGAACGATTTCTCTTAAATTTAGAATGAAAGCTCGAATCTCCTGGAATCTTTTAACACTTTCGAGCTCCTTTTCGACCCGACTGAATTGAGATTTAAGTTGTGCAGGTAAATTTTGTTTCATCATCTGGATATAATTTCGATATTCGTTTAACTTTCCCAGTTTGGCAGAATGTTCTTCGATCTCTTTAAATTTCAAATCTAGTACCTTTGGAGTCGATTCCTGAATATTTTTTACGATTCCTTTGAATTGAGCTATTTGATTTAACAAGGCGGAGTAAGGGGGAAGAGCTACATAAAATGGAGTCTTACCAGGAACCTCTCGAATCAAACCTTTTTCTAGCAAGTTCTTTGCTATTTGTGAGGCTTTTAATTCATCCACATTAATCAATAACGCAATTTCTCCAATCATTACTGGACCTCTGCCCGTGAGATGGAAATAAGTATCAATTTCCTCTTGGGAAAGTCCAATCAGCTCTAAGACTTGCTTGGTTGACTTAAACTCTTCCTCATTTTGAGACATTTTAATATCATCTACAAAAATAATTATTTTTTATAAAATTGCTCTAACAATTCTAAATATTTAATCGCAGTTTTTCGCTTTAATTTCTTCTCAGCCGTTTTTTGCCTAATCTTTTCTATCATGTACTCTGGATAAAAAGTTTGAGCAGTCGGGTCGGTGAGAAGAAATATCCATTCAATTCCTTTTTGATCTTTAATAATCGTAAGAATATTATCTTTCTCAAGTACGCTTAACATTTCTTTAATTTCATCAAATGTCTCTCCGGGGCTCTTAGGAATCTTATTAATGGGATATGCTTTTTCTCTGAAGAGCGTAATGAAATCATATTTATCGGGATTAATCATATTATATGCTATTTTAAGGTTATCCTCATATGTAGGAGTATACTTTGAAAAATAGGCATTTACCTGCTCAAGATACCTAGTAGCCAAATATGGAGTTGGTAAATTGCTATTTGCATCACCAATAAGTTTTACCGCAGGAACTCTCATAATGGTGAAATCGGAAATAAGAAATAAGCTTATATCAGAATCACCCTCAATCCAATCTTGTTTAATTAAATCAGTTTTTACAAACGGATCTAAGGTTATTTCAAGATTATATATAGATTTTGCTAATTTTTCTTCTAAAATATTTCGCAAATCATTTCGCGAGTAGGCACTTTCTCTCAGTACTTCAAGAATGGCCCTTCCTTTTTCACTGGTAAAGATCTGAGCCATCCTTTGCTCTTTACTCAAATTCTTTAGTCGTTCTAAAAGAAAGAGAGAATTTTTAATATAATCCTTTAACTCTTCAGTAATATCATAACTTCTTGACGGTTCATTAGTAATTGCATTTAGATAAGTTAGAATGTTAGAGTTAATTTCTGATATCACCATCTCTCCGAAAATTTCGGGATCTTCATCTAAATCAAGCATTAAATTGATCATAAATGGAATAGTGGCGTCCATCCCTGTGAAATAACTAGCAACATTGGAGTGTGCTTTCTCTAATCGAACTAAAACATTTCCAGCTTCAGCAGCTCCAGTAATATGTGCATAAAAAATTCTCATCATATCATCCAAATCTACTTCTAAAGTTTCAGGATAACTGAGTTGAAGTGCTAACCCTTGATCTTCCGTCCATTTGGTAATAACATATCCTTTAGTCATTTATTAATCAAACCTCTATTTATTTTAACTTCTTATTTTCTAAATCTATAATTTGCTTACTATTTTCAAAATTGAGATTAATTAATTTTTCACGAGACGTAATAGTGAAAGGTTTCAATTTCTTTTCTTTTCTAATCTTCTTTCTCAATTTTCTTACTTTTCTGATCATCGGTGGATATTTAAAATGAAATTGATATAAACTAAATATTCCTATAAGACCTACTAGTGAAGCAGTTAATATGTAAACTAGCCAAATCCATTCTTCCCCTTCCGTTATAGGGGCATCTGGTTCTATAATAATATAAGATAGAATAAGGGAAACATCATCAATAGAAATTTCTCTTGTATTATTTAAAGCGAAGTTATCGGCCATATATACTTGTAAAGAAAGATTTACATCATCAGTAATTAAATTTGTAATATCAAAACCTCCCACTTTTGCTTCTTGAAATGAATTTGTTGCTGAACTCAATTTTATTGTTTCTGAATGTTTATTTTCATTAATTAAAATCTGAATTTCTGAATTTGGTGAGGTCTCTGGCCACGTCTGATTAATTTTATATCTAAAGTTAAGTCTTGCATCAGCTACTATAACAGAATAATTACTAATATCGCTAATTCTTTTACATATTTGATTCCAGGCCACACTAGACCTCTGATTTATTTTTTTCTCATAATTGAATGTTAAATTACAGTTTTTTATTAATAACGAATAATAAGTATCCCTATCTGCTTGACCATAGTTATCTTCACAATCAATATCAATTCCTAAAATTACTGTAAAATTTTGATAATCATATTCAAAAACTCTATTCATAAAATAATTTAAAACATCTTCTGATACTGTTGTCATATAAGTATCATTTAAGTTATTAATAGAGCCATAGTTAATATTCGCGTCCAATGAACCATTTCCTAGGTAAATTGGCTCATAATAAGCTGCTTCATAGCGTATTTTATCCTCTAAATTTGTAAGCTGAACATAAAATTTAGTGTGATCATTCTCTGCACGTGTAGGATTTGTTCCAGTCAGGGTATCATTTGGCGTTTCTACATTATAATTAGCGCTTCCGTTTATGATTGCGACTAGGTCAGATGAAGTAATAATATAATCATTCATATCATAAGGCATTTGAATTTTTCTTTTCCAAAGAACACTTGGGCGATTTCGAGTTTGATTACCTGGAACTCCATATAAATTATTCCCAGAACCCTCCCAGTATTCATGGGATGCATTACATCCATACTCACTTATTTCAAATAAATCGGGATAAATAGATTCTTCAGCTTTTTTCAAGGGTGCCCAATCACTATTTTGAGGCGTTCCATTAACCTCCGAGAAATATTTATTTTCTCCATAGACTAAAAATTTTCCTTCTTGTCCAATAATAGCCGCACTAAGATCGGCAGGATCTCCCAAACTCCCTATATTGTAGAACCATGAATCGGCAGTTGTAAAATTGTTATTTGCAACCCATTCTTCTTCAAAGAACTCTTCTGAAGCGGTTCTAATTTTCACATGGTTAGAAAACTCTACATTGGAATTGGGGTATTCAAAATTTATAAAAGGTATGAGAATGAAACTAAAAATGAATAATATTAACAGATATTGCTTTATCTTTTTTGAAATCATTTATAGCCCCCACTCATTTTATTTGAATTAAATTTATTAGCTTTACCATCAATAATCTCTAATTTCGCACTTTTTATATGATCCAAGTACGTATTTTCAATAATCTCTTGACGTTCTTTTAATGAAATTGGTTTTACCTTTTTCCCTTTCCGAACCTTCTTTCTTAACTTCCGAACCTTTCTTACTAGAGCAGGATATTTAAAATGTGTTTGATATAATGTAAAAGCGGTAATAAGTCCTGCAACTCCTATCAATAGAGTATATATGAGCCAAGTATAATCTACTCTTTCTATTATTGGATTAGGTTCAAAAATCGTGTAAGAAACTATTAATGAAACATTATCTATTGAAATTGTAATATTATCTGCTAGTCTAAATTCATCAGCTAAATACAATTCAAGTGAAACATTAACATCATCAGTAATTAAATCAGATACATCTAATCCTCCTATTCTAGCTTGTTGATAAGAACTACTTGCTGAATCTAATCCAATTTGTTCTGGAATCCTATTATTGTTAATTATTATTCCTAATTTTGAGTTAGGAGATGAATTTGACGGCCAGTCTTGGTCAATCTTATAATAAAAATTTAAAATAGCGCTATTCACTTCAACTGGATGCTCACTGATGTCACTAATTTTATTACCTGCTTGACTCCAAGAGACTGTTGTAAATTGATCAACAATTTTCTCATAGCTAAAAGAAAGATTACATGATTTAATACGTAAAGAATACCAAGTATCAATTTCAAGGCCACCATAATTATCTTCACAATAAATATCTACTCCTAAGGTTAAAGTAAAATTACGATGGTCTCGACTTAAAACACGACTTAAGAAAAAAGCTAAATCATCATCTTCAAGTGGAGTCATTTGGGTATCAGTTACATTATTTTGACCTCCTCGTCCTGTCCTGCCCCAATTACCAATTCCCAAATCTATTGTTTGATTATAAGCAAGTTCATAATTTTCAATATCTTCTAAATCTGACACTAATACGAAAAAACGGGCATGGTCATATTCTGCAGCGTAGGCACCACCGGGATCCGATAATGTATCATTTGGGGTTTCTAAGTTAATATCTGCCGTTGCGTTAAAGATAGCTGATAGATCTGTAGTAGTTATTATATAGTCGTTCATATCAACTGGCATAGTTATATTTCTTTTCCAATGAATGATAGGATTATTTCGACTTTGATCAACGCTTTCAGAATATTCATTATCTGCCCAAAAACCATATTCATCAAGACCAGTATTATCGGGAAGAACAGATAAAGTAGATTCTTTCATAGCGAACCATTTCTGGGCAGTTGAGTTGGTGGGAATACCTGATACATTATTAAAAATCCTGTTTTCTCCCACAACAATAAAATTGGCTTCTCCTCCTTTAATATTAGCATCTACATCAGATTTGTCCCCTGATTTGCTTGAAATCCATAATTCCTGAGAATCAAAATATGAATTATTTAACCATTCTTTTGTGTCTTTAACCTCATCTGAAAGATGAATCCCTTCATTTGTTTCGAGATTATAGGTGCCAATATTGAGATTCATCAATAATGTTTGAAAAAGAAATGGAAATATCAACAATAATAATAAAATTGCTTTTAATTCTACTTTTTTAAGTTTCATGATAACTATTCTATATTTTAATAAAATTAATTTAAACGATTAGAATTCTATTCGACTTTCCACAAAAGCTTGTCATTACATATTATAGATAAATAGTATAAGTATGGAATATAAAAATCTTCACACTTTGGGTGATATCAATATATCACTTTATAATGGTGCTTTTACAAAACCACCATCGACTTGTATAGTAGTGCCTGTTATATATGATGCTTTCTCGGAGGCTAAAAAAAGGACTAGATTTGCTAATTCTTCGGGCTTGCCTAATCTGCCCAATGGGATTTGTTCAGTCCAGTTTCTCAAAACTTCTTCTTCATTTTTGTCAGTAGCATGAACAGTAGAAGCAATTAACTCTTTCATTCTATCGGTAAGAGTCGGACCGGGGCAAACCACGTTTACAAGAATATTATCTTTCGCATATTCATTAGCTAAAGTTTTCGCGAATCCGACAACTCCTAAACGTGTAGTATTTGAGAGGACTAAGTTATCTAATGGCTGTTTTACCGATACTGAGGTAATAGCAATGATTCTACCAAATTTCTGCTTCTGCATAAAAGGTATAATATTATAAGCAATCCTAATAAAAGAGAGCAAATTTAAGTCGATTGAGTTGTTCCAATCTTGTTTAGAGATTTTTTCTATAGGTGCTGAAGGAGGTCCTCCCGCATTGTGTACCAAGATATCTATTCTTCCAAATTGTTGAATAGTTTTTCCAACCAAATCTAAAATTTGATCTTCGAAGCGTAAATCTGCGACAATAGGTAGGATTATATTTGAATCAGAAGAAGATCCGTGTTTTTCGATAAGTTTTTTAGCTTGTATTAAATTCTCTTGCGATCGACTACAGATTATCACATTTGCCCCTTCACGATAAAATCCTTTGGCACAAGCCATCCCAAGCCCTTTACTTGCAGCTAAAACTAGGGCAACCTTGTCTTTTAATCCTAAATTCATACTTAATGAAATTGGTTCTTACTATTAAAATCACTCGAAATTAAGAACTGAACTTCTTAAAATCACTACATTTTAAAAAAAAATGGTTGCATCGCTCGCAATTTTGAGCTTTTGAACATTTTGATGCATGAATGCATTGAATAGTCACAGAAGCAGAAAGTTTTACCATTACTCTATGTAATCTCTTCTCAACTTCGTGGCGCATGATTCTCTCTCTTTTTTATCTCTTTGCAAAAATCTCTAAGATTTATTCAATGATAAAATGTGGTTTGTGCTTATCTCTTAACCCTTTTATTTTCAAAAGCAAATCAATCTCTGATATCAACCAACATAAAATTTCGTATGCTGGTTGCGTTTGATATATCTTTATAGCTCTGTCCTTAATTGAATTTTGATCCGCTTTTTGAAAGTTATTTTGAAGGTATAGTTGCCTATCTGCGAGCATCCAACATAAATCATCATATGAATTTCCCTTTTCCGCAAGATAATAAGCTGCAACACTTATATCTTGCTTGATATCATCATTATAATTAAACATACAAATCTCAAAAGTGATATAGATATGTTTTGTAAAAAATGTAATTATTCCACTTATATATTTTTTTTAAGATTTTTCTTTTTAAATTCTGAATATTTAGCCAAAGCGTTAAAACACTTGACGGGCATATCCCATAGTTCAAAAACTGGAATGTTAGCTTTAATAAATTCTCTTACCCATGGATTATGATAACCTTGAGGACCAATATAAAAAATGGGGACCCTTTTTTTCATTATAAGTCGTTGAATTGGTTTCAAATAAATATTCTTCATCATTTCATTGGAAATCTCAAATTCATCATAGGCTTTACCCCCAGAACTTTTAATAATATCTAAAACCTCTTCGAATCCAAATACAGCATACAATATTATTCCATCTAATTCTCCTGAATTAATTAATAATTTAGGAATTTTAATGTATAAATTATATTGATTGAATTGAAAAGTGAGATCTAAAGGATTATCAATATTCGCTACTTCGGGTACATATTTTTTTAATCTTAATTTTAAATCATCTGAAAACTCGGGAACTTGCAAGCCCATCTTTTCAGCGGCTTTAGCCATCATCGCACCGCATCCTCCAGAATCAGTGATAATCCCTAATCTCTTTCCGTGAGGGATGATTCCACTCGAAAACGTTCTTAAATAATACATCCAATCTTTTATTGAAATGGTTGAAATAATGCCCGTATCTTGAAATACAGACTCAAATATTCTATCATTTCCTGCGATTGCACCTGTATGACCTCTAATTGATCGTGTTGCAGCTTCAGTCCCTCCCGCATAAATCCCAATGATTGGTTTCTCGTTAATAACCTTTTTAGCAAGATTAATAAACTCCCTCCCTCTTTTTAGTTCTTCTATATAAATTCCAATAACGCTAGTTTGCGGATCATTCCTAAAAAAATCTAAAAAATCAACAGTATCAATATTATCTTCATTTCCAATTGACACTGCCTTTCCAATTTTAACGCCCATCTCTCTACATATCCAAAAAATATGGGAAGCAACCGTACCAGATTGGGCTATTATTGAAATATTACCTCTTTCTGGGGTTGCATAAATCCACATGGTGTTTAAACTAGTATCCTTATATTCAGGATATCTATACCAAGAATTATATACCCCGAGACAATTAGGACCAATAAATCTAATGTCATATTTAGCTGCAATCTGAGCTACTTTCTTATTCAGGTCAACATTTCCGACTTCTCTAAATCCCCCAGAAGTTATTATAGCATACTTTATACCCTTTTGTCCACATTCCTCTAAAACTTGAGGCACAATTTTTGGTCGTAGAATTATCAAGGCTAATTCAGGGATTTCTGATAATTCTAATACATTTTCATAAGCTTTTAAAGCTTGAATTTCTTTTAGTTTTGGATGTATCGGAAAAATCTTATTTTTTGGAAACCCACCAAAAATTATATTCCTAAGTTGCATTGCTCCCATTGTTGAGAGAAATTCATTGTTAGCTCCAAAAACACAAATACTTTCCGGATTTAAAAAAGGGTAAAGAAAATGTTTATTTAAAAGATTTTCCTTAAATTCTGTCAATTTTCAAACCTATAAATGTGATTAATATTAAATTGGAAAATTATTATAATAATTTAATTTTGATTTTTAATGATACTATATAACTTCTTAAAAATTATTTTTTACTCATATGTCCGTTAAATCAAACAGTTTAGACTTTTTTTTTAATCCTAAAACAGTGGCAATTATTGGAGCATCTGAATCCTTGAAATTTGGATATACCATGACTAACTATCTTTTAAAATCTTCATTCAAAACATATCCAGTAAATATAAGCAAAGAAAAGATTTTTGGATATAAAGCCTATAAAAGGATCTCTGATATTCCAGAACAAATAGAGCTAGCTATTATTATTGTGCCTAATGAAAATGTACTAGAGGCTATAAAGGATTGTATAAAAAGCAATGTAAAAGGAATTATCATTGAAACTGCAGGTTTTGCAGAAACGGGAATAGAAAAATATGTCCAAATTCAACATGAGATTGAGGAAATAGCTAAAACTGCTAATATCAGAATAATCGGTCCAAATTGTGTAGGAATTACTAATTTCAATAATAATTTCACAACCACCGATGTAGAATTTGATAAACTGCTAGAAGGAGGCAAAATTTCGATTATTGCTCAATCTGGGGTGCTAGGGAACGTTGTTGTAGATTGGGCTTCAAGTCAAAAAGTTGCGTTTGCTAAATCAATAACCTTTGGTAATAAAGTAGATGTGGACGAAATTGATATGTTAGAGTATTTAGAAAATGATCCATATACAAAAGTTATCACTCTTTACCTTGAAGGAGTTAAGAAAGGAAGAAAATTAATTGAAATTCTAAAACGAGTGACCAAACCTGTAATTGTATTAAAAAATGGACGGAGTAAAGCTGGTTTTAACGCGATTAAAAGTCATACTGGTTCAATAGCGGGGGATGATAAAATTTACGACGCAATCTTTAAACAACTCCCGGGTGTATTTAGAGTAGATAATTTTTACGAGATGTTTGATATTGCCCAAATATTCGCAACTCAACCATTACCTAATGGAAAAAATGTTGCAATTATAACTGCTTCTGGAAGTTTAGGTTCCTTAGCATGTGATCAAATTGAGCAAATTGGTTTAAATTTAGCTCCCTTAAAAAAATCGACTATAGAGCAAATGAAAAAAGATTCACCAAACTGGACTTCTTTAAGAAATCCAATAGATCTAGGTCCTTCTGTATTTGCAACTTTCAAACCTGCTCTCACAGCGTTAATGAACGATGAGAATGTTCACGCAGTATTATATATCTTCGCAGTTCCCCAAAAACCTTTAGAGACATTTTCTTTAACAATGATTCCCCAATTTCGACTCATAAATAAACTTGTAACCAAATTTAAAAAGCCAGTAACAATTTGTGTATTTGGATCACGCTGGACATTGGATTATCTCTTAGAAGAGTCACCAAAATATAATATTCCCATAATGACAAGAACAGATCACGCACTCAAAGGACTAAAAATGATGTACGATTTCAAAGCTATAAAAGAACGTAAAATTTGAAATAAAATAAGGTTTTTAAAGGTTTAACTTATTAATTTGAATCTTAAATTTATTACTTTGTATATTAGGAATGCTAAGCAAAGAGCCATTTGGGATTTCTAATGCTTTAGAACTAAGAGGAGTTGTACTAATCAAGATTCTATTTAGTATCTTTTCAATGAATACTGTTGTATGCCGTCCATTAAAACTATCATTTTGATATTTAATTATATGGCATTCATTTAAATTGAATAGGAAAGCGTTAGCAGCACTATTTACGTGGATATTCTTTAAAGTTAATTCTATTGCGTTTTTTATACTGTTTTGAGATTTTAAATGATCCAATATCGTACATAGGTATCTTCTGGTATCTAAATCAGAATTATTTTGAATATATTGAAGATTGTTATCGTTTAAAACCGGAAATGAGCTCATTTTGATTGTACCATTGTGAGCAAGACAAAAGCTATCTCCTACACAAATTGGATGTACATTAGCTAATGTCTTCTTTCCAAAAAGAGTTTTTCTTGCATGAATCAAAAGAAATCGCGTTTTTATTTTTGCTAAATCTTGCCACTTACAATTATAAATCGGATGTAAAGTTCTTCTTATTATAAGTTTTTTAGAGTCAATTGGAATATACGCAAATCCCCATCCTACTCCATGGTGTCCAAATATATCATATTTTTTTAAATAATTCCAATGGCATGATTGTATGAATTTCTTTAAAACCTCAATTGGTATATTATTAGGTTGAAGTGAATAATGAATAAGCATTCGACACATAAGCTAAATTCCTAACTCATTCACTTAATCTGACTCAAATCTACTCCTTTTGTTTCCCTTAAGAATATAAAGATTAGTGGAAGATTAACTATTAAAAGCAAGCTAAGAACGATAAATGACATCTCTAAACTGAAGAAATAACTAATAACTCCATTAAATACTAACCCAAGAGTAATCCCAAATGCGCTTAATAAAGACTTTAATCCACTAGCTGTACCCCGTACATCAGTAGGAACTATTTCAACAATAACAAGCCTAATAACCACTCCAATACCCCAAAAAGAAACATTTGCAAGAGCAGCACCGGTGGCAACGGGAATAATTGCAAAATTTTCTAATTTGCTCCCGATAATTACCGTAAATATCGAGATAATAAAAAGAATGGAATAAAGATAGAATAATGGTTTTCTTCCATACTTGTCAGCGAAAATGCCAGTAAAGAGATATCCTAAAATTACAGCGAAACTCATAACTAATACAATAATATTGATATCCCCTTCTGTTAAATTAGGACTGTCATTAATGTATTTTTCGCCTAATGATACAAAAATATAATTAAAACCCACTAGAATCGTTATTATCATTAAGCTAACAACTTCCTTTTTTCTTTTTGAAGCGAAAATGGTTCTTAAATTGTTCATTAATAAATGTTTTTTAACAGATACTTCCATAATTTTATATTCTTCATACTTTGAGGTTTCCTTTAGAGTGAAAAAAATGATAATGCTTAAAGGAATCCCAAGAATTACCGAAAAAATAGGCATTCCACGCCAAAACGATGAAGCTTCTGTAATAAAAATAGATCGAAAAATAGGTAATAAAATTGAGCCCGTAACCCCTCCAATAAGCACCAAATTAGTTAATCTACCACGCTTATCTGCAGGACTCTCTTCATTTATATAAATTACCCATATATCTGAGCTAAAAAATAGATACAAAAAGAATAGATAAAGGGTATATTGTATTATATCTGTGGAGAAAATTATTAACAGAGAAAATAATCCCATTCCGAGTACGGTGGTTGCCAATAGAATCTTTCTTCCAAACCTATCTGCAAGTAATTGGTTAAAAAATACAAAATACATACCTATTGATGCTAAGGCGATACAAAAAGAAAGAATGCTCTCTCCGATATTTGCAGGAAACCCTATAAGAAATTCCTCAATTATTTTCGAAGGGATTACATTAGGATAATTTGTAGTGTACGTATCAAGTATTTCTACAAACATCAGAACAATTATTAAATATACAAGGTAGCTTTTTGAACGTAATAAATTCTTCTTCTTGTTTTCATTCATATATACTTATTTTTTCTCTATATATTTAAGAGTTATTTTTGGCAGAATCTTAACCCACTCAGAATTCTTATGTAACATTTAAGTAAATAAATTAACATCTGAGAAAGGAGAAAATTTTATCAAGAAATCCTCTTTTTCATATCTAATTAATTTATTTATGATGAGAATGTTAAAACCTCGAGAATTACATGGAAAACGATTATTAGGGTATTCTTTAGGAGATCTAGGATTACTACTGCCAAGAACGTTTGAAGGTGTCTTTATATTCCAATTTTACGTGTATACAGTTAATTTAAACTCGTTATTAGTATCCATTGGGTTCTCAGCGCAATTGATTATAGGAGCAGTGTCTGCTATAATCTTTGGTGTTCTTGTTGACAATAAGAAACCGGGAAAATATGGAAAGCGTCGCCCTTTTTTACTTTTAGGTCTTCCGATATGGTTTATTACCACAATTTTAATTTGGTTTCCTCCAAATTCTCCTATTGATAATTCTTTTTATTTACCTACCGCCAGCTATTTTTGGATCATCTATATTATCAGAGCAATTTCTCACGCTCTTATTTATACAGTATATACTTCAATGTTACCCGAACAGTCCCAAACGTTTAAAAACAGGGAAAAGTTAGCTTCATTTTCGTCATTTTTTCAAATTTCCGCATCAATTATTGCTTTAATGCTACCATTAATTGTACAGAGTGCTTTACCTGATCCTAAAATGGTTAAATGGTGGAATCCCTCTGGCGAGATTATTCAAATATTTATTCCTTTAATTGGAATGTCATTTGCGATTTTTGGATTAATTGCTACTATTTTAGTCTTTATATCTGTTGATGAAAGCTTTTACAATAACAATCCTATTGTTCAATCTGAAAAAATAAAAGTTATGGATGCATTAAAACGACTATCAATCCCCCTTAAAGATAGGAATTACTTAAAACTGATTATGGCAGTGTTTTTCATTACGGCAAATGCAAGAATCGTAGGTTTATTAGTTTTTCCCTTTCAGACATATGTAATGCAATTTCAAGCTGCTCAATTTTTTATTTATATCCTTTTCTCAACTCTAAGTAAGTTTATTTGGTATTTTATTTGGAAACGAATCCGTAAAAAATTCAATATCTTGAAAACTTTTTCTGCATGTATCCTCTTTGCAGTTTGTGGCTCGTTTATTGATATCTTTTTCTTATTTGGCAAATTATCTTTCGAATTTAGCTTAATTTTATATATTGTCTCATGGAGTAGTGTTTTAGGTTCGATGTATGCCTTCCCCCTCTTCTCAATCCCCATCACCGCTTCATTAGTTCATGATGCTGCTAACCAAAGCACTGGATCTTCTTTAGATGTAAAGATGTCTAAAATTTCGGGTTCTTATTACGGATTGTTTAATTTTAGCAACACCTTAGGGCCTGCTTTTGCTTCCTTATTCATAGGAGCTCTGCTTTCTGGTAATAATGAAGAAAATCCCATAGTAATTATCATTAGTTTTCTTTTTATTGGAGTATTTTATTTGCTCACTTTTCTATTCATTAATAGAATAAAACTTTCTAAAACATCATACTATTCTGGTCGTAGTCAACAATAAATAAGTTTTTTTCATGGAAAGAAATTTTATAGAAGACTCAAGTATTAAAAGCTCTTAAAAAGATATGTTATTATAATGTAATTAAATTTAAAGAGAGGATAATAATTTCTGAGAAACAATTTGAGCATATTTTATATAAACAAGAAAATGGAATCGCTACTATAACTTTAAACCGTCCAAGTAGTTTTAATGCTTTGAATTACCCATTACTTACTGAGATGATAGAGCTTTTGGAGGCAAAAAGGAGGGATAAGGCCATTCGAGTCATTGTTATAGAAGGTTCAGGAGAAAATTTTAGTTCAGGTGATGATTTAAAGAGTATGGGTCCTGAAGGCTCACGTTTTTCACCTTTAGAGGACGGATCACGATTGCCTCATCATAAAGTCATACGACTGATTCGCGAAATTCAAAAACCATTTATAGCGACAATTCAAGGTTATTGTTTGGGAGCTGGATTTGAATTAACTCTGGCGTGTGATTTTAGATTAGCTTCAGAGAATATAAGAATGGGGGACCATCGAGCCACAAGAGCAATTTGTGTGATGAGTGGCGCTAGTTGGCTCCTACCTCGAATAATTGGATTTAGTCGTGCAACAGACATAATTTTAACTGGAAGGATAATTGAAGCGAAAGAGGCTTTAGAAATTGGCTTAGTAAATGAAGTATATAAGGTTTCAGAATTTATAGATAAAACTATTGAATATATTCGAAAAATAGCAGAAATGCCAACTAAATGCCTTGGATACAATAAAAATATGCTCAATTACTCTCAGTATAACGAGTTATTCCCTTCTCTTCAAAATGAATTCCGATTATATCTTAAAAATATCAGAACTCACGATTTTGGGGAAGGTATGAAATCGTTTCTGAAAAAGCGTGAACCCAGATTTATAGGTAGATGACTAGGTTTTTAATCGTTATTAGAGATTAATTTGCTGTACCTTTTTTTGAACCAGAAATCCAAAGACTATAATATGATGAATATAATTATATTTAGGAGTAAAAAACAATTTCTTAACCAAAAAAAAATTTTCATTGAGTTGATTTTATGGGAATTGATAAATCAATTGAAGATCCGTGGGGCTCTGAAGAATCTGAAAAGGAAGATGTTGAAAGAGAAAAATTAGAGCAAGAGAGGCTTGAAAGAGAAAGAAAAGAACAAGAACGATTAGAACAAGAAAAACTTGAAAGAGAGCGCTTAGAAAAAGAACGATTTGAACAATTGAAAATGAACGCTAAATTATACCCTAATAACTCATTGTTTATGATCCCAAGTTGGAGTGATTTATTAGGGTATCCCTCCTTAGGCACCTACGTAAATCATCCAGTCTCGAAAATAGAAAGTGATAACGTTATCTTTTTTAGTGGGTATGATTATTCCATTGAAACCCAAAAAGGAACACTTCATTGCTTATTCGGTCTTGGATACCACTACCTTAAATTTGAGTTGGAATCTGGTAAATACATCACTGACAATAGACTCTTAACTGGATTAGTATTACCCGATTTTGTCTATGATCATATGGCTATGTCAAGTAATATTACCCTAGCAGAAGATCGCGACGTAATTATAGCAGAAAATGTGATTAAAGTCCCTATTGATTTATCAGATAAATCAGAGGAGCACTTAACTTTTATAAAGGGCGCGCTGATGCGGAATGTGTTCATCCCTAATAAGGACATATTTTTAGAGATGATGAATCAAATAAGTGATATGGATTCCTATAATATCTCAACTGAAGGTTATAAGATTTTAAGTGCACATTGGGACTTTTTCAACCAAATTTTAGTTTCAGATAAAATAAACACCATAAATGATACTTCTTACCTTAATCCTACAGCAGGTATAAATGAAATTACTATTACAGCAGATCCATTTCTAGAGGAAATCATCTCTCTTGTAAATCTCACACTTATCAAGGATAATATAAAAATCCTAAAAGGTGTTTATTCCGAAGTTGAGGTTGATCCTATGTATCTGTTCTCCATACTAGAACAAGCAGCGACAATTTTAAGTTCGAAAATACCACTTCTCAATTCGAAATCATCAGCCTTAGTTACAAAAAAGAGCTCCAAAGCAACAATTTTTGCTTCTGCAGAAGAACGCCTTGATGCATTTATTAGTTGGCCATTACAATTTAAAAGAAAAGCAAAAATACAACAAGTAAAAATACCTAAACCCGTGGAACCGCTCTCAATTTTGAGCCAGGATCAGGCTGAACCTGTCGATATTAAAACTACGGAACTTCAGGAGATCGAACAAGAAACATTTGAATTAGAAACCTTAAAATCTGAAATTGTGGAACATAAACCATTACCCTCTCCTCCCAAAGCAGATATTAAGCAGATACTATCATATTTAAAGAAAGTGATTGAAGAAAATTATGAAATGCCCTCTATCGGACGTGCTTTCGAACTCGCGAGAGAAAGTGCAAGACAGATGGGGGTAAACGCAACCACTTTACATCAATCAAAAATCTGGGAAATGAGTAAATATGCTAATATATATGCTAAAAAGGACCCAGGTTATGGATTACCTGAAAAAGAAAAAGAAGTTTTAGTTCGGAAAATAGATAAATGGCTTTTTGAGATTGAAGAAAATGAACGATTGGAAAGAGAACGGATAGAAAAGGCTCGATTAGAGAAAGAACGACTAGAACGATTAGAACGGGAAAGAATTGAGAAAGAAAGACTAGAAAAGGAAAGAAAAGAGAGAGAACGTCTTGAACAAATTCGCTTAGAAAAAGAAAGATTAGCCCAAGAACAATTAGAAAAAGAACGATTAGAAAAAATTGAGAAACAAAAAGCAGAAGCGCTTAGATTAGAACGGGAAAGATTAGAAAAGATTGAAAGAGAAAAGCAAGAGGAAATAAGATTAGAAAAGGAACGTTTGGAAAAGGAAAAACAGGAATTAGAAGCTATTGAGAAAGAAAAGCAGGAACTTAAAAGGTTGAAAAAAGAAAGAAAACTAAAAGAAAAGGAAGCTAAACGGGAAGCAAAAAAGCGGAAAAAATTAGAGAAACAAAAGAAAAAACTAGAAGAAAAGAAGTTAAAGGAACAAGAAAAATTGAAAAAACTCTAAACTATTTTAAATTTTTAAAAATAAGTAAGGGAAATAAGCAAAACTTGTTAATCGGGGGTCAACTCGTCTAAGTCGCTCAAGTCCAGCCCCGAATCTAAGGTGTCTGGAATGTCTGACAAAAATTCATCTAAAATCTCTTTCAATTCATCGCCCGATCTCTTTAAAATCAATCTAATTAATCCAATATTGATATCCGGATCGGAGATAAGGGTTAATACACCTTTAGGACCGCAGCTTGACGCAAAGATTTTCCCTCCTGAAAATTCACTAGTTACAATTTCTAAATCTCCAAGTTCTAAATTCTTTCCTTGTTCCTCGCTCGCACAGAATACAGCACTTGCGATTGCGCCAATACCATCAACATCGGCCGGAAAGTAGGAAAATTTTGAGACACTTGCGATAGTTAACCCGGTCCTATCGACCAAAATTACTTTTTTAATCCCGCTTTCCGATTTGATTATTTTCGATAAGATATTATCAAAACTTTTGGTATCAATAGACATCTTCTACACCAAATCTAGTTTACAATTGAATATAATATTATTAGAATTTTAACTTTAAAATTGTTATTATTATTAAAAAAGTATATCTATATAAAAATATGTATTTGATAACGGGTTATCAATTTACGAGTGCGAAAAATAGGAAAAGTAGCCTTTTTGAAATTAATTTCTACCTTCAGAAACATCTTAAAGGAGATCATTATCCTTTACAATTTTCATATAATGGTCGCGTTCACGTCTCAGTACTTTAAGCTCTTTTTTTAAATCTAAAATTTGATTTTTAACCTCACTATCCTCCTCTTGTTTTGAGGTTAGCTGCTCTTTTAATTCTTTGATTTCGAGTTTTAAGGAAGTGATGCTGTCTATATGGATAGAATTTTGATTTTTAACTTTCTCCAGCTCAGAGCTAAGTTTTTCTAAGGATTTTTCTAAAGCTTTAACTTCGGAGTTTAAACTGCGGTTTGCAACTCTTAGATCCTCTTTCTCTAGAATAACCTTTTCATATTCTTTTCCAACATCATCGAAACCATGTAATTTCTTTTGTAATTGTTGAACTTCTTGCTCTTTTTTTTCGAATTCTTCTTTTTTCTGTTCAATTTGCGAAGTTAAGCCTTTGTTCTCATTCATCAATTTAACATTATTTTCATTCAAATCGGCCATTTGTTGGCTCCAATTTTCTAATTTGATATATTGTTCACTGAGTTCTTTTTTAAGATTATCTCTTTCTGTGGTTAAAGTAGTATTATCTGATTTTATTTCAGTAAATTTATTGGTCAATTCTCTTATTTTACTGCTTTTCTCGTTCATCAGTGATTCTAAATTTGAAATTTTCTCTTGAAATTCTTTTATCTTTTCTGTTGTATCAGGAGGAGCTACTTCTTCTGTTTTTATATCAGTTCCTTCAGATTGTTTTTTTACCTCCTCTGCCTTTTCCTTCTCTTTCTTTTCAACTTCTTCTCTTTCAACTTTACTGGTCTCACCTTCAATTGTTTCATCCCAATATGGAGTGAGCTCACCATTCTTTAGCATACCATAATATCGACCAAATATATCATCAAAATTAAGTGCTTCTTTTTTTGGTAATAATTCATAAGCTATACGCCGCATCATCCCCTCAAAATCGTCCATTAGAAAATCATCTTCAGATAGGAATACAATTATCGCATAATTCGGTTTTCCTACATAATGTCTAAAGGAAAATCCCGTGTAAAAGCTTGAAACCGTAATCTCTTCATTGATCTTCATTTCAAGATAATTTGGTTCCATTTTTCTGGCTAAATGTTGCTCTGATAGGGATTGAAGCAATTCAGGTGTTACTTTTAGAAACTCACAGATGTTAATAGGATATTGAGTGCTAATAACTAAGTTGCCATTTTCATTAAATTCTATTATAATAATTCCTTTCAAGATCTTTCAAATACAAACGAATTTTTTCAAAGTTTTTATTGCGATTAATTATAATTTTTTTTTCTATATCTATTTTACTCAGACCAAATTTTATTACGAATACATCCACATAATTGGAATGGAGCATTAATGACAATATTTTTATCTCTATAATATCAATAATAACAATTTATTTCATTTAAGAAAAAATTATATGAAAATTCATCTAAATATAATTAAGTTCCTTGAAGTAGTTTTAACATCTTAGTCTACTTTTCGTTTAAATTAGAAAATAGAAACATTCCATCAAGGATCCTATTTATTTTAATTTGATTTTGATTTATATCATCGATGATTATATCTGATTTAAAGATCCTTGTTTTTTCAGTTAAAGAGAATTGATTTTTGTCTGATAATATCTCTACGAGGCCTAATTTCTTAAGCTGATTAAGATGGATTAAAGCATCTTTATGTTGGAGATTGAAATCATAAAATAGTACATTGATATTATATGTTTTATAAACGTCATAGTTTATTAAGATCTCTAGATCTTTTCTTAATTCATTAATTTGGTCTACTCTATTCCCCAAATTTTTAATAGAGATAATTTTTCCTAAAATCTCAGCTACATAATCATAAGTAGTCAGAAAAAAATCGGCAGCAATAGAAGTTGGAAAAACAGGGATATTTTCATTTATTGCTAAATTAGTTTTAAGAAAGTCCTTAAATGCATTTATTTTATGATGTAATAAGATTTTATCAATTAAATCAACTTTATGAAAGAAGACTACTATTGAGGCTTTTTTTAAATTCATTTCTTTATGTATATTTAGAAGTTTAAAAAAGAAATCTTGAATTTCTTTAATATACATATTAATATCAAATACACATAGTAATAAATTAGCATTCAAAAATATTTCTCGTTCATGAGAAAACCAGTTTTCATTTTCTTGGCCTGCTAAATCAAATACTCCTAATTCATAATTAAATAGAGTAAAAATTTTTGAATCAACGCCTCTTGTAGGTTCTATACTTGTATTCATTAATTTAAATGGACTCACCATTTCAAAAAAGACTTTTTTAATTGTACTTTTACCTACACCTGGAGGACCAATAATTATTATTTTTTTCTTCTCGAACATAAATCTTTTTTAAAAATGATTAAGCAGAATTAATTAACTTATCAATTAAGGTTCTAAACTCTTTAACCCTTATGGGTTTTGAGATATATTCATTAAACCCGGCTTTAAGTATACGCTCTTTATCACCTTTCATTGCAAAGGACGTCACAGCAATTATTGGTATATTATTGAACTTATCAATCGCTCTTAATTCTGTACAAATTTCAATTCCATTTATTACAGGTAATTGAATATCGAGAATGATTAAGTCTGGATCACCCGTTTTAATTAATTCTAACCCTAAATCTCCTTGAGTTTCTTCAAATAATTTGATATCTGGCATAATTTGGAATATAGCACGAAAAAGCTTCATATTCTTTTCATTATCTTCTACTAAATATACTTTTTTCATTTTTGTAAGTCAATTCCTAAGTTTATGAATATTATATTATACTAGCTTAGTTAAAATTCCCCTTAATATTCCTATCTTTTTAGATATCTTTATATATATCATCTCTTATGCATTATTTAAGTTTAAGGATCTAACCAGAAGTATAATACCGAAAGGAGACAAAAATGGTTATAGGTCTATTACTATTAAAATGGCATAATAAACTTGGTCCATTAATTGATTTAAAATATCCCATCGATGTTAAAATTTCAGATAGTCTGATAAATAAAGTCTATACAGCTTATTCTTTTCATGATGAGAAAAAAGCACAAGATTTTATGGAAATTTCTACCAACAATTTGATAGTTTTATCCTATTGTGATATCTCTCAGATACCAGAAAAGGGATATGAAATTGCCCTAATAATATTGGAAGAGAAGAATAGAATAAGTCTAAATAAAATAAAACAACATTTTATGAAATTTTCTAAAGAGATTTTTCAACTCACTGAAGATAGTCGTGAAAATTATTTTAATAATAACTTAGATTATTTTTTCAAAAAATCTACTGCCAAAAAAGTCTTATTATTAGGTTGTGCTGGAACGGGTAAAACTAGTATCAAGAGGATAATATTTGAAGGAGCGGATCCAAAAGTCTTACTTCTAAATCCCCTTGAACCTACAAGAGGTATAAGTCCAAATGTTTACTCATGGCTTGATTTAAAATTAGGTGTTTTTGATTCTTCAGGACAAGAATTAAGCTACCTATTAGCTAATGAAGAAGACAGTGATTTTATTTTAGCTTTTAAAAACACAGACATCATTGTTTATGTAATAGATTATACACTATGGAACATAAAACATAATGAAATAGAAAATCATATCCAAAAGATCTCACAAATAATTCAAGCAAGTAATCTACAAACAAAACTGGTTTTATTTGTTCATAAAATAGATTTAATCGAAATGCATGATCATGACAAAGTAATAAATGAGTTAAAACATTATTTTCAAGGAAATTTTAATTTAGACGTTTACTTCACAAGTATTCATCCAGAATGGATTTATAGTTTATATAATGCATTTTATGACCTTTTAAGTAGTTTTTCTCAAGAAACTTTAAATTTGAGATCTATTTTAAAAGATCAAATTAAAGAAATCTCAAAAGCAACGGTTTTTATCACAAATTTGCAGGATTCTATTATTGTACAGAGTATGACTAACGATTTTAATACAAATATAATTAATCGCTCACATAAATTAATTGCTGAAATTAATGAAAATTTTGAGGATATGAGTCAGGAGGGAAGAATTGACCATCTGATTCTTTCAAGTGAGGGAAATTTTAACATTATTATGAACAATTTAAATATGTCAAAATTTGGTCTTAAGTATATAATAATTCTTTCTGAGAGTTTATCAGCAAATAAATTGATATTACTGGTTGGCCAAATAAGATTACAACTTAAAGACTTCTACTATTTAGAGAAAAAGGTATCATAATTTTGAGTAAAAAAATAATTTTTATAGGACCTTCGGGAGCAGGAAAAACCACTATTAGAAAGATCTTCTTCGAAGGAGAAAACTCTAAAAAACTTCTTGAATATGCTTTAGAACCCACGTATGGTGAAGAATCATTAATTTTGAGATTACCAGGTCTTAATGAAGATATTGGAATTTTTGATTTATCAGGCCAAGAAAATCATAGATGGTTAGATACTAATGAAAATGAAATTTTTATTGATTCAAAAATAATTATTGTGGTAATAGATATAAATACTGAATTTGACCTAATATCTGATTTTATCGATAAAGTAGCTAAAGTTCGTGATGAATTATCTTCAAAATCTATGATTTACGTGCTTTTACACAAAATTGATTTAATTGATGCGAATGAATTAAAGAAATTAAAGATCAAATCAAAAAATTCATTTTCTGACAAAAAATTATTAAAAATAATGTTTACCAGTCTCAAAAAAAAATATCTTGTTAATACTTTTTCTGATTTCTTGGTAATAATGAAATCATGCTTACTTGAGGAAGATTCTGATAGTGCTTTAGAATTTAACGTCATTGATGAATCACTTAAAATTATATCAATAATTAAAAAAGAAATAACTATATCGAAAAAAAATTTAATAGAGAAGCTAAACCGACCAGAGAAATTAATATTATATTTATTAGAGAGTTTAATGAAAAAAAATCATATCATTATTCAAAAGATTGAAAATAATGAAATTATAACGTTGACTGATTTTGGACGAGATTATTTCTCAAGAATTATTAACTCTTTTTCACCTATCATAGATGCAAATAGCGATCTAACCTACAACTCCCATGATGAGTCATTATTACTAGATAATATACCTTATTTTTTAGGGTTTATAATCTCTGATAAAGATGGGAGAACCTTACTTAACGCCGAATCTTCTGAAAGTATATTACATAAAATTTTATTTAGTATAAAAAAAGCTGATCCTACAACAATTTCCACAGATCTGGATCTAATTCCTATGTTTATAAGTGCATTAGAAAAATTTTCGATTGAATTAAATATTCATGATCTATCGGGATTTGATTTGTCAGGGAGTAATTTAACTTTATGTGTATTAAGTTATGATATATACAACGTTATCATATTTATGAATCCTGATGTAAATTTCAAACCTTTTGAAACTAGAATTCGGAATTACTTTAGCAATATCTTCGAGGAATATACACAATTGTTTAATAAGGCTCTCAAAACAGGACAAACTGATATATTATCACCTATAATAGAAGACGCTAAAAATTGGCTTGATAATTTAAATAAATCCTATAAAAGTATGGTAATAAATTTAGAAATCATTGATATAGATCATGCAAAATTGTTATATGAAAAAATCGATAACTTATATGATAACATTAACCAAAAGTTTAATATTACTCTGGATAAAATTAAAAAGCTCAAAGTAAATTTAATGAAAGCTATATTAGAAAAGGATTATGATGAGCTTAAAATTATCTCAAATCATGCAAAGAACTTAAGCTTAGAATATAGTATATAGGATACTCTATTAATTGATTATTTAATTTTTTTCATTATTGAAAAGTAAAAAGTAGTCCCAACTCCCAATACACTAGAAAATTTGATTTCGCCTCCATGTAACTCAATCAATCGTTTAGTTAAAGATAAACCTAAACCCGTTCCGGGAACTGAGCGTACATATGTTGAATCTACTCTTTTGAAATCCTTAAATAATATTGGAAAGTCTTTTGTATCGATCCCTATACCCGTATCAAAGACTTCAAATTCCCATTTATCATATTTTTCAAATACTTTAAATGATATAGTGCCCTCAATAGTAAATTTTACAGCGTTACTAAATAAATTTAGTAAAATTTCTTTGAATTTTAGAGGATCTGCTTCCATCTCTATCTCTTTATCCAGTCCTTTTACTTTAAATTCTATCTTTTTCTTACCTACAAAAGGTTTTAGGCTTGATATAGTTTGCTCGACCATAGAATTCAGAGAAAAACTTTTTACATTTAGCGTTATCTGCCCAGATTCAATTTTAGAAATATTCAGAATATTTTTTATCATATCGAATTGATCTTCTGCTGAGATTTTTATATCATTAACAAAATCTCTTTGCTCCTCCGTTAATGGACCATATACTTCTTCTAATAGTAACTCTGTAAATCCGATAATAGCATTTAATGGAGTTCTGAGCTCATGAGACATAGTTGACATAAATTCCGTCTTAAACTGGGATGTCTTTAGAATTCGGTCTAAATATTTCTTTTGTTGTTGAAAAGCAAAATTCAAATCGATTGTTCGAGTTTCAACCTCTCGCTCTAATTTTTCTTTGAATTCAAGTTCGAGAAGTTCCCGTTTCTTCTTTTCATTAATATTTTGGAAAAGAAGTTGTAAAAATATATTTTCTTCGTGGTTAATAACAGAAGCTTGCACTTCTAGCCAAATCTTATTTTTCAATTTGTCTAGGACTTGTATTTCTATGGGTTTAGGGAAATCCTTCTTGAGAAAAGCTTGGAAAGTATTTTTATAAAAATGTTTTAATTCAAATGGGAATAATGTATTAAATTCCTCAAGTGATTTACCAATTAAGAAACTTTTTTCATATCCAAATACATTCTGAGTAGATTTATTTGCATCAACAATAATTCCTTTAAAATCAATAATGAGTATAGCATTTGGAGAATTTTCAAATAGATTTTTATATTTTAACTCAACCCACTTACGTTTTTCAATATTGGTGAGAACGCATACCAAATTATTATTTGTATTTGTAAATAACTCAAAGATCCTGCATTCAAATTGATGCCAATGACCTTCTTTATTTTTAAGTCTAATCTCTAATGAATTTTCATTATTATGTGACTCCTGATAGATTGCGTTTTCAATTTTATCAAAATCGTCATGATGAAGGATGCTTAAAAAGGAAAATCCAATTAGATCTTCTGATCTATACCCGAGATATTTCATAAGGGAATTTTCATTAACATTTTTAATGATCTTGTTTTTAGTCATAGAAATAAGGATATCATTAGAAAATTGAGCAAATTTATTAAGCTTTATTTCTAAAATCTCCTTTTCTTTAAGTAAATCTATATTCTCAAGGATCTTAGATATAATCAAAGATATTAGTTTGATATTTCCTAAACTTTCCTCAAATATTTTCTCAGAAGTATTTAATGATATTAATCCAATATAACCAATTAATCCTTTTTTTGAATAAATTGGAAAGGCAAAAAAAAATCGAATATTTTTCAAGATTAATAGCTCTTCGATTGATCTTGGGTTTGTTCTATATTTATTTTCTAAATGTAATTGTACTATAGAATTATTTTTAAGATGATTATAAAACCATGGATATATATTTAAATCCAACTCATCTGGGAATAGAGAATCTTTATTAAATTTTTCTAAAGCAACATAATGAACAAATTTAATCGATTTAAGATCTTCATTAATTAAAGAAATAAAGGAATAATCGAATTTACACATTTCACATAATAATTTAAGGATTAGGGATAAATTCTTAATATTATCTGATTCATCTATAATATCCAAATATCTTTCGATGAATGAACTATTATTTAAATCCTTGCTCGAAATTTTTTCTAACATTTTTTTTTAAAGTTTATTCTTTTATTGATTTAAATTTCAACATATTATTATTAAAGAGACCTGAGAAAATCATGAATAGGGTCAGTTATACTCTTATATTTCTTTGGAATTGTAAAGATGAATGTTGAACCTGCACCTAACTCACTCTCGAAGATAATTATACCTCCATGCAAGTTTATTATTCGTTTTGTAAGCGCTAAACCTAAACCAGATCCTGCGACTGACTCAACATATGCTGATTTTACTCTTTGAAAATCTTTAAATATTTTATCAAAGTCCTTTTTTGCTATTCCTATTCCTGTATCTTTGATTTTAAAAGTCCAATAATCAGCATCTTCCGAAAATTCAAGGATGATCTTTCCTTCTATTGTAAATTTTACAGCATTTCCTATTAAATTATACAAAATTTGTTTTAATTTAACGCGATCAGCTTTAATTATTCTATTTTTTTCAATAAATTTGTATTCAATCTCTATATTTTTCTTATGAGTTAAAGCTTTAAATGTAGAAATTACATTTTCAATTAAATTATATAAATTGAATTTCTCAATGTTTATAGATAATTCTCCAGATTCAATTTTAGATATGTCTAAAATTCTTGTTATCATGTCTAGTAAATGATGGGAAGAATCTTGAATATCTGATATAAATTCTAACTGACTTTTATTCATTTTTCCATATGACTCTTCTAGAAGTAAATCTGTAAATCCAATAATAGCATTTAATGGTGTCCGCAATTCATGAGACATAGAAGCTAAGAATTCTGTTTTAAATTGAGATGTCTTTGCTATATGGTCTAAAAATTTCTTTTGATTTTTTAAAGCTTCATTTAGCTCATTTGTTCTTAAGACAACTTCATTTTCTAAGGATTCGTTAAACTTTTTTTGTAATTCATCGGCTTTTTTTCTTTCTGAAATATCTCTTATGATAGCTTGGAGAAAATATACTTTTCCATGTTTTTGACGATTCAAAGAAATTTCTGCATCAAATAGAGTTCCATCATTTTTAATATGTTGCCATGTGAAATTGAGGAGTTCACCATTTAATCCTCTTTTAATATAATCTAAAGCTAGATCTTTTGACTTATATCCATTTGCCTGATAAAGTGGGGAGAGATCCCAAGGAGATACACCGATAAAATCTGATTTAGAATTAAAACCATACATTTTCACAGCCATTTTATTCGCATCTATTATTTTATCTTTATCGAGTAGGAATATCGCGTCTGTTGCTCCATCAAAAACATTACGATACTTCTTTTCTGAATCTATTAATTCGAGTTCGACTCGTTTTTTCTGTGAAATATCCTGCAGTATAACTTGAATAAGTGATATTTTATTAATTGATATTAGAGAAGCGTATAATCTTACCCAGTTCAATTTGAAATTATCGCTGAGCACAGGAATATCGATTGGAGTTATAGAATCATTCCTTAACAACTCTTTTAATTTTTCCTGGAATAAGGGCAATTTTTCCTTTCGAATTAAGTTCAAATCTATGATATTTTTTCCAATAATATCACTTTTTTTAACAGCAAAAGAATCACATACTTTTTTATTAACATCAACGATGATACCTTTAAAATCTAATAGAATTATCATTAATGGAGCTGTTTTAAAAAGATCCTTATATCTCCTTTCCGATTCTATTAATTTATCTTCAGTACGCTTTCGTTCTAATGCATTGGCTATGATTTGAGAACAAAATTGTAACAGTGTTCTGTCATTAAAATTCCATTTACGTCGTTTTATTTCTAAATCAAATCCAATAAACCCAATTAAGTCATCATTTTTCAATATTGGACAGGAAAGTGTACCAATTATTTTATTTTTAATTAAATCTTGTTTAAAATTTTCTGCTTCGGCTGGTATATCCGCTATATTGTTTATCTCAATATATTGTCTATTTTTTAGGTGTTTTATTACCCATGGATATTTATTGATTGGTACTTTATTATAATAATTAACATGAGAGTCAATTCCCTCTTTACACCACTCATAAATATAATCAAATTTTAATAGATCCTTATCAAAAAGAAAAAGGTATACTCTATCAATATTTCGTTCTATACCTATGTCTCTTAAAGTGTAATACAACACATTATCAAAATCGAAATTTCCAATAAAACGGGATGAGATTGAGGTTACTAATTTTTCAAAACTTATAGTTTCACTAATAATCCTATCTTTCAATTTACGTTCAGAGATATCCCTAACTACTACTACCGCATTCCATTTCCCATTTAAGAAAACAGAAGAAATACGGAGTTCAATGGGAATTAATTCACCATCTTTCCTTAATGCTTCCACTTCTATATATTTCCCAACTATATCTTTATTCCCAATTTTTAATAAAGATTTAATACTATTTTGAAATCCTTCATTATAATCAGATGTAAATATTTTATGAAATTTTTCCCCAATAATTTCTTCTCTGTAATATCCAAATATAAGATGGGCAGCTTTATTCCAGTATACTATTTTCCCAGTATCATCAATTTGAATTACACCTTCATGAATTGAAGAATTTATTAATTCAATATTGAAAGTTTCCTCTTTTTTTTTAAATAAGTATTGATTTTTTACTTTACTTATAGTTCCAATAAATTTTATATCTGTTCGGGTATCTTGCTTTATGATATAACCAATGTCTTGGATTTGAAGAAAAGTACTATTATCAATTTTGACTCTGTATTTGATATTATAATTATCGTAATTTTTACAAGATGAGAGGATAGTTTTTTTCACATAAATCTGATCTTCAGGGTGGATTAACTCTAACCAGCTATTAAAGGTGTTATCTATTGATTTATTAATATCACACCTAAAAAATTCGTTTATTGGTCCATGAAATTTATATGTTTTCAGTTGAGTATCAAATTCATATAATAGATGATCGACGTAGCTTTCGTAATCTTTATTTATATCGTTAGAGGATTCCGAATAATTACTTGATTGACCATACATTATCTTCCAAGATATAATTTAATTGATAATATTTAGGTATTGAATTCATTCAAAATTAGGAAAAAAAAGAACGTATCAAAACCTAAATTTTCCTCTAAATCTCCTTTTTTTCGTATATTTTCTAGACCAAATTTAAAAAAATAGGCACTATCCGATAAAACAAAAGCATCCATATTATTCATGCTTTTGATCAATCCCTTTCTCTCCATATCTATAATGCGGGATAATAGCCTTTCTTCCTTAATATTGAGTTTAACTGCTAATTTCTCAACATAAATCTGTTTATCTTCAATAGCACATAATATTGAATTGAATTCAGCCATTTCATTTCCCTGGGATGGAATCCCTTCATAGGGAATAATACTCTTTAAAAGTTTATACAACACTCTGAAAGTATAGTAATAATTTTCCTTCGTAATTGATGTTTGAAATATTTTAAAATTGGCTCCTCGAGGGTGTTGTTTGGTCATAAATTCGCAGATTGCTTTAATCTTACGTTTAGCATACGATTGACTTACTAAATCTATTTTATGCATAAATGCTACAATTTTACACGATTTTAAATTGAGATCTATTTGGATTTGATAGATATTTAAAAGAAACTGAATAATTGATTCCAATGAATTATTTATATCAAAGATACAAAGGATCATGTTTGAATCATTAAAAATTGACTTATCCTCATTAGATAACCATAAATCATTTTCTTGCCCTGCTAAATCGAAAATTCCTAATTTAGAGTCCAATAAAACATAATTTGTTGAATTAAGCCCTCTTGAGGGATCCAATGGATTTTTTAGAAGAGAAATTGGGCTATATTTCTCAAAAAATGTTTTCTTTATTGAGGTTTTTCCGGTCCCTGGAGGTCCTATTAAAACTATCTTTTTACTAGACATCATATATCTAATTATTCTCCTATTTAATTGATGAGGACATAGGTTCTTTAAGCGCTTCGATTATATCAGCACAAGAGTCAAGCATCATTTCAATATAACTTAAAATATCTTCTTGGGATACACATCCACCTAGATTAATCTGTTCCTTAATTATATCACAAAATCCTTGGATTGTATTAACACCACTTCGAATTTGTAAATTAATTGATTCAAGGGGTAATACTTCTCCTTTCTTCATATAAATCTCACTTACGTCTTCAAAAAATTTCTCAAATGCTGCTTCATTGTCAGATAATACCAGATTGATATCTAATTTATGAAAGATCATACCAATTCTTTTTAAATGTAATATAGGGATGAGTGGATAAGCAACATCACGTAAAATTATAATAGCATAAAGCTGTTTTCCTCCTCTCGCATTTGGATCCTGAATCTCGATCTTATATACTTGAGCATAGAATTGGTTGAAATCTAAAATTACAAATTTATTCTTTGTGTTAAGTGCGTCTCTTAATAAGTTCCGAATAAAGATTAAATCCTTTAATGCAATAGATGAATACAACGATCTTGGACCTAAGATATGATCATATTTTCCTATTATAATAACAAATGGGTATTTATCTAAAGCTTCCTTGAATTGAAAATATGGTTCCTTGGTATTATCAACCAAATTACGACCTAGCGAATCTTTTCTAATTGAATTTACCATTATCTTGATTAAAATCCTAATTAAAGAATATGTGGAAATAGATTTTTGTTATAAAGTTTTAATAACTTTTGTACCAATAATATTAATTTGCATATTTAATATTAACTATAATAGGGTATTTTGTTTGATTGACACACAAAAGAATAATTTGTGTTCATAATTCTATAAATTTATATAATTTAAGTTTATTAGTTATTCATGTCAGAATCATCAAAAATAATCGTTAAATATTTTTGTGATAGATTTTTAAATATTGATTATTATCCGACTTCCCTTAAAGCGATACTTGATTTAGAGCTTAACTTTTTGAGAGGAATCAACAACGAAGATATTAAAAGGTTTTCCAAACTAGATATATTCACTTTACGAGACCTATCTGGAGTCCAAGTAGAAGATCTTCAGAAGAAAGCAAGTAAAGTAAACCTTGACCTCACAACCTTTAAAAATGCTATTATTGCCGCATATTTAATAGCTAACTCGTGGAATAAAAGAAAAATGTACATGAAAAAGCCAAAAATGAAGGTTGTTATTTCAGGTTTAGACTATGCGGGGAAAACCTCTCTTATTAATCGACTTATAAATGATTATAATTACAATGATATGATAAACCTTGAACCAACTGTGGGTGCAAATGTAGAGGAGTATCAATCAGAACGTTTAGACCTGGTTTTATGGGATTTAGGAGGCCAAAAAGACCATATCAATGAATATTTAGCTTCACCTGAAAGATTCTTTGTTCATGTAGACGTAATGATTTTTGTCGTTGATTCGCAAGATGATATTCGATATGATGAAGCGTTGCAGTATCTAAATGACCTTATAGACATTTTAGGGTTTTTGAATGAATCTCCATATATAGTTATTTTACTTAATAAAGCCGATTCTGATGTAATAAAAGATCCCGATTTTCAAATTAAATTGGAATATTTAATGGATAGAATTTCAAATATCTTTATGAAAAGTGAAACCCCTTGGAACTTTGAAATGATACCAACTAGTATTTATAATTACTATTCTTCTGAGCCTGAAATTGCCAAAAGCATTAAAAGTATCTTTTCGAAGGAGAAGGAAATGCTTGATACTGGAAAATTGCTTCCTGACATCAACGATAAGTTACAGAAAATCTTAGATGTAAATTTGAAATTGATGGATAAAGTTGTGGTGGAACTCAATGAAGTTAGGAGAATATTACACCAATTTACCCCTTCTGATATATCTCAATCACTTTTTTCAATCCCTTTCGAAAAAGTACCTATTGATTTCATATCAAATGAAGATTTTAGAGGAGAACAAAAAAAGGAAAAGCATAAGAAGAAAAGGGGGTCAGCAAGTAAGACAGTTAGCCAGAAGAAGAAATTTGGACCCCCAAAAAGGTTGGAAAAATTAGAGAAACCTGCTGAACTGGTAAATAATTCTGAAGAGACTAAGAAAATTACAAAGGATCAGATAATTGAAGCTAAATCAAAACTTTCCACAGAAATTTCACAAAAAGAAGACATAAGCAAACCTCCTACAGCACCTAAACCAAATGATATTATGTTGAATATGCTTAAACCACCACCTCCACCTAAGATCACATCTAATTTAGAATCAGGACACGAAAATGTAAGAACCCAAATAATTACTGAATTAAAAGATATGTTTATAAAAAGAGGTTTAGTAACAAGATAAATCGTCATGGAAAAATTAAATCATAATAAGAGGCTTTTAATAACAATTAACTAAAAATTTGAGATAGTATATTATTAATTTGAACTTCATCATTAGCTAAATAGCATTGCTTAAATACTGACGCAAAAAATGCCCGATCTTGAGGACTGAAATATTTATATCCAAATTTTTGCCATTTAATAGATTTATTCAAAGGAGCGAAAAGCGAGATCTTATTTTTAACTAAATCGGTGAGTAATATTGGAATCTCCTCCTTTGTATTATTATTGACACTATTGATTACAACGTCCTCGCTAAATTGATTCCAGGATTCCTTGAACTGTAAACAGAAACTTTTAATGTCGATACGGTTGTTAACAATGAGTTTAGCCAATCCTAAAATCGCAAGTTCATTTGATGTATGAGCGTTCGTGGGGTGGGAAATAATAGTACCTGGTAATGTCTTTCCTTTTTCATTAATTAGTGGCAAATTATATTCAGGTAATACTCGTATCTGATTTAATCCTAATATGTTTTTCACATCTTTTATCGTCCCTCCCGTATCAAAAAATCGCTTATTGATAATATAGATTAGTAGCTTTGTTGCATGAATATCTCCAAAGTAAGGATAATCAGATGCATATAGTATATACTCTGACCAGTCTCTATTATCCACAGGATATTTATTATTCACACGAAACCATTTACGGAAATCTTCAAGAAAGTTTCCTGCACCCTCTCCATGCAGCATTGATAAATCTCCATAAGTATTCGGTTGAACTATAGCATTATAAACCTCATAATCACCTATATTTCCCTGCGCAAAATGGGCAATGATGACTTTAAAATGGGGTAATAAATTAGGATTTAGTTGTTCAATGGCACTTCTGGCAGACTTCACCAATTCTGCTATATCTAGGATTGAACCTCTCCCTCGAGTATCAAAAATAACGGGCATAGAATGTTTTGCTGCCTCAATAAGAACATTAACTGTTTTTGTAGAATTAATATTATCAATCCATCGTTCTGAACGAGGATGTAACTTTAATCCTCTCAACCCTAAGACTTCTCGAGCATATTTTACCTCATTAACCGCTTTTTGGCCTTCCATCGGGTCAACGCGAGCATATCCAATTAATTTCATGGAAAAAGGAAACCGGGTCGTAAATCGCGAAACATTTATATTACTTGCGCGATAGAGTGCTTCGGGATATTTATCTCGGAAAACATCTTGAAAGGGAAAAACAGTACCTTGGTCAATGAAAGAATAAAATTTAGCTTTTTCCTTCAGATCTGAGTATCTCTTACCCAATTCCTCCAAGGCTGTATATAATTTATTAGTAAATGGATATGGGGTAAAAGACCAGCTTAATTTAGCTGGAGTTCCATCAATAGTCGTATGGAAGGTTTGTTCTCCATTCTTTTCCCACTCTGCGGTGATTCGGCCTTGTATATTTCCCCAAAAATCAAAAGTACCTGTACCTGGTGCGAGAGGGTTCATCATCGTAGCACCATCTACATCCTCACCCAAATGGGAATGGGCATCCGCCACAAAAATATGGTCGATTCTCTTTTTGCCACCTTGCTCTATAGTTGCAGTTAACATTTTTATTAACAGTAATGTATATAACGTTCCTATCTTACTTTACATAGATTATCTAAATAATTAGATTTAATCTTTTGGATTGCAATTTATAAAATTTAAGTCTGTGTTTAGTAAACCATAACAATTTTCAAAATAATAGATATACAAGCAATCAAATAACTTCCTTTTTCTCTGATAAGACAGATTGTTAAATTGAAGTGCTTTTTTACACAATTTAATTTATAAATATAAAAATTGAATATTATTTAACCAATAATTATTAACAAATCGCATAAATTAGTATGAATTCAAGGCAAAGAATTTTAGCGAGTATTGATCATAGAGAACCTGATAGAGTTCCCGTAGATCTTGGTTCAACTCCTTGCACTAGCATTTCAGCTATTGCTTACCATAATTTAAAACGGTATTTAGGAATTACTACGGGGCACACGAGGGTTTATGATGTTTGTCAACAACTGGCTCAACCCGAAGATGATATTTTAGAACGCTTCAAAACTGATGCTTTAGATGTTGGACGAACGTTTAATACTAAAGATGAAGATTGGTATGATATTCATGTAAATGGCATCGATATGCAATGGCCTAAATGGTTTAACCCAAGACACAATTCTGATGATTCCTACGATGTGATTGACCGTGATGGAAATATTATTTCAAGAATGACAAAAGATGCCTTGGTTTTTGATCAGGTTTACTTTGCCTGTTTGGAGAAATATCCGAAAGATTATAAGGAATTCCAGTCCATTGTTAAAACGAGTAGTTGGGCATCACTCTCACCTCCCCCATTTAGCAATATCGGTGAAAAACACTTTTGGAAGAAATTAAGGCAAAATGCTATCGATTTGAGAGAATCCTCTCAGAAAGCTACAGTTCTTAATTATGGAAGTACCAGTTTTGAATTTGGGAATTCATTCAGACGTATGGATAAATTACTTGTTGATATTGTGAGAAATCCTTCCAAAGCAGAAAAGTTAATGGATTATATCCAAGAATTTTCCTTAAATTCATTAAAAGTAATTTGTGGTTATGTGGGTGATGTAATAGATATTATAAGGATTGGAGATGATCTTGGAGAAAATAATGGACCTTTTTTTAGCCCCAAAATATATCGAGAGATGTTCAAGCCTAAACATACTGAAATTTGCGACTATATTAAAAAGCATAGTTCAATGAAAATTATGTTCCATTCATGTGGCTCTATTGCCGCAATACTTCCCGATTTAATTGAAACAGGAATAGATATTCTTAATCCAGTACAAATTAACGCTCGTGATATGGATCCTAAATTCTTAAAAGAAACTTTTGGGGATGATATTACTTTTTGGGGAGGGGGTGCTGACACTCGAAATGTAATAAATTGGAAAACTCCAGAGGAAGTTAAAAAACACGTATTAGAATTACTTGAGATCTTTAGTCCAGGAGGAGGCTACGTGTGGAATACCGTTCATAATATATTACCTGATGTTCCCCCCGAAAATATTGTCGCAATGTTTGACGCTATAGAAGAATTTAATAATCAAGATTGAAATTAACAATTTTAAAGATTCTAATGATAAATAGAGAGATAAAAATTGAATTAATTTTCATAGGAAAACCTCAATGGGAGGCAGGTTGGCCATATATAGGCTATAATAATGAGTCTTTAATAACATCGATTAAAGATCATTTACATAACAAATTTCCAGAAATAAAATTTTCAAATTCTAATATAATTACCACTTATGATATTAAGTTAGTAAACGAGATAAAGGATGCTATCAAAGGATCTGATGCAGTTATTATTTTTACTATTGGTCATTATGGGGATCCCGGTATTGTTCAAGCAGGGATTGAATTAATTGAAAGTAAAAAACCTACCATTTTAGCTAATTATATTTATCAAGGGGATCACACTTTTACTAAAATTCACGCCTTAATTAAAGATAGAGATTTTAGAGTATTTCCTATATCATCCTCTAAGATAGAAGATTTTGATGTTCCAATTGAAACAGTAATAAATTTAATAAAAATTCAAGGAAAAAGAGTTTTAGTTTATGCTCCTGATAAAATCAAAATCGATTGGACAAGGATTTTGGAATTATTTAATCCAGAGCGCAATCGAATTAGAAAAGAATATCCGGAATTTCTCAATCAGGTAATGACCATGAGTTCAGAACAAGATTTTGAATTTTATACCGATATAGAGGGAAAAGATCAGGCTCACCAGTGGAGAAAGGATGAGGAAAAATATAGGAAGAATCTTAAAGAAATTTTTGGCGTTGAGATGGTAAAAGACAATCCAGACGAAATAATAAAGTATTATGATGAAGTAAATGAAGAAGAAGCAAAAATAATCGCAGATAAATGGTATAATGAAGCCTTAAAAGTTGAACCTAATGAAAAAACGGTGCTAAATTCAGCAAAATTATATCTTGCGTTGAAAAACATGCTAAGAACAAAAAATTTTGACATTTTTACCCCAGATTGTGGCACTTTCTTGCTAAGCGGAAAATTGCCCGCTTATCCGTGTCTAGCATTTATGGAGTTGATTAATGATGGTATTCATGGAGTCTGTGAATCGGATATGGATTCCACAATAAGTTATATTTTTGGATTATTTTTAACTGGGCAACCAGGTTTTATTTCCAACCATACACTCGATACAATTAATAATAAAATTACCTATATGCACTGTGTGGCTCCTAATCGGTTATTTGGAAAGAATGGTCCAAAAGCTGATTATGATATAGTATATCATGGGGAGACTCATTATTTAGGAGCCTCTCCGCGAATCAAATTTCCTATTGGAGAAATAGTAACTACGATTAAAATCAGTGTTTTAGAAAAACAAATAGCGATTCGGAGAGGAAAAATCGTTGATAATATTGTAGATAATAGAGGATGTGTTTCAAAAATGTTAGTGGAGAGTAATGTAAAAGAAGTGATGAATAATTATGATTGGGAAACATTTGGATGGCACAGAGTGTCATTTATAGGAGACTGGAAAACTAAATTCATCATTGGAGCCAAAATATTAGGTTTAAAAATAATAGAAGAGGATATATCATTATGATAGATGAAAATAAAAAATCAGATGAGAAAATTCATTCTCTAAAGGGACATTTACTGTATTCGTTAGGAGCTGTTCCTTCTGCTCTCCCCTATAATATGATTTCGGCAAGTATTCTATTATTCTATGAGACTGTTGTACTTTTGGACCCTATCTTGTTTGGAATTATATGGATTCTATATGGGATCTGGAATGCTGTTAATGATCCATTAATGGGATACTTCATGGATAAAATCCGATTAAAAAAAGGGAGAAGAATTCCCTATATTATCTATGGGACGATTCCTTTCACCATTGGTTTTATCTTTTTATGGTGGGTTCCATATCCGTCCTCAGCACAAGGTTTAATCTTTGTTCATTGTTTAATTATGTTATTTCTTTTTGATTTAGGCTTTACATTATGTATGACAGGCTGGATGGCATTATATACTGAAATGTACGAAACGGAAAAAGAAAGAGCTTCTGTTGTAGCGATTAAAGATCTTATAGCATTTATTTCATCATTTGTAGGAATAATAATACCAACACTTCTAGCATCAATAATTAGTTGGGAATTTACAGGGTTAATTCTTGGTCTTTTTATTCCTGTTACAATGCTTCTTTCAATCAAAGGAAGTAAGGAAAGAAAAGAATACCAAATCGATACTCCCTTATCTATAGTCTCAGCATTCAAAGAGACATTTTCAAATAAGCCTTTTATTATTGTAACACTGACTTACACATTAATTGATTTCGCGTTTGGATTAACAATTATGGTTTTGCCCTTATATGCTAAATACGTACTTCTCGTTTCTCCAGGCATGGAAGGAATTGCAGCTGGTGGTGTAGCTATTGGAATCATAGCAAGTGTCCCGATATGGAGATGGGTTTATGCAAATAAAGGTCCTAAGTTTGGTTTGTTAGTAGCAATCATCTTTTATACCGTAACAATTTGGCCATTATTCCTAATTGGCGATTTGATAACATTAATAATTGTTACTATTATCCCCGGACTGGGGGTGGGTGGTATGCTAATGACTGAACCAGCTATTAGTACAGCTATAGATTATGACGAGATTAAAATAAAGAAGCGGAGAGAGGCAACATATAATGGTATTCTGACTCTCATTGCGAGACTTTCTATAGTCCTTTCAGGAATAACTCTCATAATAGTTCAAGAACTAAGTGGATTTGACCAAAATATTGTAGATCCTATGATGCAACCCGAAACAGCCAAAGAAGGTTTAAAAGCTTTAGTTTCTTTAGTCCCAATTCTGGGTGGAATTAGTGCGGCTATAATTTTTTCTCTCTTCCCGATTAATCACACACAATTTAATGAGATGCAAAAAGAGTTAAAAATACTTCACGAGGAAAGAAAAGGAAAGTTAGAACAATCTAAATAAGAGGATTACAATAAAAATCGAATATATTTTTGGTAGTTGAACTACCATTCAATTATTTTTACTCTCTCATCTCTTTTGGAAGGGTTAAAACTCCAGTTAACGGATTATTCAATGGATCTTGGCAGTATTCGATCGTGAAATAGATTAAGTCGTATAAAATATTTGGATCCTGACCTGATTGTTGTTTGTAATCGTATAAAGATAATTGATACTCCGCTTCAGTAATTGGAGGTTCGGCGTAACTCACACTACCGAATACACTTTGGAGTACTGGTTTTAAGAAGGGTGAGTAGAGAAAACCTAATTCTTTTAACTCATCTTTTAGGTAAAAAAACATTCGCTGAACGGCTTGCATCATATACCTAATTGGTTGGTCCTTGGGCCCTAAATACTGCTCCGCGAAATTCTTATCATACTGAGCCAATTGATCGTAAGTTAAATTTTGGGGTCGAAATAACGATATTAATCCTCTCTCGATGGAAGTTTTGCGGTTATACGCAATTGTTTCACTCCCAGCATCTGGAACCCAAACACCTCTCTCAAGGAGTTTACGGGCTTTATAACATAAAGTTTGTATTAACAATGCGATGCCGATGCGTCTACATATAGAAATCTGTGCATCGCTTACTCTTACCTCTATAGTTCCCCAATCTGTAAAAGGGAACACGTCCTGAAACCTCCCATCCTCCAGGGACGCTTTTTGGACAATTTGAAGAAAACTGATGATAGAATCTTGATCAGAGTTTGTTAAATAGGGAATAAAGTGCTTAGGATCGTTATTGCTAAGCATTGTGGTGTTATTTTTCAGACGCAAAGAGCGCACACAGTTCGGAGCAGTGATCCTATTGTTAACTACTTTTACCTGGTCTGTAGGCTTGTTATTAATAATAGGAGAGTTACAAGTAAGCGCGATTATATGGGGTATAAAGTTTCTGATCATGCAATATGCTTGAATTTTCTCCAGATCTGATTGAAAAGAACCTAAATGGCTATGATCGGCCTGGGATAATCCGCGCATGTATTCTTTAGCAGCAGGATTTATAGCTGAAGCAATGATGTGGAGATCATTAGGTAAAGTATTCTTTGCTAAAAGGAATAAAGTGCTTGCCCAGTATGCTAATTCCTCAACATATTTGCAGGGAGGTGTAACTAGTTCCAGAATATAGGTTACTGCCGTTACATTTCCATCCCGTCCAAATGTATCGATATCAACCACATTACCATCTGGGAGCCCATAACGTATGTCCATCACATATCCTTTTTCAATATCCTCTTTTCCATAGGGACGCGCCAAGACTTTCTCTCGAATATAATCTGGGACGGGTAAAAAGTCGCTACGTCCTTCATAGAGAATTTGATCCATAATTCGAATGGCATCCTTTACGATCTCTTTCATCCTAAAGACCATTTCGTCTCCTGGAGGATAATTACCATTGTCATCAGCCACAATTAATTCCATTTCAATCCCATGAGTAAAGGGTAATGGAGTCCAATTTTGGACATCTGCCAAGATTTCAGCCCATGATCTTTCTGGGATATAAACTTCGCGGTAATCCGTGCCGACAAATAGCCTATCTTGGGATCTATCGACCTTTTCTCCAATTGAAATCCCTGAAGGGATGGCTTTAACTGCTTTGGATTTATGCTTTGAGTGTGAACTTGAACCACCCATTAATTGAGAAAAAGTGCCAAGGTCTTCATTTCCTTTACTTTTACCTTTCTTTTTCTTCTTTTTGTCTTTGCCCATTTTTATTCACTCTCTACCTAAAACAACGATTCAATAAATATTTTAAACAGATTATAGTCATTTAAAAACTCGTAAGATAATACTAGATTGATAATATCCGCTCCCATAGCACCAAGAGTGTTCTTTATTGGTTCTAAAGATGTCCCTCCTTTAAAGATACCTTCATCTATTAAAACTGTTACTTCTGCTCCCAATTTCTTTTCTACTTTTGATTTGATAATCGCAAGAGACCGCGAATTGGAAGCAAAAATCACAGTAGGTTTACCTAAATAAGGTATAAAATCTAAATTGAAAATTACCAGATCATTTTTTAAATTATTCACGGGAAAGAATTGCTTTAAGGTTCTTTGGATAACGGCCAACTCTTCTTGATCAAGATTATTGATCGAGGGATAAACATAGTAAGCGATTGAATTTTTTGAATTATGTAAAAAATCATTATATACCCGATCTAAGAAAGGGAAGATGCTAAAATTAAGGCTAAACAACGAAAGGAAGAGAACTCTAAAATCAAACTGTTTCATTAGCGCATTGGAGCTTGTATTTCCTCCTAGAAGTGCGAATTGTTGAAGCTCATTGGATAATTGCGAAACGCATGTATTTAGGGTATAGAATTGTGATTGTAAAACTGTAGGCTCTACTCTCGTTTTTACTTCGTCCACCATTTCATATATTAAATCAAATAAATCTTTTGCTAATCTATCTTGCGTTTCTTTATCTCCACTGCTTTTTATTATCATATCTGCAGTTTCGGGAGAATCTAATTCAGCAATAATACATACTGCATCCTTAAAAAATGAATACGCAGGATTTTTAAATTGACTTTCAGTAATATTAAGTTGAGTCGAATTTTTAATCATCTGATCAATTGTTTTGACAATTTGCAGAATCTGATCATTCCGCTTTAATTTATTTAACTCTTTTGTCAAATTAAAAAGTACTTTTATCTTCAACAATTCTTCATTGATCATATGTGACAGTTTTAGAGCAAATTCTATTTGATTAGTATAACATTTGCTAACTACATCTACAATCGCTTGGTCTCTTACTGAGGGATCATTGATCAATGATAATATCTTTGAGATTTGTTCAGAGTTGATATCCACAAAATCAAAAGCAATTTCAGCTAAAACTCGATTACGTCTCTTCTCATCATTTAGATTTTTAATAATCTGCAAACTCTGCTCTAGATTTTTGAACGCATAGACCCGTATTAGATCATAATAAAACTGGGTTTGTGTTTCTTGATTTGAGAGTTTTAAAGCATTTTCTAATGCTTTATAAACATCTCCAACAGCTAAATAGCTTTTTGCAAGATCCTTATATAGAGCATCAATTTGGTTGTTAGTAACAGATCCATTTTTTTGATTAGTATTTAGTTGTTGAGTATATCTCTCCTGAAGTAATTCTAGTTCTTTTTCAATTTTTTTTATACCATTTTTGGAAGATTCCACCATAAACTCATTATGGTCGAAATTATCGATAGTCTTTGAATTTAAAATCTGAATTTTCGCTAGTATCTTTTTAATAATGCTATGTGAAATAGTAGTTCGAATCTTCTGGACTTTTTCGGTATATTCAATAATTTTCAGCCAATACACATTTATAATTAGTTTTCCATACCCATCGACTTTTGGAGTGAGCTTTAACTGAATTTTTCGAGTTTCCTTTGCATTTAATTTTATGTTATTATTAAACTCTTGAGGAATTACCTCAAGGTCGATATTCTCGCCTTTAAATTCAAACTTAAAGTCTGCTTTTTTATCAAGATTATTTAAAACTTCTAATGATACAGCATTATCGATGTTTGGAATCAATAAATTTTGAGGAAACTGAGTAATCGTCAAAGAAATAGCATTAGCTTTGTGTGAACTAGTCATTTTAACGCCGGTATATTATAATTGTGTATTCTAGTAATTCTTCATCCAAGATAATTATTTCGATTATCGTAAATTATGAATTTTGAGATATTACCTTAATATCCTTCATATAAAAATAATTTTTTTTAAACTTTTACTTTCAGAAAGCAGATTATTTTCCCTTTCTGCGGTTTCTCTCTGAAAATTCTATTAGATCTTCGATGACCATTTCACGGGTGTAATCCGGCCATAAATCTTTCCTAAATTTAAACTCTGCATATGAAGAGTCCCATAATAGAAATCCTGAAATCCTTGCTCCATCTTCCATACCCGTTCTTATTATATAATCCACTTCTGGAAAATTATGACTATATAAATATTTTTTAATAAGATTACGATTTACGTCTTCGACCTTTACACTATCATGAATTATCTTTTTTACCGCATCTACAATTTCTTCTTGCCCATCATACATAATACATAAATTAATAAAATTCTTATCGTGATCCTTAGTAAACTCGATTAATTCTTGAATTTTTTCTCTAACTTCTTGTGGTAATAAATTAATTCGTCCTATAACGTTGAAGTTAACCTTTTCTTCTTTTACTGTCGCTTCCTTAATAACCGAGTCTACAGCGTCCAAGATAATTCTAAAAATATAAATAATTTCTTGTTGCTTCCTTTTTTTAACATTTTCGAGAGAGAGCGCATAAATACTTAAATATTGGATGCCCGCTTCAAAAAAATCAAACAATCGTTTTTTTAAATTTTCATACCCTATTAAATGCCCGATATTTAAATTTAGAAGATTCTTTTTAGCCCACCGACGATTTCCATCAAGTATCAGACCAATGTGTTTGGGTAATCTATCTTTGGATATATCTTTGAGCTCTTCCAAAATGTCATAACCCGGAGGGTAATTTTAATTTTTTACTACTATTAAGAATATTAAATTAAGGTATATATGAAATATATGCGATTTAATTCTTATATCTTTTTTTAAATTTAAATTAAATATACCCACATTTACGAGTATGAATCAATAAAATTATGAATATATAGAGAATCTTTATAAAGCATCTTATGAATCTAATATAAAATCATTTAATAAAATACTAATTTAATCAAATACTAATTTGATCAAACA
>JAEOSU010000015.1 GCA_016840165.1 Promethearchaeota archaeon
CCACATTTACGAGTATGAATCAATAAAATTATGAATATATAGAGAATCTTTATAAAGCATCTTATGAATCTAATATAAAATCATTTAATAAAATACTAATTTAATCAAATACTAATTTGATCAAACATTAGTGTAAGAAACTATTAATGATTAAAGTGAAAATCTAATGATTTCTAATGAATCTTTATTTTCGAATATTGGCATCGATTCTGTGGGATTTTACGCTCCAAAAGGCTATATGAAGCTATATGACCTAGCAATAGAACGACAAGAGGATCCTGATAAATATCGGAAGGGTTTAATGGCGTTAGAGATGAGATTGCCTGAAGTTGATGAAGACATAATTTCAATTGGATTAAAAGCAGGATATAATGCCCTACAAAGGGGGGGAATAAACCCAAAAAGCATAGATGCTTTATTTGTTGGAACTGAAACGATTACCTATAGTGTGAAGAGCGTATCGAATATATTTGCAGAGTTGTTGGGAACGTCGACATATTCGCTTACACAAGATTGTTATAATGCGTGTGCTGGTGGAACGCTAGCTTTACTTAATGCTATCGCTCTAATTGAAAAAGATGTGATAAAGCGTGCTCTTATAATAAGCGCGGATATTTCTTCATATGGGCTCGGAACCCCTAGTGAACCTACTCAAGGCTCAGGGGCAGTTGCTCTAGTAATTTCAAAAAATCCTCGGGTCGCCGCTTTTAGTGAAAAATTTGGAAAAGTGTCTGGAAACGTCGATGATTTCTTTCGACCTGCCTATGAAAAAGACGCGAAAGCATTTGGTCGTTATTCAGTAGATACCTACCTTAATTTTCAGTTACAAGCTTATGATGATTTAATTGAAAGTATAGGAGATTTTCATGCTGATTTTTATACCTTTCATGCACCATATTCAAAATTACCCATTAAATGCATGCAACAAATTATTCAAAAACGTTGGATAAAACATATTAATAATCTTCCTAAGTTGAATAAAAATCAAATAGGTTCATCAATCCTTAAAAAGCTTGATTCTTTTATGCATGATCTTACTATTTTACCAGAATGGTTATATTTAAAGCTAAGAGAAAGGGGATATTCTTCAGAATCATTAGAGAAAGTATCTTATAAGCTTATTAGAAATTTTAAAGGGAAAGTCCTTCCCCAATTAAGAGTTCCTTCCCATTTTGGCAATATGTATAATGCATCAATTTGGGCTCAAATTATTTATATTTTAGAAGAATATGCTCGTGTAAACGATATCATCTATTTCGGTTCCTATGGTTCAGGAGCGACATGTATTTCTGGTTTGCTAAAAGTGCAGCCAAAATTTGAAGGGATAGTGAGCAAAGCTCCCACGATTAACGATTTTATCAATAATAAAGTACGTAAAAGTGTACAAGAGTATGAAATATTAAAAGAAGGAAAAACTTTTCCGAAGGTTTTATTAGGTGAAATTGTGGAGCATGAAAATAATAATCATCGAGGATTTACGCTTCATTTTTGTGATAAAGGCTGTATTATCCCGAGTATAAAAGGATTAGATCATTGTCCTAAAGGTCATAGCGGTTTTCACGAAATGTTCTTTCCTCTTTTCGCAGTTTTGAAATCAAAACCAATAATCCATACGAATAATGGAGATCTTAGTCATCTTATGAAAGGTTTAGTAAGGATTAATGGCGATGTGTCAAAAGGGGCTGCGTTAGAATATGAAATACGACGCATAGAGAATAAGAATGAAACAAATCCAAATGCTATTGGTTTATTGAATTGGACACCTGTTTATATTCCTACTAATATTTTATATTAAATTATTTTTTGATTTTTATGATAAATCATGTTTTATATTATTCCTCATTTCCAATCATTTAATACAATTTTACGGTTTAAGAAATGTAATTAATATTAGAGAAAGTGAATTTTTAATGAAGAAATTTAGATCAGACGTTTCTGGTTTTTACAAACTTTCTATGGAAGAAAGATTAAAGCTTCTTTCTGAACTTGTACTTCTCACACAGGATGAACAATTAATTCTTCGAAATTTGGGTTATTTTAAGACTTCCCAAATCGATACCCTTATAGAAAATGTAATCGGAAGCTTCCAACTTCCACTTGGTATTGCATTTAATTTTAGAATTAATGACAAGGATTATTTAATTCCTATGGCAATAGAAGAACCTTCAGTAGTAGCCGCGGCATCAAATGCTGCTAAAATGGCAAGAAAGCATGGAGGTTTTTACTCAGAAAAAGTTAATTCAGTTATGATTTCTCAAATTCAAATTACTCAAATAGACAATATTGAAGACGCTAAAAATATCTTGATCAAGAATAAAGATGAAATTTTAGCTTTAGCAAATGAGCAAGATCCCCTTTTAAATAAATTAGGCGGAGGTGCTATTGACCTTGAAATCAGGGAAATTACCACTCGTAAAGGGAAAATGTTAATAGTGCATCTTCTTGTTAATGTATTAGATGCAATGGGCGCTAATGTAGTAAATACGATGGCCGAAGCAGTCACACCTTATTTAGAGAAACTTTCTGGAGGAAAAATTTATTTACGTATTGTTTCTAATTTAGCTACTGAGCGAATCGCTAGGTGTAAGGCAGTCTTTGATAAGGAATCATTAGGGGGAGAAGAAGTAGTTGAGGGCATCTTAAATGCTTATGAGTTTGCTCTTGCAGATCCCTATAGAGCAACCACTCACAATAAAGGGATAATGAATGGTATCTCTGCTCTTGCCTTAGCTACTGGGAATGACACTCGCGCTATTGAGGCAGGAGCTCATGCTTATGCCTCACTTGGGGGGAGATATGAACCTTTAACAAAATTTAATACAGATTCTGAAGGAAATTTGATAGGAGAGATTGAATTGCCTTTAGCTTTAGGGATTATCGGTGGCATGACAAAAGTACATCCCATGGCAAAATTAGCCTTAAAAATATTAAACGTATCATCCTCAGAAGAATTATCACAAGTTGCCGCAGCTCTCGGTTTAGCTCAAAATGTTGCGGCCTTGAGGGCATTAGCTTCTGAAGGGATTCAAAAAGGTCATATGGCATTACATTCCAGAAACATAGCTAAGATCGCAGGGGTGCCAGATAATTTAGTTGAAAAAGTGGCGCAAAAATTAATTCAAGATAAAAAAATACGTATAGATTACGCAAAAGAAATTTTAAATAAAATAAAGGAAGGAGAAATACTTTAGTTTTATAATAAGTGTTGCTTTAACCCTTTTAAGAAAACCAATTTTTTAGAAAAAATAGCACATTATAATAAAAATTAAGATGAGATATAATGGTATTTAGAGATTATATAAAAAAAATTGAAGAGGAAGGACTTCTTCGAAATGTAAATACGGAAGTTTCTAAAAAATTAGAGATTTCTGGTATTTTAAAAGCGATTGAACCAACTCCCGTGATTTTCAATAAAGTAAAGGAATCAAAGTATCGAGTTGTTGGCAATTTATATTGTACTAAGGATGCAATTGCTTCATACTTCGGAGTAAGCCCTACTGATCTTATACCCATGCTAAGCAAGGCAATTACGGAGCGATCTGACCCTGAGGAAATATCTAAAGCACCCTGTCAAGAAGTAATAGAACCAAGTATAGATTTAGATAAATTACCGATATTATTTCATTGTGAAAAGGACGGAGGAAATTACATCAGTTCTGCAGTTGTTGTTACAAGAGATCCGGAATATGGTCAAAATTTAGATTTTCATCGAGCAATGCAGTTTTCCAAGGATAAATTTGCTACTCGAATTGTGAGAGGACGTAATTTTCATACCTTTTTAGAAAGAAACGATGAGCTTGAGGTAGCCTTTTGTATAGGAAATACTCCAAATATTATGATAGCTGGGGCAACATCCGTTGATATAGGTATTGATGAACTAACTATTGCAAATGCATTAGAACCTATCAAGGTTGTGAAAGCAAATTCGGTGGATCTATATATTCCCGCAGAAGCTGAGTTTGTGTTAGAGGGAAAGGTTTATTTAGAAGAAAAACACACTGAAGGACCTTTTGTAGATCTTACTGAAACGTATGATACTATTCGAGAGGAACCTGTATTCGAAGTGAAAAAAATTACTCATAGAAAAAATGCAATCTGGCAAGCGTTATTGCCTGGAGCATTAGAACATAAAATTTTAATGGGAATGCCGAGAGAACCTACCATCTTTAAAAAGGTAAACGAGAATGGGGTTAAATGTTTGGATGTAAATGTAAATCCTGGAGGATGCTCATGGCTCCATGCAATCGTTCAGATTGATAAAAAATCAGAAGAAGATGGTAAAAAAGCAATTAAAGGAGCCTTTGAGGGGCATACTAGTTGTAAGCATGTTTTTATTGTTGATAGAGATATAAATATTTATGATCCCCTTTCTGTAGAATGGGCAATGGCAACTCGATTTCAGGGTGATGAACGTATTGTGATAAAGGATAAAGAGCCGGGAAGCAGTCTAGATCCGAGTGCTGAACCTGGAACAAAAATGACAACGAAAATAGGGTTTGATTTAACAAAACCCTTAGTAGTTAAGGGGAAGAGTTTTGATATTGCAGAATTTCCTCAAGTAGATTTAAGTAAATACTTTTAATTAAAGAGGAATTAATGATGAAATTAACTACAGAAGAACAAGAAATGTTAGAAGGGAAGTATGGAAAAGCTGCAAAGAAATCAATGGAAATTTTAACCACTTTAGGCGATATATTTGAAGCCGATTCAATGGTCAAAGTTTACGGAGTACAAATTGCGGGTGTTTCTTATGCGAATCTTGGTGAAGCTGGATTAGAATTTTTAAGCGAAATGGCAGAAGATGGAAAGGTAAGAGTGTTAACAACCTTAAATCCCGCGGGAATGGATCGTGAAAATTGGCAAGCTTTAGGAATAGATGAGGAATTTGCTAAAAATCAAAATCGAGTGATTGATGCCTTTGCTAAAATGGGCATAATTACTACCTGCTCGTGTACACCATATTTGATTGGAAATACGCCACATTATGGACAACATCTCGCATGGGCCGAGAGTAGTGCAGTTTGCTATGCAAATTCCGTTATAGGCGCTCGGACCAATCGTGAAGGTGGTCCTAGTGCTCTTGCTTCTGCAATCACTGGAAAGACTCCTAATTATGGGTATCACTTAGATGCTAACAGATATAGTCAGGTTCACTTTAAAGTAAACACTCCAATTAGAGGGACCGATCAATTTGGCATATTAGGAAAGATAATCGGGGACAAATTAGTGGAAATAGGAAAAAAAATACCTTACATCTCAGGAATACCAATTGCTACTATAGAAGAATTAAAATCCTTTTGCGCTTCGGTTGCCACATATGGAGGAACAGCATTATTCCATATGGAGGAAATCACTCCAGAATATGATAGATACCCAAAACCTAGCGATAACGTATTTAAAATTGATAAGGACGATATGAATCAAGCCCGATTGGAGCTTATTGATGAGGATAGTGAAATAGACTTTGTCAGCATCGGATGTCCTCATGCATCTATCCACGAAATAGCTACTATTGCAGAGTTGTTAGAAGGAAAAAAAATCAAAAAAGAATTTTGGATAACTACAGCTAGACCAACGAAGAAATTAGCAGATGCTGCAGGATATTCTAAATTAATTGAAGATGCAGGTGCTAAATTCGCAGCAGATACTTGTTGCGTAGTCGCTCCAATTAAAGGACGTTTTAAAGGAATCATGGTTGATTCAGCAAAAGCATGTTATTACGGTCGAGCTAAAAATAAATTCAAAGTAAGAATTGGTACATTGGAACAATGTGTTGAGGAGGCAATAAAATGAAATTAATCGGAAGAAAAATATATAAAGGGATTGCTGAAGCTGAGGCTATAGTTACTAAAGATGGTATTTCATTTTATGGTGGTATTGATCCTGATACCGGAAAAGTAGTCGAAGTAGGACATGAGTTAGAAGGACAAACAATTTCTGGAAAAGTGCTTGTATTTCCCTCGGGAAAAGGGTCAACAGTCGGTTCATATACTATGTACAGAATGATGAAAAATAAAAATGCGCCAGCAGCAATTGTTAACAAGGAGATCGATACCATAATCGCTGTAGGATGTATTATCAGTGAAATTCCGTGCGTTGATAAAATCGAGATTGATAAAATTAAAACTGGTCAAAATTTAATTGTAAATGGAATGGAAGGAACGGTTGAGGTGAAATAAATGGGAATTGGAAAAGGTTTTGGGAAGACCATACTATTTGGCGAAATTTATCTCCTACGTAAAGAATAAACGTCAACATTTTGTAGTTTATGGACTTCCAGCTATTGCATCTGCATTAGGGACATATACAATAGCTCAAGTAAATGTTATAGAAGGTAATGGATGGACTGTCGATGATCAAAGACCAGCAACTCCTGGGTACAAGAAAGTAAAATATAAAGATGCAATGCAATCCATTGAAAATGTGCTCAGTTATTTAAATATTAAAACTAATGATAACAGGCTTCAAATAGAATTCTCTGGAGACTTAGTAGCTGCAAGCGGCGTAGGTGCATCTGCTGCTCAATGTACCTCCTTAGCTCGCGCATTAAACGATACATTTAAAATTGACTTAGATGATGAACAGATAAATAATGCTGCTTATGAAGGTGAAAAAGCCTATCATGGAACGCCATCAGGTATAGATAATACAGCTTCGACCTATGGTGGTTTAATTTGGTTTGTTAAAAATTTGAGTGGTGGCAAGAACACTATGGAGCTCTTGAAATCTCCCATAAAAATACCTTTAGTAATTGGCAATACCGGTATAACCGCATCAACAACAGAGGTAGTGGCTGATGTACGAAAATCAAAAGACAATGACCCCGTAAAATTTGAAAAAATCTTTAAAATATATAAGAATTTAGTAGAAGAGGCAAAACAAGCATTATTAGCAGGAGATATTAATATAATTGGTTCTTTACTTAATCAAAATCACAAATTATTACAAGAAATAAATGTATCGGGAGATTTGAATGATAAATTGGTGAAGATCGCTTTAGATAACGGTGCTGTTGGAGCTAAAATGACGGGAACAGGAAGAGGAGGATTGATTATCGCTCTAGCGGAAAATCGTAATATTCAAGAACAAATTTCTAAAGCAATCATAAAAAAAGGATTTAATGCATGGAATACTAATATAGGATAAAAGAGTATTAATTTCATGGACACCAAAGAATTATTTATTTTAAAATTGGGAGGCAGTCTTCTAACTGATAAAAGTCAACCCAACTCGATTCGAAAGGATATGGTAAAACAGGTTGTTCAACAAATAATCGATGCTCATGAAAGATTAATAGTCATTCATGGAGGTGGGTCTTTTGGGCATCCTCTTGCAAAAAAGTATCATATCTCTAATGGACTAAATAAAACTATCCCAAAACAAATTCTTGGACTTACAGAGACCCACCAAGCGATGAATAAATTTAACTCCTTTATAATGAATGCATTCTTAGAAAAAAGTTATCCAACTTTATCGATTCAAACTTCCAGTTTATTTATTCAAGAATCTCAAAAAATTTTAACGCATTCAATTGATATTATAGAAACTACCTTAGACCTTAATATATTACCTATCTTATATGGCGATATAATTCTTGATAAGAGTGGTTCGTTCTCAATAATTTCAGGAGATCAAATAATATTTCAACTTTGTGAACATTTGAAAAAATATCATATCTCAAAAATCATTTTTGCAATGGAAGTTGATGGAATCTATCTTGATGAGAGAGATGGTAATGGGAAATATAAACTAGCGAAAAATATTTATGCGAATGAGCTAAATAATTTAAGGTTAGCAGATTTAGGCCAGAAAATAGATGTAACTGGTGGAATAAAAGGTAAAATCGAAAATATAAAGAAAATGTTAACCTATAACATCCCTATTCAATTGATTAATGGATTGAATGAAGGATATATAATGAAGGCTTTGAAAAATCAGCCTATTAATTGTACAAATATATTAACTAATAAGTGATTTTAAAGTATGACAAGTTCAAAAGATGAAAAAGATAAAAAGCACGAATTAAATCAATCAAATGATATAATGCGAAGAAAATTGGAGCATCTCAAGATTCCTATTGAATATAATGTACAACATAAGGAAAATTATTTTGAAGATATAAAATTACTCCATCATTCTGCTCCAGAGGTAAATTTTGAGGAAGTCAATTTATCAACTAAATTCTTTAATAAACTCATTTCAGCACCCATATGCATCACAGCGATCACAGGAGGACACCCAATTTCTAAGGAAATAAATGAAACCTTAGCTAAAGCAGCAGAAAAAGAAAAAATTATTATGAGTGTGGGAAGTCAACGAGTTGGATTAATAGATCCTGATTCAATTGAATCTTTTAAAGTTGTAAGAAAAGTAGCTCCCAATATTCCTCTAATTGGAAATATTGGTATTGGTCAAATAAGCAGTCCTGATTTTAATCTTGAAGATTTTGAGGAATATATTGATATGATTAAAGCTGATATAATGGCAATTCATTTCAATGCGTTGCATGAACTTGTACAAGATGAGGGAGATATTTCTTACAAGAATTTTCGCAAAAATTTTCGTCTGATACGGGAAAAATATAAGATTCCTATAATTGCAAAAGAAGTAGGAACGGGATTAAATTCGGAATTGACTTCCGTTTTAGATGGACTCGGATTTGATGGATTTGATGTGGGAGGTACTGGAGGAACAAGTTTCGCTGCTATAGAAGAAAGACGCAATAAATATAACTCAGAAAAATATACGAGAAATCCTGCAGAAGTATTTAGGGAATGGGGGATACCTACACCAGTTAGCATTATATATGCGAGAAAAGTATCGCAAAAACCTATTATAGCTACAGGAGGGTTAAGAACAGGAATAGATATTGCAAAATCGATTGCACTTGGGGCCGATCTAGGTGGTTTTGCGTATAAATTTCTCTTGACAGCATGGGATGATATTAAAAATCATAGTGGTGATACTACTCTAAAAGAAATAGTAACACTAAAAAATGAATTGCGATCGAGTTTATGGTTAATGAATATTCAAAATATTGAACACTTGAAATTAAATACGAAAAAGTATGTAATCCTTGGAAAATTATATCAATGGATTCATCAGAAATAAGTAGGAAATAGTGGTTATTCATCTCCCCATCGTTTTATATCACTTTTAATGCCAATATGATCTAAGATTCGGCCAACAAAATACTCATTAAGCTCATTTACACTTTTAGGTTTAATATAATAAGATGGAATAGGCGGAGCAATTATCACACCTAATCTTGCAAGTTTGAGCATATTCTCAAGATGTATTGCACTAAATGGGCTTTCTCTAACGACTAATATTAGTTTTCTTTTTTCTTTTATCATCACATCAGCAGCTCTTGTAATTAAATTATCCGCATACCCATTTGCAATTGCTGCTAAAGTTTTCATTGTACATGGAATAATTACCATTGCATCTATTAGATATGATCCACTCGCAGGTCCAGCGGTTAAATCATCAACATCATATGTTTTATTTGCTAACTTTTGAATATCTATTTGCTTATAGTCCGTTTCAATAGTAATTAACTTTTTTGCGATTTTGGAGATAATTAATTCCGTTTTAATTCCCTTTAGATTAAGTGTTTCTAACAATTTTACCGCAAGAGATATTCCTGAGGCCCCAGTAATAGCAATTAACATAGATTTCTCACCTTTCTTTTATCAATTCTTATTAATCTAACTCTTTTTTAATAATTATATTAATTATTAGGTTAAAAAAATTAATTGAAAAACTAATATTTTCTATTAAATACAAAATTAAGCAAATCCTCAAAGAACTCGAATTCAGAGGTATTCATTACGGATTTCAATTTGATTAGAGCATCTTTAGCTTCTCTATAATACTTTTCCGCTAACTTTTTGCTTGTGTTGGCTACATCTGCTTTAATAAACAAGGATCTAACTTTTTCAACCTCTCTATCCGTCATTTCTTGTTTTTCTATTAACTGATGTAATTGAAAAGCATCTTCTCCTTCTAAACGATTTATGGCTTCAATTAATAAACAGGTTTTCTTTCCTTCCCTAATATCACCATCTGTAGGTTTTCCAGTAACTTTTTCATCTCCAAATGTACCTAAGATATCATCAATTATTTGAAATATAATTCCTAAATTAATTCCATAAGTAGACAAAAGAGATTTGTATTTTTCATCTACTTTAGCATAATTTGCACCAATGAGTATCGATTTTTCTAATAAAGCACCAGTCTTTAATGATATCATTTCAATATAATCTGAAATAGATAAATTCTTTTGATTTACCAAATCAATTTCGATTAAAACACCATTAGCAATTTCAATAAAGGCGTTTTTATAAAGCTCTATTGCATTCAAATTTAACTCGTTTTCAAAATTATTATTCATAAATGCTTCTAACCCTAAGAAAAAAGCGGAATCTCCTCCAATGATTCCAATCGCATTCCCAAAATCTAATTTATTCATTTTCTTTAATTTGTAATTTTCATGATAGTTCTGGAATCTATAGTGAAATGCAGGATTTCCTCTCCTAAAATTATCTTTGTCTATGATATCATCATGAACTAATGAAGCATTATGAAGAAATTCAACCCCAACACTTGAAAAAATAATTCTCTCATCTTCTTCTTTGCTAAAGGCATTAAAAGTAGCAATAGAGAGTAAAGGTCGGATTCTTTTACCACCTGATAGGAAATAATCTTCCAATTCAGAATAATACATATTTAAGAATCGATTATCTACGTCTTCAATTTTTTTATTATAGATCGTTTCTATTGCTTTTTCGATTTTAGGCTTGTATACTTTTAAATATTCGATAAATTTCATTTTTAATAACACTTCTTACATTAATTTTCTCACAACAATTTCAGAACTACGGTGATTTTCCCATAAAGATAAGAATTTCTTTAAGGATTCATCATTTTGAAAGATTCTGTCCCGAAACTCACGCTTTAGTTTTAAAACCTTTAAAAAATTCCTATCTAATGTTTTCTCATAGGTTATTCCTAACTTATCTAATCTATCTTTTTTTTCACATGTATTAATTGTATCTATTGCAAATTTACCAGACATCATAGCATATGGGATTCCCTTTCCGCTTATTGGATCCACAATTCCTCCAGCATCTCCGACGGCAAATACATTATCATTATAAAGTTGCAGTCTTAGACCAACTGGAATTAGATGAGGTTGAAAAACTTTCATTTCTGAATTTATTAAACTCTTTGCTACAAAAGGGAGAGAAGTGAATTTTTTAAATTCCTCTCGGGAATTTTTAATCAAATTAATTTGATTGCCCCAACCAACTGTTATGTTCTCTGCTTTTGGGAACAACCAAGCATAACCCACGGCAATTAAGTCTTTTATCCCAAAGAATAAATGAACCGTATCTTCTCCTAGATCTTGTTTAATTTTACTTTTAGTGGTTTTCATTTCTTGTGTAACTGTTAAAATTAGGTCCTTACTGCTGAAATAGGGCCATTTTAAGGTTTTTAACGTAAAAGATGTAACACCATCCGCTGCAATTAAGTATTTCGTCAAATAAGTGTAATTTTTGGTGGTAACTTGGTAATGATTCTTTAATTTCTTTACACTTATTAAGGGTTCTTGCTCTTTTAATTTTGCACCGCTATCAATAGCCATATCTGTCAAGAATTTATCAAAAACATTCCTCCATATCACTGCCCCTTTACCTTTCTTTGAAAAAACTTCTCCGTCAGTATGATGGAGCTCCAATGATTCAATTATTCGGCTAATTTTTTCTTCGGGATAGTCTATTTCTTCTACTAGTTCCCATGCTATTGCACCTCCACATGCTTTATACCTTCCATTAACACTTACGTTCTCCTTTTCAAGGAGACAAGTATTATATCCATTCTCTGCTGCGGTTTTAGCAGCGAATGATCCTCCGGGTCCAGCTCCTACCACAATGATATCATATTCTTTCATTTGAAACTCAATACTCTAAAATTATTAGTAAAAAAAAGAGAAGTAGACTGTTTAAAAATACTTTCAAATAATCAATACTCTTATTTATATAGCAATTTAAAGAACTAAAATAATCTTGTTATTTTACTCAAATTTCGATTTTTATAGTTACAATTACATTAGGGCCGATAGATAGCTTAATATTGTTCTTGTTTATGGATTCTATTGTTGCTTTAATCGGATTTCGAGGAGTTTCTTCCATTAGATTAACGATTTCCGCATTCTTGATTGTAATAAATGGAGTAAATTTAAGTTGAGTTTGTTGTTTTTTTGACGTAATGTTATATAGACGGATAATTAGGAATTCTCCTACTTCTGCTTTCTTGAGAACACTTAGCATGATATTTTTGTTATCAATTTCGAGAAAACTGAGCGTTTGAGGGAGATAAGGCGTGATAGAGATCTCTGTTCTTTGTGAATATGGATCTATTTTTCTTAATGGATTAATAAATCTATCTATCACACCTAACTGAGATTTCAATGTTGGAGGAACGATAGGAAATAGGGAACAATTAAATTCTTTTGCTTTTGCTGGTATTTCAGCATCGATCCAATTTTTTTTATTATTTTCAATAAATAAGGATAATTCAAATTTATGCTTTCCAAGACATTGTGCATCAGGTGTTTGAAGTGCGGGTCCAGCATTATTTCTTCTAGCATCCATTTTCTGTCTTGAAAGCGAACCAACACAACGTAGGAGAGTGATCGCTAAAGTTATTGTACCATCAACGTTTTTAATGGCTTCATATTCAGGTAATCCACGATTAGCAACAGCAAAGCAAACAGATTCATCATAGACAGTAACAAAGTCTTTTTGATGATTTGTCGGTGAGGGTTTCTGCATCCATCTTTTTCCTTCAGGCAGTTCAACATTTCTCGGAACGACATAGAAATGACCATCAGCAAAAACTTGTTTAGTGATTATCTTGGAAGGAAATAAGACTCTAATTCGGTGGTCTTTGCTATTATTTGTTATTTGAATAGAAAAATCTATACGACGGATGTTCTCATATAATGATATAGACAGATCTATATAATTATCGATCAAATTTTCTGTTCTTTTCAAACGATCTTCAGAAAGAGATGAAGGTAGCATCATTTTCATCTTAATAATTAATGTATTCTTGATAGAACTCTTGGTAACTTTATTGATTTCAACAATTGAACTATTCGTAGTCTCAAATTTTTTATCAACCTGTTTCCGATAAGGACCAGAAAAATCATATTCATCACCCCAATCACCAACGTCCTCAAAAAAACAAATATCTTCATATATTTTTTGAGTTTGTTTATCAAATATATTGATTCGACCATCCTTTTTAGCTTCAACTCGGAAAAATTCATTTTCAATAATCTTATCTAGAATCTTATCCTTTATCTCTTGTTTTAAGGGATTTTGTCCAAGAAGAATTTGATATTGTTTAAATCCAAATGCTGGAACATCCGCTATAAATGATATTTGATAACTTTTTTGATCTTCGATTGTAAATCTCGGATTCTCTTCAGTACTCAATATTTCATATTCAATATGGTTGTTATTATCATCTAATATTCTGAAAGCCTCTAAGGATTTATCACGTTTCCTTTTGATTAATAATAAGTAATTAAATTTCACAATATCCCTTCTTCTCCATGGAAGAGGGTTATAAATTAAAAAAGGAATCACATTCTCGTTATCTTGGTTAATTTTGATAAGATTTAATAGATACAACCATGATAATTTGTAAATCTGTCGAGCGATCTGTTCTGACCAATCAAAGCGAGTAATCATTTCTTTATGCACTTCATCAATGCTACAACCACATATTGAATCATGTGGATGATTCTTAATGAGCCATTTCAGCCCTAAACGTAAGTATGAGTTTGGATATTTAAAATTCTGAAATTTATCTATTGCCCATGTTATGCCAGAAAGAGGTTCAGCATATTTTTCATAAAAATACTCGATTGCGGAATTTCGCTGCTTAATCCACATTCGAGCTGAAAGTACGCCTGATAAAAGGTGCGAATGCTTAGCTCCCCGTAATTCTCCTTGATAATCCTTTAATTTAGGCTGTAATTCTAAAAGTTTTGAGATATAATATTCAAAATCATTTTGCTCCATGACTATATTTGGGTTCATTTCATTCCACTGCCTTACAATCTCTGGTACTTCTGAGTATGCTTCAAAATGATCACTTCCATTATTTAATAAAACGATAGGAGTCGCAGTATAATGCTCTAAATCTGAGATAACTCGTTCAATTTTTTGTAAGGCTTTTATATATTTTCCATTTTCTTTTGTGACATTTAGTTGGGCTAGTGATCCATATCCTCGGAGTAAATGTATCCCTATTAGTGAGGCTGAATTACCGGGGGCTTTCCAGACAAATTCCATATTAAGCTCATTTTCTTCAAATTCATCTCCAAAACCTCGTTCAAAAATTATAGATGCAATATCAAAACCACTAACAATCTGAGGCAATTGAGCAATATGTCCAAATGGATCGGGAATATAGGCTGCTTTCATTACTCTGCCCAAACCCTCCGCAATGGAGATACCAAAAATAAAATTTCTAATCAAAGATTCACCACTAATGAGAAACTCATCAGGAAGAATATACATAGGACCTACTGATAATCTGCCTTCTTTAACAAATCTCCGAATATCCTCTTCAGCATGAGGTCTTACCTCTAAATAATCTTCAACAGGAATAACTTGTCCGTCTAAGGTGAAATTTCGATAATTTGGATTAGTTCTTAATATTTGAAGTAACTTATCCATCATTAGAACAAGTTTTAATCGAAATTCTTGAAATGGGAGATACCATTCTCGATCCCAGTGTGTTTCAGGAACGATAATAATATTATTTGTTTTCATAAATCATCTTTCTCTATTTATAATTTAATACTGTTTTTCCCACTACACTAGAGTGAGAGCTTATTCCGAGTAAATCTAATAATGTTGGTACCATATCTGTCGTTTTACAATAGTTCAATTCCATAGGAGGTATATCTGGAGAACCTCCTATTATAAATGGGACAATCATCGATTTTCTCAGGCCAATATCATGGGAAAAGGGA
>JAEOSU010000016.1 GCA_016840165.1 Promethearchaeota archaeon
ACCTTAGAGGATATGGACCTAGCAATGAAATTGATGTAAAATATTTTAATTTATTTCTATTTTTTTTTCTTTTTCTTGATTTTTAATAACTCTTAAGAATTAAGAAAATATTTTTCAAGAAATTCAATCGTCGCTTTAACTTCTTTCTTTGAACATAGTGGACCGTGACCAGGAACATAAACATCAAGATCCTTTTCTAAATACCCACTCATTACATCCTTAAAGTTTTTTGGTTCTACTGCCCATGGAGTTCCATTAATACCTTTAGCCCATTCTGGATCCAGAGTTGCAAAGAGTAAGTCGCCCATGAAACATATTTTACTTTCAGGAAAGTAGGCAATAGTATCATCATAGGAATGGGCATTTCCAATATTGATTATCTCAACGCTTCTTTCTGAACCATGAATAGTTATTTTATCGTGAAATATTAGATCTGGTGGGCGTAACTTAAAGTCTGGCCCTTGCATTTCCTTGTATGTTATAAGATCGTTTTCATATTCTTTAATCTTTTTAGGATCAGTAGTCTTTTGGAGTAATTCTTTTGTTGCTTCTATTTGTGTAGGAGCTTGAGTTCTAAATCGATCAAATGCTTCTGCTACCAGCTTATCAAATTGCTTAAAAGTGCCAAGACTACTCATAATTGGCATTTTATTTGAAAACAATCGATTTCCAAAGATGTGATCAAGGTGATAGTGGCTGTTAATTAATAAAAACGGTTCCCGATTTGTGATAGATTTAACTGCTCTAATTAGATCTTTTGTTGCCCAGGGATCCATTAGCGTATCAAAAATAACAGAAATATTTCCTAAGTCGAAAAGTCCCGCATTTGAGCTCGCTCCCATCTCCTGATTAAATATTATCGCATAAATTCCTTCTGATAAGAGATTAATATCAAAATATAAAGAATCAAATTCAATTTGCTTAACTTCCATAATAAATACTTCCTAAGCTTTTTTCACTCTTTTGCATAAAATTGAATATAGCTAAGATTAGGCACTTTTTATAGATTAACTTTTTGAAGTATTGATGAAGTTTGAATTAATAATCAAAATCAAGAATATAGCTAAATATGTAAAAGAATTAAATAGAATAATTAGAATTATTTTTTTCTCCAAAAAATTTGATTGTTATATTCACTTTTGATGATTTTGTTTTCCGATTCTAAATGTGATAATTTTTTCATAATATCTTTTTTACTCAAATTTGAACTAGTGAACGCCTTTATTATTTGCTCCTCTCTCATTGGATGTCTTGTGATTATTTTAAGCAATTCTTGCTCAAAATTACCTTGAGAATGTTCAAATGTTCCCTTTTCAGGAAAATTAATATTAGAGTAATCTTCAAAAATTTCTTTAATTCTCTCATATACTATGTCGTTTGGAATTTCTACCCAATCCTCAGTGGGAGGTCTTATGGGTACATTGATATCAATTCTGTCTGGTTGGATGAGATCTATCTTTTGTTTAATCTCAAGTAATTTCTCTCGGCTGTCATTTATGCCCTTCATAAGCATCACTTCTAGCCAAAAATAACCACTATAGGTCTTATTAAAATCGATTAATCCTTGTAGCATGGACTGATATTCAATTTGGGGGTGAGGCCGATTAATTTTTATGAAATCATTCTCGTTTCCCGCGTCTAAACTAGGCATAACCACATCAGAAATCATTAATGCATTACTTACTTTATTATTATTTAAAATACTACCATTGGTTATGACACAGACGCGTTTGTCTGTCAGCTGTCTTGCTTTTTGAATAAGAATACCGATATCCTTATATAGCGTAGGTTCTCCACTTCCCACAAAAGTTACATAATCGAATTTATTTCGATTCATACTAATCGCGGTTTGCATATCAGTAGTGATATCTTCTATTGGATAAAAGTTAGCTCGCGTATTTGTAAAATGAGTCGTTTTTCCCAATTGACAATAAATACATTGATAATTACAGGTTTTGGGAGGAAGAGGATCAACACCGATAGATTGTCCTAATCTTCGGCTAGGAACGGGGCCATAAACATAATTCATGGGATAATTTCGCTTAATCTCTTTTTATTTGTTTCTTCTTATATTTAGCTAAAGCTCGTTTTAATGTTCTAGCGGATAATTCTGCACAGTGCTTATGATCTTCTGGTAAACCATCTAATGCTTTATCAATATCTTCAGCAGTTAACTTTTCAGCATAATCTAGGGTTTTACTAATAATGAGCGTAGTTGTTTTACTTGCTGTTGCAACTGAGGCTCCACATCCGTCAGTAATGAAACTTGCTTTTTTGATTACACCATCTTCGATGTTTAAGAAATATTGCATGGTATCTCCACATGGTCCTTTATAAGATTCTGTTATACTAATTTCACTTTCGGGGAGTTTACCCCAGTTCTGTGGATTGTGAAATAATTTAACGATTGTTTCATTATAATCTAATAATTCTTTTTCTATAAGCTCTTTTTGCAAATTCTCAACGAACTTATCAAAATCATCTTTAGCCATAATAGTATCATTTAAAGAAAGAATTGATTAATTTTAAATTAGAACATCTTTTAAGCATAGTTAATTATTATTGAATAATGATTCAAAATATTTAAATTTTTAAAACAATTATAATAAAAGAGAATATTACAATAAATATTAAACTAAGATGAATAAAGATGAAGATAGCAATAAGTACAGATTCAGGGATGGTGTCTGCCCATTTTGGTCGAGCTCCTGAGTTCACGTTTGTAACTATTGAAGATAATAAAGTTATTAAAAAAGAAGTATTTCCGAATCCTGGTCATACAACCGGAAGCATACCTCAGTTTGTCAGTCAACATGGAGCCATATGTATGATAGCAGGTGGTATGGGTCGTAGAGCTGAGGCTTTTTTTAATGAATATGGTGTTGATGTAATTATAGGGGTAAGTGGTAAAATCGATGAAGTTATTAAAAAAATAATTGATGGAACTTTAGAAGGCGGAGAGAGTCTTTGTGCTCCTGGTGGAGGTAAAGGTTATGGAGTTGATAAAATTCATACAGACGCTGATGAGGGCCACGGTCATCACCATTAAGAATTTCCTAAATCTCTTTTTTAAATAATCTATATAATATAACTAGCATATGAAGGATTTTACAACAGAATCTTTTAGTAAAAATTAGAAAAATAAGAAAAAATTATTAATTAATCATTTGCTCGTGTGAAATACCATTTATATAGTAAACACATCTTTCGGGGAAATAAGCCAACCCGATCACCATCCTTCACTCGTTTTTCAAATCCAGAATACACACCATTTACAAATATATGACTTGTCTCTTCTTTCTCTATTGAAAAAAGATTAAGGATATCGGAAATGGTATTTATATTCTCGGGTCCAAGATGAATGTTTAATGGGCTATTATCCTTGATAACTTGATCCTTTATCTTATATCGTAGTTCTCCAAATATTTTTACCAAGATAGCCATGAGTTCTAACCTTAAGCGCCCCAAACCTTATCAAGTTCTTCTTCTGTTACGTCAAAGACAGTATTATAGGGCGGCAATTGTTCTTTAACCAAGAACTCGGGAAGGCGATCATGCTGAGGAGTAAATCCAACAGCTTTATTAAATTGTCGTTCTATATCGATTATGGATTGTCCAAATTTAGGGACATCAGCTACAGTTAAATCTATTCCAAACACTCCATTGAGAGATTCTACAATGCCCTCTAAACCTTCAGCTATATCTAAAATTGCAAATGCTGTAAAAAGACAGTAACCTGTTGAATCTAACGCAGCGGTTGCAAGTTGTAGATTCCTTGATAAGTCAGCCTTCTTTGTGTCTTTCGGATCTGCAGTACCACCTACACCCAATATCTCTGTTGCAATGGCATATCCCGCGGTGTGATCTGCGCCCATAGGAGTTGTGGCATATGTCACCCCTATTCCCTTTATAGCTCGTGGATCATAAGCGGGTAACGCTTGCCCTTTAACAACAGCAACTCTAGTAACTCCAAATGCCTGTCCTGTGAAAGCTGCACCATTTGCAAGAATTCTACCAGTAGGAGTTTTTTTCCTAATCTCATCCATCATCTTTAATGCTCCCTTGCCATCTCCGAACTCAGATAAACCTCCTTCCATTGCTACGGCTAAAATATTTCCTGCTTCAATAGTGTCTAGACCTAGATCATTGCATGCGCGATTTAATTCACCAATCGTATCTAAATCATATATACTGCAGTTAGGACCAAGGGACCACACACTTTCATATTCCAATACACCGACCGGATCTTTACCACCAGGTTTTGTCCATACTTCGGAGCATTGGATAATACATCCTGGACTACAGAAATGGGGACGTACTCCCCCTCGCTTCTTAATTTCATCCGCTTTTGCCTCACCTGAAACTTTCTCTGAACGATCATCTTGTCCCGAAGAAAAGTTTCGTTGGGGTAATCCACCTGCTTCATTTATAATATTTACTAAAACAGCAGTACCATATGAATTTAACGCGCCTCCTGGTTTAGTGACATCATGTGTAGTTAATGCGTCGCGCAGTTTCTTAATACCTTGTCTAAATAACTCTTCATTAGCAATTTCTACTCCCGGAGCTCCTTCTTCATCCACAATAATATATTTTAAGCCTCTCGAGGCCATAACCGCTCCAACACCACCTCGACCTGCGTAACGGCTGGGAAGCCCCTCAGGGTCATTAAAGCACACTCCCGATGCAGCTCCTAACATCTCAGCAGCAATACCGACACCGCAAATTCCTACTTTTTCACCAAATTCTTTATAAAGTTCCTTGTAAGCCTCATACAATCCCTTATTCGACCATTTCTTTGCATCCATAAATTTAACTTCATCTTTACTAATCTTTAGTAATTTGTAATCTCCTTTATGTTGCCCTTCAATAATAATCGCGGCTATTCTAAGTCGAGCAAGTTTTTGAGCAAAATTTGTTCCTGCATTTGCTTCTTTAATTCCACCAGTTAAGGGAGACTTTGTTCCAACAGAAATTCTTCCGGAAGTCGGAGCAGCTGATCCCGTAACCATTCCTGGACTTAATACAAGCTTATTATTCGGCCCTAAAGGATGACAATCGGGAGGGACTTCCTTCACAACCACGTTGGAGGTCATAGCTCGACCGCCTAGTATTTTCCAATCTTCGGGTACATCTTCAAATTTTGTTTCGAGTGTATTCATATTCACTCTTAATATTTTTCTCGGAATTTTGTACACCTCACATAATTAAATTTAACGAGTAATATTAGGGTTTAGGAAAATTTAAGTTCTCGTTATGTATGAATAGAAACAACGAATTCTAAAGATTTTAACGAACATTTCTCCTACTTTTTTAATAATTAAGCAGGCCCGAGGGGAATTGTTCTCTCAATAATTATTTATTAAGATTTGAACCCCTGATCTTCGGCTTAGGAGGCCGCTGCCTTATCCAAACTGGGCCACGGGCCTTAAACAAGTATAAAACACAAATATTAAAAATATCCATTCCATAAAAGTTTAGATATAAATTTCGATAAAATCTATATTTATCACAATTTTAGCATATTTCGGTAATAATGAACTCCGCAGATCTTGCAAAAATAATTCCCATTAATAATTAATGCATCTTTTTTAGGAATTTCTTTCTGGCAGTTTTTAACGCAACATTTCACCATTATTTTCGATTGACTATTTTCCATCATTTAAAGTAAAATTTGTGTTATTTATAAACATTCAAGAATATATAATCAAAAGGTTTTAATTCTGACATTTAATCTTTAATATTAATATTTAATATTTTTTGAAGACTTTTTTATTATTAGAAGGAAAGAAATAATATGGCACAAAATAGACCAAATCGACCTATCGATTACTTAAAAAATTCGATGAATAAGGTTATATTAATAAAAGTGAAGCGAAATCGGCTCTTTAGAGGAAATTTAGGAGGGTTTGATGACCACTTGAATCTTTATCTTGAAGGAACAAGTCAAATTTTTGAATATCAAGATGAGGATGGTGACATCAGAGAGGAGCATGAGGACTTAGGTAACATAGTTGTTCGTGGCGATAATGTAATATTCGTGAACTTAGCGAATCAAGATAACGAATAGTGCGAGAAGCTACGTTCTTTAACTCTTTTAAATGAAAGGACTAATCCGTCCCTCGCTTTCAAAACCAGATTATTAATGATTAGTGGTACTATAATAGCAATATAAAAACTTTATAAAGCTTACTAATTTTGTAATTAAAGGGCTTAACGATATGAAAAGTAAATTAATAACTTTAATTGGGATGATTCCGAATATATGAATGAGCTATCTCAAGCAATCCATCCCCAAGTATATATCTTAAATCCAAATTTAGGGCACCCTCTCTTTCTAAATATCGATAAAAAATTGAAGATGAGAGAATTTGAAATTCGGTTTTTATGTGCTAGTAATGTGAGTGATATAACGGAAGCCAAACGAAAATTGCAGGAGAATATCGAAATTGTACCTGTTTTTGAATCCAAATGGGAACTAAAACGATTAATTGAAGAGGAGCAGAAAAAAAGAGTGCAAAAAATTAAAGAAGCAAAAAAGAAACAAAGTCTTTGGCGAAGATTGTTATTCAAAGTATCAAAAAAACGTAGAAGGTCATTTGAAGAAGAGATTAGTGTTGAGCATGATAAAATAATTGAAAAATACGAAGAGCAACTCAAAGAAAGAAGAGAGAATGCTATTCGAGGTAATCAAATTAAACCCTTTTTGATTAACATTGAACCTGCATCGTTTACAGGAATTGACAAACCAGACTTTGATAGTTATTTATCACCTGTTGAATATTATAAGAAACAAGAAATTTTGGACACGTTTATTTATTTCTTCACCATTTCCCTCAAATTCGAAATTTCTGAAGCAGTTCAAGAGTACTTAGAAATCTATAATTTTGTTATGTTTGATATCATTCAAAGATTGGACGATAATAGAACTCGGACTAATTATCATTCGCTCATTATTTCAAAGCAAGAATGGGATACGTTTTCTTTTATACATGCCACCGATTTGCATATAGCTGAGCGCAATGACAGTATTTATGAAATAGTGAAGAATTGGTTAAAGACATTCAAATTAGAGTCTCTTGAGGATCAAAAAAATGAGGGGTTTTTTTCGAAATTAACGAAATTTTTTCAAAAAATTCCAAAAAAGCTGGAAGATACCCAAAAAAATCTAAAACCTTTAAAGAAAAGATATGTAAACCCTAATAATAACTTTCGGTCATTTATTAAAAATATAAATAATGAAGTTTTGAATAATAAAATTGAATTTGTTATTCTGACTGGAGATTTAATTGATTTTGCTATTTTATCAACAATTTCCAAAGATTCGAGAAAATCATCAGAATTTGAATATACAACGACCAATTGGAAGACCTTTAAGAATATAGTCCTGAACCAGAATACTCCCGATAAACGAGGTGTAATAAAGGGAGAGGAATTGTTATGTCCTATTTTTACCGTTCCTGGAAATCATGATTATCGTCCCAATCATTATGACCTTAGATGGGGTGGCCTATATAAAAAAATTGGGTTAAATCCCAATGAAGCATTAGCCTTAAATGATAAATATATGGCCAATCCAATAACCGCAATTACAAAAAGTTTTCGAGCTTTAAAGGGATATTTACTTGAAATAAATTCTTCCTTAGATTATTTCCTTAAATTAGGGCGGAATAATTTTATCTTTTTAAACTCTGGCTCAGATTCTTTTAAAAATTTACGAGACTTAATTTCAGGCAAACCATCGGTTACTGGATTATCCGCAAAGCAAATCAGTTTTTTAAAGCAATTAAAGAATACTCAATTGAAATCTGGGGAACAAACATTTTTACTATTACATGGTCCTCCGATTAATCCTAAAAAGAGTATAAGTTTACTTAAAAGAGTTGGAAAAATGATTAGTTCAGATAAATTGCTTACCGAAATATCTCAATTTAAGGAATCATTTTTCCAGAAATTAGGCTTTGCAAAATCGAAGGCGAGGATTGATGAGGATTTTAACATTCAATTCGGGACGATCTCTTCACATTGGGAGGACTTAATTGATTTCTGTAAAAATAATGTGATTCTTACCTTATCTGGGCATACTCATGAGTTAAAAGAATTTCGATTAGGTTCCCATAATGCTAATGAAAAGAAATACAATGGATCAAAATTAGAAGAAAATAGCGATATCCCAATATATTATGATCTTTACTCTGAAATATTTACCAACACGAACGATATTGAGGAAAATGGGCCTTTTATCGTACAAACTCCTGCATTGGGTTTAGGAGGTTATCATAATCCTAAGCTAGTTGGTGGATTTCGAGAAATTCATATAAAGAATGGAAAATTAGATTCATTTAAAGTAAAATTTATAAACAGATGAATTTATCTAAGGTAGTATCTAAAAATTAATTAAACTATAACCTAGATTAAAAGCATCCAAGTTCAGGGAATCTTTTCCAAAGAAATCCTCTAATACCTCGAGCATTAGCTTTTTATTAAAAATTTCTTGAAATTCCCTAGCACCTACTCCTAATAAGATCACATTCGAATAAATAACATCATTAAATTTTGTTTTCGCCAATTCATTAAAATCTAAAGAAATCGTACGCCTTGCAAGTTGGTCGAGAATGTCAATGATATATCCCAAACTAGGGTACTTCATTGACTTTTCCTTTTTTAAAAGAACATTTCTAGGATAATTACGATGAGTATTCATAATTACTACAGTTCGTTCCGAAATATAGCGCAAATTTCTAATTGTTTCTAAAGGTTCGAGTCCCAATACAAGATGTGCGTCATTAATCGGAATCAATGGAGAAATAAGTTCTTCTATTTCAAAATTTTGGTCAAGCGAATAAATTTTGCTATCAATGAGATATCTCGCAGTAGCTAATACAGATCCTTCTCTTTGAGAAACACCTCTGGTTTCAGTACCGACTACATTTTTAATCAATGGAAAGCGCATTCCATAATCCCTTAAAATATTTCCCAAAAGTACGATTCCTTGTCCACCAACACCCGTTAATAATACATTATAAATATCTCCCGTAGTTCTCACCTTATTCTGAATACGTTTCTTTATTAATTAGATCAATAATAGTCTTTTTTATCATATTATCTTTACAAACTGCTTTACAGAGTCCGGGACATATATTTGGCATACAAGCACTTTGATTGATGAAATATTTATAATTATGAGGTTGAAGATTATCTTCAGATTGATCGGATTTTTTTTCTATTATCTCGATATTGATGGCCGGACAACCTAAATATTCAATACATTCATTACATTTTACGCATGAATCTAATATTTTATAATATATTTGTTGATTTGGAGATTCAATATCCTGATTTTCATAATATTTCTGTCTTCGTTGCTTCTCTAATGCGCACTCTTCATTAATAACAATAACTTTAATGCCCGGTTTTGGAAGATTATTTAAGAATATCTTTTCTAAATGTTCTATATTATATGCACCTGAGATAATTAGATTTTCTTTTTCTAAGCCAATGTTTTCTAAGAGATTAACTAAATTTATTTCGGTTCTTTTTGGTTCCGATTCTTTGCCTTGGCGTTGAGTGAGGGAAAGTGGGGTTCCTGCATGCTCTTGTTGTCCCGTCATAGAAGTCCAATAATTATTAAAAATAACAACGGTCATTTCTGTATCATTTTTAATCGCATTTATTAATGGTTGGAGACCGGTGTGAAACAAAGTACTATCTCCAATAAAAGCGATTAATTTTTGATCTGGGGGCACCACTCGAGCCATTCCATTTGCAATTCCAATACCTGCGCCCATACATACAACCCAATCAAGCATTTGATACGGATAAGATTCACTGAGAGTATAACAGCCAATATCTCCTGCATATATAAATTCATAACCTTCTTCCTTCCTTAATTTTTTTACGGCTTTTTTTAGACTATAAAATACGGGTCTATATTGACAGCCTGGACAAAAGGTTGGTTCTCTAATCGGTAGATTTGGTAATATATCTTTAAGGATTTGTTCCTTAAGATCAATTTCTTCAATCAATTCATCCCTTTTTACCTCATAATGTGTAATTAAAAATCGTATTACAATATCAGTAGTGAGTTCTCCAATTTTAGATATAAAGTCCTTTCCATGAATTTCCAAATCTCTTTTTGAGTCGCAATAATTACAGAAAGTTCGCTTAGAAACAGTTTCTATGAAAGGTTCTAATTCTTCAACTACTAATAATTTTTTAAGGGAAAAACTATTTGCAAAAGAGCAAATCTCTTCTCTATTTATTGGAAATATTAAACCAAGCTTTAGTATTGGCGGTTTTATATTAAGTCTTCTACAGGCTTGAATAACATAACTATAACATAGACCACTTGTAATAATTCCAATGTCAGAAATGCCTTTATTATCGCTTTTTTGACCCCAATCCTTAATCTTGTTAAATAGATAGAATACTTTTCTATTTTTGGCAAGTTCACTTACAATTTGGAAATATTTAGATTGGTTTGATAACGCACGATTTAAAGTATTTATATAGCGATCAGGATCTTTTTCGAATTTACCTGTTTTTTGAATCGTGCTAATTTCTCCTAGTGTAACTATACCATGGCTATGGCATAATCTACTAGTTACTTGAACATAGATTGGAATTTTATATAATTCTGAAAGTCGTAATCCTTCTTTGATGAAATCCTTACATTCTTGAACAGTCGAGGGTTCTATTATGGGAATTTTAGTATGTAATGCATAAAGACGATTATCTTGCGCATTAGTAGACGATAATATACCGGGATCTCCCCCACATAAAATCAACATACCCCCATTAATTCCAGAATAAGGAAATGTATGCAAAGGATCCGCAGCAACATTTAATCCTAAGTGTTTAAACATTACAACAGAACGTAAGCCTGTCCAGGATACTCCAATACATGATTCTAACGCAACTTTTTCGTTAACCGCATAATCAAATGTAAAATTCTCTCTTTTTTTCGAAAGAAAATGGAGATAATCACCTACCTCACTTAAGGGGGTTCCAGGATAATTTGCGGCAAATCTTACTCCCGCTTCGAAAATTCCTCGAGCAAATGCTTCATTACCCGATATTAAGACTTTCTTACCCGGACTATTTTGAAATAAGTCAGTAACATTCACAATAGTATCTTTATATTAAATTAAATTTTAATGGTTAGTCTATATAATAACAATTAGTGTTAAGATAAAAAAATATTCATTATTATTCTAAATACTAAGGATAGACAATGAAAATCTTAAAAAGTCGGAGAATACCACAATAAAAGTATAATTATAAATAGAAAAATGATGATAAGAGCCATACTAATTTTCATAGTTTCGTGGATCTTGATTAATCTATTTTCTATATTCTCGAGTTTTGCATTAATACTTCCATTGTCATCATTACTTTCATACATTATGATCTAATTATCCTCGATTAAGATTTAAATTTTACACTAATTAAGATCAAGGCTGAAAGACATATTATAGTAAGATATAATAAAAATAAAAAAGAAATATGGTCAATTTAGTGAAATGTGGGTCTTCCCTTCTTATGGATAGCCATTCCAAAAACATCCTCTGCGGCTTCTAATACCATTTCGGAGATGGTTGGATGACTATGGATAGTCTCTGCTATATCATGGATCGTGAGTCCATGCTGCATTGCTAAGGCAATTTCGGCTATCAATTCTGGAGCTTCAGCACCAATACAAGAGGCACCAATAATTTTATGAGTATCTTTATCCGCAAGAACAAGTAAGAAACCTTCTTCATGACCGGCACATTTTGCTTTTCCCAAAGATGCATAGGCGAATCTGCCCATAGCCACGTCTATCCCCAAATCTTTGGCTTGTTTTCTTCTGATGCCAACCGATCCAATGTTAGGATTAGTAAAAATGGTAGCGGGTACAACCTTATAATCAGTAGTTCTCTCCTCTGCAGGAAAACCTCCTAAGCTATCCAATGCATTTGAAACAGCCACATCTCCCATATAACTGGCTACATGGGCAAGCATAGGCGCCCCAGATGCAGCTACATCTCCAATCGCATATATACCTTTCACAGAGGTTTCGGTTGTTTTGGTATCGATGTTAATTGCTCCTCTTGACGTTTCAATTCCTAAATCCTCTAAACCGATATTTTGAGATTCTCTGGCTCTTCCTATTGATACTAAACAATAATCCGCTTCGAAATAGGATTTTTCAGCAGTTTCTAGTTGATCCCGAGGTACATCAGCAGAACATGTAGTTGCTTTTACTCCAGAGCCGGTATTTTCCACGGACAATACATTTTGAGATACATTTAGCTCAATATCTAAACTATCCAATTTTTTTTGTAATTCTTTTACAACCATAGGCTCTTCTGTGGCAATTGGACTTGGAAGATATTCTAGCATAATAACTTTGCTTCCAAAAGTCGCAAAAATGTTAGCAAATTCGCATCCGATAACTCCTGCTCCAATAATTAAGAGCCGTTTTGGAACAATATTAAATTTCGGATCTAAAATATCATCACTCGTCAGAATCCTATCATGGTCAATATTAAATGCTGGAATCATCGCAGGTGAAGAACCTGTTGCTATTATGACGCGTTTTGCTTTAATTGTTGTAATATTTTCCCCCTCTATTGAAATATCGAATCCTTCATTTGCATTACCTCCTAAAATTTTGCCATGACCAAAAAATACGTCATTTTTCCACCCTTTTTGTAATCCAGCTATACCCTCGACCAATTCTTTTACCACATCGTTTTTCCGGTCTACAGCTTTAGCAAAATCTATCTTTAAATCACAATTCACTCCAAACTTCGGTCCATGTTCTCTAATAGTCTGAATTAAATCGGCAGATGCATATAATGCTTTCGTTGGAATACATCCCCAGTTCAAACACGTCCCTCCCAAATTTGCTTTTTCGATTAAAGCGACTTTAGCTCCATATTGGGCAGCTCTAACCGCAGCATGGTATCCACCGGGTCCAGCACCAAGGATGGCAACATCATATTCGACACTTTCACTCATTATGATTCAACTTCTCTCCTTTAATAGTTAGTATTTGTTATAAAATAATATGAAAATAAATTATACAACCAATATTAAGTTTAATCAAATATTATTACTACTAATTAAATAAGTATATTTTCAATCGATGAATCCAGCCTTTATAAAAAATTATTCAGAATTAATTCCACCATCTCTTACTGAATCTCAATTATTGCTTAGAACGACAATTTTGAATGCTTTAGAATTGGCAATAAATTCAGTTATGCCAAAAAATCTAATGGCCAAAGCATTAAAAATAGAAAATGGGAAGCTAATTATTCAAAATAATCAATTTTCTCTAAAGAAATTCAAAGATATATGCATAATTGGAGGGGGTAAAGCCGTAGCTCATATGACTGCATATTTGGAAAAATTGCTCTCAAATGTCTCAGGTATTAAATATAAAGGCATAATAAATGTTCCTGAAAATTTATCTATAGATGATTTAGAATTAAGCGAATCAATACAGATTAATTTTGCCTCTCATCCATTACCAAATGAATCTGGCGTCATTGGAGTGCATAAGATGATGGAATTGATCAATTCGAGTTCCAAAAAGAGTCTAATATTATTTTTAGTATCAGGGGGCGGTTCTGCTCTATTACCCTTACCGAGAGGAGAGATTCAACTTAAAGACCTCCAAGCAATTAACGAATTGCTTTTAGACTCTGGGGCTTCTATTCATGAAATAAACGTGATAAGAAAGCATCTTTCTGATCTGAAAGGAGGAAATTTAGCGCGAAAAATTTTTGAGGCGAATAAAGGCACCCTTATTTCATTAATAATCTCTGACGTGGTTGGTAATAATTTAGATTCTATTGCTTCTGGACCATCGGTAGCAGACTCTTCGACCTTTAAAGATGTTTTTACAATTTTAAATAAATATACACTATTTGATAAAGTTCCGAATTCTATTCACTCCTTGGTAGAGGAGGGGCTAAATAACAAAGCATTAGAGACTCCAAAATTAGGAGATAAGTGTTTCGATAACGTTCATAATTATCTTATAGGGAGTATAGAAACTGGAGTTCTAGCTATTAAAAATCTTTTGAAAAAAGAAGGATATACGGTCAATTACTTCTCAGATACAATCACAGGAGAGGCAAAAGTATTTGGAGAGAGACTTTTCAATAAAAGTATAGCTGAATTCAGAAATCATCATAATTGGAGTAAAAGATATGCATTAATTGGAACCGGAGAACTCACAGTTACAATTAAAGGAAAGGGAATTGGGGGAAGAAATCAGGAGATGCTCTTAGGTTTTCTGAATAAAGCGATAGATACTAAAATTAATAATAATTTCTGTATTATAGCTGCAAACCTTGATGGCATTGAAGGAAATAGTAATGCGATGGGGGCATTAGTAGATAATGAAGTGTGCAAAAAAGCACTTGAGTTAAATCTCAATATAACTAAATACCTAAATCATAATGATTCTAATTCTGCATTTAACTTGTTAGGTACTGAAATAATTACTGGTCCTACAGGCTGTAATGTGAATGATATAATGATTTTTCTTTATGGAAATTACTCTAAGGAGAGATAATTACTTGAAAGATAATCGATTTGAAAAAATTCGTATTAGAAACACAAAAGATCATTTTATCCTTACGTGCCCTGTATGTGGTTATTCATTTCGCCGAGAGATGGATCCTAAAAATAGAAAAAGTAAATGGAACCGATGTCCGATGTGTGGTTATAAATGGAACCGTCCCGATTTCGTCGACAATAATTATAATTCTTCAGATAAAAAATTCTTATAAAATATATTCTGAAAAAATCTTTTTTAACTATACTTCTTATATTTACTTTAATAGCAATATTATCAATCCATAATTAATTTTTAAATAAATTAATAAAAAAAACGTGAAATTAAAATGGCACGAAAGAAAGATAAGAAAAAGAAAGAGCCTAGATTTGGCTGGGGAAGCGAAGAAGTAGGTGAAGAAAAAGTAGCTGAAGGTTTAAGGCGCACAGAAATGGATGAAGGAAAGGTGCGATTAGTTGATAGAGACATTTCAACACCTGTAATCGAGACCTATGATGCTGATACTGGAGAACTAGAAGGTTCTATACTCTTAAAGGATGGAAATCGGGAAGGCTTACTTGGTTTAGTAAAGATCGATGAAGCTGTGGACGTAGATTTAGATCATAATGCAAATATTGAATCAATAAATTTTACTGGAAAACTCAATGTCGAAAATCCAAGTAAGAAAGATAGAATTTGGGACATAGATATTGAGTTAAAAAATATTGAAGGCACCAATTTAGAGTCAAATGAGATTAAGATTCGGGAATTAGGTACAGATGACGATACCAATTTATATAGTGAAGATTTTTCAATTACAGGAGATGCAAAGAACCTACTTTTAATTAAAGAATACGTAAATACTCTCCCAGATGCAGATAGTGTTTTAAACCTACGGGATATCGAAACAGATCTTATGCGCTCAAAAGATAAGTCAAGTAAAGTCGGAAAAAATGTCAAAGAAAGAAAAGTTGAAGAAACCAACGAATCTTACGATTTAGACGAGGAAGATGAGGAGGAAGAAGAAGAAGATGAGGACTTAATGACCGACGGAGGAATTGACGCTGATGATTATTCTCTCCAATCATTTGGAATCTCCATTGACAAAGAAAATATTGTTACATTTGCTATTGCTCTCTATAGTTTATATGATAAGCCTATTAACGATCTAAAAATAGTAAAAACAATCCCTGCGGATTTCGCTAATCCAATTATAGGGGAAACAACCGAAGGGCGTGGAGAAGTTGAGGGTAATAAAATTGTATGGAGCATTGACAAATTGGTACCTGAAACCACAGTTTTAATGAAATTTAGCTGCTCTATTATGGTGACTGACATCACTAAAAGAAGAACTGGACCAATTGAAGTGACTTACAAAGCCAGCTCTTCATTTGCAGGCGGTTTAGATATAGATAAGTATGATGCCTATACCAGGAACAAATTTTATGTGGATACTGTTGAAAGAGATGAAGAACCGGGCGTTTGGGATTGTAAATTAGTGTTTGAAAACCCCTCTGAATTTATCCTTCAATTATTTAATGCTGATGTCTACTCTCCGGAAGATGAATCCGAAAAGTATGTTGATATCGACCCCAAAGATGTCTCATTGTTACCAGCTGGAGCGCAATGGCATTCTAAGAAATGGAGATTTGAATCAGAGGAGTTACCGGCATTTAGAAAGAAATTGGAATTTCGTGTAATGCCTGATTTTCAGACTAATGTGAGTGGGAGCATCTCGGTATCTGATGTTATTTTAGAAATAGCTAGTATCACTGGAGATATGTCTTACGATATCACACAAGTCCCAACCTATAAGGAACAGGATGTGGTTGCTAAACTTAAAATTATTAACAATGGATCTGCGCCACTGAACGAAATTTCAGTTGCTCAACAATATTTCACAAATGAATTTAAACCTCCAAGTGCGAGCGAAGTGACCCTAATTTGGGATGGTGAAGAGGTAGATATAAATTCGAGTTCTGTGAATTTTGATAATAGCGTTTTCAAAATCTCTTTAACCGACTTAAGAAATTCAGATACTGGCCTGTTAATGCCGGAATCAATATTAGAATTTGAATATCCTATTCACAGTGTCAATCCAGTAAAAGAAGCTACATTTGAGTCAGATATTATCTATTTTGCGAATACATTTCCCTTATCTCAAGAACTTGAATTTAGACCAGAAGTACCTATTATTGAAGCCTTACATTTAAGGAGAAGGTTCAGAATAGGAAAGGAAGTAGTACCAATTGGTGCATTAGGCAAATACCAAATCATTTTAACACTTGAAAACATTGGTACAGCACCTTTGCAGAATGTAGTGTTAATGGATAAAGTACCGGACAACTTTGAATATGGAAGATATTCGGGCGGTAAACCTCAGATAACAGACGAAGTTGGAGAAGATACCTTGAAATGGACCATTGATTTATTGAATGCTGATGAAAAATTGGAAATCACCTATGAGATAAGCGGTACAGGAGAGTATAGTCCAAGTGATGCTCAGCTAGGATTATAGAAAATTCAACTTACAAATTTTTTTTTATTATATTTTTATATTTTCAAACGAATTATATAGATCTATAAGATTTTGTAAATCATTCAAATTTTAGGATTTGATAAGTATCAACTATGCCTGAAAAAGATAAGAACTTCGATCTCAACTGGATGTTTGAATGTCCTGATGCTATTTTAACATGTTCGGTATTACACTGTGGAGATCAGTCATATTTTGTGTTCGGAGGGCATGATAAAACACTCTATCTTATGGATCAAGAATTAACCATCTTAGATTCCATTACATTTGATGGTTGGTGTCGATGCAGTTACCCTATTGACATAACTGGAGACGGTTGCGATGAAATTTTAGTGGGTGCTGGGGATGGCAATTTTTTAGTGGTTAAATTTGTAAAGGGCTTAAACAAATTAGCCGGTATTATGAATTATAAGATTACTAAAAAAGTTTTATGTGTTACCGCTGGAGACTTCACTCGAGATGGTAATATTGAACTAATTTTAGGGAGTGAAGATAAGACTCTTAAGATCTTTGAAAATATTGAGGCTAAAGAACCGAAGTTTACTCTTTATTACGATTCTTGGGTAACAGCTTGCGCATTAGGATACTTAAAGTTATCGGAGAACAATAGTCCAATATTTGGATTATTAGTAGGTACTAAAAACGGAGATCTCCAACTAGTCCAATTTGAAAATAACCAACCGGATATTATTTGGCAGAAAAGTATTGGAGCCCAGATAAACGTGGTTGCTATCGGTGATGTTACAAATGATGGTTATCATGAAATAGTAATAGGTACCGACGATTCAAAATTAACCATCTTAAATAGTGAAGGAGAGGCTCTAAACTCAATAGAAATTGAAGAAGGGCGTCCTATTTCCATAAAATTAGATGATATCGATGGTGATAATGCAAAAGAAATCTTAGTTGGCTGTGCTGATGGCTCATTAAGAATATATCACAATCCCAAACTAAATTCATCTGATATTGAATTAAAATGGAAAACCTCAACCTCATCCTCCATAAAAATCGTCTCCTCAATGAAAGATCCAGAAAAAGGATTAGCAAGCATTCTTTATGGAGGTTATGATCGAAGTATTCGTTGCATCTCAGATTGTGAATGGGGTGAAAAACCAACCTTAGATATACCATATAACATTATAGTTTCTGAAAAGCAACCAAAAGAAAAAGAAAAGCCAGTAGAAGAATTGATAAAACTTGAGACTGTGCCTACAAACATTAGAGAATACATTTTGAAAATTTTAATCGATAAAAGAATCATTGAAGGAATTGCCAATGATTTAGTTAAAAGAGGCTATGTAAAGGAGAAAGTTGTTGAAGAATTTGAAAAAATGTTAACTCAAAAATCGGTTAATATCGAACAGAAAGAATTTCTTATATGGGACATACCAAAGGAAAAAGTAGATAAAGGCCTTGTTGTTCCTAGTAAAGAAGATATCAAGAGTAAAAAAATTACTCCAATAGTCATTGAGGGAGATATTGAAGAGAAAGGAACCACATTGATAGATGCATTAAAGAAAGAAACAGAGGGAATTAAAAGTTCTCAATCTTCAATTAAAAATGAAAATTTAAGGTATATTATTATTGATTATCTGGAGAGAAATAATATCGTAGCTACTAAAGGGAAAATTGTGGATGATATTATAATTCTTGGCTATGATAAAAAGACTGTCAGTGATTTGATCGAAGTTATGAAGGAAGAGGGTAAAATTTTATACTCTCGTTCTGAACCAAAAGGCTGGATGCTTAATACTGGAGAATAATCTATATATCACTAAAAAAAACTTTTTATTTCTTCAGTAAACGGTTCGAATTGATCTAATTCTGTAAAATCCTTATTAGAAAAAGTGGTAACGAATAAACTTAAGATTGGTTCAACTTTTTCAAAAAATCTTTTAACCACTTTATCTGTATCTTTCTTTGGCTTATTGATTAAACCGTATAATATTACAGGTTCTTCGTAATTACAATCCATCGCTTTTACTTGAGCTAATTTAAAAACAAATAGAATCTTATCAGATTCTAAATATTCTAAAGAAACGTTATTAAATGCATTAGTCGCAAATGAATTTATCGCAGATATAAATGCTCCTCGCAAATCTTTACTTTTTTCTTGGATCTCTTTGATAGTTGATAACTTTTTGAATTTATGTTTAACTAGCACAAATCCCCTAAAAACAATCCCTAACTCAAATAAGTCTTTCATAACGGATATTTTCACTAATTTAAATTGGCTCACGATAAAAGCTATTAAAATAAAAAAAATTCATGTATTTAATTTTACTCAAATGCAAGAATTCTTAATGGGAATGGGAAAAAGGATTATGAAGTACCTTTCAATTTCAATGAAATCGCTTTTTGAGGACATTTAGAGATACAGATTCCACATCCAAAACAAAAATCTGGTTTCAATTCTAAATGAAAATTTAAGTAGATTCGTGCTCCAAAATAGCACCATTCTGCACAATTACCGCAATTAATACAAATTTGGGTATCTGTCTCAGCTATAAAGTCACTCTTGACCATCTGTGGTGATCCATAGCGAAGGAATCTATTCAATATAATACAACAACATGGGCAACAATTGCATACAACATAATAAAAGTTAGGATTAGGATAATAAATTAGCTGATGTATTAATCCTTCTTGATCGCATCTTTCTAATAAATCAATAACCTTTTGTTTAGAGACTTTTTTTAGATTTTTGGATTTAAAAGGTATATCATACAAGGACTTACCTGTGCCAATATGAATACACGTTCTTAATGGATGAGTACAATTCGGTTCATTATAACGCCTTTGAGTTTCCCGGCAATAGCAATTCGCGATTCCTGTTACATTTGATCGACTTAAAATTTCAATAATTTCTTGAGAAGGCAAAAATCGAACTTCGCTTGCTATTGATGTGTTGAGGGTTATAACCCTTCCGCCCCATTTATTCTTCAAAATATAACGGTTAAGGATATAAAGTGCATTAATTTTAAATCTTTTTTCTATTATTCTAGCTAACTCAAGCATTGTCCATTCTTGAAAGCCAAATAATGAAGTTAAAATCTTTCCAAGTAAAGGAATTCGCTCAGTAAGTTTGTCAATCAGCTTAATAAAAGGTTTATTATGTGAAAAGGACAATTTTATGTCAGATTACTAGTTATCGATTATATGGAAAAAGTTTATAGCAAATTTATTTCTTATGCTTTTAGGAGAGAATTTAATCTAAATGACGAATTAAATCTTTATTAGGCATAATTCCATTAAATTTTAATAAGAATATTTAATAATTTTTTAAACTAATAGTATTTTATTTAACATATCAGAAAAAACATTTATGTAAGATTTATTATGAGCGACGAAGAGGAATCACGATTCTGCCCATATTGCGGAATAAAATTGACAAAACCCTACTGGGTTCATATTCAGAAAGAGCATCCTGAAAAATATGCCCAAAAAGAAACGTGGATTAAATTATATCAAGATTATCGAAAGATAGGGATGGATCAGGAAGTTAGCATTAAAGTTATTTCTGAATTGTTTAATTCCACAGTTGAAGAGATAACCTCCTTTTTAAAAAACTCAAACAATCTTTAAATCTGTTATTAATATTAATTTTTTGTCAAAATTATTATTAAATAGTTTTAAATTGTAAATATAATCGTTCAATAATTGCATTAAATGCATTAACTACTCCTTGCCCTGTTTTAGCAGATGTGAAAAAAAAATTCAGAAATTTATATTCATCTGCAAGTGTTTTAATTTTTGATTTATTTATACTATTTTCATCTATTAAATCAACTTTATTAGCAAATAAAACGATAGGAATGTCTCCACAATTCTTTTTTATTACTTCATACCAGTTTTCTATATGTGTAAAACTCTTCTTACCAAGTGTATTTTCTTCAAGACTATATACGATAATAGCTGCTTTACTCTCTTTATAAAAGAGTGGTTGCAGAAAATTAAAATCTTCTTGACCTGCAATGTCCCAAAACACTAATCTGATTAAATCTCCGTTAAATTTTTTATTATATTTCGAAAATTGAGCGCCAATGGTTTTCACATAATCCTTTTCAAATGTTCCTTTGGTGAATTTTTTGATTAAGGAGGTTTTACCAACCGCTCCATCTCCAACAATAACAATTTTAAATCGATATGTCTCAGAATTTTCCATTAGATTTCTATAACTTAATCTAAGTGAATTTGTTTTTAATGTATGATTAGGATTAGTTTAATATTAAAGTTTTGTGAATATGAGTGATTAAAACTTATACGTATTCTATATTTTTTCCCAAAATAAAAACTTCTGTAATCAATGATTCAAGCGATGGAATACTGTCTGATTGAATTATTTTACTTTTTTTGAGAGAGTTCTGCAAAGATTTCCAAATAAGACTCTCATTCTGTATAGATTCGAGAAATTGCTTAGTTTTACGATGAGCAAAATAAGAGTACCCTTTAAAGATATAACATATTAAAAATGGTTTAAGGGGCATCATAAGAAGAGTATATTGGCCAAAAACGGCTCTTTCAAGGCCTTCAGAAAATACCTCATTAATAATATAATTTATGGTGGTTAGGAAGCCTCCTAATATATCATCTTCAAAGGAAATATCTTCTATAAATCTTTTAGAGAACATTAGGTCCCCTCCTTCCGTTAGAATTAATAACATTACAGGTTCTTCTTTTGATGTTTCTTGAAGTTCAATCATCCGTCTTTTTACCATATTTTCCATTTGCTCATTCAAACCAGTAAGTTCAAAACGCTCAGATAGAGATAGATCTGAGAAATTTATACTCTCCCAAATCTTAGTTAATTTGAGTAATTCATCATGTTCATATGAGATTTTCATTGCTAATCGTTTCATACCATACGATTCCGCTATTTTTTGAGCTTTAGTTAAAAATCGACGAGCTGATTTCGAATCATTCTCTATTAAGGCTAGTTTAGCTTGTAATAGGAATGTCTCACAAAAGACTAAATATGAATGTTGTTTTTCAGCAATATCCAATAACCTGGAAATATAATAATTAAGTTCATTAAGTACTTCAATATTAGTTTCTATACGATATTCCGTGAGAAGTATATCACAAAGATGGATATGAGCTTTTATAATAATGTCAAACTGTGTTGTATCCGTTTCTATAATTTCTTTGAATAATTCTTCTGCTGTTGATTTATCTCGAATTCGAGAACTTGTTTTTAAAATTAGTGCTTTAGCGAATTTATATCCAAGATTATCTCTATCGCCTCTTTTCTGGTTAATAATGTTTTCCAAACGATGAAAATACTTTTTAGCACGCTCATTATCTCCTTGTTCAATAGTTATGTCTATTAAACCTTCAATATTACCTTCAATAGAAATAAAACCCTGAGGAATTTGCTTTAAAATATTTA
>JAEOSU010000017.1 GCA_016840165.1 Promethearchaeota archaeon
GAATGTATAATAATTTTAGTTTTAATGAGAGGTGTTCTTTATTCCAGTATTTGTTAAAGATGATATCAAAATTAATTATATATCTGAGGGTAAGGGTGAACCTTTGGTACTAGTGCATGGTTTTGGAACTAAATTACAGGGATGGCAATTTCAAATAGACTATTTCAAGAATCTAATGAGAGTTATTTCCTTAGATAATCGCGGAGTAGGTAAAAGCTCTAGACCCGATTATCCATATACAATAAATATGTTTGTAGAAGATCTCCATGGCCTGTTAGATTATTTAGAAATTAAGGAAAAAATTCATTTATGTGGTATTAGCATGGGAGGAATGATTGTTCAAAATTTTGCGTTGAAATACCCCCAAAAACTAAAATCATTAATATTATGTGCCACATCAGAGAAACTTGGAAAAGGCACATACAAACTGATTGATGGTTTAAAAGAAATTGACTATTTAACACTTGAAGAAAAAGCGTTTAGTTTATTTCCTTACATTTATTCGAGAAAATTTCAAAGGAAGTTAATAGAGGATTCAAAATTGTTTGAGAGCATCAAGGATGATATCATTTTTATAACTCCATTTAGAGATCCAACAACTCTTAAGGATTATGAAAACCAAGCATCAGCGGTTGAAAAACATGATACGAGTAATTTATTAAATAAAATAAAGATACCAACCTTAATTTTAGGTGCTAATAGAGACAGATTAATACCACTCCACCATCAAAAATCTTTATATGAAAAGATACCAAACTCAACTTTTGAAATTTTAAAAGGTAATGGTCACGCTTTTACGATTGAAGATCCAATTAAGGTCAATAATCTAATATGGAAATTTATAAACTCAATTAATTGATAAAACTTCTTTCATGGAATAGATTCTTGCTTCAGATTGTCTAAAAACATATTTAATTGCTTTAATTGCACCTTCAGCAAAACAATATCTATTATGAGCTTGATGCTTTAATTCGATTCGCTCACCTGTACCCGCAAATAATACAATATGATCCCCCACAATGTCTCCTGCTCTAATAGAATGCATGCCAATTTCATTTTTTGCCCCAAGTTCTCTTTTATTTGGTCCCTTTTCACGACCATATTTCACAATTTTATCAAAATCAGAGTTAATTGCATCTCCTATTAATTTGCCAATTTTGAGCGCTGTACCACTAGGAGCGTCGATTTTTCTATGATGGTGGGTTTCTATTATTTCAATATCCCAATCTTTCAGATATTGGCTTAATTTCTTTGCTATTTCAAAAAATACATTCATACCAGTTGCCATATTTGGAGAGATAACAGCAGGAGCTTGTTTTTCCTTCACTATTTTTTCAAATTCTAATAGAAATTCTTGAGATAATGCAGTTGTACCAATAACACACCTTAGTCCCTTTTTAACGCAGATTAAACAATTCTTTTCTGTCGCTTTAGCAAGAGTGAAATCCACTACAACATCAGGTTTGGTTTCTTGAATTATATTCTCCAAATCTTCGATCCTGCTTATTATAATATTATTTGGATCTTCCATAGAAACGATAGAATTTAGTGAAGTACCAATATGTTCGACCCCACATGCAGCAACTACATCTATCTCTTTATCTTTAAGAGCTAATTCAGTGATTAATTTTCCCATAGAGCCTGTAGGACCTAAAATTAATAACTTCATAATATAATTTCCTCAAATAATTGTAATTAAATTAATTTCATTCCTCTTAGGGCTTCCTTAATTTTATTTTGATTCGTTTCTAATGGTGGTGTCAATGGTAAACGCATTCTTTTATTCATCAATCCCATGAGTTCGGCTGCATATTTAACAGGACCTGGATTAGTTTCTATAAATAAAATCTTAAATAAATCATATAATTCAAATTGCATTTTTCTAGCTTCTTGCCAATTTCCGTTTAACATACTTGAAGTAAATTCTACCAACTGTTTAGGTATGATATTAGATGCAACACTAATTACTCCTTTTCCTCCCAATGCCATTATATGATACGTAAGCACATCATCCCCACTAAGAATAATAAAATCCTCGGGACAAAGTTTAATATACTTAGTGATTTGGTCAATATTTCCGCTGGCACACTTTATTCCAACTATATTTTCTTTAGAATGTGCTAATTTAGATACTGTTTCAGGTTCAATATTACAACCCGTACGACCTGGAACATTATAGATAAGAAGGGGTATGGATACATTATCTGCGAGTTTACTATAATGTTCGATTAATGAATGTTGAGCGGGTTTATTGTAATAAGGGGTCACTACAAGAAGTCCGTCTGCTCCTGCATTTTCAGCATATTTACAAAGAGAGAGTGATTCTTTCGTGGAATTACTACCCGCTCCAGCTAAAACAAAAGGATTTTTCCCAGTTCTTTTTGCCTCATCTACAGTAATATCAATCGCATGATGATGTTCCTCGTGAGAAAGGGTAGCACTCTCACCAGTTGTTCCCATAGTTAAAAGTTGACAGCCATTTTTTACCTGAAATCGAATAAATTCTCTGTAGTGTTCTTCATCGATTGAAAAATCCTCTTTAAATGGAGTTATTAAGGCTGTGATTACTTCTTTTAATTTATCTAATTTTTGCATTGTTATATCATGAGA
>JAEOSU010000098.1 GCA_016840165.1 Promethearchaeota archaeon
AATAGAAGTATATGACACAAGTCATATTGCAAATATTATGGATTTAGTTGACATGAGTGTTTTTGAGCCGAACGAAAAACTTCACTTTAGTATAGTGTTAGGCATTAAAGGTGGTGCACCTGCAACAGTTAGAAACCTGTTAAATATGGTTGATCTTCTCCCTGAGGGCTCTACATGGCAAGTAGTAACTATTGGCAGGTATAATCTCAGAACAACCATGATAGCTATGTGCATGGGGGGCAATATTAGAACAGGTCTTGAAGATACTGTTTATTACCGTAAAGGCGAACTTGTAGAAAATAATGCGCAATTAGTAAAAAGAATGGTAAGATTAGCAAAAGAAATGGGAAGAGAGCCAGCTACTCTGGATGAAGCAAAAGAAATTTTAGGTTTAAAAAGATAATAAATACGTTTTTTTATTCGAATTCAAAGTCAAAACATATTATTCTCGGGAATAATTTTATTTACCAGATATGATGAACTGTTTTTTTAATATATTTTTCATAGATTTCTTGAATTTGAACCATTTGATCATTTGATAAAGGCTCTAAATCTGAAGCTTGAATGTTTGATTCAACATGGGATGCCCGACTTGCACCAGGAATGATTGAAGAAACAGCATTAAACATTAAAATCCACCGTAATGCATAAGGAGCAAGATTTTCAGGATTTCCAAAAACTTTCTTTATTTCTTCAACAGCTTTTAATCCTATTTCATAATCCACTCCCGAAAATGTTTCACCTTTATCAAATACTTGTCCATTCCTGTTAAAAGATCTATGATCTCCCTCTTTAAATATAGTATTCTTAGTAAATTTTCCCGTAAGTAATCCACTTGCTAATGGAACACGAACAATAATGCCGATGTTTTTCTTTTTAGCTTGCTCAAAAAATAATTCGCTTGGTCTTTGTCGAAACACATTAAAAATAATTTGTACAGTTGATAAATTTGGAAATTCAATAGCTTTTAATGCCTCTTCAACTTTTTCCACACTTACACCATAATTTTGAATTTTCCCTTCATCTTTCAAGGAATCCAAAATATCAAAGACCATTGGCCTATAATATACTGCTGTTGGAGGACAGTGAAGTTGAAGTAAATCAATTGTCTCAATTTCCATATTCTTTAAACTATCATCAACAAATTTTCTAATATTTTCCTCATTATATCCTTCAGTATTATGAGGATTTAATCGTCTACCACATTTGGTTGCAACATAGACTTTTTCATTACTAGATTTTGAGAAATTACCACAAAAGTGTTCGCTTTGGCCTTCCTTATACACATCAGCAGTATCAAAGAAATTGATTCCATTGGAAACTGCTGTAGATAGTGTATTTTGAGCTATAGTTTTATCAAATGGTTCTCCCCATTTACCTCCTAATTGCCATGTTCCAATTGATACCTCTGAAACTTTATATCCTGTTTTTCCTAAAACTCTATATTTCATAATATTAATCTTGAGATATTGAAACACTTAATAAAATGAATATCGAATATTAAAAAATTATATAATAATTGTTAGAATAATAATTTTTTGATAAATTTGTCTATTCATAATTGAAAACTTACATACAATTTAATAAAATGTTTATATACAATTTCTAAATAATTGCATTTACGATTGCTTATTTTCTTGATGAGGATATGTATAAATTTCTAACAATCCTTACTTTTATTATATTACAATTTATTTTTGATATTTTAATAATATTTTTTGGACGAATAGCAGAAAGTGGGGATTAGACTGGAATGTATGACATTTTTTTCGCTATTGGTGAAAAATTGTGCGATTTCATCAAATATGTAATCCTAATTGGAAGCTTTCCAAGTCCTTTTGTAGCGTTAATTTGTAGCGTAATTGGATTTAAAAAGGATGATTCACCTGGTTTAGCAAAAGCAGGTTTCGCGCTTGGAATTCCAGAAGCCACAATAGTTATAATTATATTTTTAATTTACATTTTATCATTGATGCTTCAATTTCTTTCTTTCTAATTCCTTATCCTTTCGAGGGTAATCCATTGCAAAAGAAATTTTGGGTTTAAAAAGATAAAAAATTCATATTTCTGTAGAAAAGTTGTTAAAGGTGTTGTTCAAGCTAAATCCTCGCGTAGAATGGCACATCTAAGAGTTGTTGCCCCATAGGTTGTGTTTAAATAATCTTCAAGGTTTAGGTAGTAGGATAACAATTCTATTGCCAATACTGTACTATTAAGTGGCATAATCCTAAAGAAATATTTGTATCTATTGTGCCAGACACGAACATTATCGGTAAAAACTCCAGTGGATACTCCAGTACTTATAAGAGGTATTTGGGCATCCATTATAATTTCTTGGTAAGCTAGTAAAGCTTCAGCGCGAAAGCCTCCAGTGACAAAATGAAGGTTATGAATGTTAATCATTCTATTAGCAGCTTCGACCCCTTTAGATACAATAAGAATGGGATCTGATTCTTCAGTATCTTCAGATACTTCATATTTTTCTTTAGTAATTTCCTCATATGGAGCTTATTTGTACCCGTGTTCCTTTATTAGTAAGAATCTCACTTTTTAAGTTTATGTTCATTTTTTCTCTTTTCAAGTTTATGCTCATTTTTTCTCTTTTTAAGTTTACTCTTAAGTTTAGGATATTTTTTAACTAAAACAATAGATGCTACGCCGACAACAGAACTAATCGATACTATAAATATAACAGTCATGTCAAAAGGTAATTGAACAACTATACACACATTGTTAGATAAGGTATATCCCATTTCATTATATGCTGCCACCGCAAAATAATATTTTCCATTGGTTAATCCAGTAAGAGAAAATGGCGACTGTGCAGTTTGATTAGCAAATAATGTAAGACTATCATTTATAGTTGTAATTTTACTAATATGCCTATATACAGAATAATTATTAGCTCTCAAAGAATCAGTCCAAATTAGATCAAAATTACCATCAGTATCTGTTGGTTTAACAGCATTATCAGTTAAAAGAAAAGGCCCCGGTCCTGGGATATTTACGTGAAAATCATTCGAAGACATTGTTTCACCGGTTTCATTATATGCGACGACCCGAAAATAATAATCTCCTTTTTTCAAAGACATTTGAAACGGGGGTGATGCAGTTTGATAGGCAAGTAAGTCAAATTTCTTACTTATATAGGTAAAGGGATTATCAGACATGTATATAGAATAATTATCTGCGCCCTCAGAGTCTGTCCAAGTTAGATTAAATTTACCATCATAATCAGGAGTCCCAGCAGTACTACTCATTGTGAAGTTTCTTGGTGGTTGGGGTGGATTAGTAAGAAGACCATTAAGCCCCCAATACGGAAGTCTTAACGAGCCTGTTGCGATTGAATCGGGATAACCCGCAGGGGCGACGGGTAAAAATGTTTTATGTGGAACAACTTCCTTAGTTCCATCGATATATTTAAATTGACAGAATAAGCTATACCCAAAAGGCCAACCATATTTCAAATCATGAGAGGGTGTAAAAGCGCCATAACCACCAGCCCCAGCATAAGGATTTGTACTATTGATTTTTTCCAAAGCTGATACTGTTACATCAGGATCAAATGTTTGGGTCTTATTAACCGTTTGTACTAATAATTTAACGGCATCATAAGATCCTGCACCCGTATATAATGGTTCAATATCGTATTCATTGACATAACGAGTAAAGAAGGGAATTGTCAATGGAGTTTTTGATGTATTATAGATACCTTGTAATACAATCTCAAACTGACACGCTCCTTCAACATAATCCCAATCTGTATTTAATTGTCCAAAATGACTGTAACTGACAATTAAGCACTGAGGTTGCAATTGTTTATATGTTTGAGCCATTAATTTTCCGAAATGAGGAGAATCTCCAAACATCGAACAGACTACTTGAACTCCCGTAGATTCAATTTGATTCCAATAATTGATGAAATCTGTTGCTGTAGCATCAAACGGAACTATAGTGTCATTTAAAACTGATATACCAAATGTAGGAAGAAAACTTTTGATTGCATTAGCAATCCCATCAAAAGCGAAATTTTCATCGCGGATTATGGCGGTCTTGTTTACTATTCCAGCATCTATACTGTTTAGATAATAACCAAGGTAAATAAGGTAACTTACTAAATCAGTTACTAAAGAGCCGAAATTTATGGGCATGACTCTAAAAAAATACTTATATCGTTCATAATCATCTAGTACATTTTGACAAAGTTCCATTCCGGCTGCTGCAGTTCCAAGAAATGGAATTTTATTATCCATCACTACGTCTAAATACTGATAGAGAAAATCTGAATATCCTCCAGTGATGAAATGAGGGTGGTGATTATTAATTATATTTTCAGCAGCTTCAATTCCTTTAGTTACCGTTCCATACACTTCGTTGGTATTTTCTGCAACAAGCCCTACATAATAATTATTTCCATTTATTAAGATACCCCCTTCCTCATTAACTTCTCTTGCTGCGAGTAATGCTCCCTTCCAGGCATGGTCTCCTGTAAAATGATTCATGTCATCTAATAACCCAATTTTCACTATCCGGTCTACGGGTACGGATTCTGAAATACCAGGAACAGTGTATGACCCTACAATGATATCAGATAAAAAAGGTTCACTATTGCCCATAAATTTCTTATTATAATCGTTAGAATAACCAATATTTCCTTGTAAAAAGGAAGTAGATAATAAAATCGCAAGAAAAGATAAAATTAACCATTTTTTTTTAATTATCATCGCATATTCCATAGATATATTTTGGTTTCGCTAATAATAGTTAAGATGATTTAAGATAATTTAAAATATAATTATTTTGCTAATATATAAATATTGATTAAGCTTGTTAAACTTAGATTAAAAGTAAGATAACTATAATTTAATTTAGATGAATTTATAGGTCATTGGTGCTATTTATTTTTAGAGTTCAATTTTATTATGGCATGCCCAGCATGTTTCGCCTTTTTTCTTCAAAACAGTAGCACATTTCATGCAATAATAAGTCTCACATTCAGGACATATATATACAGCACCTACGATTTTACCTCTATGAACGACACAAAAATGTTTCTCTTTTTCTACGCTGACCTCTGCTTCAGTTCTTTGTAATTCTCTTGTCTCTTGAGCAATTTTCGGAAAAAATTTTCTTTTAAAAAACAATATCCCAAAGGAAATTATTAGGATGAGAAAAGCTATTAATGCAATGACGATGGTCTCAAAAGGAAATCTATCAGGAGGATCTAATGTGTCAGGAATCCCTACATTATCCTTAAAATAATTTCCATTACAATTTAATTCATAACATAAATTATAGGTAAGATTATTTCCAATGATATTATTATGATTAGATTCATTAAGAAATAAGCCAATAGTGTTATTAAAAATGTTATTATCTGATATATCTGTGTTATTAGTATTTTCCAAATAGATTCCGATTTCATTATTATTTACATTATTATTAGCGATATTATTATTTACAGAGTCTAATAAAACGATTCCAGTATTAATATTGTAAGTCGCATTATTTCCAAAGATTACATTATCCATTCCACCCTCTAAATGAATTCCGTATTCATTAGAATTAATTTCATTCATTGAGGTTGTAATACTCTCACTATTATCTATTTCTATCCCCGAGTAATCGTTATTATATATTTCATTATTACTAATAACATTATGATGGCAATCAACGTCATATATTCCAGAATTATTATTGCTATAAATTTTATTATCTAAAATGTTGTTTCCACGGCTCACGTATAGATGTATACCATTATTATAATTATTATTTACTATATTATGGGAAATATTATTACCTGGTGGATCATTATTAGCTAAAAAAATACCATCATTATTATGGCTAATATTATTTAAGGTAATTATATTACTCGCGCTTAATGACGTCCTTAACCCATATTGGTCATTGTTATTAACAATGTTTCCAGAAATGCTGTTATCATTACTCCATTTTAAAGATATCCCGTTGGCATTATTGTATGAGCAGTTGTTATCAAATACTTTTCCATTGTTAACAAACATTAAGTTGATTCCTCCATCTTCATCCGAAGAAGATCCAGAACGATATAATGTACAATTTCTAATTATAAAATATTTATTGGATCTTCTAATCTCGATACAACTCCCCGAACCTTGGCCATCAATCGTAATATTTTCAATGATAAAAGGATTAATCTGAGACCCATTACCTCTACACCAATCGTTATCAGCGGCGGTTTTACTCCAATTATAATTTGGGTCAGAATCATCTATATAAATTGGAGATCCCGTAAGATCCCAATAATTTGCAGAATTTGGGTTCTTTTCTATTTGATTCTCTGGTTTGAAAAACATTTCTACACTAGTTGAGCGAGAGTATGAATTAACTGAATTTATTAAAAGTGAAACTTGAATTAAAGTAGTAATTATAATAGCAATTCTTTTAGTTGATTTCATGAAAATCTCAATTTATCAATACAATAGTTTTACGAGTTTTTTGACGTATTTGTAATTTCTTAAGATTATCTTATTACTATTAATTTTAAAAATTTAACGAAAATAAAACTACTTTAGTAGATTCAATACTTCTTTACTATTTAGAATAAAAAATTAAAAAAAAAAAAGTAATTACTTTAATTCAGGATGCTTTTCTAATTCCTGTCTCATTTTTTCGAGTTTTTCACCATGCAAATCATAAACTTTGAAGAAGAGAATTGATCCAATAAGAGCTATTGAAGGAAAGAGAAACATCAAAGCTTTTATACCAATTTCTCTTAAAGCTGGATCAGCAACAACAGGTACATATTTACTCCATCCAGTTCCTGAAAATATGATATAAATAGTTGTAATTCCAAGTATCATTGAAAAACGATGAATAAAAGCATTTACACCATAATAACTAGCGGCTCTTTTCACACCAAACTTAAGTGCATCTTGATCAATTACATCACCATGAATTATATCTATAAAAAATAACGCAGCTGATAATCCAAATCCTATTGTTATAAAGACAATAAATGATAATGTTCTACTAATTTCATTATTTGATAAAAGAATCAAAGGAAATAAGGTGATTATCCATATTCCTAAGCCAAGCATTAAACCTTTACGAGTGCCATATTTTTTCCTAATCCTTGCTTGAAGAGGCATAAAGAATGCAGCAGATAAGAGTGCTAACATCAATGTAATTCCAATTAACATCGATCCTTCAGTTCTTCCAAGGACATAGACAGCATAGAGAGGAAATATTGTTAATAACACATTAAAACAATACCAAACAAGCATATTTCCAAGCGTGAATTTTATAAAGGTTCGATTTGAAAATGTTATTTTCAATGATTTGAAAAATCCCGGTCTCTTTTCAAAATCACTTGTTTGCTCTTCTTTTTCCTTTACTCCAAAGAAAATGAATAATATTGCCATGACCAATATTATTACAGCTAGAACTATACCTGAAATAATATATTTAGTGTTAATACTAGCAACTTCTGCAGCATATTCTACTGGATAAATAATTGGATCAATTGTTGGAATTAAAGAAGGATAAACAATGAAAGTTGGAATTAATGAAGCAAGGATTACTGCAATCATAGTAAAGGCCTTTATAAATACATTTACATCTCCTCTTTGTTTCTCTGTTGGAAACATTTCGGGGAATACAGCATTAGTATTTACTGAAAACATTGTATAGAAGAATTCAAAGGTAAAAATTATGAAAATAAAATACCAAAACTTAAAATTGGCAGGTACTGTAAAAAGGAAAATCATTATCAACGCTAAAGGAACAAAGGATATAATTAAATACAATTTTCTTTTTCCTAATTTCCCTTTCTGTTTAGTTTTCTCACTTAATGCCCCCAGTAAAGGGTCATTAAACATGTTCCAAATACCCCACAAAACGAATCCAATCCACATTTCAAGCATTGTAAGACCTACTACTGCAAAATAAAAAGTAAAAACATAAATTGTAAACGCTTGATATGTTATTTGATCTTTGGTGACTTTTTGATTCACTCAAATTTGATCTGGAAAAGCGTTTGTCCCAAATAGTATTTTTTCTTTTAAAGATACTTTTCTTTCACTCATATGATATCCCTAATTTATGATTAAATTTGTATTAAATTATAATTAAATGTATTTAGATTTTGATCTTTTTAAAACTATATCAAAAGAAATAGAAAAAAATCTATCTCAAAAAAATTCATTAAAATAGAATCATATTCTAATTTAACATTAAATTACTATTAATAATCAAGAAATTTGATATAATATGACAGATTTAAGTGTTGAAGCTACTTATTTTGAGAAGGGGGGCCCGCAAAATACAGATAAAGCTTTAGAGATCGCTAAAAAATATGCTAAAAAATTTGGGATAAATGATATCATTATTGCAAGTACTACAGGAATGACAGCAGAGAAAGCAGCAGAGATTTTTGATTCTGAAAAGTTCAATATAATTATTGTGACCCACGCGTATTACTTTGTAAATAATACAATTAGACAAGAATTTCCCGAGGATAAATTAGAATTTTTAAAAAAGAAAGGGTTAAAGTTTCATATTGGAACCCATTCCATGAGTGGGATTGAAAGAGGTTTAAGAATAGGGAAAGAAGCTTGGATGTTTGTGGATTTATTAGCAAAACTTTTAGGATGGCATTTTAGTCAGGGAATAAAAGTATGTATAGAAATTTCAGCAACGATTTGTGATGCCGGGTTAATACCAGATTTAAACAGAGATATCATTGCTATCGCTGGAATGGGAAAGGGTGCCGATACAGTATGCTTGATTAAACCTGCACCCACTAGTGAATTTAAAAACTTACGAGTAAAAGCAATACTATGCAAACCCTTATAAAATACCCTTATAAAATAATTAAAAAAAGAATTTGAATAAAAAAGATATTTAAATTATATTTAATTTTTTTCCGACTTTTTCGATTGCCTTAAGTGCATAATCTAAATCATCTTTAGTTAACAGAGCATTCATTTGAACTCTAATTCTGGATAATTCTCTAGCTACCATAGGAAAGACAATGGGAGTACCATAGACGTTTTCTTCTTCAAATAGAATTCTTGCTAGTTCTTGTGCTTTACCTGGATCACCAATTATTAAAGGGATAATCGGGGTTTCTGAATTTCCAGTATTATATCCCATATCTTGAACTTCTTTCTTGAAATAATTGGTATTCTCCCATACATTCTTCACATGCTGCGGTTCACTTTCAACTACTTCTATTGAGGCTATGTTAGCAGCAACAACACCAGGTGGATGTGCTGTACTGAGTAAATATGTTCTACTTTTATTCGCGCAAAATTCTATTAGATCTTTTGAACCTGCCACTGTGCCTCCAAATACCCCAAAACCTTTACTCATTGAACCTCCCTCTACATGAACCTTACCTTGTAAGTTAAAGTGAGCTACAATACCTCTCCCTTCTCCTAGAACACCTTCACCATGGCAATCATCGACAAATATCATTGCACCAAAATCTTCTGCTACTCTTGCAACTTCAGCTAAAGGAGCTATATCCCCATCCATTGAAAATACACCATCAGTAATGATACAAATTCTTCTTGCGCCTTCTTTTTCTGCTTCTTTGAGTTGATTTTCTAAATCTCCTATATCTCTATGTTTATAAATGATACGTTTTGCTCCTGCTAATCTTACTCCGTCAATGATAGACCCATGATTTAATTCATCAGAGACTACGATGTCTGGTTTTCCCACTAACATTGGGATTAATCCAGAATTAACTGCAAAACCAGTTTGGCATAAAAGAGATGCTTCTACTTCTTTAAATTCTGCAAATTTAGCTTGAAATTCCTTTGTTAAATCAAAAGAACCGGCGATTACAGGGACTGCCCCTGCACCAGCGCCATATTTTTTTGTTGCTTCTATAGTGGCTTGTATTACTTTCGGATGGGTTGCTAATCCTAAATAATTATTAGTATTGAGCATTAATACATCTTTTCCATCAACTGTAGAATGTGGTTTTGACCCTTCTTCAAGATATCGGATTATCCATTCTAAATTATTGTTTCTTAATTCAGTCATATCTTCCTTAAGAAAAGCAATAGGATCTCTCTTCACATAATCACCTATCAAAATTAGATTTTTTTGAAAAAATTAATATTTTAAAGGTATTTAAAAAAGTATATTAGTTTTACCCAAATTAAAAGAACATTCAAAATCAAAAGGAAAGGCATAAACCTTTTTTAATTGAGTATATTAAGAATAATACTAAATTTTGTGAAATAAAAAGTTGATATAAATGAGAAAAATTTTAGTAATAGGAGCTGCTGGTCAAATTGGAAGTGAACTTGTCCCAGCTTTAAGAGAGAAATATGGAAATGACAATGTTATAGCAACTGGAAGAAAAACACCATTACCTGAGATAATAACTGAAAATGGTCCAGTTATTTATTTAGAT
>JAEOSU010000099.1 GCA_016840165.1 Promethearchaeota archaeon
CATAAGTATACGATCTTCATCTTTATTCTTTATTTCATAATATATAAATTAAGACTATTTTGTCTAAGATTCAAACTACTTTATAATAATTATTGACTTCCCTTTTCTGTCAAAATATACTAATTTATGAAATCTTTTGTAATATCAACTATAAACTACTTCATTTTTGATAAATCCTTGTTATTTCCGTAATCATTAGTTATATTACGGAATTTCAACCCCTGGGACTTCAACCTTTAATAATTCAATTCTCCCACTTTTGCGTTTGCCCTCTAAATATTGGCTAGTGCATAGAAAAAGAGTTCTTCCATCATTTCCCCCTAGAGCGCAAGCATAGACATTTGTATCTTTTACTTTAATAATAGAAATGATTTTACCTCCTTCTAAGACACGTAAGACTTCAGCTTTGGATGGATTTGCGACCCAGATGGCTCCCTCTTCATCAAGACAAATTCCATCTGGCGCAAAATCTTTAAATTCTGCCCAAACTCTTCTATTTATCAGATTTCCTGAACTCTCAATATCAAAGGCAGTTAATTTCCCTCCAAAGGTTTCTGCTACAATAAAAGTCTTGCAGTCCGGTGTAACGATACATCCATTGGGGAAAATGAGACTTTCGGCAACTATTCTCGCATCCCCGTCTTTAGTTACCAAGATGATGCATGTAGGTTCAGCTGGCGATTCAAGTGATTTAGTACCCCAATTTCCTAGATATGTTCGTCCATGTGCATCAGTGACGGAGTCATTGCAGTTAAATTGAGTAAATTCGCTTAAATCTGCATGAATTTTCAATCCATCTGGATCTAAACGCATTAGATAGCGTTTTTGCATTGAGACTATAAGCATGCTGCCATCATCCAAAAAGCCCAGTCCCGAAGGAGAATCCTGCATTTTTACTAAAACTTCTGATTTGCCATTCTCATCAACTGCCATAACTTTTTTTCCGATAAAATCTGAAAAGAACAACTTTCCATTATGCCACCGAGGCGCTTCTGGAAATCCAAGACCAGATAATAAAATTTTAGTCTCCATTTTCATGTTTAACAATTGATTTTTATTATAATAAAGTTATCTTGTTTAATTATCCCTTAAAATACTCAATTTACTCATGTATTAGTATATTAATATAATTTGCCGGTATGTTCGATTAAATATCCGCATAGAGTAAAATTAAATCATGTTTCCATGGCTTTTTTGTTCAGAAAGAATTGGACTAAATATCTCTTAAATATCATTTCTTCAATTTTTTTTTTAATTTAGATTTGTAAAAAATTACTATAATACTTCATCGAATATCAGAAACTGATTATTTTCTTTAGTCTATATGGTGTCAAAAGCATGAATAAGAGAAATATGATATTTTTTGTTCTTTCCTTTTTTATATTTATTTTTTTATTAAATTTCTTAATCGGGCGATTAAATATAATTAATACTGGCACTTCATGTCTCAATTTTAAAATTAGAAACAATTATGGAGTGTACTTTGGCAATAATGAAGACCATGCTATTCCCCAGATTTCGAATACGGTTATTACTTTTATACCCAACGGCTCAGAGTGGTATGACGGTTCGACAATAACATATGGAGCTGCTATACTTGGTTATGCCAATTTAAGTGGATTAAGCTGGTTTCAAGGAGGCATGAACGAAAAGGGATTGGCTTTTGATTCAACCTCGGTACCTTACACTGAACCAAATCTACATGACGAGAGACCGCAGAATTTAGTTCCTGAAATATTCAGCTGTGAGACGATAAGTGAAGTTATTAATTATAAATCCTCACATCAGATTTACCAACAAGAGGGGAGCGTTCAATCAATGTATCTTGATAATACGGGGGAGTCCGTTGTGTTTAATATAGGAGTGGATGGTGAATTTGATTTTTTTCGCGATAATACCACTTTTCAGTTAGCTTCTAATTATTATTTTAACGATACTTCACGAGGTAATCCAAGTTCAGATGCGATTAGAAGATATAATGCTGCGGAGCAAAAACTTGAAGATATCGACACAAATAATCCTATTTCAATAGAATCTATTGCGGATGTTTTGGATGCAGCTCATTTTGAAGGACCGCTCATAAATACCCTTTATTCGAATATTTTTGATATTGAAAATGGTATTATTTATCTTTACTATTTTCATCAATTTGGAGAGGTTGTAGTATTAGATCTTGAAGAGGAATTAGCAAAAGGTTGGCATTCGTATCGAATTTGTGATTTATTTTCGCAAGATCTTGTAGATACTGCATTGAATGAATATTACGATTATTCAATCTTGATACGATTTTTTCCTACGGATATCATTCTTTTATTTATAATAATTATTCTTGACATGATCATTAGTGCTTACGTGATATTTCTAATTATTAAGAAATTAATTTATAAAAAAGCAAAAAAGAAGCAAGAAAGCGAACTGGAGACGGATGTGGATTCATCTAAAGGAATGCACGTTCAAATATTTCTTTCCCTGGGCATGGTTTGGACTTTATTATGCTTTTCAATGATTTATTGGAATCGTTTTGGAGAATGGTGGCCATTTTTTGACAATATCCCGATTTTACAGTTGCCATTATTGCCTATCTATGCCTCTTACAACTTTTTTATGTTGCTAAGCGTAATTAGCATATTTCTTATCGCATTTCTTCCATATTTATTTAGCAACAAAGGAGAATTATTTTTACTAATGAAAAGTGGTATTTCTCTTGGAAAAGAGAAAAAATGGAGACTTATAACCAGCTTTGGTTTCCCCATACTACTTGCGATAGTATATCTTGCTCTCGAATTATTAAACTTCATTTCTAAGATAGATTGGCTCATGTTCGCAATATTCTATCCGCTAATCGTAGCTATGTTAATAATACTCGTTCCATTAGCAAAAAAGAAGGTAAAAAAATACCACGATGACTCCGATAATGCATCAATTGGATATCTGATAAAAGCAAGCCTCATCTTAATTTTTATCTGGGCAGTTTGGTTCTTACCGCTTCTCTTAACAGGAATCTTGGATCACATGTATCTTTTATTATTGTCAACCCTATCTCTATCTTTAGTTTTTCTTATCAGCATTGAATATATTAAAGAAATTCGAAGGCTTAGAGGAAAATTGTCTAATACAATGCAGTTGTCCTAAACTTCTTGGAGAATTTTTAAATAATTAACTTTTTTGATAATTTAACAAAATTAGAAGATTTAGGAACTGATACCTAGAGATTAGTTAAACACTTTTATTTTTTCACTTCAGCAACTTTTATAGTCCAATTTAAAATTTTTTTAAATTTCTTTTGTTTTATGTTGATATGTTGATAAACCTTAGGATTGTTTTATGAATTTTTTATAATGTTTAATTTTATTAAAAGATTTAAATTTCGTTAATAGTGATTATTATGATGAATTTTAAATTAAATAATCAAGATTTTGCAGGTTTACTTTTTTTTCTTCTTGGCGCGCAATTTATGACGGTTTTGATGCTTTCGGCTGCTATTGCCCCAGGATATAATATAAATATGTCGGCAATTAGTGATTTAGGCGTCATTAGTTCAACGGCTTGGTTGTTTAACATTTCTGTTATTGCTGTTGGAATATTGAATATTATTGGGGGTTATCTGTATTATACAAGACATAAAGATATTAAAATACTCTTAATCTTTACGATATCGGGGGTAGGTGCGATGGGAGCGGGAATTTTCCCTCTAAATACTTCTGATCTTCATTCTATTTTTGCACTTTTAGCATTTCTATTTTTCAATTTACAGCCTTTGATAACCAGTACAAAGTTAACGAGCACTATCAAGATTATGTCGCTCTTTTTAGGAGTTATAGGATTAATTTTCGTGGTGATAATGATAATAGGTGATTCTGGATACACAGCAATATTTGGGATCATAGGTCATGGCGGGGCAGAGCGGATGATAGTCTATCCTCCGATGTTATGGATGATGGTCTTTGGAGGATACTTAATAGGAGTAAAATAACATTTATATTTCGTGATGTGATCTAATTTTTAAACATAAACTAATCCATAATTTTTTGATTAAAAAAAAAAGGTTTATATATTTTTTTATCTCTTTTGGAAAAGAATGTTAACCTTTTAATTGCTTTTTCAATTTTAACACGATGGGAATTACTTTAGCTACTTCTATAGCGGGGCTAGTTTTAACAAATTTAATAAAACCTGGTTTAGCAACTCTCCACATATTAGTGCTCCTTACCATCGCTTCTTCACTTTCGGCTTCATCTACCTCAATACCCCAATAATCGGAGGTACTGATATAATATGCGAGCTGTTTGACTCCTTCAGCAGGGTATAGTTTCTTACCAATAAGTTCTTGTCCTATCGCAGCCATTTCTGCTGGATCAAAATCAGGATTTAATTCCCAGTATGAAATAAATATCATCTTGATTTATCACTTCATTATTATCATTTTAATTTGTTTTATTATTAGATTTCAGAGTAAATTACAAAATAGTAAAAGCGAATATTTAAGTTTTTACTTTTTTGTAAAAAACTCTCAAATTCAATTGAAATCTTTACAGAATTTAAACTATTTATCCTCCGGTAGGTTGGGTCGTACTCTGTTCAATCACTAACAATGAAGTACGAGCTAAGGCTCTAGTTCGATGCATTACTCCTTTAGGTACAGTAAAACCTTGATGTTGTTTCACTTCAACCGTTTTTTCTTCCAAATCAATTAAAAGTACACCTTCAATAACGAAAAAGAACTCATCTTCCTTTTCATGCTTATGCCAATGAAATTCCCCCTCAATAACAGCAAGTCTGACTATAGAGTCATTGACAACACACAAAGATAGATTTTGCCATTCTTTATCGGACGAAGCAATGATTTGAGGGATGTTAATAAGCTCAAGAGGTTTAAATTTTACCTCAAGATCAATAGAATATTTATCATAATCATGCATTTTAATTCTACTTAATTAGCTTGGAAGGTTCTTTATTAATAAATTATTTTTATATGTTTTCATTTTGTTTAGATTTGGCAAAATAATTAGTAATTCTTCGTCCAAATTTTTCTTGTTGACGCCAATCACCATATATTAAATCTTGATTGATTAAATTGCTGATTCGTTTTCTTAAGTTTTTGCTCAATTTTGTAGGTTTTTTATATTGAAAAGGAGTGCCTGGTAATGGGATAAACGTATGAGCATGTATTCTAGCTCCTAATTTAGTTAAGTCATCAATAACTTTAAGAGTTTTCTGGACATCTTCCTCAGTTTCATTCGGTAAGCCAAAAATAAAATCTACATTAGCTTGCAAACCAGAATTAATTGTGCATTTTACAGCGTTATAGATATCTTCTACAGTATGTCCCCTATGACATTTATCCAAAACTTCTTGGCTTCCAGACTGAGCACCAATAATTAAGTTATCATTATTTGCGTACTTTCGAATTAAATCTATCACGTCATTATTGACATTTTCTGGTCGTACCTCTGAAGGAAAACTGCCGAAAAAAATCCTGCCTTTAGGGCCCAATATATTTCTGATTTGACTTAGTAAATCATCAATCAAATTTAGATTAAGTGTATTATCAAGAGAACCATAAAGAAATCCGTTTGGAGATATAAATCTTATATCATTAAATCCATGCTCCTTGGATATTTTCACATATTTGGTGATTGATTCGATATTTCTATGTCTTGATTTTGTCCCAAAAATATAAGGTGTTTGGCAAAAATAGCACAAGAAGGGACAACCTCTTGTTATTTCAATTGGACCAAGTTTATTGTATTTAACTGAAAAAGGAGGATAATCATTAAGATCAATATAAGGAGTTACTTTTTTCTTAACAAAGTTTTCATCTTCGTCGATAAAAGCAATTCCATCATTATCCCTAAAATCGTTACTTTCTTTAATTTGAGTCAGAATATTTGGAAAAGTTTCCTCACCCTCTCCTAGGACACAAGCATCAAATTCCATTTTTAGAGTTCCTTTTGGATCTCCTGTGGGGTGTGGTCCTCCTGCGAAAAAAAGGGGTTTATTACCAAACTTACTTCTCAATTCCACTACAGTATCCCAAATATCCCACAATTGATTGGATGCAAAAGAAAATCCAACAATTACTTTTTCGTATGAGGATATAGTATTAGTTATATTTGAGATTAAATCCTCTTTATTATTTGGAAATAAAATTTGTAAATTTTTTAATTCATCATTAATTTCAATAGCCCCAGTTAATGCATTGAAGCTGTATCTGTTCTGTTTAGTATAGTAGCAAATGAGTATTATTTTTTTGTCATCCAATAACTTATCACTTTAATCAAAGTTAATTAATGTCTAATGAATGTTTCCATAATTTGGCTCTTTCTAATAGAGTTTGATTTTTTTCATGTAAAATAATATGCCTAATAATTTGTATACCTAAATCTTCGTTTATTTGTAAAATTTTCTCAATATAATCAAAACTAGTTATTCTAATAATTGAGTCATTATCTTTAATGAGATCCCAAATAAGTTCAATAACTATATCTCTATATTTTTCTAAAGGTAGGATTGATAATAGAAATTTAAATGATTTTTCTATAGCAATCGGTCGTCTTACATTTTTATCTTGATCATCCTCTAGGAAATATCTCATTAACTCTAAAGTTTTATCAGGATATGCATCATAAAAAAAGTGAAGATTACGAGATAGACAAATTCTCATATTGATCTTATCACTATTACATACCAACTCAACTTTTTTCAAACCTTTTTCGATATCCGAATTAATTGTATCAAGCAGTTTCCAAAAATCTTTTAAAGTAGAGATATCTTCATTATAGTATTTATACTTCTTCATATCAGCTACAAATTTTTTGAACAATTTCTCTGCTTCTATTTTATTTATCCTGTTCCTCCACGAGTTTAAAAGTTCAACGATAGCAATAAGGGTAAAAATTTCATCTCCTTCAATAATTTGAATCTGTTCTTTAATAAAGGCAGGTTCCTTATCTAATATCACATCAAGAGCTTCAATGACTCTTCTTCTAATATCTGATTTCCATTCATCATCATCAAAATCTCTTCGTAATTCCCTAGCAATTGACTTAGCTCCATTTAAGTGTAAATCGAATAAGATTGGGAGAATTTCAGCTACTTGCCTTTTAAATTCATAATCAGAATTCAAACAAAACTCCATTATACATTCAGAAAATTCATTTGAATTGACTATTTCATAATTATCCCATTTTCTTGCAATGAAAATACCAATCAACTCATCAAAGTTTAATTTATCTTGATGTATCGTCAACCGAGACAAAGCGGAGATAACTCCGCCTTCATCATTTTGTTCAAAAAGTTCACACGCTGGTAAAAGCCCTTTATACACTCTTCCTAAATAGTTTTCAATGAGATAATATAATTCATCTCTTTTTAGTTTCTTTAAAAGATCTATTGCTAACATTCTATGAGGGAAAGAGATAGGTGTTGGTTGCTTAATCGTTGGAATACAAGGTGGTAATAACCATGGATTTTCCCCCATTTGCTGTTGCCATTTTTTTAATATAGAATCTAAAGCTAATTTGATATCTAATTGATTAGTAATTTCTTTTAATTTTTCTTTTGTCTTCTGTGGGCCAATTGTTACCACGCTTTCTAAATCATCTCTTCCAAAGACCCTTTCATTGTTAAGTAAAAAAAGACACGCGCATAGCAAATATATTTTTTTTTCTAGAATATGGTCTTCTAAATAGGAACTTATTTTATCATTCAAACCACCTAAAATTGCAATTATTTCCCAAGGTGCATTCAGTTTTCCCCATTGAATGGTTTCATATTCTTTTTTATTAAAAAATTCAAAATTATGTGCTAACCAATTCCACCATACCTTAAAAAATTTCTTCCATTTGCTCCATAATTTATCTAAGGTAACTTCTTGGGAATTAAATCCCCAATAACTATACATTATTAATTGATCTTTTTTAGCAGCTGTTGAATTTGTCATAAATTCTTGGGTCTGGATAGTAAAACCTATCAACCACCAATCTTTACCACGTTTCTCACGTAATTCTACAACCCTCTTAATTTGTTTCTGAGAAAATTTTGAAATATTTTGAAAGTCATCTATGATGAATAATACATTTTTGTCGATTTCACCCAAAATGGTTTCAATTTTATCCCAATGCTGCGTTTCCATGATATTTGGATTATTTATTAAAAAAACATATCCATTATATGTTTTTTTCCAAAATGCTGCTAAATAAAGCATAAACTTACTCTTACCTTTTCCACTTCCACCAAATACTGCTGCTTTTTTCATATTTTTCAACCTATTCCATATCATTTGAAAATATGAATCAGGTGGAGGTAAAATTATTAATGAATCAGAGAGGGAATTATATATCATACCCCTAATACCATTCATTAAAAGCTTTAGCCTTGAGATATACCAATTATTAAATTCTTTATTTTCTAAATGGTGACTCCATTTTTTCTCCCATTGTTTAATCCAATCTAATGGCATTTGACTCAAATCAATTGGATTATTGAAATTTTCTAATTTAAGTGAGTCTGGAACCTTGAAATCCTTTCCTTGCCATGAAATGGATGATTTCTCCCATTCAAGTTTTATAATGTAATCTTTCAAAATAGACTCTTCTATTATATTTGATATATCTTTTTTTATTAATCGCAAATCAGTTGAAATTCCTTCTTCATATCTCGATTGAGGAATGTTCGAAATTATTTTTTTCTTAATGATTCTGTTAATTTCAGTTATATTATATGTAAAGTTGTGACTATTATATTCAACCCCTTCTCTTGCGCTTAAAAGAGGTGGTATGTGATCCTTATTTAAAAATACTGGGATTATTGGCTTCTCTAAAGAATCTGCTGCTGTCCATTCCTTTTCAACATTTTTGGATTTTAATGAATTAGGAGAACAAAATAAAAGTACAACATCACACAATCCAATACCATCACTCATATACTTTACAAAATTATCGTAGATCTCTTCTTCAAAACATAAAACCTCATCTATTCCATCACAATTTTTAAGAGAATTCACTATCTCAGTAATCTTAAACTTTTTCGAATCCTTTATGCTATAGCTTATAAATACCTTAATATGTGATATATTCATACTTCTTTTCCAATTATATTATCAATCACTTTTTAATGCAAAATTACGTATTTTTAATATATAGGCTCTCACTATACCATCTTTTCTAATTTTCATAACTATCTTTCTAATAATTCTTAAATTAAGTGTGATCAATTTTTCTATTTATATTTTTCATCTTTTGTAATATTTTTATTGATTACATTCTATTTAAAATTTAGATTTAACGATCTAGCTGATCTGACATTATGAATAACCTAAATATTTAAAAAAAGCGGATTCTTTGGTAGAAATCACATCCATCTTTACGATTGGAATTTTCTCGAATGTAATTTCTGGAAAGATAGTCATCTAAGAAAGGTATATAAATTCTTGTTCTAATTTTTGCCATTATTCATGTAATATAAGGAATAATAAATCCAATTAAAAAAACCAACGGAATCACCCACCACAACTCCAAATTCTGAGTATTTATTGAACAATATTACCCATTTTTTCGCCTAATGGGTTATACCATATAGGTTCGCAATAAACAAGAGAGCCTACATAAATTATTGTTGCTCCCACTCCACAAATAACCGAAACTATCCCGCTTATGATTAGCCACTTATTCCAATTTTCCATAAAACCACCTTTTCTTGATCTCTGATAATTTTTCTTATTTAAATTGATTGTTCCAATTTCTCGACAGCGATATTCCCTATCAAATTATCGAACTCTAATTAGGCGACAACTACAGAATGTAAGTTATCATTACGTCTATTTTCAATAGAATAAAGATTCGCGGAATATATTCTTGTGCCTCTAATTTGTGCTATTTTTAACTTGTCTATTTAGGGATATAACTTGATTATATTGGATGAGACTGAACCCCCACAAGGCTTTCGCCAATTTGTATCTTTTTCTATTAAAGCAACTTTTTCTCAGATTTAGCAATGATTTGAGGGATGTTAATAAGCTCAAGGGGTTTAAAATTTACTTCAAGATCGATAGATTATTTATCATAATCATGCATTTTCGTTCCCTTTTTTTAATTATTTCCTGACAAGCTACATTTTTACTTTAAAATGTAATTATTATTATAATATACTTAAAAATCTAAAAATATTAGATGAGTGAATCTTTATAAATTAAAGGTTATTGACTATTTTGGTGAAAGTATATTGGAGCAAATAATCTCGCGTTGTGGAAATATCTGTTCTGAATGCCCCTGGTCCATGTTTATGCGAAAAAAAATTGCGAAAGAGGATTGGGAGTATTACGCTAAAGAAATTAAGAGTTATACTGGATATAAACCAGTTAAATACGAATGGGAGGGTTGTTTGGGGTGTTTAACACCAACCGAGGAATTCCCGAGTCATCCTTTCTATAACTTTTTAAAAAAATGTCGCACAAGAAAATGTGCTGGCTACAATGAAGTTCCGAATTGTGCTTATTGTGGGAGATTTCCGTGTGCCAATACTGTAGCAAGGAATGATTATACCCAAGAAAAAGTTTCAGAAAAGTTAGGAAAAGAAATCAGCGATGATGAATATGAACGCTATGTTCGAATGTTTGATGGCATGGGAAATTTAAAGAAAATTCGAAGTGGGTTAAGTCCTACTCAGATTAAGAATCCAAAACTCGTAAGTCATGAACCAGAAATAACTGAGTTAACTGGGGCTTTTGAAAATGATAACTTCAAACTTGTTTATGAGAAATTAGTTGAAATAGCTAACTCTAATCTAGGGATTAAGGGTGTTGATACTATATCAGGATTCGAATTATATAAAGAAAGGAAAGAATTCCTATGGAGATTTCTTTGGATTATTGGGTTATATGGTAAGATAGAAAATGATGAGCTAAGCATTGATAGTGCTACTCTCTATGAAAATCGAAAACCTTTATCTCTTCCTAAAAATGAAGAAGAATGGAAAGTTTTTCTTAATATTCTTTTAGAATTTGGAATAATAACTGAATTAGAGATCAAAACTGATAAGTTATATACACCTGGGGGTTATATGCGAGCGAAAATTCCTAAATCTAATGAACCTGCTTACAATTTAAAAATAAAAACTAGTTCTGGACTTCAGAAATATCCTATTTTTAAAATACTAAATGAATTAATCACCAAATTGCTAGAAGATAGTGGAAAGCGAGCCTTTTCAAATTTTAAGAAATTAAATTTTAATTCTATTCTTCAATAAATTAAACAAATAGCATTAGAATAGATAGATTATGCGCGATAAAAAAGAATGCTTTTAATTCAATGAGATTTTAATGTAAAATATTATTTGACAGAATGAGGAATTTTATGCTATGTTTCAAATAGAAGAGGCACCCACAAGTACCACTAAGTGTGATTGGTGTGGAGACCTTATTAAAAAAAGCACGCTTAGGCTTAGATTTGCCCCAAAAAAAGGTTATAATTATTATTGGCATCAAGATTGCGGGATAAAATATTTGGAGGGTCTAAAAATTTTGCTACAAAATGGCGAAAAAGGTCATATTGGTCGAGCAGAAGCAGATAAAGCTCGCAAAGATGCGGGGTTATAAATTAGTGGTTTTACTAGTCTTTACCCTTACATAATAATATCATTACTCTTTAATATCAATCTTAAATTATTTCTTCTCAATCATTATTTGGTGAAACTTTAAATGGATGTAGAAAAAGTTATTTATGAAAGAAGAACAATACGTAGATTTAAACAACAGAGCATTCCCTTAGAAACGCTGAAGAAGCTAGTTGATTTTGCTCGAGTCGCTCCATCTGGCAATAATGTTCAAGCTATAGAATATATTATAGTTCATAAGCCAGAAGTCAGGGAACAATTATTCCCTTTATTAAAGTGGGCGAGATCACTTCCAAGAGCAGAAAGAACTCCTGAAGCCGGAAGGACGCCGACAGCGTATATTATTATCCTTTTAAATATAAATATCAAGAAGAGCTACTATGAATTTGATATAGGTGCTTCAGTGGAGAATATTCTTTTAGGAGCAGTGAAGTTTGGTTTAGGTACATGCTGGATGGGCTCAATTAATGCTAATAAAATTAGAGCTCTTCTTGAAATACCAGAATTTTATCAAATTACACATGTGATAAGTTTGGGTTACCCTGACGAAGAATCTGTTATGGAACCATATGAGGACTCCTTTAACTATTGGAAGGACGATAATGGAGTTATGCATGTTCCAAAAAGGAATGTAGATGATATAATATTTAAAATCTCTTAAAACACAACTTCCTTATTTTTTTATTGCTATTGGGAAGTATAATGTTTTTCTTTTAGAATGGAAAAAATAATAGCCATCCACCTAAGAGTAATTCAAAAAGTAAAACTAATCCCCCTCCAATATTCCAGAGGACTTTAAAATTAGGTTTTATATGGAATATAACATTACCGAAGCCATAGAGAACGCTAGCAACAATTCCAAACCATCCTATGAATATTGGTATAATTTCATAGAGAGCAAATAGGATTGAATATGCGAACGTACCAACAGAGAATAAGATTTGTGCAAATGAGAATCTATAGCTTTTTATTTTGAGTATATTACGGCTTAAATCAACTAATGAATTTTTTTCAGTACCATTTGTATCTGAGTATCTTAGTGCTATATTGAGAAGTCCCCAGTAACTTCTCTTATCATAAATTTGGATCAAGCCTTCTCCTATGCGAGAGATGCACCAGATGATTCCAAGTATTATATTATATGATCCAAAAGTAAAAAGCAATGTTACAGCAAGAGAGATTATGCTAAAGTGCTCGATGAGGATTATTACGATACCAGTTTTAAACTTTCTTGGCTCTTTATTAATCTTTTGCAGTTTAGCTTCTGGATCCTCATCTCCAATTGTTTTATATTCAAAAAAGTTACTTAGAATGTTTGTAATTATGATGAATAGAAATAAAAAACCAGATAATCGTATTCCGATAATCAATAGGAATCCTCTAATTATTTTTTATATAGTTAATGATGCCAATCTATTTAAAATTTAGATTTAAGGATCCAACTGATCTAAAATGATAAATAATTTAAATATTTAAAAAAAGCGGATTTTTTAGTAGTCCACCTTTCAATTGACATACAATTGAAATTAAATCAGTATCTTTATAACCGATTTTGTATGAATAATTATAAAAATCATTTTTTAACGAATATAATCTGAATTAATATGACGGAAATAGGGATTGAACCGACTTATGTCGGAACAAATGAAAATCTCGTGTTTATTGTTCCAAAAGAACTTTTTTCGATGAGTGCGGGTCCAGCTGAAGTTATTGACAGGGAAACGGCTAAAATATTTAGCAAATATATAAGAGGCACATTTAAGGGGTTTCAAGAAGCAAGAAAAACTAAGTATAACAATGAGAATAACACAAAAACAAAGGTTTCTCCAAACTTTTGGAATGAGTTTGAGAAAAGAGCGAAAGAACTTGATGTTGATTTTATTGCATACGTCCCAGTTAATGAAAATTATATATTTAAAGATTTAAAAGTTTATGGAAAGAATGCCATTATACTTGGAATGGAGATGAAATGGGATAAGATTAAAACCGCGCCGAGTGCTACATGTGAAATCGAAGTATTTAGAGTTTATAAGGTACTAGGAGATGTGACTATACAATTAACTGAATATCTAAAAGAACAAGGCTATAAGAGTGAAGCACATCATCCATTTGGGGGGAAATTATTGTATGGACCACTTGTAGTTGCTGCTGGTTTAGGTGTGATGGGGAGAAATGGGCTTATAATTACTCCTGAATTTGGTCCACGACAACGGTGGAGTATCATAACCACTGATGCAGAAATCCCTGAAAGTCCAAAACGAAGCTTAAATGAATTAGAAGAATTTTGTAAAAGTTGTGGATTATGTGTAGAAAAATGTAAAGGTAAAGCTGTTCATAAGGAACCCATCCATAAAGAAAAAGGAATTATTACCCATATAAACCGTTCAAAATGCATAGCTAGTATTCTAGATAATAATTACTGTTCCTATTGCCTAAGGATTTGTCCTCAGGGCGAAAGAAATTGAGAAAAATCTATTAATTATTACTGAAAAAAATAACAACTATGAAAGACTTAGTGAAGGAAGTTAAGCAAACTATAATCTATATCTAATAGGACAGAAAAGTTTTTTTTCTGAATTTTTTTTAAAAAGAAAAAGATATTTAAAATTATATGATTTAGTAGCTATATCATAGAATTTTCTTAATTTATTCAGCACCTCTGAAAAAACTTTTATAGCTTATAACTTCTCCTACTATTTGAACGAACAGAAATATAAATAAGATTATTATATCAATATCTATTCCCATTACACTGATGCTTAAAAGTATAAGAGGCACAACAAAACCAAAAGTTGCTATTAGTGTAGCGATCCAAGCCCACTTTTCTTTTTTTCGGAAGCCAAAGTTAAGGATAAATAGGTATGCAATTCCTAGGTTAATATCGGCAATTCCTACTACCCTTAGCTCATAACTAAGTATAATCATTATTTCGGGATCAAAGGCATTTATTTCAGCTTCAGTTTTTCCGATGTAAGTTAAAGCGCCAGTAATAGCTGGACTTCCAGTAATTAAATAGAGAATACCGTATATTAACAAAACAATAACTGTTATAAAAAGCAAAATCGTACCAATACTAAATAATTTGTCTTGTTCCATTTTTTTCACCTATATTAAATAAATTTTGGTAAGTATAAATCCGGTCTTATGAAAAAGGAATATTGATTAATATTTAACATTTTTGTCAAATTTAGAAAGAACGGCTGAAAATACGTTTTATTTACAGAGTTATTGAACTACAGTAAATTCTCCCTAAAACTAATAAATCTAAAATCAAACGTTTAAAAAGGTAGTTCAGCATGGTTCATTGAAGCATTATGAAACGATGGAAAAGAAGATTAAAAAAAAACGGACATAATCGTCAAATTGTTGATGAGGATGATGAATTTCTTATTTTGAGTGGGTGTTGTTTTTTCCATGATCAAACGGAATTGAACGAATTTGCTGATATTGATGATGATTAGTCTTTATTGAATTAAGTCTAAAAATAAAGATTTTTTAATTTATTTGGCTGGTACTTCTCAAATTTAACTGGATCCAATAAAAAAAATAAAAAACAAATACCAACTCTAAAATGATTACTTGTTATTTTGAACCTGGGCTAGGCGAAGACATTAAATCAAACAGTGATTCGGAAGTTATTACAGAATCGCAATTTGAACAAGAGTGGAACACAACAGGTATGGCTCCAATTTTATCTAAATAGCGGTCAACAAATTTTAAACTAAATTTTGCCATCGATTTTAGCATCGATCCCCCAAATGGGACAACTTCCGCTTGGATTTCTATGAAACTTTCATAGCTTTTCATTATATCATCCTTAAACTTATCACTAATAGGAGTTGGCTTTATTTCAAGTTTTAAACTGAGTTCCTGATTACAATACGGGCATTTTGGCAATCAAAATCACATTTTTCTTATTTTAATTACGGAATTTATATGATAATTATACATTTTATTTAAAGGATAGAACAAACTCATTAATAAAAGAGTAAATAAAAAAAAATAATTAGATTTAATTAAGTAGTTAAAGTCTGAACATAGAGGGCACAATCATAAACTACGGACCCAGAATCATCGGTATCTTCCCAAACTGTAATCACATGAGTTCCTGCTGCTACTGTGGCGTTAAAATACTGGATAGATATTGGAAAGTACTCATAACCACCAACACTTTCTCGAGTCACCTTATCATAACCAGTTGTACTAATACCGTCGATTTGGATATAAAATTCATCAAGCAAACCTTCACATTTTAAGGTACATGTGAATGACACATACAAAATTTCACCAGTATTTATTGTCATAGATATTGATAAACCATTAAGATTTGCACCACTAACGCTCAAACTAGAATAATCTATATAATCGTACCAACTGTTTTTAACAGGTACTTGTGCCACGCTAAACCAAGAAAGAACTCCAAAAGCCAATCCACCAGCACCTAAAAGTATTCCAATAATTCCTAATACGGCTCCACTTTTTGCCATTTAATCTCACCCATCTGTTATTAATTTTTTTCTAAAATTGGATTGCTTATTTCTAATTTAAATCCTTCTTTCTTATAAATATAACTAACTGGAACTAATCTTTCATACTTGATTAGATCTCATTTTTTTGTTATTCAATTTTAATCCTTGAGAATTTAAAGGAGAGGTTTAAATAGCTGTTTTCTAAATATTAATTGAAAACATTAATTATTTGCCTTACCCATCTTAAATCGCAGAATGTTTTCATCCGGAAGTAAGGAATCCCTTACTTCCATCTTCTTATGATCCTATATGGCTTCAAATTATAAATTTCACTCATAATTGATAGATTATATTACAAAGAAATAAATTAGTGAAAAGTTTTTTAATACTTAAAAAGAATTATATAGCGAATCGAATAAAATAATATATTCTAAAAACATCTATGAGTGTTGATCAGCAGTTTAATTCGGTTTTACAGAAAATAAAGGAGATATATCAATTTTTAACTAAAGGTGATCCGTCTCCTGATGATGAAATTGAAGCCAGAGAGCAGTTGCTTACCTCTTTCAATAGTTTAAAAACTATAAATCCTTCCTCAAATCTTATAGGCAAAATTGATGAAATACTTGAAGATTTACGTAATTGGGATTCACTTGAGTTATGGTTTTCAGAAACTACACTACCGAGAGCAATATCGGATATTTTAGGTCTTCCAGAGAAATTCTCCATAGAAGATGGTAAATTGAGTGATGAAGAAACTGTTGGTATTAAAGAAGAGAAAGTTTCTGAACCAGAAATCGATTTAACTGATATTTTTAATAAAGTATCCGATCAATTTAAGGGTGAGATTGATAATCTTAAGGGAAAAATCGAAGAACTTAAAGAAGAGTTAGAGAAAAAAGATGCATCCTTAAAATCGATTCGAGAAACAAAAAAAGTGAAAAAAATTATACCGAAGAGAGAAGTGAAGCTTCCTCCACCTAAAATTAGAATTCCTGTCATTAAAAAATCGATTTCACCACCTTCAACAACTCAATCGATAAAAACTGAAACAAAATCCGAATCAGAGCTACAAAAACCAAAAGAAACGGAACTTAAAGTAGAAGATGCTAAAGTTAACATTCAAAATCAGATGTTAAGCCCTATCCCAACGAAGTCATTATCGAATGATACTAAGGAGAAGGTACCAGAATTAATGCCTATTCCTATAGAAGAAGTAAAATCAAAAACAGTGAAAATTCCCTTACCTGAGGATAAACCTGTTAAGACCGAGAAAAGACGGTTAGTTCCTATTGTCACTGAAGCGGATTCAATTGTTTCTGAACCATCAAAAGTGCCTGTGGAACCAGAAAAGCCAGCAGTAATAGATACGCCTTTTATTTCCTCGGTTAAGGTGGAAGAAGTTGAATCAGAAGAAATAAAATCGACTGGAATGGATTTATTTAACGTATTTTCATCAGTAGGGAAAGAAGAATCAAAACATGGTGAACCAAAGAAAAAGTCAGAAACTATCCTGAATAATCCTCCACCTAAAATGGTAGAAACTGATAAAAAAGCAAATGACACCCCAAAAGCAACTACATTTGTTAATTTTGGAAGTACTCCCCGCACTGAATCAACATCTAAGTCAACTCAGCAGTATACTTCTGGAGAAGAACTCTCAGATAATAAAGATACATTATATCAGGAATTAATTGCACTTGAAGGACGAAGATACTCTTTAGAGAAAAGTTTTAAAGAACTGGATACACTTTACAATAAAGGGTCAATTGCAAATTCTAAATATAAAGATGAAAGCGATAATCTTAAGTCTAAGTTAGGCGAAATAACTTCAAGAATTTATAAGATTAGACGAATCATCTCAAGTTTATAATTTAACTAACTAATATTTTACTCTTGAGTTATATGATATGAAGGGGGAGTATTCAATTTATGTACTGCCTTTTTCATTAAATCTTCTACTTTTTTGACTTTTTCCTTATCCAAACCTTTAAAATCTATATTATTGTCAATTCTGTATAAAATTTCATCGATAGTATCGTATTTTAAGCCAATTTCACCCTCATCAGTCTGACCAGGCCATAAACCAGGAGAGGGAAGTTTTTCTATTATTTTTTTAGGGATTTCTAGCGTTTTAGCAAGAGCTCTTACCTCAGATTTATATAATAATCCAAGTGGTTCAAAATCTACTCCTCCATCGCCATATTTCGTAAAATATCCTATAGCTAATTCTGCACGATTCCCTGTACCCGCAACAAGACACTTTGTTAGCATTTGGCTGTAATAGTATAAAGTTACCATCCTTAATCGTGCTTTTAAATTTGCTTGAACCAATACATTTGAATCCCACTTTTGGGGTAAATTTTGTAAAAAATTTCTGTACACAGGGGTTAAATCAATCACTTCATATTTTATAGCTAAAAATTTTGCCACCATTATCGCATCTTCAATATCTGCTGAAATAGATTCACATGGAAGTATCAAAACCACTACATTTTGTTTCCCGAGAGCCTTCACGCACAATGCGGCAGTAACAGCACTATCGATACCACCACTTAACCCAACAACAACCTTATTCGCGTTTGCGGCATTTATATAATCCCTAATCCAACGCTGAATACTATCATTCAATTGATTAATATCCAATTCTCGCATAATATAATTTATTTTCCTTTCTATTAATAATTCATAGCTTTTGAAATACTAATATTAAAATACAAATTCTAAAATTAATAAATTAAAAAAATTAGAATCATTATAGTATTTAAAATAATTTACAAGAATTTTTGCAGATTGATTAAGCATGAGTGAAGAATTTATGGGCATTGTAGACTCATCATTTGATAATGGGACCCCAATTTGGCTTTACACCGATGATTATATATTTGGAATGGTTCCAGTAGATGCAAATGGTAATAGATGGAAGGAAGTGTCTTTTACATTTGAAGAAAAAGATGAACCTCTCTATGTGACTGAACGAGATGCGGAATTATCGTTTCAGTTTTTGCTTGAGGAAGTTGAAAAAGGAGTTTCATTTTATGTAGAAGATTTGAACGTCTTACTAATTAAAGATTTCGCTGATTCTCTTGAAGGAAAGCCTGGACCAGAGAAAATGAATTCTTTTATCTCAGAATTAATTCAAAACTCTTCAAAATATTCAAGTAACTTGCCTATAGTAAGAAATAAAGATGAGCTTGGCTCTCTAAAGAGCAAAGTATGATTTTTTTCATTAATTAAATCTCAATAGATTAAAATAAATACTATTAAATGTATAGATTCTTTCGCTGAGGATATTTTTTAGTGAACTGCTCGTCCACTTTTTTTGCCATTTGATATCCAATATTCGGTTCGCGTTCTTCTATGACTTTCTTTAGATAATTACCATGTTCTTGAGAATACTTCTCAATCCCAGCGGCCATTATATTTTGATCTTTTTTAATAGGAACAATCATTCCAAATAATCGAAGCATATCATTAGGGGATAATTTTTTACCTACTTCTTCGTCAATGTCCTTGTTAAGATCTCTAATAACAGAACCCATCGTTATTGATGAATATGGATTCAACATTTTCGATTTTAGCCAATAAGCATCAGGCTTTTTGGTGATAAAAGTATCTAAATTTCCCTTATTATCATTCGAACTAATGACTCTCCAGTCTTTCAAGTCTTTATCGTATTCTTTCTTAATTTTTTTCATAACTGATTTGACTGGAGCAATTCCATAGTAATCCTTTTCTTTATCTTTATTTCCCATACTTCTTATAATATAAAGTAAATTTAAACTTAAAAACATAAAGAATATTATCAATAAAAATTTGAATTTGATTATTTTAAAATTGCTAATCGTAAATCTTATAAAATAGAACAAATAAAAGGTTCTAATTGAAATGGATAAGAATGCGGGCACCGCTCTCATTGATGAGTTATATTCGACAATAAAAGAAAAGATTCAACTAAAAAATTATTCTCAAATTCAATCAAATTTAAATCAAATCGCTAAAATAGAAGAAAAATTCATTCAGTCTTATACTAGAAGAAAGAAAGAGGGAGGCTACTATACAGCAGAAAACCTTACTAATTTTATTATTATACACGTCTTAATTGAATTGATAAATAAGCGTTTTGATATATTTAACATCAATACAATTAAAGATTTGGATAGTCTTAATTTAGAAGTTAGGCGGAAAGTCGTAGTTCTGCTGTCAGACATGACAATTTGCGATCCCTCGTGTGGATCAGGAGCATTTCTAATAAATGTCGCTAAAAAAGTGACTAAATTATTAATAAAACTAGGGGAAAAAAAAGATTTTGATGAAAATATCCATATAGTGCTCAAAAACATTAAAGGCTATGATCTCAATGAAAGTGCAATTAAATTATGCAGATTAAAATTATATAAATGGTTTTTTGAGACCAATTCGAGTGGGTCTTATTTGAAATCAGCTTTTAAATTAATTGAAGATAATATACAAATAAAAGATTCTCTAACAAGCCCCATTTCTCAAAAGTATGATATTATTATCGGAAATCCTCCTTATGGAAATATTTTAGACCAACATCAGAGGATTCTTCTAAAGAAAAAAGGAATTTTTCATAAAGAAATATATTGTGCTTTTTTATTAAAAGCATTAGAATGGTCGAATGGCATAATTGGTTTTTTAGTTCCTAAGAGTTTTCTGCTTCGTCAAAACTATATAGATTTTAGAACAGTCTTACATAAAAAAGTTAATCTGCTTAAAATTTATGATGTAGGCCCTAACATTTTCAAATCAGCAACAAATGAGGTACAGATATTAATATTTGAAAGAAAAAGTGGGACTAATAAAAATTTGGAGGTATATAACAATTCTGGATCGAAGATGCTCACCTATTCTAACCAAAAGTTTGATTCACTTAAGCTTTGTAAGAATCAAGACTGCCCCCTTAACGATATATCTAAGAAGATCTATGTATATTCTTTCAATAATTGCTGTCCTTACTGTAACTTCAAAAATGAGCCTATCAATAGGATTAGGATTAAACTTACCCCTCCTATGCTAAATTTAATTAATAAGATAGAACAAAACGGTAATCTAAACTATTTAAATGTGCGTGATTTTCCTAAACTAATTCGCGGAGAGGAAGATAAAGGTCTAAGAGCGATTAAGGCTATTATTGAAAACCATATACAAAGCTCTTGTATCTTTCTTAATGCAAAAAGCGATTTTATGCCTTTTCATTACCAAAGAAAAAAATCTTTTGATATTGATAAAATAAATCCGAAGAGGTTGAAAGGTAATGATTATGAATATTATCTTAAACCTAAATTATTAATCAAACATAATAGCACCTTTCCAGTAGCTATTTACACGGAGGAAAGCGTTTGTTTCACATCTTCTATCTATTCTCTCCTTCATGAAGACAAAAATGAATTAAAATTTCTCTGTGCTCTATTAAATTCGTCGTTAAGCAAATTTTATTGCATTTATGGGATTAATAATCAAATAAACACTACAATCAATCTCAATCAATACATGATACGCCATTTACCAATACCTAATACTAATAATAAAATAAAATGTACACTCGCAGCAAACGTGGATTTAATAATGAATTTCTATAAGCATCCGCAACAAAGTAAGCCACAAATTATGGAATTACAAGAAAATATAGATAATATTATATTCCAGCTATATTTATGCACAAATGAAGAAATATCGCTAATTTTTAAGAATATTGAAGAATAAAATCGCATGAGGCGGCCCCCATTCCGATAGAAGAGCGCTTAGATATGTTGATTCTTGGATTAAAATCACTTATGACTGGAGTTAAGTAGTTCGAGCACATATTTTCACAAATTGAAGGGATATATTTCCTCCTCTCAGGATTTCTCTCCATACTATCAATATACGGGCACTCCATTATTTTCAGAATTACCTGTGCTTCATTTATAACTTGAATTTCATGGAAATTACCTTCGCAATTCCAAATAAAGGAGAGAATTTCGACAAGACTATTTAAAGAATTCTTTTGAATTTTAAGACGTTTAATGACTCTGCGAAACATAATCTTATACAAATCCTGCCACACTAGTGTATCTACTTGTAAAGTGTTTTCCCATCCTAATTCTTTTTCTGTCTCTACCACCCATAATCCATCCAAAGTCCTAAAATTTCTCTCAAAATAGAAAAGTTTGTCACCATTACTCAAATTGCTTATAGAAAACTCTTCTATGTCTTGAGAATACCCTTGGAGAGGCATATTATGATAAGAAAATGTAAAACTACATGTATCATCCCCTAAACCCATATATTTTCCTCGTTTAAGGTTGATTAGAGGATTAAAATTATGAACTATTTGCTTATAGAATGGGATGCACATATCTCGGCAAATTAAGGCTATCCTATCATGTCTGTTAGGATTTCGATCCATAGCTGATTTATAGGGACATTTTTTGATTTCTATCCTATACCCCTCGTCTTGAGCTAATAATTCAAATTGCCACCCCTCCACAGACCAACGGAATGTTAAGATTTTTAATAAATTTTCTAAACAATTATCATGCAAATCTAAATATTTTTTTAAACGCCTAATAATTATTTTTAAGAGCTCCTTCCATACATTTAAATCTATTTTTAATGCTATTTCCCAGTTTGATTCTTCTTCGAGCTTTATCATCCACAATCCATCGAGAGTAAAGAACGACCGTTCTAATAGAAATAATTTATCCTCTGAAGATACATTACTCATTTAAAAGCCTTTTTGCGTTTTCATTTTGAATACTTCAATTAAATAAGAAAATACATTCCAACTATTAATGATTGAGATCTTCAACTTCTAACTATTATCAACGCTAATCAAAAATAAAATGAATAAATTGAATTAAGAATATTTACCTCTTTTCTCAAGGTCTGGCTCGAAGATATATTTCATTAAACATATCATTCTCTGCTTCTCTCCACTTCTGAAAATCCTTTAAATTATTAGGAAATTTAGAGTAAAGCTTTAAGACTCTCTTCATCTGCTTAAGAAGATAGTTTAGTTTCAACAGCAAATGGGGTTTAGATATTCCTTTTAGTAATTTCTGCGTCTTTTCTTTTAGGGATGGCGAATAAATTTTAGCATAATACATATTAGTGAGTGCTTCGTTATCAAGCAATTTTTTTCTCACAATATAATTGAAATCCTCTGTTGTAGTATTCTGCATAAGAATGCGGGCTACATCATTGGCGGCATGTCCGATGCCGAAATCATCCAAGATTAGAGAATTATATTTCCATAATTGATTCAATGTACAATCTTCAGCATCAATAGCTTTTTTTGCTATCATAGCTGCATAGTAACCTGCTTTCATACCTGGATGGATACCTCCTCCACTAGCATTGTTTACATGACAGGCAGCATCTCCTATGAACATAATCCCGTTATCTGCACATGAAGGCAAGGGTCTTCTTATTGGTACGATATCTCCTCCCGATGACAGTATTTTGTAATTCCTTGCTGGCACAAATTTATTTAAGACAAATTTCTGATAGATATGCTTAACTTCACGTCTTCGGCGAAAGAAAACACCTAAACCTAAATTAGATATGGTTTCTGACTTGGGAAAGTACCAAAAATATCCTCCAGGAACGTTATCTGCATCAAACACCACAGTTAAAGAATCAGTGGGTAAATCTGGTTGATTGTTGTCATTAAATTCAATATTCTCTCTATAGCAAATCGATAAATCATCTTCTGGGACCTTATTTTCAATGATATCGCTTTTAATTTTCTTTCTGATGATTGAATGAGCACCACTACCATCAATAACAATCTTAGCGCTAAGAACCTTTTTTCTTTCAATATTCGTATTAACTATTACTCCATTGACAGTACCATTTTTATATATTAAATCCATGACTTTAGTATTATCTAAGAACTGTACATCCCCCGAATCTAAAGCATCATTTAATAGTCTCTGCCCGAAACTTAATCTGTTCACGAGGTAAATAGGCATATCAATACTAAGATAGTCTTGAAAATCGGAAGTATATAGTTTGATGTTGTTTTTAGTACTCATGATCTCTTCTCCCTTTGGATGGTTAATCTTTAAGAAGTCAAAAATCGTTGATAAAACAACATCCCCACAGATTTTATTACCGACTTTTTCTCTCTTCTGGGCATCAATCAGACAAACATTTAACCCGGTTGAAGCAGCAAATCTAGCAGCAACTGAACCCGAAGTTCCCGCTCCAATGACTATAACATCATATTTATCCATGATGATTTCGCAAGTTTTTGTTATATATTATGCCAATTTGAAATTGCATATTCAGAATTTAGATTTAAAATTTAATAATTATGATTATTCGAATTTAATTAAATTTAATGATACTTAAATTCTCTCAGAATAAAAATATGAAAATACTTTCAAAATAAGAGCTAAGGTTTATTTACCAAAATGGTAAATTATTAAAATTTCGATTATTTATCTAATAAAACTAATGTGACTTAAACATATGGAACAAGCTTTTTTTGCTATAATTCTCAGTTTAATAGCAGGATTATCAACGACTATCGGGAGTATCATCGCGATTGTTATAAAAAAGCAAAACCCGCGATTCATCTCTTTTATTATGGGTTTTTCAGCAGGAGTTATGATTTTAGTCTCTTTCGTCGAACTACTACAAGAAAGCATAGAATTTAATGGAATTTTTGTAGGAATCTTATTTTTTATCATAGGAATGATATTGATGTTTATCATTGATATTCGTGTATCGCATCATTATGAATTTGAAGATAAAGACTATGAGCAACTGGTTTGTCAGGATAAGAATCCATCAGCTAATTTAAATCCAGAATCCCAACAAAATAAAAATAGCCGATTCAGAAACTTGCACCAGAGAAACAGGCAACGTCATCGAAGAAAACAGCAGAGATTGCAACAAATTTTTCTTAAAAGTAATGGAAATCCTAGACTCTATAAAACATCTTTACTCGTTGCCGTAGGAATTTTTATTCATAATTTTCCCGAAGGAATTGCGGTGGCTGTTGGGACAATTAAAGAAGTAGAACTTGGAATCTTATTAGCATTTGCAATTGCGCTCCACAATATTCCAGAAGGAATTGCTGTTTCTGTTCCTGTATATGCATGTACTGGGAATAAAAAGCGAGCATTTATGTGGTCTTTCCTTTCAGGAATTAGCGAACCTATTGGAGCAATACTAACTTGGTTAATCTTAGCACCTTTCATAAATGATTATATATTAAATGCTATGCTCGCAGTTGTAGCTGGTTTAATGGTTTATATCTCTTTAGATGAGTTATTGCCCATTTCACGCTCTTTAGCAAAGGAACACTTCTCAATTTTCGGAATAATTTCCGGAATCTTTGTTATGGCCGTAAGTCTGGCGATTCTCTAAGATAACTGAAATAATCTTTTAGCATTATTGTAAAATATATTTTGATAAAATTCTCGTGATAAATCTAAATCTAATAATCCTTTGGTCGAATATTCATAATCATAAGGAATATTAGGATAATCTGAACCGAATAAAATTCTCTCTTGATATGATATTAGTTCTTCCTTTATTGGGCGCTTTGTGGTTCTTTCTGGAAATATATTCTCTGGAATATAAATCATAGCGGTATCTAAATAAAGATTCTCATATCTATCTAATAAACTTAAAAATTTATGGTACTCAAAAGCTCCCATATGGGCAACAATGATATTCATTTCAGGGTATTTTTCTATAAATTTAGTAAAATTTGAATATCCAACGTACCTATTTCTATATGGTGCTGTTCCAGCATGAGTTATTAGCCATTTTCCTCTATCAATTATGACTTTATAGACCTCATCTAATCGGCGATCATCTAAATAAAAATTTTGAACTAATGGTTGAATCTTTATTCCATAAAAGCCATATTCATCGAAAATCTTCGTGATATAATTCACTCGATTATCATCTTCAGGCCATACACACCCAAAAGGAATTGCATTTTTATGCTTTTGGATAAATTTGAATACCCACTCGTTAATATATTGGGAAATATTCTCTTTATGGGAGTAATTTAGGGTTGTAAAATATCGGATGTTTTTGCTTTCCAACAACTCTACAAGCTGCTCTACTGGAAGCTTATAATTTATAGGCCATCCTCGTACTTTATTCTCCTCATCACGAATTTCAAAGTAGTCCCAAATTGCTTGAAATATATTAGGAGGAAAAAAATGAGTATGTACATCAATATACTCAAAATCATAGTGTGAGAAAGGCATAAAGTGTAATAATCTAGCACTAAATTTATAGTGTTCTCACTTATATAGTGTCTTTATTAGAGAGGGTATATCTTCTGGAATACTATCTAATGTTCCTTGCGCAGAATAGGGGCTACCGCCACCTCTACCTCCATATCGTTGAATTAAGTAATTCATAACTTCGTTAGCTTTGATCTTTTCACTATTTGAAATGATTATGACTTTGTTTTTAGGTTTAAGGATAATCAATGTATAATTTTCTGGGAACTCCTTAAATTGCTTTTGGATAAATTTGAATTCCACATCCAACTCTAATACTCCAATACTCCACTCTTTTATCTGTAAACTGGGGTATTTAGAAATGTAATCAATTAAGTTTGAAGCCACTTTAATATAACTCTGTCCTAACTCATTATAATCCCTATTTTGCCTTTGAATGGTCTGAAAAAAATCAGAATAAGAAATCCCTAGTAAATTTGATGAGGAGATTAGATCACTATTGAACTGAGAATATAATTCTAACGCTTTTTGCCCCAATACATATTTTATATCTGTTCCTTTTTTAAATTCATACATAAATATTGGTCCAATTTCAGTAGAGTTTTTGACATGTGTACCTCCACAGCATATCAGATCATAACCAGGGACTTCTACCAATCTAATTTTATTATCATCGGGGATATTTCCTCTCAAATCATCAGAATATTTTGAGAAGTCTTCTTTTGAAACAATAAGGGTATTAAAAATATGATCTTCAATTATAGATATACGATTTAATTCTTGGAGACATTCCTTTAATTGATATTCACTAATTTCATGACTGATTTGGAGCATTACTTCTTCATATAAAATATTCGCATGAATCGTATCGATGTCAAATTTATTCTTTATAATAGCAGATAATAGATGTTGGGAGGAATGTGCTCGCATGATACCATATCTATATTTCCATTCTATATTTCCTGTTACTGAATCTCCAACTCTAAATTCATCTGCTAATTTTGAATTAATCTGATGAAATACCTTTTCTTCTTCTTTAAAAACATGTTCAATGATATATCTTTTTTCTTCCTTCTCGAGATAGCCTTTATCGCATACTTGATTCCCACTTTGAGGATAAAAAGCAGTTTTATCTAAGATGATATTATTTTCTTTAATTTCAATTACTTTTGCATCGAATTTTGTAAGGTATGCATCTGTCCAGAATAAAAATTCCGTCATTTTTTAATACTAATCTTTTTTTCGTTAAAAATTTATTATCTGATATATTTTTATGCTTGAATGGTGTAAAAATTCAAACTTAGAAAAAACACAAAGATTAATAATAAAGCAAGACCATGACTTCTTTTCAAGTATTGCCTTTTGAAGAAGAACGAATAGAAAATAAAAACAAGCAATAGTATCAGCAAATTCAATATTAATACAAGATTAAAGGCTATATTCATAATAATAATAGTGCTAATCCCATAAGTAATCGAAATATTCCAAATTACCTTTCCAATCATTCCACCAATCCCTATTTCAGTAGCCTCCTTCTTAATTGATTTAACTACTAAGGTTAATTCCTCTACATTGGTCATAAAACCTATAATAATAAAGCCAAAAAATGCCTCTGAGATCTCAATTATTTCGAGTATTTTTTCAGCGGAATATACTAGCAATTCTCCTCCAATAATAATTAAAATAAAACCTAACACGATGAGTACTATTTTCTTATATTTTGCAACAGATTGAGGTACTTCAATTTCTTTCTCTACAACCATTAAATTGAATTGGTTATCATTACTTTCATTTTTCTTAGAATAGTGCTTAATATTCCAACCAAAATAGATAATATAGAATAGAAGCGCAACGATACCTGATGATAATAAAAAAATATTTAATGTTAATCCAAGAAAGATAACAATTAGTAGAGAAAAAATTAGAAGAATGTAGAATGATGAAATAGGACGTATTTTGATTGGCTTCACCATCAATGCTATTGAAAACGGTAAAGTCATAGCTATAATAGAGTTGCCAATAATATTCCCCATAGATATAAGCGGTAATCCATTAAGAGCCGAAATTATAGATGCTATTGACTCTTCAGGGTCAATTCCAAGAATAAGCATCCCAATAATGAGCGGTGATAGGTTATATTTCAAACATATCATTTTTAAATTATCCAAAAACAAATCTGCAGCAAAATAAATAATGAAATACCCTCCAATGAACAGACTAATCCAAAATAATAACTCCCACATCTTTAATTTCTATTTTATTAAATGAGAATATGCTTTTAAATTAGCATTAAATTCGAAAATTAAACCGGATTAGATAATAATAATAAAATAGAAGGAAAAAGAAGAATTTATTCTTTTCTAAGAATGGTACTTAATTCCGTTTTTAGTAGATCTCGAATAGCAACTCGTATCACTTCAGATCGGTTAGGATAAAGCTCCATATTAACTAGCTCTTCAATTCCCTTTAGATAAGCTTCTGGAATATGACAAGTTATAAGTTTTATCTAAATCACCTTAATTGATATTAAACTTGATATTTTTATTAATTAGGAGCAAAAGCATGATAATATAAGAATGTAATACTACGATAATACTCTCCAAACTACCTTTTAAACCCTTAAGTTAGATTTTTCATAAACTTCTAATTTTCTATAACACCAAACTTTAAATGCTTCGGTCACCGATACTACTATAATCGATGTATTTTTAAAAATCTTAAGTTGAACCTTATGGCCGAAAAAATAGCAAATAAATTTGAAAAAACCATGAAAAAGGGTTTTGTCAACATATTTGTACTTTTGGTTTTGAATAAAGAACCTACGCACGGATATCAAATAAAAAAGCTGATAGAAGAAAGAACATCTGGATTTTGGTCGCCTTCAGATTCAACAATGTATACAATACTTAATAAATTACGAGATAAGGGTCTGATAAAACTAAGTGATCAAGATCCAGAGGATGTACGAAAAGTGTATGAACTTACTAAAAAAGGAAAAGACACTCTAAAACTAATGATTGAACGTGAGCGAGAAATGAGGGATTCGATGAGAGCAATTTTATTTTCTACTACTGATATAGAAGATGATTTTTTTGAGGAATCTTTATTAGACATTATATTACGGGGCCCTAAGGTGAATAAGTCTCCAATTCATGGTTCTCAAATTGATGGTCCTTTTATGGGACCCTTTGGAGCGAGAATTCTTTCAGATCTCAAAGGAAAACCCAAAGAAGAACAACTAAAATTGTTAAAAACTGGAAGGACTTTCATAGAAGATCGAATTCAAAATTTTGAACAGATTTTAGAAAACATCGAAAAAAATATCTCAGATTTAGAATCTGAATAAAATTCAATAAAAATCAAACAAATAAGCGAATAAAATGACAGAAACGGTAATTAAATTAGAAAATCTAACAAAACGCTTTGGAAATTTTACGGCAGTAGATCACATCAACTTAGATGTATGCCGCGGTGAAACTATAGGATTAGTAGGTCCAAATGGGGCGGGCAAGACGACGACGATTAAAATGATCGCAAAAATTTTAAGACCTAATGAAGGAAAAATTCTAATTCGGACAAATCACAGTGGTTTGGTGGATTTAGAAAACGTTTCAAGTACAGTTAGTCAAATGGGATTTTTAATTGATATTCCAAGTTTTTATAATATGACGGCTTATGAATTGCTAAAGTATTTTGCAAAAATTCAGAAATATCCAAGGGATAAGATTGATTCGAGAATTGACGAGCTTCTCTCATTGTTTAAGCTCTCGGAATGGAAATATGAGAAAGTAAAGAATTTTTCTAAAGGTATGACTCAAAAACTCGGAATTATCCAAGCGATTATTCATGATCCTGACATCATAATATTGGATGAACCCCAGACCGGATTAGATCCTCTAGCACGTATTGAAATTCGTAAATACATTCGAAAATTGCAATCATTAGGGAAAACTATATTTGTTGCCTCCCATATGCTCTATGAAATCTCAGAGGTTTGCGATAAGATTGCCCTAATAAATTATGGAAAAATCATTGGATTTGATACTGTAGAAAACTTAGCTCGCATATTAAAAACAAGTATTCTAAAAGCTAAAGTTTTAAACAAAATAGAAGCTAATGAATTAGGACCTATAATAGAGCGATTATCTAATCGACTTAAACCTTATTTAGATCAAGAACTAGACCCTAGCATCTCAAAAGTTCCAGTTACTTATCGACCTGATAAACAAGCATTACGATTTTATTATGATGGAAAAATTAATTCACAAGCAGAGATTTTATCAATTTTGATCAAAGAATTTGATACTGATTTTACACTTACGTCTTTTACTCAGCCAAAGACCTCTCAATTGGAGATGGTTTATGAAGAAATGGTTAAAGATAATCTTCCAGAGGGTAATAATACACGAAAGGGGGGTGCTAAGTAATATGATGGAACAGAGTGAGAATGGAATTGGCTTAGTTCCTATAATTGATACGGTAATATTTGAAATGAAGAAACAAAAAAAGAAATTTTATTTCTTTCTTGGAGTTGCAATTTTAGTCGCAATTTTGCAAGGTTATTTACTCCAATTATTTCCCGAAAATCTTTTATCAGATACGCAGACGGAATTTTATAGGAGTGGATTAGGGTTTATATCTTTACTAACATTGTTTGCGGCATGTTTATTTTTCTCGGGGATTATCTGTTCTGAGTTCAATAAACGAACGGGATTTATAGTCTTTCCTAAAATCAATAAATACAAACTGATAATTGGGAAATACCTTGGGAACTTAATATTAGTGGTATTTATTATTACGGTCTATTACTTTATTCTTGGAATCCTAGGCATCTATTATTATGGAGGATTAATTAATATCCGATTCTTTTACTCCTATGGTTTTGCTGTGCTATATGTCATTGCATTAAGTAGTTTTGTCACATTATTTAGTTCTTTTATGAAAAGTGAGACAGTTACCATCATTATCAGCCTATTGATTCTGTTAATAGGATTAAATTTCGCAGATCAAATCATAACACTGGTATTTAGAGACGCATTTGAGCCATTATATTCATTATCATATCTAGGGAACATTATATCTTCAATTTTAGAATTTCCATTCCCAGATCCCCGGTATAGTGAATTTTCTTTTAGTGGAATGGGTCCTTTTGGAGGAGGAAGTTTTATAATCGGTACCTGGCTAACACCAAGCATCGAAATGGCAATTATCTTGTTATTAACATACATTATTTTATGTTTTATCTTAGCAGCATTATTATTCAAAAGGAGGCAGCTATAAAATGAAGATATTAGGTAAAAAATCTAAAATCGGTTTGATTTTAGTACTTGGAATGTTTATATCAGGATTTCTTTTTACTAGTGTATCTGCAGCTATAACATATCGATTAACTTTAACCAAAGGAACAGAAGAATTTACCGTAATTACCTATGATAAAGAAGCTTGGAACTCGACAGTAAATTCCACATTAAATCCCAGTGACTGGTTTGAAGGTGATAGTAATATCACAAATGCTAAAAGTAAGATAACACTCAAAGGATGGACTACTGATACCTGGACAATTTATGATTGGTTAATCTCCATATTCTTACCACAGTATTATACTTCTGAAGAAATTTTTCTATTATTAGGAATCATGGATTCACAAGGATATAATGAAACTACAATCAATGCAAATTATACTCAAATTTATCCGTTATGGTACGGATTACGCTCAGTTTGGAATTTCACTAATAATGGATATGAAGAAAGCCCAAGCTATCTTGATGGAATCATTATACTTCAAAACCCATCAAGCTACAAGACTGTTTTAGACGATTATCATATTCTTGCGAATAATTTAAATGCAAATATAGCTATTCAGATGGCGGGATATAGTTTTGCAAATATAACTGCTGATGAATTTCTATGGCAATTAGTTTTCAGTGGATTTGGGATCGCAGAACCCCAATCAGAATATCTGGCTGAAGTTGTTAATGAGCTTGGAAGTGAAAACGTAACAAATAGCGGAAATACTCTCATATTTGAACGTAATGGTCTTGCAAATTATACAGTAGAGATCTCATATGGAATAAAAGGAATGATGTCTTCTTTCACAGTTAAAGATGCTGTTGGTACCACGATCTTTCAAATTAATAGCTCTAATTCAGATTGGATCTTTTATTTAATCCTAATAATTATATCATCAATAGCGGTTGGATTAGTGATATTTATTATCATTAGGAAAAGAAAATTGAAAAGATAAACTCTGAAATATTTTTTTTAATTCTATTTTATATTTTAAAATAAAAAGAAAAGGAAATATTAGTCTTTTAATCATTTTCTGAAGGTTCTTTGAAAGATTTAATTCCTTCTGGATAAAGGTTGGTTAAATCGCGTGGAGTTATGTCATAACCGCCTTCTTTCATGAAGTAGTAGAGTTTTTGTTTATTAAAATCTAGCGAATAATCCATAACTTCGATTGAAAATAGCGTATAGGCAAATGCAGTTAAAAAGGGGGTTCCCCAGAACATCACGAATACCATAAAGAATCCGAAAATAGCATTAAAAATGCCTGCCTCTCCACCTGTATTAAAGAATCCAGAAAAATCGACTGTACTTAAGAAGCTACCAAAGGTGATTAACGCAGAAATTCCTGCAATCCCCTTTATTATTGATTGTGCCCATATACTAATCGGTTCGATATCACCAGGTCTTCGATGACTTTTAGGTTTTAGATAATAAATTACTCCCGCATCATCCAGCAGAAAATTTCCCGATATGAAAAAAGAGAAGATAAGGAATGTTAGAATCATTGGTAGCAGACAAAGTAAATTATAACCTATGATAAACTGAAAAAACTCAGTTGAAGCAAATACTTCAAAACCCTGAGGATAACCTAATAATGGAGCCAATGTGTTATATGAATAGAAAGCAACAGCGATAGAGAGTAATAAAGGTAAGACTATTCTTTTTAGCCTAACTATTGTGCTAAGATCTTGTCTTTCACTCATATCTTCAACAATTATATCGTGGTCATAACTTTTTGATATCTTAAAAAAAGCTTCACGCAATTTAATGAATAAATATGCAAATTGAGGTGAAAACCCATTATATATAGCTGCTGTTAAGGGCAATAATCCGTACCATATAATTGTTACCGATAGATAAATGACCGTAATACTTGTCATTTCATCTCCAGTTATAAGCGTACTATTGAATATATTTAATTGCATTAGAAACAAAAGTATGCTCAATGTCATCATTGCTATAACAAAAATATTCACGATTACTGCGAGCCTTGATTTTTTCAAATATTCCCGACTAAATTTAACTCTTCGAGCATTTCTAATTATAATTCCCACCCCTATTATTATGCAGGCACATAGGATAATGAATAAAGGAATTCCTAAAGGAAATGCTGATGATAACCATATCCCGGTTGGTTTTGAGGAGGATAAAGCGGCGATGCGATCTCCATCCATCGCAAAATCCCTTAATCCATCACCATCGAAATCGTCGACTGTAATAATTCGAGTGGCGTGATAATCTATATTTAATCTAGCAAGTTCATTATTAGAGGGGAAGCTTATGATCCGATAACGCTGGACATTGTTCTGTGATAAAAACGGTATGTATTCGGTTATAAACAAAATCTCGTTTACTAAATCACCATCAAAATCCTCTTCGAGTACATGAATTCTAGGCGTATTATCCTCAAAATTTTCAGTATAAAACCATCTTTGAGTTTGTTCTGAATCAGTAATACTGAAAATGTAGGCGTTATAAGTCCTAGGTTCGTTATGAAAAGCAGCTGATATCATTATATAAGCCTCTCCATCATTTTCACTAGGAATATATTTCAGTTCGACATGAGCATCGTTAGCATCTATTTGAAAATTTCCAATTATTTGTCCATCTGCTCCGCTAAATATAGTTACATTCCCATTATGAGAGGTCGTAACTATTTCAGAAAATCCATCAGTATTAATATCTTCAATTACAACATAATAATTAGTCCCATCAAAAACAGTTTTAGAGTATACTGGAGTTAAGAAAGCGTTTGAACTAGTATTTAAAAGAGTAATTGATCCACCTGAGATAAAAAGTACAAAATCTTCACCATTATAATTAAAGAACTCCAATGAGGGAGCGATATTATCATCTTCTGGCTGAAAATTATAGTTCTCGATAAAATTAGTATCAAATTGTGTCCCGTTAGCAAAATAAGATGAGATATTTATTACATAATAGTCTAAGGGAGGATAGAGATATTGAGCTTCTAAGAAAAGGAAATCAGGTAGGTTATCAGTTAAATCATTGAAACTGATCACATCATCAATGTAATTATTTGTAAAGTTGAATAAATCTCCCGTTTGGATATTAATTGGAGTCAAAGTTTGGCCATCTATCATAAAATTTGAAAAATTATTCGGTATTATTTCTACTTCCATCCTATCTTCGTCCCCTTCTACTTCATCATACTCATCCTCAACAGCAGCGAGGTTTATAAGGTAATCCTCAGCGCCATTCCCATTAATATCAACTATTGGAAAGATCTGCTTAACTGGATTATTATACTCTGTCTTATTAATTAACTCTCCTGATTTTCCATCAATTAAATATACAGCTCCAAAATGTGGAGATTGCTCACATCCCTCTTCACGGCATTCTAGGATATCTAATCCAGCAATGATGTCAGAATTTCCATCGCCCGTTATATCATCAATAAGCTGAATATTATATTGAAATGTTGAGTTTTCTTCCCTTGAACCCCATATCCATCCTGGTACTAACTCCATCTGAGTAATAAAAATTATCCCTAGTGTACCAAAGATTAATAGTGAAATCGCAAGCAAAATAAAATTTACTGGATGGGTTTCATCCTTTTTACGTTTCTGTCTAGTCATTTTATAGCAAATTATAATTATTTTAATTATAATTATTATATCGCTAGTTATATTTAATCATAAAGAATATTAGTGTAAGAATAAATTAAAAAGAAAAAAAAAATAATAATATTTGGAGTGCTTTAGAGTTATTAATTCTCTTTAAACCCTCGTTAAAATGAAATTAATTAATTTCTAAAGTGCTCCCCTTAATTTTGCATTAATTATTCTCATCATTAATATTAATGTTTTTCGCAGGCTTTTTGTTGACAATGATTCTTAGCAAGCCATTATTCATTTTAGATGAGATTAAATTCTCATCAGCATCAGCGGGTAAGGGAATATCCATATTAACATCAATAAATCGAAATCCCATGCCAGGATAAGGGTGTTTTTTCTCTTTTTCTTTTCCTAATTCACCTTCATATTCAGGAATGTTAGGTTTGCTAGCGGTTACATTAATGATTTTATTTATAACTGAAACCTTTACCTCTTCTTTGGTTCTTCCTGGTAATGGAACTGTAATTAAATACTTGTCTCCATAATCTTCAATGTTATGAGGAATATAGTCTCCAAAGTTTCCCATAAAGTTTTTCATAAAATGACCTGCCATTTTCTTCATTCTTGCTATATCCTGGGGGCTGAAATTACAATGCCCTGTAAAAAATCCTGGACCATACCTTTCAACATTACACATTGTTATATACCTCTTTTTTATTATTTTGTTTTCATATTTTTTTAAAACATTGGTAAACGTTATTCCTCTTCAATTTTTATCTCAACTCTAGTTTTTTCTC
>JAEOSU010000018.1 GCA_016840165.1 Promethearchaeota archaeon
AAAAAATGGCTGTTTTCATAGTTCTTGGTAGTTTTACTCAAGAGGGGATTACGAATATTAAAGATTCTCCAAATCGGCTTGAAGCTGCTAAAAGTGTAGCTGAATCAGTTGGAGGAGCCATTAAAGAATTTTATTATACGATGGGACGCTATGATTTCGTTGCGATAACTGAGGCTCCAAGTTACGAAGCGATGATGAGAGCTCTTTTTATTGTGGGTGCTACAGGCGCAGTAAGGACAGAAACGCTACAGGCAATCCCTGTAGAAAAAGTAGTTGATATAATTAAGGAACTTCCTTAAAAAGTTTCACCAGAATATTCAATCTTTTTTTTTATAATTTTTCATAATTATAACGATTTTTTTCTGACACAATAAACTTTATATATAAATTTGATTTGTGATAAAAAGTAGCATTCTAGATATTTAACATTTGGTTTAAATGTTAATTACACATAAATAGATTCAGTATCAAGTCCCTAGTTCTTGTATAGATTTTTCCATAGAATTTTCATTGAAATCAGACCTTGAATTTACCTTTTATAACAATTAGTTTTTTTTAGAAAAGAATATTAACAAAATTAATTTACTTAGATTTGAATAACTCATGTGTCTCGCCATTCCAGGAAAAATTCTAGAAATTAATAAAGATGGCACTTCAGCCTTAGTTGATTTTGATGGGTTACAGCAAAATGTAATTATTGCTTTATTATTGAACCCCCAGGTGGGAAACTATGTTGTTGTTCACGCGGGGTATGCGATCGAACAAATGAATGAAAAAGAAGCGCTTGAAGCCATTAAGCAATGGAAAGAGATAGCTGAAGATCAAGAACTAAATCTTACAGATATGCTATAATATATAATAAAAAGCTATTTCTTCTTCTTATTCGAAGAAGCTAAGACTATATATTCAGCATTAAAGAAAACTGTTAAACCTAAGAACCCCAGGATTAATAAATTTAAGAGCACGTGAGGATTGCCAAGAAGATTAAACAGAATTGCGATGACTAAACATAACATTCCCGCTGCCAATAAATTCTCTTTTCTTTTAACCATTAATCTCACCTCCTTTTATTCTTAATTCTAATCCTTTTTTAATTTAAATTCCCTCAAAGACTAGAAATAAGATTTAGGTATTTAGAAGAGATCTATATAGACTATATAGATGATTACTTAAAATATATAAGAAAGGTGATTTAACCAATTCAAATATCAAAAAGCTCAACTTTAAGTTGTTTTAATTTTGAATAGAGAGAAATCAATGATTTCACTGCTTTACTATCTGGATTATAATCGATAGGTGAGACGCCTTCGAGATCTGCCTTTCCTATTACAGAATCATAGGGGATAGAATGGTAAAGTGGGATATTCCACTCATTTATTCGCTCATTTATTATATCAGTTTGAGATTCATCAATCACTTTATTTGCAATTAAGTAGATATTAATTACACCCAACTTTTTTGATAAATCAATGACTTTGTGGCAGAGATCAAGAGATTTCTGTGAAGGTTCGGCGATTACTAACATTACATCAATTCCTTTCGCAGTTCCCCGACCCAAGTGTTCGAGTCCAGCTTCAAAATCTACAACGATTACCTCATCACGTTTCACTAATAAATTATGTAAAAGAGTACGAATTAACGCATTCTCGGGACATAAACATCCTGTTGCTGGTTCTTCGATTCCTCCTAGTACAAGTAATTGCAAACCATCAGGACCAGAGACCTTATATTTATCCGGAATATCAGAAACTCGAGGGTTTATATTATAAACACCAGGTCCTGCTCCAGGAACATTAGTACGTTTCTCTATCATTTTTTTCATTTCGGATATAGGTACAATTTTTTCTTTGACTTCATTGTCAATACCTAGAGTATAGCTTAGATTCATCGCTGAATCATTATCGATTGCGAGAACTTTAAATCCATCTTTCGCAAATAGCCTCGATAAGGTGCCTGCGATTAAAGTTTTTCCTACACCCCCTTTTCCAGCCACAGCGATCTTCATAATATGAGTAATAAATTATTGTACTAAAGATAAATATTTAGATTTGAAATCGTAATTTATTAACTGAGGTTGTTTTAGTTTAATAAGTAATTTTTAGATTAATTTATAAGATATTATGAGACATGAAAAAGACTGAGTATAAAGATCTTTTACGAGATGATTTAGATTTTGAAGAAGCAAAAAAGATTCAGATAAATTTATCTTATGAAATATCGAAATTAGACTTAAATAAAGAGAATTTAAGGCAAGAAGATTGTAAAATAGTAGTTGGAGCAGATGTACACTATTATAGAAAAGAACAGGTTGAATGGGGAATCGCTTGTGCTGTTTTTTGGGACACTGAGAAGAAAAGAATAATTGAAACCTCCTTTGCGAAGATGAAAATAAAGATACCTTATAAACCGGGATTTTTAGGTTTCCGAGAAGCAAAGATTATAAACCAAGCGATTCAAGATTGTAAAATCAATGCAGATCTTTTAATGTGTGATGGGCATGGAATAATCCATCCCAGAAATTTTGGTGAAGCGGTTCATTTAGGTTTAGCATTAAATTTACCCTCTTTAGGAGTTGCTAAGAATCCCTTTGTCGGTTTTTCCAACTGGAAGGCTTTAAATAGAAAAAAAGGTGAAAAATCTCCGATTTGGTTGAAAGATCCTAATTCAAATGATTTAAATAATAGAATAATCGGCTATGCCATATGCTTAGCGGATTCTAAAAAGCCAGTATTCGTAAGCATAGGATTTAAGGTTTCTTTAGAAGCAGTTATAGAAATCGCATTAACGACTACATTACGTCATAGGCAACCCGAACCACTCTTTCTTGCAGATAAATATGCCAAAGCGTTCAAAGATAAATAACTTTAATCAAGATTTGTCATGTATTGCATCTTTTTTGAAATTCTCATCATTTCATCGAATATTTTGTCATTCTCTTCTGGATCCTTGCATACAACGAGTTTCTCATTCAATCTCTTAATCTTTAAAATTGACTCGTTGAATTCCTTAGGAGTTTTGATTCGATAATAGTATTCTTTTTCTCCGTCTCCATTTATCTTAATGAAAACCCATTTTCGATCTTGTTGTGACCAATTCCATCTGTTTGGCGTTAATTCCCGTGCCATACCTCAACCTTTAGTTCTTTAATTGCTATGGAAGTTATGACCTCTTAATAGTAAATAAAAATATTGAAGTTTTATTTATGGTTTTATTGAAGAGATATTAACACACTAATATAAAAAGGAAAAAAAAGAAAAATTTTCTAAGCTTTTTTGCGGTATTCTTTGGCAAGCAAAATCGGGATTAGAGCTAGAATCATCATCAATGAGGCTATCATGAATAATAAAGCTGGTGGAATCGATCCTGGGACTCCCTCCGGCGATGTGTAAGGAGTACCAAATATACCAGCAATAAAACCTCCTAATAATGATCCAATTGTCATTCCCCCTAGAATAGTAAATAACAAGTAATATCCATGGGTTTGACCGCGTTTATCTTCTGGATAAAGATCTTTTAACCACGTTCTTGTAGCTACATTAAATGAAATCATGCCGAATACCCATAACGATGATGTAAATGCGATATAGGCGAAATCTTCAATTCCACGACTAAATGAAAAAAAGAATAGACCAATAATTTCTATAATAACTGCTCCGATTGCAACTTTTTTCCTTCCAATCTTATCTACAACAATACCCATCGGTACTGCAAGAATAATCGATATCAATAATGCGATGAATATCAAAATCGATGCTTCAAAAGTAGGAATGCTTAACCCGTATTCCAAATAGATTATGATAAATGGAAAAAATACGTTAAAGGCAATCCAAAAAAAAGCTCCACTTACTTGTATTTTAGTAAAGTCATGGTTCTCCCTTAAAATTTTAAAACTAAATGCTTCTTTGATCGTATTCCAATATCCTATTTCATTTGGGACTAAATTCTCTGGTTCGGGAGTAATTAAGGCACCAGGTATACCTAATATTGCGACAATCCCTGCAATCAAAAAGAAAAAATTATAAAAATTAATGGCCTCAATGATATAACCTGATAAAGCATAAACTATCAATAACGCGACCAAAAACATTAATTCTTTTATTGAACTAAGTCTGCCACGATTTTCCTGTATAGTTACATCAGTAACGTAGGCGTTTAATACTGCATCATTTGCCATTGCTCCAAAAAAAGACATTATACTGTCGAAAAGAATAGCAATTGAGACTGCCAAAACTACTGGTTGCAATAGTCCTGCTAAGGGAAAAATTGCAGTTGTAATAACCCAAAATGCATATCCAACTATTAAAAAGATTCTACGTTTGGCTTTAATGTCACTATAAGCCCCTAGGAAGAAAGTAGTAAAAGTTGAAACTGCTGCAGTTATTGATACCATCAATGATACATAGAGAGGAACTGGGGCAATCTGACTGTATATGAATACATTAAAATATTGATTCTCTACTGCCCAGGCAATTTCTCCGGAAAGAGTTAAAAGAACGACTCCCAATATGACTCTTCTTGGTATTTTTTGACTCATTATTTAACCGGTAAAAATAGTTAAAGGGAAAAAATATTCTCTTTTCATTTAAGTTTTTTGAATTGAACATTACTTTCTTTATCGATTAAATAAAATTTGATAAATCTACCGAAAAAAAACGTTGTATTTAATTCGATCGAGAAAGTATTTTATCTGCTGAATCCCTAACATCGGGATCTTTATCTTTCATTAGAATTTCTAAAGTATCTTTTACTTCTTCTTTATCGAATAGACTCAATGCTTTAATTAAGTAAAGTTTTACAATCCAATCATCGTCAGTTTTCATCGCTTTTAATTCATTTAGGATTTCTTTGTCTTGGATTAAACTTAGAGTTTTAATTGCATAGGTCCGTGCTTCCCTTTCATTGCTACTTAAGTCGCGAATAAGAATGTCTTTTACTTTTAGTTTATTATCATCATCAAGAAAATCATACATAATACGAAATAAATTTGGATGAACATTTCGAATTAAATTAGGCTTTGAATTTATGGGGACTTTATCACTTCTCTCTATTTTGAGTTCTTTTTCTTTTAATTCATTCATTAATTCATTCAGTTGTTGATTTGCATTTTCGATTTTAATCAACTTTTGCTTTAACTCTTCAATTTCTTTTTCATTTTGTATTTTTAAATCTTGTTCAAGAGTATCTTTATCTTCGAGCTCATTAGATAATTGAACATTTTGGGTTTTTAGCTTTTCAATAACATTGGTATTTATTTCAATAATATTTTTTAAATCTGAATTTTCTTCCTTCAAGCTAGTAATAGTGTGTTCTAATTGATTAACCTTTTCTATGTCCAATCCTTGTTGGTTACCCGAGATTTTTTCTAACTTTTCTTTAAGATATTTGACTTTTTCTTGAGTGTCCTCTAATTGATGCTCATAATCTTCATTCGATTGAAAATTTTGCTCTAAATTTTTAGTTAATTCTTGGTTCAATTTTAAAACATCTTCTAAATTTGTTTTTAGATCTTGATTCTCAGCTTTTAATGATTCGATTTTAACGCTTTTAATACCACTTTCTTCAGTTAATTGGAATAATAATTTTTTAGCATCGATAAGTTGTTGATCTCGGTCGATATGATCTTCACCATTCTTTTCAGCAATGATTTCTTGCAGTTCTTCAATCTTTTGATTAAGGATTTCATTTTCTTCGGTTAACTGTACTATTGACTTCTGTGCATAAATCAGTTCTTCATTTTCTTCCTCAAATTGTTTTGACTCTTCTAACTCCAAGGTGATATCTTCTAAGGTTTTTTTGAGAATTTCAATATCCTTATCCTTTTTTATTAATTCCTCTCTCTGATTCAACACCATATCTTTTAATACAACTATATCCGTTGGTAAATTATTTTCCTCAAGTGAAGAAAGCTTCGCAGATTGACTTTGAATTACTTTCTTCTGCTCATTGATGGTGAAGGTTAATCTCTGTACCTCATCTTTAAGAAAATTAATCATTTTTGATATTTCTGAGTGAGCTCTATTACTCGAATCAATAGTATCAATTAGATCTTTCAATTCTTTGCTCATTTTTGTATCCTCATTCTTCTATATTAGGTATCAAAATCCAAATTAAAAAACGTTTGTTAAATAATAATTAAAAAATATTTTTAGTTTTATGATATCTCAACTAATAATCAATATAATAAAAAAAGGGATTTAATTATCGTATTTTTATAATATTTTAATTTCTTGAATTAAATCTCCTTGTTGAATTGAATCTACTACTTTCTGATCCTCGGCACTCATGACTTTTCCAAATATCGTATGCTTATTGGTTAAATGAGGTGTGGGAACATGAGTTATAAAAAATTGAGAACCATTCGTACCCGGTCCTGCATTTGCCATTGCTAAAAGTCCCGCTTTATCGAATCGTTTTCCAGATTGGAATTCATCCTTATAAGGATAAGACACTTCTTTACCTTCATAAGGAAAAGAGGTTATACCTTTATTTCTTGGCCCTCCAGTACCATTTCCAATAGGATCTCCGCCTTGGATTACAAAATTTGGAATTACTCGATGAAATGTAAGACCATTATAAAAACCTTGTCTTACCAGAAAAAGAAAACTCGCCACAGTTAAAGGAGCTTCTTGATCAAATAACGAGATATTAATAAGTCCCTTCTTAGTAATAATTTTGACGCTGGTCATATTCTTAGTAAATTATTTCTTTAATATTAACGTTTGTCATATTCTAATTTGATTGCTCTCGAACAAAGTTTAAAGTTTATGATAGATATTATTTTTTATAGTTATAACATAAAATTTTGTATCTACGATACAATTATGTCTACAAATCACCAACTCTCTTATTTCTTCAATCCAAAGAGTATTGCGGTTATTGGAGCTAGCGAAACTCCCGGTAAAGTGGGATATAATGTATTAAAAAACATTATTACGTCAGGATTCACTGGAAAAATCTTTGCTATTAATCCGAAAGCAGATGAGTTAAAAAATATTTTGGATTATCCTGCTTATAAAAGCGTTCTAGACGTTCCTGAAGAAATTGATATTGCGATTTTTGTAATACCTGCTAAACTCGTCAATCCCATCGCTGAAGAATGCGGTAAAAAAAATGTTAAAGGATTAGTAGTTATCTCTGCTGGTTTTAAAGAAGTAGGAGGAGAAGGAATAACAAGGGAACAAGAACTCGTTTCTATTGCAAGAAAGTACAATATGAGAGTAATTGGACCAAATTGTTTAGGATTTGTAGGGATCAATTATAATGGTTCATTTGCGGCAAATACTCCTAAAGAAGGAGGAATTGCTATGGTTTCACAGTCAGGAGCAATGCTTACAGGGATGATGGATTATTCAATGGAGCAATCATTCGGCTTTTCGTGTAATATTAGTTTAGGTAATAAAGCGGATTTAGATGAGGTTGATTTCATAGAATATTTAGCGGAAGATGATGATACAAAAGTAATTTTATGTTATTTAGAAAGTATTGATAAAGGAGAGAAATTCTTAAAAGTAGTACCTTTCGCTGCTCGCAAAAAGCCAATTATTATATTAAAAGCAGGAATAAGTGAAGCTGGAGCAAGGGCTGCATCTAGTCATACAGGAGCCTTAGCTGGGGCTGATATCGCCTATGAATTATCATTTAAAAAAAGTGGAGTTATTCGAGCTAAAACCATCTCTGATCTATTTGACTATGGAGAAGTCTTTCTCTATCAACCTATTCCAAAAGATAATTCATTTGCAATCATTACCAATGCTGGCGGTCCTGGAATCGTAGCTACTGACGCTTTTGAAAAAGAGGGTTTAAAATTTACATCGTTTTCAGAGTCAATACTTCATCTCTTGCGTGAAAATCTTCCAAAAGAAGCTGCAATTTTTAATCCAGTGGATATTATAGGAGACGCATCACCTCAACGGTATGCATTTACTATTAATACCATTTTTGGATTAAATCATTCTGATACCGGCAAAACAAATAGCAAAAAGGAAGTAACCACCCAAGGTGCATTGATTATTATGAGCCCACAAGCACAAACTCACCCAAACGAAGTAGTAAAATTGATTCACGCTATTAGCTCGGAAAAGTTACAAGATAAACCCATATTATGTTCTCTTATTGGAGGAGTCTCTATCCATGAGGCTACGAAATATTTGAATGATCATCATATACCATGTTATCCATTTCCGGAAAGAGCTGCTCAATCGTTAAAAGCATTAGTGGATTATAGCAACTTTCTTAAAACAAAACAGATTGAATCTCGAGAAATACCAAGATTTAAGGTTGATAAAGATAAAGTTACATCAATTTTTGCTAATGCCAGAGACGATGGAAGAACAGTACTATTAAGTTATGAGACTAGTGAAGTATTTGAAAGGTATGGAATTCGGTCTCCAAAAACACGATTAGCAAAAACTCCACGAGAGGCAATGAAATATCAAGAGGAAATTGGAAAAGTAGTTATGAAGATTGTCTCGCCTCAGATCATCCATAAGACGGATGTAGGAGGAATTATCCTTGATATCAACACTCCAGGAGAAGCCTTCGAGGCATATATCCAGATTGTTGATAATACTAAAAAATTCGGTCCACAAATAGCTAAGGTGTATGGTGTTGAAATTCAAGAAATGATTGACTTTAGGAAAGAAAAGAAAGTAAACGAGTTAATTATCGGAATGTCAAGGGATCCACAATTTGGGCCATTATTAATGGTGGGATCAGGAGGAATCTACGCGAATTTTCTTAAGGATGTTTCCTTTGCATTATCCTATAATTTCACTGAGGCTGATGCTAAAGAAATGCTCCAAAAGACCAAAATCTTTAGTTTATTACAAGGAGTTCGTGGAGAAAGTGCCTCAGATATTGATTCTATCCTAGAGGTGCTTTTAAGACTTTCTCAATTAGTAAACGATTTTCCAGAGATCGTCGAATTAGATATAAATCCTTTGCTCAGTTTTATCAAGGGATATTCTGCAGTGGATATTAAAATTACTATATCGCGTTAATTAATAATCAGAAATTATAAAAAATTATAAAAATATATTAACAATTGAAATAATAGGAAGAAGAAAAAAATGGTTAAACCAATATATTTATGTTCCTTGCGAGAAAGAGTTGGAAAGTCTTTACTCTCAATTGGAATTATGTTAAAACTCCAAGAAGAAGGCAAAAAAGCAGCATACTTTAAACCCATTGGAATACCAATGGGTGCCTATAGTAACAAGGCAGATAGGGATGTAGGGTTCATACAGAAAACAATCTTTCAAACTACGCTTCCGTATGATATTATTAATCCTATTTCAATCCCAGACTGCTATTATGTAGACTTAATCGATTCTGCTAAGAAGGAGGATAATTTAGAGAAGATTAAGAAAGCTTATGATGAAATACAGAAAGACTATGATTATGTCGTTATTGAAGGGGCTCCAAGCATAAAAAGATACATTAGAGTTGGTTTGGATGATTTAACTATTGCTCAAAAGCTTGGAATAGAGGAACTGGTATATATTCAAACTGAATCATCAGATAAATGTATAGATGACTTATTTTTCACCAAAAAGTATTTTGAATTTCGAGATATGAAGTTTAAAGGAGTCATTTTCAATAAAATCGATTTCGAATATAAAGCACGAATTAGAGAATTAGAAGAAGGTCATATCAAACGTTATAATATTCCCATTATAGGACTTATTGAAAAAAGCCTAGAATTATTGAGTCCACGAGTCTCTGAAATTCAACAGGCTATTGGTGGAGAATTGATAAATGAACCCGCAATAAGTGGTTTAGACAAAACCGTTGAGACATACTTAATTGCTGCTATGAATCTTCAAGCAGCTTTAAAGTACTTACGATCAATGAAATCTGCAGCTGTTATTACAGGGGGTGACAGAACAGAAATCGCACTTGCTGCTTTGAATGAAGATATTTCCGTCTTAGTTTTAACAGGGTTTATTCAACCTGATGTGGCAGTCATTTCATTGGCTAATGAAAAGAAAATCCCGATTCTTTTGAGTCCCTCAGATACATATACCACCATGCGAAACATGGAACGAGTTAAACCTGGAATTCAAGAGCAAGAAATACACTTAGCTCTAAACATTGTAAAAGAACATTTAGACTGGGAACTACTACTAAAATAAAAAAAAGTATTCTGATTTTATTATTTGATTCCTTTTATATCAGTTAGTCCCACTTTGCTCCGCATTTAGAACAAAATTTCGCTTCTGCGGCTAGCCTTTCACCGCAATGGCTGCAAAATTTCATTGCACCTGCGCTATATGGTTCTGCTTGAGCCTCAGATTCTTTTTGTGGTATGACTGTTTTTGAGGGTTCTGAAATTCCAACTTTTTCCTTCATCTTCGTAATATCTTCTTTTAATGCTTCAGATTCTTTCCTTTTCTTGCCAAAAGCACTAGTTAATACCCACATTATAATTAACACGGGTAATAATAAAATAACCAATATTAAAGAGAACACAAATCCAAATATCGAATCAATAGGACTACCGAAACCAATAGGTATAATTCCTACCAAAACCAAGAGGGCCACAACGAATCCCGCTGTAATTAATATAGAGAATATTAATGATGCAGTATAAGCCCAGCTCTGTTTAGATTCAATTAGTACCTCCTCGATATTTCGCGTCTTATTTATAATATAATTTACTCGGATTTTATTAGCTGAATGTAAAGTCCCATGAACGACTATTTCATCAGAGGTACCCAAAGAACCGGATTTTACTTGAGAAAAACAATAACGCATATTTCCTCCTGAATCTTCAAGCATAAATGCCAAATTGCCGGCTTCCGATCGTACGAATTCTTTTACTTTTCCTTCTAATACAATTTTAGATTCTGGCACAATTTATCAACATATAAAAAAATATTGCTACTATTAAAAGATTTATAGACCATTTATTATGATCTACTTAGGTATACCAAATATTTATAATTAAGTAGAATCTGGGCTTTTGTGACGAAATCCATGAGCATATAATTTGTCTCGAATTGGTTTCATTCCCGGACAACGATCCCAATCACCCTGAAATTCACACTGAGCACAATCCTTTTTAATATGCTTTGCTCGAATATATGCAATTATCCCAATAAACATGTTTACCTCAAATAATGTGAGGATCTTGAAGATTGGATGGAATGGGAGTGAAAAAATCGCTATAAGGTATAATCCAATCCCAATCCCAAGTGAAACTTTCGAAAATACTTTCAAAAATTTGTATTTTGTATATCCCAAAATGTTTAAAATAAGAGGAGCAAAGAAGAGATATGAAATATTGAAGATGAGTATTATTGTTTGAGGAGTAAGGTCAACAAAAAGTAAGGTGATTATTATCGTAAGAATGATTGTAGGATAGAATGTGAAACAACCAATACATAGTTTATACTTGCCAATATGATATACATGCTTGGAATACATTTCACAATTGGGATGGTGAGAAAGAAGTATTGGTTTAAAATCTGATAGAAATAATGAAGCTCTTGAAAGTTTTTTCTTGAATTTTGTAAGCATTTTACATTTGGTTGATGATGTTAATGTATAAAAATATTTATCTCAGTTAATGAAACTTTTGGTCGTAAAGAAACTGAATATATAAATGAGTAAAATACGTATAAAACAAAAAAAAAAAATTAGAATATTAATTATTAATTTCTTGTTATTATTAATCACGTACAACGAGATAAATAATACAACCTATACAACCGGTAAGTAATACTATCAACAGCCACATGGTAGCATTCATATCACGTTTCTTGGCATCTTTATAGACCCAGATACATAATAGTAATGCAACAATCCAATAAACGGCGGCAATGATAACGGGAATCAACCATAACAAAGCCAAACCTGCAAATGGATCAAAAGGAATTGTCATATATTTTCAACCTCTTAATATTAGTATTATTATTTTGTTTTTAGTAGAGTTATTACTTAATTCTATATCGGAATATATATTTAAATCTATTCTTTTTTACCAGCACTGAGCCCATCCTTTAAATACCATACAATTGCTAATATGTTAAAAGTGAAAATGATGGTTCCGACAATATTGGTAAAATTTTGCACTCTTTTGCCATCTTAAAGCTAAAAATAAGAATAATATTAAGTTGTTAATATTATCAATTTAATTAAATACAAAATATTTTTCACCAACCACTAAATAGATTGATAATAATGAGATTCACTCCTAAGTTCAAGATTGGAATTTTTATTGGATTTTTTGTTCTCACATTATCAGCCAATCTTGTTCTATTTTACACTTTTTCTTCAAAAAATATGATGCCTAGTTATCTTGATGTTGACAGAAAACCAAATGGAAATACGTTTATATGTACATTTAGTTTCCGCGAAGTAATAAATTATCCCAACCGTGTAAGGAACCAAATTCCCGTGCCAGACAACAGTACTGAGCATAGTATTTTTGAAGTAGATCAATATGGAAATAAAGTATGGGAATATATCGGATTAGCTCAACCCCATGAGGTTGAGTACTTACCGAACGGCCATATTTTAGTAGCAGATACCGGACATGACAGGGTTATTGAGATTGATTACCCAAATAAAAATATTGTGTGGGAATGGAAACCAGAGCTCATTAATTGGACAGAAATAAATTCAGCTTGGGACACGACACACTATTATAATAATCCTATAATCTTTGACTGGACTCATCTCAATGATGTGGACTTTAAGAATTATAGTACTTGGTCAGCTTGTCTAATTTCACTTCGAAATTTTGATATGATTGTAGAGATTAATTATACTGCAGAACGTCTTGGACCTGCAAATAGTCCAAATAATATTATCTGGTATTACGGAGATTACAATAATCATTCTCTCCTTTATCATCAACATAATCCTGACTATTTAAGTGATGGAAACATTATCGTTTCTGATTCCGAGAACGATCGTATTCTGAAAGTGAATTATAGCAATAAAGAGGTTTTTTGGTCATATCAAAGCGGAATGCGTTGGCCCCGAGATGCGGATGAATTACCCAATGGAAATATTTTAATTACTGATTCGTTGAATAGTAGAGTATTTGAGATTGATGCGGTTTCAAAGCAGATTGTGTGGAGTTTTCGAGGTGATCTCATCAACCCTTACGAAGCAGACATGTTGGATAACGGGAATATCCTTATTGGGAATGGTATTGGTGGAGTTGTATATGAGATTAACCCCGATGGCTTTGAAGTATGGAGATATGGAATTTCATACCTTAAGAGCCTGATATATCTTAATTGTATTTTGGCTATCATCATCGAGTCTGCAACTATCTTTTTTATATTCAATGGTATGAAAGGCAGAAGCCTTAATAGAATAGAAAAAATCTTAAAATATTTTTTCATCAGTTTTTTAGGATTTTTAATAGCCGTTGCCTTCATCTTTTTATTTTTCTACACGTCTATCGCAGTTATGGTCTTTATTGCAATGACGGGTGCCGCTCGATGATAAATTCTTGTTAAAAACATAAGAAAAACCAAATTTAAAAAATGTATGTTTTATTTTCTTAATTAATCTAAAAACATTTCTCAATACTAAGAAAAATGCAAATTAAGTGATATGCTATGAGAAATTTATTTGGGACAGTTGCTTTTTCGCTAGGCCTTATTTTATCAATGGTGTCACTGTATATTATAATATTCATTCCTTTTGGAGCATATGTTATGTACGGTCTTTCGGCCTTTATTATAGTTATGGGAGTAGTTGGGTTCAAAAAGGATGAATCTCGCATACTGGCTATCTTGGGGATAGTGTTCGGGGTAGTTCATCTAGGATTGACAATAGTATTTACACAACTATAGCTCCCTGGGGCACCTCATTAACTTTTTATTTTATTTTTTTTAATATTATTGATCTGGTCTAATTTTCAATTTATTTTTTGTATTATGAGAAAAAATCTATAATTTATTATCGTTCTCCTCGATTATTGTGACTTTTGATAAATTTTTATTATTAATTTAGTAAATTCTTTCATAATGTTTGGTTTCTTCTGATCTTTCTCAGTAATAGAATCACTTAAATCGTGATCATATTTAGGAAATCGAAAGGGATCATGGTGGGAATCGTGGATCAAAATGTAAAGATATAAATATTGGATTTTCTATTTCTTACATAGAATAATAAAAAATATTCAAAATATTAAATATTGAGGAAAACGGCAATGAGTAAAAATATAAGAAAGATTGATGCTGTATTTGATGAGAATTATATAAAGATCATGGAATCTCTTACTGGATTAAAGGAGATTTTTGATATTTGCTTCTTTGAGCGAAATATTTATAAACAAATGGGAATGGATAATTTAAAAGCCCTACACGACAATGTAATTGAGTTATTAAAACATACTTATTCCCCACGTGAAGTAAGGATAAAATTACGTGAACTTGAATATGATGGCCTTGAGGCTCCAAATAGCTTTCTAAGTCCATAATTTTATTTTGATCATTTTTTTACTTTCTTTTTATTGAATTCGTTTATTGATCGATTTTTGTGATCAATTTGGGGAATCAATTGATCAGATTTCATACTCGATTGACTGGGAAATATCTCCCATTTAGATAAAATTCTGCAAATAGAATCAAAGTAACATCATTTATAGTTTTATATACTTTCATATCGTTTTTATAATAACTAATAATGGTGTAATTAATGAAGCAAACACATGATAAAAAGGGTTTAATTGTTATTGGTGGTGGTATAACTGGGCTAAGTACCGGTTTAACATGGGCATTAAATCAAGATGTGAAAGATAATCCAGTTCTTATTATCGAAAAAGAGCCAAAAACGGGAGGATATGTGACTTCTTATGAGCGCGAAGGTTTTATCTTTGATACATGCCAGATGATACCGAATCTTTCTGATATTTTAGGCTATTTAGGCATCGATATCGATTTAAAGAAATTTAAAGGCTATTATATGCGGATCTTTCTAGTCAATCCTGATACTGATGAGGTAAAAATTATTGAACTCCCTTCTGGTGTGGAAACCTTTAAGAAATGGCTTATGGAAACGTATCCAAGGGAAGCCGATCAAATAGAGAAATTTTTAGATTATTCACGTTCTATGTACCTTGAATTATTTGATTTAAAAGTCGAAATGGGGATTGCTGATATTTTAAAGGCATTAGTAAAGTGTCCCAAAATTGTGTTTAATGGGACAAAGACCTTCCATAACTATTTTTCAAAGTTCAAAATTAGTGAGCCAGAGGTGAAAGAAATTTTCAATGTTTTTGCCGAATTTAGTGCATTACCTTCTGAAAGAGTTGCTGCAGTAGTTCCCATTTCTGCGATGAATTCACTTTTGGATGGTACATTTCGTCCGACAAAAGGATTTATTGAACTTCCAAAAAAGATTGAAGAGAGATACAAGAGTTTAGGCGGAGAGTTGATGCTTAATACTAAAGTTATCGATATTCTTATGGAGAATGGTCAGGTGAAAGGGGTCAAACTTGAATCAGGTGAGGAAATATATTCGGATTATGTGGTAACAACCATTGATCCGAAAGTAGCGATGATTGATATGGTGGGTTTGGAGACTCTCAGAGACTTAGACGCAAAATATGCGAAAAAGGCTGAATATGTAAAGATGTCAACTTCCTCCATCAACTTAAGTATTGGACTGGATGATAAAATCGATTTGGCTGCTCTTGGATTAGATTGTGGCTACAATGTAATTACAACTGGGGAGGATTCGTATGATAGGCTCTTTGATGCTTATGAAAAAGGAGAAATAGGCTTCACCGATAAGAGATTTCATATTGGAGTTGTATGTCCGTCATTGACGACCGGAGGAAAACCTAATATCACAGTAAGGATCACCCCAATGGCTTTAGCAGATTGGGAAGAATTGCGGGAAAACGATTATGCTAAATATAAAGAACGAAAGGAGAAATGGGCAGACTTTTTTATAAATAAAGTAGAGAAATATTTGATTCCTAATTTGCGAGAACATATTGTTGTACTGGACATTTCAACTCCTGCTACTTATGCGCGATATTCAGGTTCACCTACAGGTGCTATTTATGATATGGCACCCTATACTGATAATTTTGGAAGGACAAGGTTGAAGATGAGAACTCCGGTTAAAGGATTATTCCAACCTAAGTTTGTGCATGGTGTATTTGGTTGCCTTCTTGCTGGAATGCAAGTAAATGATATGATCTTAGAAGGGAAAATAATGAACGGTAACGCTCGATATAAGGTTTAATTTCACTTTTTCTATTTTTTTATTTCTTTTTTAATCCCAAATGTTTCTTAAACTCCATATTTCAGATTTATTGATTTTAATGTTCCCATTTTGGGCAAAAAATTCTATTTGTAGGGAATTACTACCCTTAGGTATGATTTGACCAGAAATTATTTCTCGATTATTTATATAAACTTCAATAATAGACACATCAATAAAAATATGTAGTTTTAATATATCATCGGTGTCAAGATCTTGGAGAATTATCTTTTCTTTGCCCAACCAAAATTCTTTAGATTGTATATTAAATCTAATACACTCATCATATTGAAAGTTATTAGACTCGAAAATCTTTAAAGTGAATTGATCGGCACTAAGCATTTCTAACTCCATAAGAATCTCAAAACACTGACTATTGAAATTTTTAGATAGGTACAATGGCTCATCATTGACTATTAAACTTTTAAATCTGACATGGTAAGTTCTTAGAGAATGGAGTTCTTTTATTGGAGAAAAACACAATTTATTATCTAATCCCAAAGTTATTCTTCTCGGAAGTGTGAGACATCCATTCCAACCTTTTCCTTTTGCGGCTAACCATCCCCACATAATTATGCGTCCTTTGGGGTCGATAAGTGTGGTAGGTGCATAGAATAATTTTCCATGATCCACTTTTTTCCATTTACCAGGTATAAACTGATGATCTTTATAATCACCTATATTATATTCAACTTTACGACCAATTGAAAAGACTTCATCAGTGTAATATTGTCTTTTAAACGAAGATATTATTAACATATGTTTTCCATTTAAGGGGAAAAAATTAGGACATTCCCACGTTAATTTTTTATTAATTAATTCTTGAGCAAATATTGAGACAAATTCCCATTTTCGAAGATCGGATGATTTATATAACAACAGAACTGCTTGACGGGGTTTATAAATATATCCTGCTAATAATGCATACCACTGATTTTTTCCTTTCCAGAGATAAGGATCTCGCCATTCTCTTATATCAAGTGGTTCATGAAGATTAGAATCCATGACTGGATTATGTTCATACCTCTCCCAAGTAATCATTTCATCAGAGCTGGTTGCCAACCATTGTTCAGAATCCTGATGTGGGGTTCTTTTAGGACCGATGCTTGTGTAGATGATGGTTGGAATATTATCATAAAAAACACAGCTACCTGTGTAGCAATGGCTTTCTCCTTTAGTCTTATCTGGTTTTAAGCTAATCGGTAAATGAACCCAATGTACTAAATCCTTACTTTTTGCATGTCCCCAATAAATATTTTCCCACTTATTTTCTTTAGGATTGTGCTGGTAAAAAAGGTGAAATTCGTTTTTATAAAAGATAAGTCCATGTGGGTCATTCATCCAATTTGCTGGGGGAAGAAAGTGGTATCGTGGTCGTAAGGGACATGAATCTGCGATAGTTAAATCTTCACTATTATATAATGGATCCATTTAGACGACTCTCTCAATTCCTTAATCAAAAAAATCATAAAAAATATAATTAATTTGCTAATTTCTTTAGAATAGTTTTAAGAAAAGGTATATCCTATTTTTATAGATACTATACAAAAAAGTAACAATCTTTTTATAATGTGAGAATGATTAATATTAAATTCCTACAAAAAGGTGAGTCGCAAATGGCAAATATAAAAGAGGTTTTAGGGTCTCTTTTTAAGATGTGTGGGATAATGATAACCATCGGAGCTACAATTAGTATGATGTTTTTCGATTATTTCTTTGGTGGTCCTTATTGGACACAAATATATATATCCTTTACGTTGGCACTAATTGGTCTGATTCTGTTAATTGTTGGAATTATACTTTATCGTCTCTCAAGAAAGTCAGTAGAAGTAGAAACCTCGAGAGCTTATAAAAGCACTGCGAAAAAGATTGGAATCTACTTGACGATTTATGGAGCTTTGATAACGCTCCCAGGAGTATTGCTTTGGAATTACCTGATTATGGCAATGGGTATAGTGATTCTAGTTATTGGCATAGTGCTATTAATTGTAGGGAAGAAAAAGTGAAACTTGCGTGATTGAATATAAATTATTAGAATTAAATGCGACTCATAATATTATACAATTTGGTGGAACTCTATATGGTACAAAAAAGTATCTATATATCTTGTTTTATTCAATATTTTCTAACCTAAGTATTCTTTATCAAAGAAATTAGTAAAAATATAATTAATTTGTATATTTCATTAGAATATCCATAATATTAAGAAAGTATAAGCTAAGTTATAATGAAACTCCCTAAGATTAATCTATACTTATTAGTTGCTCATTTGATAATGTTAGGGTTTCAAATCTACTTCTGGAATTTCATTATTGATGATGCATTTATCAGTTTTAGGTATGCAAAAAACCTTTTTCAAGAAAATCAATTAGTTTTCAATATAAACGAGCCACCCGTGGAGGGTTATTCCAACTTTCTCTGGGTACTGTGGATATTTATCGGTTTTATAATGAACTTTGACACGATAATTTTCAGCAAAATCTCTGGAATATTGTTTAGTCAGTTATCTATATATGTCTTATATAAGTTAGCTCTATTGTTGGGGAAAAGTAAAAATAGCAGTACTCTGATTTGCATTTTCTATGCTTGGCTTCCTAATATTGCTTTATGGTCAATAGGAGGGTTAGAAACATCTCTATTTTCCCTTTTTCTCATGATTGCACTTTATTTTTTCATTTTATATCTTAAAAAGTCCATTAAGAAAGTACTTCTAGGATCCTCTTTATTTTTTTCATTAGCGAGTTTAACGCGTCATGAGGGATTAATCATATTTGCAGGGTCCATTATTTTCCTAATTGGAATCCAAATTAGCAAGCGGAAATTTTTTAGTTCTGAATCAATAATACTTCTTGGACTGATGATCTCATTTATCGGAGCTCTCTATTTTCCTTATTTTTTATGGCGAATTATATATTATTATAGCATTTTACCTCATACTTTTATCGTGAAAGCAGAGCCAATTACCTTCATATTTCTTTTGGAACAGTTAGTTTTTTATCTTCCTCTAATCTTAATTTTCTTACCTATACTCATATTAATATTATTGCAAGTTAAAATGCTAAGAAGTATTTCTCAAATTGCTCATTGCAAGCTCTATTTAGGATTTGTTCTCATTATTTTTTGCTCAATTTTAATTATTCTTTCGAGTTGGATGCCTGGTTTTCGTTTTGCAATCCCAATAATCCCCTTAATTTTATTGTTCATTCCTGATTCAATTAATATCTTTTATAATCTAGCTCAGAAATATCATGAAGATTTTAAACTTTTAAAATTTGGAAGATATTTTACGATATCAATAATATGCGTTTCCCATTTACTTTTAATTTTCTCATTCAATTCTTATGTGCGTCTTTATGCGACAGGAATCAATGAAATTAATATCACACTTGGAAAATGGATTAACCAGAATACTAATCAGAGTGCTTCGCTAGCAATATGGGATGTAGGAGCAATTCCTTTTTATGCTGATATACGAACAATTGATATTTATCCAGAAAGTTTACAAGATAAGCATGTATTTACTTATCCTGAGGATGCAGATTATATCTTAGACCAAAATATTTCTATTCTTATTCTTAATGATGATTATTTCGATTACATAAAAACAGATCCTCGCTTTATAGCTAATTATCGATTAATATTCAACGCTCAGCTTTTTTATATCGAGAATCAACTGAGAGTTGATTATATTTATCAAGTCTATTTGTTCAATGGTTATTATATTTCAAATGTCTCAATCACTACTTTGATCAATTCATCTCCAAGGTTTTATATCTGAAGTCTATTTTATATATTTAAACGGGAGATTAATTAAGGTACAATAAGAAGTAATATGAAAAGAGAAAATTCATATATCGATTCCAATAATATAGAGAAAAAGAGATATTTAAGTATCGATGTGTTTAAAGGTCTTTCCGTTCTCTTAATGGTTTTCGCAAATACATTTTCTCCCTTTGAGAACGTTCCTGACTGGAGTCAGCATGCAGGAGATTTTGGTCTTACATATGTTGATTTGGTAGCCTCATTTTTTGTTTTTATGTTAGCTCTTAATTTTAAAATATCATTTACTCATAGGTTAGAAAGAAAAGGAAAGAAAAAGACTTATTTTAGATTTGTTCGCCGCTATCTCATTTTCATTGGTTTCGGTTTAATTCTTACAATATATATAGCTCCTGGAGAATTTTACTTTCGATGGGGGACTTTACAAATACTTGGTACTGCTGGTTTAATATTATTAGTCCTAATTAATCTTAAAACTTACATTAGACTTATTATCTCTTTAATAATGTTAATCGTTCATCAATTAATATTAATCACAGAGTTAAATAGCATCATATATGATTCTATTGAGGGAGGGATATTAGGTATGTTTTCTTGGACGGCAATGATGATTCTGTCTTCATGTATCGTTGATGGTTTATTGAAGAATAGAGTAAGGCAATACTTCCTTTATGGGGGAATAGTATTAACTATCTCGGGAATTATTTGTAATTTTTTTATACCTTTTAGCAGAGCATATATTTCTGGTTCATATACATTAATCTCTGTTGGAATCTCTTCACTATTATATTATCTTATCTATTACATTTTTGAAAATCTCGCAAAAAACAAACCAATATTAACCAAAGAAAGATTCTTTAGTGTCGTAGGAAAAAATGCTTTTATGTTATACCTTTTAGACTACTTAATTGCATATTCGATTTATTATTCGGTACCCTGGGATACTCCAGCAATCTTCATTTTTATAATTGCTTTTCTGAGTGTCATAGGTATTTGGTTAATTGCATATTTAATGGATCGAGTTGATATGTATATCGTAATTTAAAGCTATAATAATTAAAATCATGGAAAGCAATCTCATAGACTTAAAGAGCCAAATAATTTCTGGAAAAAGATTTCTTAGTATTGATATTTATAAAGGAATTATGATTGCTTTTGCCATCTTTATAAACGCTACTGCATATTTTCAATACAGTCCTGCTTGGAATAAAGGTTCTGAATTGTATGGATTAACATATGTCGATTTATTCGGGCCATTCTTCCTTTTTGCTTTAACTATGACTTTTAAGGCATCTTATAACCGTAGAGTAGAAAGATATGGTGAGTATAAAACCTATCTTCATTTTATTCGGAGATTTTCTTTATATATCTTAATAGGCTTTCTTATTACCTTACAAGTAAATGCAATGGGTCTCATGTTTCGTTGGGGAACACTACAGATGCTTGGAACAACTGGATTATTTTTGCTGCTTACAGTCAGAATTAGACCATATTTTCGAATATTAATAGCAACCATCCTTCTTATCATATACCAATTTATTATTCTACAGATTATGCTAGAAACAATTGCAGGCTCTCCACATGGAGGTATCTTAGGATTGTTACCGTGGTTCTCTTTTGCGACTTTTGCCTCAATATTTAATGAGTATTTTATTAATAGTAAAAATAAATCAGTATTTGGCTTATACGGAATAATTCTTTTAGTTTTTGGAAGCCTTATTAGTATATTTCTTGTAGTAAGTCGACAATTAGTAAACTTACCATTTATTTTGATTTGTTTAGGTATTTCTATACTTGTTTATTTGTTTCTATTCCAAATCTTTGAAGAATTAAGTAATAAGTATGTTTGGCTTAAAAAGGAACGATTTTTGGTGGTTCTAGGAAAAAATACTCTATTACTTTATATACTCCAATCTGTTCTCAAATTTGTGCCATATTTAATATTACCCTATGATACCCTACCTGTGATTTTCTTTAGTTTTGGAGCATTAATGCTAATAATGAATTTTTTATTGGCATTCTATATGGATAAATATCATATATATTTACAAATCTAAAGTCTTCACTGTAAATGACAGTCTCATTTATTGACCCAAACATTTAAAATACTAATTCTCATATTTATAATCGGCTGTATGAAATTCAATATCTATTAATCATGATAATTGATCGAGTCTGCATATGACCGAAATGGAATTAAGCATTAATGTATTTCTATTGGATGAGGATTTAGAAAATTTCAAAAAAATTGAAGGAGATTTTGAAAATTTTAGTGATATCCTTGATTCTCATTTTGTGTATATTATTGTTGATCCTGAAAATAAGGTTGTTTGGATTTGGAACGGTGCAGAAGCTAATATTCGTATGAAATTTATTGCTACCCAGAAAGCACCACTAATCCGAGACAAATATGGTATTGATTTTAAAATCATGGGTATCGATGAGAACAGCGAACCCCCTGAATTCATAAATTTCTTAGGTTTAGACTGAGGCTAATAAATTCACCTGTCCGTTTTATAATATTTAGATATTTATCTTAATATCATTTCTCTATAACTTTTTTTACGTGAAAGATACATTTCACGATCAAACTCCTAAACTTTTAAAAATTTATTTAAGTATTTTACCTGTTTCTAAATACCATAGATAGAGGTCTAATTCTGCCATATTTAAGCCTAATTTTTGTCCTAATTTCATAAGTACTTCTTCAATTTCATGATATTTGCTTTTTGTCATCGTTTTAGGTTTCTCAATCAAACCATATTTCTGCAATAAATCAACTATGTGAAAGTCAATAATTGCATAATCTGTAAAACCAATATTTCGTAAAAAATGGCTGCTCTCTTTATATCCTAAGCCCTTAATAGCTTTAACTAGACTATCTCTTAGAGCAATTCTATCTTCAGAAGAAAATAAGATCTCATTTAATCGCTCTTTAAAATCTCGCGCATTAACTATATAATTTGCTCGAACATTAGGAAATCGGTATCCATATTCTTTAAACTTACTTACTAAATCTTCTTCTGAAAGATTTAAGAATTCATTCCCAATAAGATCATGAATTTCAATGCATTTTTCAGCTCCACAATTCGCTGTCATAATACAAAAACAGAGTTCCACGAAAATCTCTTTTATACTCTTTTTTTTAATTTGTGAAAATTCTTGTATTCTCGATTGAATAACTTCACTTATTTCGCTATTCTTCAGATTTTCTATTGAATTTATTAAATCCTTCATATTTTATTTATTATTAAACGTGATTTAAAATTACCATCATTTATTTTAATAAGTATCAGTAAAATTATCTGTTGATGTGATTCAGATACTTGAATAAGAAAAATAAAGTAATTGTTCTCGGTTCACTAGCATTTGATTATATTATGGCTTTTGAAGAAAATTTCATTAATGCCGTATCTATCGATCCCGAAAATGAAAAGTATCAAAGCACTGTGACCGCTAAAAGTAGAATTCAAAGATTTGGGGGTACTGCGGGGAATATCTCATATAATTTAGGGTTATTAAATATTGCTCGGGTTTCATTATTTGGTTCTGTTGGAACTGATTTTGAGAATCTTGGCTATAAGGCACATATCGATAGATTTGAAAATATCGAACTTGGAGTAGATATACATCAAGATCTATTTACTGCAGCATGCTATATAGTAAATGATATTAAAGCAAATCAAATGATTGTTTTTCATGGAGGGGCTTTAGATCGATCTAGAGATATTAATCTTATTGATAAGATTCAAGATCCTGAAAATTATCTTTATGCTATCAATTCCACTCAAAGCGTAGAAGCAATGACATCATTTGCAGAGCAGTTATATGAAATGAAAATCCCTATGATCTTTGATCCAGGACAAGTAACCCCCCTCTTTTCTAAGCTGACGCTTCTTGATATAATTAAAATATCAGAAATATTAATTGGAAACAGCTATGAAATAAACCAAATTAAATTAAAAACTGAGCTTTCAATGGAAGGACTGCTTGACATTGTAAAGGCGATTATCATTACTAAAGGAGAAGAAGGATCAGAATTATTATACCGAGATCAGAACAAACAAATATATAAAATTGAGATCCCTATTGCAAAACCTAATAAAATAATAGATACTACTGGAGCGGGAGATGGATATCGGGCGGGAATTTTAAGTGGATTAATTTTAAATTTGACATTACTAGATTCTTGTCGGTTAGGCTCTATTGTTAGCTCTTTTGTGGTTGAAACAAGTGGCGCACAAACCCAAAAATTTGTCATCCAGGATGTTCGAAAGCGATTTTTTGATACTTATGGTTATCTCCCTCCTGAATTAGAAGGGTTATAATTCTGTTTTTTAATATATAAATATCACCCTTATAATACTTCACATAATAAGGATGCCAGAGATTTTAATAATCGAATACAATCACTATGCATTTTTACACACAAAATTATGATTAAATGAATGTACGGATTGCTATAACAGAATTTTAGCTCCCTATTATTATTTAAAAATAATTTGTTTGATTATTAATATAGCACAAAGGACTGGAATATGATAATGACACAAAATAATAACGATATCGAACTGGATTATTATCAAAATATCATAGATTATTTTGAAAATAAACAAATCGATAGAGTGTCAACTGAAATTTGGAAAAGTAAGATATACATTAAATTAATGAAGGTATTGGAACGAACGCAAAATAAAGAATATGTAAGAAATGCCATTCTTATGATACTTTCTCTTTTTGAAGAGAATCCTCCTGATTTTTATAATAATCAAGGCTCCGATTCTAATTCACTTAACCCTGAGGAAAAAAAATCATTTAAAACGATTCTTAAATCAGAATTTATTGATGCTTATCCTAACTAACTAGTCCTCGAAATAAGCATATTATTCATTTACTTAAATTTATTAGCAAATTTTTTCATTAGCATAATAACTCTTTACTTCAAAGGAATTAGGGTAGTTAGGTATATGCAAACGAATAAAAAAGTCATATTTACATTTATATTGGTTACTTTGTTTCTTGTCAATATCTTTTATAGTCTCGGTTTTATAAATAATTTTTATAGCCCATCTTCTGAAATACGGTCATTTAATGAAGATATTGCTAGTGATTTAAGCACTCAGTCTACTATATTTGAAGGTGCTCTTGATCCTCTAAATATTTCTGATTATGGCAATCTATACAGCTTAAATCAAGAAATTCAATTAAACGATCAAGAAGATTATAATTTATCTTATTATCTAGATGATGTACATGATTGGTCTGTTTCGAAAATAGAACACACTATTGATAATATTCGAGACACACGAAATTGGATCAATAACTCTGAATTTGAAAGCCCAAACATCTATCGGACTTATCAAGTCTTCGAATCAGCACATGATTATGATAAATCGCATTCTCCAAATTGGAATAATCCTGATTCTGAAATAGAACATATACCAGGAGCATTATATATTAGAGCACATTTTGTAAATTTTTCTTTCGAACAGGGATGGGATTATTTATTAGTAGCTAATGGAGATGATGAAGTCATAATGGTTAATGATAGTATTAGTTATGATATTTTAACTCCATGGGTACCCGGAAATACATTAAAAATTGATTATGATTCTGATGGCTCAAATGAAGAGTATGGTTATTATATTGATTATTATGAATTCATTAATGATACTACAAATATAGGTTTTGAGAAGTGGGGCTTTGATTATAAAAAGAATTATGCTTTGGGAATTAATAATTATGGGCCTGGAGAAATTGATGGTGAAACAGCGATATTTGTCGCAATGTACCCTGATTTTGACTATACACTAAGTTATGACGATTTTTGGTATGAAACGGGTGCTTTTTCTGAAATCTATCAAAATATCACATTGCCTAGAAAAGGAGTAATAGACGCCTCTATATCATTCGACTATTATTGTCAATTTGGATTGCAAACTAACGATAATTTTATCTATGTTGCGATGAATGATCAAAAATTATTCTCTATCGGAATGGCAGATGTAGCCGATCTAGGAAAAAATGAGTGGCATCATTCTGGTAAAATTCCTTTAGATATTTGGTTAAATACAAGCAATATTTTTGATATAAATTTACCAGAACAAAGCTTAAATCTTTCTTTAGGTATTAAAGTTGCCACTGGTTGGGGTTATGGCCAAGTAGAAGATGTTCTACAAAATATTATATGGTTCGACAATGTTCAATTAGAGATAACTACTATAGCTAATGCAACTCAAAGTGATATTGATTTAAGAATCGAAAATGAGAGCGTACTCGATAAAGAGGAATGGGGTAGCGGCGAATTAACTTTTACAAGTACTTGGATTTCAAATCCAATAATCCAAACAATTAGTACTTCTTCTCCTAATATTGAGTTCCTTTTGAATACAACACTATATGGATCAAAGATAGGAACTTCGAAATATAACCAACAAAATGATGAGGGAATTACATACAATATATTGGATAATAATACAATTATTTGGGAGTTCTATCACAATTTTTATATGCCTTCTCAATATTCTGACTTTAAATTTTCAGTAACCAAACCAGAAAATTGGCAAATATTATCGGTTTTCGATCCAACCTTTTTGTCGGTTCCGTTTGAAGGGGGTAGTACTGGTGATCTTTTTGTTAATATTACTAAGGATTATGCAAAATATCCGGGATGGTGGAAATTTAGAGCAACTTCTCCGAATTACTTAGAAGAAAGTAATACGTTAATGGCTAGAAATGGAGAATGGGGATTTGATGAATTTAAATCAGGGGATTTCGCTCAAGTTCGGACTCAAGTTAATTATTCTGATGATATACCATTAGGACTCAGTCAAACCCGAGTTAATCTAACGATTTATGACCCTACTGATCTTATATGGTATGAATATTCTGCTACTCCTCTTTTAGATGGAAGCGTAATTTTTCCTGCCATTCAGTTTGCATCAGAAAATACTACTGGAGGAACTTATGAATATCGGTTATTATGGACTAATGGGACAGCATTAGGTGGCTATAATAATAGTTTTATTGTCACACATAATAGTTATTTGACCTTGTTAGAGCCAAGTGATGCTGTTTTTGATAATACTACGGGTGGATATGTCGGAGAATTAATTCCAGTAAGGCTTTATTTACGCGATTTAGAAAATAATAATTCTATCTCTGGTGCTAGTGTATCATTCAATTGGACTTCAGGTACTAGCTATTTTTCTGAAGGAATAAGTGGTATTTATGAAACTGTATTACATACTTCTGATTTGGGCGCTTTTGGAATATATAATATTATAATTAATACTAATAGGATCGGTTTTAACACCAGTCAATTCATCCTCACGATTAACCTTGGTGAACAAAGTGGACTCCAACGACTAGAGTCTGATTCTAAGATTGAAGTAAATTCTAACAGTACTATAAAATTCAGATATTATTCAGATATTGATGAGGAAGGAATAGAAGGTGCGCTTGTGACCGTCAATATTACCAATCCAAGTTATTATTCCATAACAGAATTAGCTGGCGGTTATTATGAAATCGAATTTTCAACTAGTTTTCTTCCTGGTTTAGGTATTTATCGATTTAGATTTAACTTTGAATCTGCTGGGCATGAATCTCAAGAATATATCTACCAATTTGAAATAATCACTCCAGTTAATCCCAATGGTGAGCCAAATTATTTATTAATCATAGCTTTAATAATGGCAATAGTAATAAGTTCAGTTTTAGGAGCACTCAGTATAAGATCCTATGTTTATCTACCAAGAAAACGTAAAAAACAATCCGATTTGTTATCTCGAACTCAACGCTATAAAGATATGGAGAATATTCAGGCAATCGTAATAATTCATAAATTGAGTGGCATTCCATTATATTCTAAAAGTTATTCAATCTTAGAAAAACAAAAGAAAGAACTCTTTGCGGGCTTTATCCAAGCAATTACCACGATTGCTGGGGAACTAATTGGAAAAAAGAGTGAAAAGGCCCAAGATGATGACAAGATTAAATCAGACACAGTCGAACGAATTATTGAATTAGATTTCAAATATTTCTATTGTTTAATATGTGATCGTGGGGAGCTACGTGTTGTCTTAATATTAAAAAATAAAGCTTCAGAGAGATTAAAAGAGCAAACAGTTAACTTTTCTCTTGGCTTAATGTTGCAACACTCAGAACAGATTGAAAACTGGGATGGTTCTTTAGATAGATTTGAACGATTGATCCCTCCTATATTAAATAATTATTTTGAACTAGATTATAAAGAGGCTTTTATACTCAATTCAGTCGAGTTCATTGCCAAAGTCCGAGATCAAAACGATATGAGTAAAATGGAAGTCCGTATTTTGAATGTTATATATTCTATTGCAAAAAACAAACAGAAGTTCTATTTAGATCAAGTCTTAGAAATTATACATGAAGAAGATAAAAATAAAGTCATTGATGGGTTAGAATCGCTTCTCGAAAAGAAAATTATTATTACGGCAAAAAACTAGTTTTTATATATTTTTTTCTTTCTTATTTTTAATTGATGGATGCTGAAAATGATATTAACTTTGAGTGTATTCGATGTGGAAATTGCTGTACTGACCCCAAAACTATTGTTAATCTAACTTATTCTGATATTATTAGAATAAAAAGTGGCTTAAAACTCAATTTGAATGAATTGTTAGAAGTCGTGGGATTTTATATTTTTGATCATAATTTAGATGAAAATACAAAAAAAAGGTTAGTTACTCCTCCCTTGCACACTGAAAGAGGCCTTTCGTATATTGGACTGCTCAAAGATCACAAAGGTAAATGCTTTTTTTTTGATTCAACCAATAAAAAGTGTAAAATTTATCCCCTTAGACCCAATTTCTGTAAAACGTTTCCATTCTCCTTTGGCTATAAAGATGATTCTGCAGATTTATATATAGTTATAACTAAAAAAGCGAAGGATTATTGTCTCGGTTTCACTCCGAATTCCCCTCCAATAGATAGATCTTATTGGCTTAAATTAGGAGAAGAGGTATTGAAGGATCTAAAACATAATTCAGAATTTATTGCACAATGGAATTTATTAGTTAAGAAGAAGAAATTAGTTCCTTCAGCAAAACAGTTTTTAATAAAAGTGATTGAATTAGAAAAGAACCATAAGGATTAAAGCATATTTTCATGGAAAGAAAATGCAAGACATACCCAAAAGAGCATTCTTAGTTCGACTTTAAACGCCAATGGGTCATTGCTCCAATGAAAAGCGCTATTTGAATAACTATCATCGAAAAATCTATTATTTCTTTTAATAAATGCAATTAATATTCTACTTAGATCCTCATTTGATTGGTCTAATTCTATTAAGTCTAATACTAAAAGAGCTCTTGCAGTATCCGTCAAGTTATTATTAATTGATCCATTTTGCTTCAGCGCTTTTGTTAATTCTGAGTAATATGTTTGTTTTAATCTTGTTACATCTCTGGTTTCTTCGATTAACTTAATAGACGCTAAATGGCACATCATATCTAAAGGAACATTCGTGTCTGAAAATGTAGTTACATCTAAAGACACTAGTTCTTTCAGCAAATCATTCTTATCTGTGATAATATTTCCTCTTTTTTCTAACATTTTTAATGCTACCAGAGCATAGAAGTTTAAAAGTAGCTTCTCTGGGATAAATATAGTAAATTCATTTTCAAGAAACATTTCAATATCAAGTAAATCAATGATATCTGTGCTATTAATAAGATTAAGTTCTGATAATATAGAGAGGCCATAGGCATTACTTATAGGATTAGGTTTATGATAGATTCCTGAACTAAAAACGCGAGCATTTATATATGGTTTAAGATATTCTATGAATTGTGAAGGATGAAGGGGAAGATCAAATCCAATCATTTTTGCAATAGCAATTATATAAAAAAGATTTTCTATATCTAATGACTCAGGATTGTTTTTGATGCAAATAAATAAATTTTCGCGGTTGAACGTTAATTGAGTAATCATTTTTTGCGTCATTTGAGGAAAATTTCCAAAGTAGTGAGCAAATGTTTTCTCATCCCCACTAAGTTCTATAATGGCACCCTTTAAGTCTTCTAGATCTTTATTTAAATACTCATCTTCAGCTTCAACTTCATTTGGATATTGAATAAGATTCAATGCACTTTCCTTAGCTTTTTCCAATTGATCAATGATGTTTTCCTCTGATGATGGAATTTGTTTTTGCGGTAGTTTATTAAAACTCTCAGAAATAACTGTAATCGTATTTAAGTCTATATAATGATTTATGTGCTGGAGCACGTGGTTAAGGAGTTCCTCATCCTCAAATGATATAGGATTATTTATTCTGTATTCAATTAGTTTATCTTTGAATTTAGCGGGGAGTAAATCGAAAAGATCGAGATTATCAACTTTATTTACATCAGCTTCGACAACATATTCAATAAGACTGACAAATAAATATCTATTAGCATAGGCTCTTAATTCATTTTCATAAAATTCGTTATAATTAGAATAGGCTTTGATCCTTTCAGTAAAAGTTTTTTCAACTATAAAATCATTAGGAACTAATTCCTGAATCGGAATTCCAATCGTGTTTAATGCCGAATTAGTTGAGGATATAATATTTTGTATGATTTCCTTTTTCTGATAATCAGTATGTTTTTTTAACTTTGAATATATGGCAATTTTTTTAAATGTCAATAAATCCTTGATATATGCATGACACTTACCTAAATACTCAATAATTTCTTTTTGATATGTAAGACAAAAATTAGTTATGAAATAATTTATTCGCTCCATGTTTCTCTCTATAATCCTTATACTTAATTAATAATTAAACAAATTATAAAGGATGAAAAAATATTTAACTTTGTTTAATATATTGAAAGTGATTAAATAATCAAACCTCGGTAAGTAAAATTGATATATAAATATTAAAAGAAACTTTTGAAAGAATAGATGACTGAATCTTATTATAACTATTTAGCTGAAGATTATAATCATAAAAGAAGAAAATCTTGGAAGGCTTTGGAGGATTTCCTGCAAGAAATTGGTATAGATAAATTATTTTCTTCAGGTTATTGTCTTGATATCGGTTGCGGGAATGGCCGCAATTTTCCACTTATCTCTTTAACTTCAAACCACATAATTGGGCTCGATAATTCAATAGAATTATTAAAATTTGCTCAAAAGAATGCCAATAATCAAATTAAAAAAAATTTTGAAACGAAACCTCACATCCAATTAATATTATGTTCGCTTGATTTATTACCAATCAGATCAAAAGCTATCAACAGTGCATATGTTATTGCCGTAATTCATCATATTAAAGGAAGTAAAAATAGAAAATTGATTATGCAACAAATCTATAATTTTCTAAAGGATAAGGGATGGGTCATTCTATCTGTATGGCGTAAGTTTCAAAAAAAATATAGATGGTTTTTCTTTAAAGATTTGATGAAGAGAGCACTGATACCTAATTATTCAAAGGTTCAGACTAAAAAAGGTTTAGAAGAGTTCGGGGATAAAATCGTTCCTTGGACTTTAAGTAAAGAAGGAAAAATATATCACCGATTTTATCATTTTTTCTCTCATAAAGAAGCTAAAAAATTAATAGATGACTTTAAAATTGAGGTAATTACTAAATTAGGGGGTCCAGGTAAAAAAGATAACTTTTTCTTCTTCTTGAGAAAAGCAAGTTAGATAGGATGACAAATTATTGAAGCATAAGCTTTCAAGATGTATGGTTTAAAGTTTTCATAATGTTTATCGATAATCGCGGTATGAATATTAATTAATCGTTCAGTAACGTCGCAATAAAAAATTCCGTGTATACTTTTCTCGGAGTAGAATCGTTTTCGTATCATTTTTGATCTTTGCCCAAACCAAGTAGTAAATTCATGACTTTGGAGCCATGAATTCTCTTTCGAAGTGATAACTAACCCAATGGAATTATAAGTGTTAATTGATGCTTGAATTTCACGTCCATAATAAAAATTTTGTCGTTCTTTTTTCTCCCAACTAATGTCAATTTTTGCATTAGCTCCCCAAATCTCATCGTAATCATTTTGAGAATGAAGAATTAGATTTCCTTTATTTTGATCCCCATTGAATTCAATTTCTTTAAACCATATGGGCATCCTAGTTAGTTGCAAATTCCCTTCAGGTTTTTCATAGACATAATACTTATATTCCATTATAATTTTCTCTTGAAGTGATTTCCGTACTGTAAAGATAATAATGATTTTAAAAAATATCTTTATTTCTTGACTAATTCCTTACCTTCTTCAATCCAGCTTTTGATTCTTTCTTCTGAGCATCCTTTAATTAACTGTCCAAGTTCGCTAGGATCTTCCAATAATAAGTCTTCAACAGAACTTACTCCTAACTCTACAAATTTCTTTTCAGTCGTGGGACCTAAACCAGAAAGCTTAGTAAGAGGCAATCTATCCTTTGGAATAGCTTTAGCTTCTAATTTTACTTTTTTAGGTTCTTTTTGAATAGGAGTTGGTTTTTCAACAGCTTTAGCTTTCTTTGGTACTTTAACTTTCTTTTCTTTTATAGTTGGTTTTTCTTTCTTAGGTTTGAATTCCGCTCTCCGTTTTTCTTTAGGTTGAAATGGTTTCCGTTTCTTAGATGTAGTCTTAGTGATTTTTATATTCTTTAAAGCTTCAATATTCACTTTATAACTTGATTTTCTTGAAAAGTCAATAGGAACATTTAGGTTCTTAAGCTCTTGAACTGATTTTCCAGATTCTTTTATTTCTGACAGAGAAAAACCCCTTCCTTTTCTTAGATTTACATTTCTCGAAGGTGAGATTACAGTTGCGCTCACTTCTTTATTAACTTGCATACTAACTCTACCACTTTTTTAGTAATAATGTAGTTAAGATAAATAATGAGACTTTTTATTTTTTTCTATTCGGGAGCTAAGCAAATACATGTTATTTCAAACTGACGAATTCGATGAGAAAATAATGGGTTCAAATTTGAATGATATCTAATTGGATCAATTTATTTAACGATTCATAAATTTCTTGCTGGGTCTTTCCAAAGGATCTGGAAATTTCGAGGGGCGAGGTCTTGCCATCACATTTCACAGCAATCTGAAATTCGGCATCATTAATCATACCCATTGATACAATTTTCTTTAAAACACTCACGTTTATTAGCAATTTGGGAAAAACCTCAGCAATGGTCCCACCATGAGTTAAATTTTCGATATCGGTAATAATGGTTTGAAATCTGCTTTTTTCCGTAGTGTCTCTAAAGAATTCGATATCCGATTTATGCTTTTTCCAGAATCTATTAGCAATTTTGCGTATTACGTCAATTAAACGGTCAGAATTATCATCAGCATCAGAAATAGAACAAAACAAAACCCGTGATAATGGATGATAAAAAATGACAATTGTAGAGTTTTCAGATTCGACGGTTCGCATTAATTCATTTTTTTTTTCCCCTTTCACCATTGCATCTTGAATATTGTCAATAATTCGGTTAATTTCCTTGAAAAATCCAGTTATAATATCATTATTAATTTTTCCTTCTTGAAAATCTTTAAAAGAAGCTTCTAAAATGGATATGCCGTTATCCCCGTCAATTAAATAAATTTTATAGATCAATTTCCCTAAAAATTAAAATCATTCACTTACCACTATAATAAAATTACCTTCTTAAGAATGTTTTTTTATTATATCGATTAACACTTAAAAATAAAAGTGGGAAATGTTATGACTAGTACAAATATTTTATTATTTCTTATTGGAAAAAAATGTCAAGAAAAAACTTCTCTATTATATTCTTTATCATTTTCAGTTCTCTAATTACTTCGTATTTATTGCCTCAACAAGTAATTCTAAATGAGATGGGTTATATTAACACCAGTAGTGTATCAGATACTTTACCAAGTAAATACCAAATTAAGCAAAGCGTTACCTATTCGGTTGAAATCAACTTTTCAGTAACACAATTGAGTTCATTTGCTGATTATTACTTTAAATTACCACGATTAAATGATCGACAACCAAATTCTCCATATACGCCAATGTGTCCTCCTTATCAAGAGAGTGAACTTCTCTATCATAACATTTCTGGTAATCTTCCAAGTCAGACCATATTAAATCATACTGATAGATTTAACAACGTTTATGATTCATATAATACAACCCTAAATTTTGCCAATCCTGAAATCAAACTAAGCTCAAAATATTTAATTACTCTCAACGAAATCGCATTTGATAATATTCTACCCTCAGAGATAGGATCCTATAATACTTCTGATGATATTTTTGAGCTTTACTGTAATCAATCAGTAGAATTTTACAGGACAGATGATCCTAACTTGATAAGTTTATCAAACAACATAGTTAGTCCTTCTGATAGTCCAATCATCAAAGCTCAGAAAATTATGAATTGGATCTGTGATAATATCGAATATAACAATAGTTTTGATGGAGAAATTGGAGCATCTAGTGCATATGGTAATTTGACAGGAGATTGCTCAGAATATTCTAGCTTAATGATTACACTTCTTCGGATTCAAGGTATCCCTGCTCGTAAAGTCACTGGTATCTGTTTCTCGAAAATGTCTAACTTTAAACCTGAAATTGGAGATACATTTACATTTTATATGAGAGATGGAGAAACCCCTACATTATTAGGACATGCATGGGTCGAATACTATGTTCCCGATATTGGATGGATTGCTTGCGATCCTACATGGAATCAAGTTACTAACTCTTATTTTAACAGAATAGATTATTTACGCTTAAATTATAATATTGGTGAATGGTTCTTTGTCCCTCCTGATGAGTATTTTAGTGAATTCCCAGTACCTTATTTTTTTGCTACTGGACCTGGAGCATATTCTAATACCTATGACTTCCAAATAAAAGTAACAGTTCTCGATACAAATTACCTTACAATAGATCCACTGCTTTTGATCATAGTTTTCTCTGTAATTGCTGTAGTTATAGCTTTAATTGTCATAATGCTATATATCAGAAAAAAGAAAAAAACAAAATACTAAGGATAATGTGCATCAACTTAGATATAAGTTTTAATTAACTCTCTTAAATTTTTTGTGAGATTTGGTAGTGACTTTTCAATTTTTTCTACTCTTAATGCTTTTTCCATGAATAATAATAAATATAGATTATAATTATCTACATTTATTTTTTGAAATACAATTTTTTTAGATTGTTCCGAAATACCGGAAGTAACAATAAAATCTTTCTTTAATATCTTAAACTCTTTAAATGTCTTATATAAAGTCGTAAAGTGTGGTGCTGAGATTTCAAAAACCTTGTTAGCAATATCAGATTTTGAATAATTCGATAAGATGATACCATTTTCATTTAAGAGAAGAATCGCATCAGAATTAACCTTGTCAGAAAACAAACGTAATTGGTTCCGGAATAATTCACGATTAGGGCTTAGTCGTGAAAGTCCAAATGAATAAGCGGAAATAAGGCTCCAATGATCAAAAATCGATGTTTGAAAGATTTTTATGAAAAAGGTATGAGAACTTTTGCCTATCTCATTGGTTATATATTCAATATTTTTTTTGATCTCTCTTGATTTCTTTAGATCTGGATCAAACTTATTGATACATACTACTATAGGCGGAAACTCATCTAAATTTTTAAGGGAATTGAGAATGTTCTGAAATAATGAAACCGATTCTTTAATTCTTTCAGTATCTTGGACGTCAATAAAATAAAACAATAAATCCACATTATACAAATAGACTTTTCCTTGTTCAAGAAACTTTTCTCGATATTTTTTTTGCCCCCCTAAATCCCATATAGATATTTGGGAGTTTTGTTCCTCAAATAATTTCTCCTCTGTTCTTGAAACTCCCTTTGTGGGTAAAGTTTTTATAATTTCAGAGTATCTCTTCTTTACCGCAAGTAAGAAACTTGTCTTTCCAGCTCTATCCAAGCCTGTAAATAAAATTTTTAATTGTCTTTTTATCGAAAAAGGATCTTTCAGTTCATTGGTAAACTCAAGTAAATCTTTTTTAAGTTGATTCATAATAGCTTTATTCTCCTCTAATGTATTTCGAGCTAATATTTTTGTAGCAGTATTATCGATGATGACCCGCAAATATTTCATGTTTTCATAAAAAAATATTTTATTTGTCTCTTCAATTAAAATGGTGATAGTTGCTGCTTTTGCGTTTCCTCTAGCTGCTTTATCAGGGATAAGAAAAAAATATGTTAATCCATTTAATTTTAAATCGGGAAAAGGTAAGATTCCGAAATAATTAATTCCTTCTATAGTTGTACCGTTTTGATAAACAGAATCGCCCATAAGTAGACTTATAGTTTTCATAGCGACTAATAATCGCGCTGACTCATCTAAGTCTTCTGGCCAATAGATTATAGGAGTAGGTCCGTCATCATCAAAAAGGCTATATACAATTGACTTAATTATCTCTCTTTTCATTTCCGTCATTATATAATACTTTTTAACACAGTATCTTAAAATAGATTTTAATCGAGGTAATAATCCGAAATATCGATTTTTGTAGATATTAAAATACGATATTTTAATATATCAATAAACTAAGTGTTAATAAATTTAATGAGAAAGAAATTATTTTATAAAATTAAGACTTTTTATTTCAGTTTTAATCCAAATCTGCCTTAAAAATTCTAATATAGCTTGCTTGGTAGTATAGTTTTGCTTGAATTCTTCTAAACTCACTTTTTCAGTTGCTCCATGTGAAATTAATGAGTGAAATTTCCCTTGGTTTTCAAGTTTTTTAAATAAATCCATTTCGATATCCTTATCAAATTTTGTAGAATTAGAATAAGAATCCATTGAAATATGTGGAAAATGACGTTTATCCAATTTAATAAATCGATCTATTGCCCTTTGTGAGGTATCTTCTATGAGAGCAAACTTTCTCTTATAAATTTTTGAAAATTCATTACAGCTATTAGCCATTTCAGTAACAATGTGCATACCGAGATCAAGTGAGTTAGAAGTCTCATGCATCATGTTATTGGTCAATATTTTAACCGCCTCATTTAAACCGATAAAACCAATACATAAATCTTGATTTTTTAATTGATAAAGATTAGTTCCCTCAATTAAACTATTACATAACGGTAAATGGTTGGTCGAAAGGCGCTTTTTGATGATTTCATATTTTTTGTTCAAGATAGTAGCACATAAGTGCAATTTTTGATTTAAATCCTCCATAAATAGCGTTTCATCTCTGTTATTAAATGCAATTCTAGGTAGGTTTATCGAGATCTTCTGAAGAATTCCATGGTTTAAATAACCGTCTAATGTTTTATTCTCTATAGTATCATTTAGTTTAAATAATGAAGAATTTAACAGATAGGGGGCTTGATTAGTATTAATCTCATTGATAACTTTTATAAAAGAATCTTGGTATTTACTTAACCATTCACTACTACAAAATATTTTATGGACCGGGTATCGAAAAGGATGAGAATAAAAGTCACCCTCTGTAAAGATATCAATGAAACAATCAAAAAGTTTTAAGCATTCAGAGGAAAAGTCTGAGTATATTCCGTCAACTTTTCCATGAATCCCAATAGCAGTCTCATCTAAGAAGGGTTCAACTATAGTAGGATAACATTCTAATGATGATTTAAGATATCGCTTACCAGAGATGGCTGATAAATGATTTATTTCATATATAAAGCTTTTAAGTTCATTTCTAATCTCTGAATCGGATAAGTTACCAACTAAGGGTGCTAAAAAAATAGTTAAATGATTAAAGCTTTGGCATCCACAAAATTCATTTTGAATTATACCTGTCCAATTTGCGAGCTGATTCAAGGCTTCTCTTAAATTCTGAGGCGGTTTTACTTTATAAGAGAAGCTCTTAAGATCAGTGGGCGGAATTCCGTATTTCAATATGATCCTTGGATCCCAGGTATGCTCATACGGTCTTAAATCAAAATACTTAAGCTGATGAATGTAGATATCTCCAAATAAATGGGCTTTTGATTCCTCATCAGTTAAAATTCGTAATAATGTATATTCTTCTGCCAATTGGTTAGCTGCCCAGTGATGAATCTTCTCGGGATTAATTACACTTCTAATTACATCTTTTTCTACTTTTTCCAAGATCTCCTCATAATCCATCAGTGGCATTCCTATGCGGGTATAGAGTTTCCTTTCTTTTTCATAATGATTTTCAGATAAAATAGAACAAACGATCTCTCTTATATGGGGTCCAGAAAGGAACTTTATTCCAGAACTTATTATTCTTCTAACTACTAATTCTGTGACGTTTTTAGCCTCTTCTTCTGGCATCCCTGTTTCTTTCATGATGCTCTCAAAAATTTTAGAGGCATCAAAATCAACGACATCTCCCTCGGATCGAAAAACTTTAGGTAATAAGTGCATTTTGTCGGAACCTTTTTTATATACTCTGTTTTTAGATATTATCTCTAATATTATTATTATAGAGATTTTAAAAAACAATTTATTAACACATTAAAGAGATGTGTATTTATAAAGAAATATTAGAAAAATTTTGCTAAAATAAGATTTAGATTGTTATTACCTTGGTAACAAAAATGAAATGGAAAATAAAATTTTAGTAATTTTTAATTAGTTTTTGAACCACATAACGGACAATATCTTCCTTCCTTGTTGATTAACCTCGTTCCACAGTTGGGACAGAAATTACTAATTTCAATCATGTTTATAGAAGTTTGAACGCTTTCTTGAGGAACTGCTTGAGCATTCACAACTAATTGCTGATTTGAAGATACTTGATAATACATTATTGAATCTAACTTCGCTAATTTAAAGTAACCTGCGATTTGAAAGATAAAACCGATGAAAACAGTAATTATTAAAAAGCCTAGAGCATATAATAAAGCACCTGTCTTAAGATTTTCACATCCATTAATAGCATCTTGACCTATATTAATAGGAAATAGCTCTCTATTATTTTGGAAATAAATCTTTAAATTTTCCCAAGCTTTCATTTCAATTACTGAGCTTGAAATAAGCAATATTAGCCCTGCTACCAGTATGCATATGCTGATGGGAAATAGGATAGCATTGAACGGTGGTATATATAATGGGATAAAGAAATTTATTGCCAAGCTGACACCTCCTACAACGAGAAAAATAAATCCGATTATAATCAAAATCATAGATCGTACGTACTTAGAACGAAACATTCCAAGATTAGGATTATTCAATTGGTAATTAATATTTCTAATAACCCCTAATGCTAAAAAAATAAAAACCAATGCCACTATACTCGCAACTGGAGCTATAGGGGGAATAAAAGATAACACACTCGCTATCGCAATTACCCGAATCTTCTTTCCAAATTCATAGAAACTATTTCTGATAGTATCATTATCCAATTTTACTCACTCTTTTTTTTCAAAGATTTGTTTTACTTAAGATGATAAATACTATGTATATTAAAATAGCTAAGGGAGTCCAATTTTAATCACTTAATTTTCATATCATAATTTTATTTTTTCAACACTCTCATTAGATTATATAGCTGAGTAAACCCAATTAAAATATGCTAAATTCATTTTCAGAAAAATCTTTAAAAAAATTCTTCCAAAGTCTTTATTTAACTCTTAAAAATTTCGATGCTGAATTAACTGAAGTATGGTGTGAACCATCAGATGTGGATTATTTTCAAGGATTTAGTCAAGATCAAATAATAGAATTTATTTCTTATTTTGATTTCATCTCAATAAAGAGAGGTAATTATATCGACTATGTTGTCATTGATAAAATACTCTTTATCATAAGAAGTCTTAAATATCTCCAATTAGATATAACGCTTCTTTCTAGTCTCTTGGATTATGACGGTTTTGAAGCATTAGTTAAGTTGATTTTGAGTGAAAGTAATTATTTTACCACCAAAAACTATAGATTCACAGATAAAACCAATTTCAAATCTAAAACTAAGCAATCAAAATATGAAATTGATGTGATTGGTATTAATAGGAATCTTATTTTACTTATTGATTGCAAGCAATGGAAGCGTAAGGATTCCTATAGTGCCATGAATAAGGCAGCTAACTTACAATATAGGCGCGCGTTAGCTCTTAAAAAAAATCATGAGCTTTTTTCAGGGATGTTAGAATCTTTAATAGGAATTAACAAAGTTCAAAAAGTAAAACCTCCCTTTCTGCTAATCCCTTTGATGGTGACTCTCGAAAGCAATTGGATAAAAATTAATGATAATTCGGTACCGATTGTAAGTATCTATCAATTTCATTCTTTCCTCGAAGAACTTCATGATAATTTATACTATTTTAGAATAGTAAAGGTGAATAAATTGCAGATCCAGAAACAATTAATCTAAAATATAGCTATTTATCTAATCCTAAGTATTCTTTCACTTGTTTTTTAACAATATTTGCAGCAAAATTAATAATTCCTGATTTAATCCGAGGCGATGAGAATATTACCAATATCATGTCATTGCCCAATGTGGTTTCAGTATCAATAGGAGCAAGATCTACAACTCCGTTAGATCCACGTACGGAAATATTAAGTAACTTTCCCGCACTTAAACCCTCAATTATATCTTCTCCTATCATCGAAAGATTTTGTCCAATCGTTGCAAATAAATTGTCTGACATTCGTGAGGAGATAGCGGAGGCAAGAATCGTTCCATCCTTCTTAATGATGGCTGAAGCTTCAATATGTAAATCTAATTTTAATAATTCTTTAAGAATTTCATTCATACTTGAAGGGGGAATAAACTCTTCTTTTTTCTTTTTCTCATATGGTTCTTTTTCTGTTGGGAGTTTTTTTACTGTTATCTTTTTTGATAAGAAGGTCAATACTTTAGTCATATCCTCCTCTAACTGTTTTTGCTTTACCAAAGATGCTTCGGAATAGGGTGCTTTAGGTACGGGTTGTGGCTTCTCCGTTGAAGATTTGGAACTATATACTCCTTTTAACCCAATAATTGATCCCTCAAACGGTTTGGGAGTAATCTCCGTAAGGATCTCCTTTTCATCTTCAATATCATCATTTTCCTCCTTATGCACTACTAGCTTTTTGGCGTCATCCTTTGAATTATTAACATGGATTTCAACTAATGGTATTTCTTGAAGTTCAGATACTTTGGGCTTCTTCACGACTTTTGGCTTATTAATAGGTATTTTTTCCCTTGATTTACTCTCTTTTTTCTTTTTTTCTAAAGTAAGTCTTATTCGCGGTGGTTTTGTAGAAATTGGGAGCAATGCGCCACACTTACGGCATATGTTTCCATCTGCTTCGTTATTGGTCGCACCACAATTACTACATATTATCATAAGTGAAGCCCTTAATAATAGCTAATTTGAGTAAAAATCGAAAATATAGTCTATATCTACTTTATACTAGTGATAATACTGTTTTATTAATATTGTTTCTTTATTATAAAAATCAATTTAAAGTTCTAAATTATATCTTTTTCTCTGATATCTTTTCAATAGGAGTTAGTTCTGATTAGAAGATTGAATAAATTCCGAAATAAGAACCTCTAATTATATAAAATTTACTTTTTAACAGAAGGAATTAAGTAAAAGAGAAATAAAAACATGTTGCTTTCAATTATTTAAACAAAATTTCGGTCATTATATTAGCGAATGAATCAAAGTCCTCTTTATTAATTGCCGGATCCCCTTTTAACATAAGTATATAATATGGTGTTTTGACATCTCGGATATTTAATTTCTTAAATATAAAGTTTCTCCCAAATCTTTGTACAATCATCTTACCTTCTTCTTCAATTCTTCCCGGTATGACTTGTGTAAATTGGAAACTGTCATTTAAGGTTAGAAAGTAGGGAGTGGATGCAGATAAAAGATTTTTAGTTTCCTCATCCTTGTAAAAATATCCAATGATGAGAGAGTTATCATCAATAACCACCACTCCCTCAGAATCTACTTTTTTGGCAAATTCATCTATAGTTTTACTAATTAATTCCGCTTTGGGATATAAATTTAATAAAATTTCTGACATTGCGCTAATTATAGAATTTAGATCATAAATCGATGTATTATAGTAATAAATGCGCTTATAATCTACAGAACGTCTCAGTTTTTCTTTAAGATCTATTTCTAAACTTTTAAATTCGTTCATTGCATTTCGTCTTAATGCTGGGTCATATTTGTGGAAAAAGACATATATAGGAGGTTCAATTTCAAGTTTTCTAAATTGTTCAACCACATCTTTGAAGTAACTCATAGCTTCTGGAATTCGTGGTTTGTTTTGAATGTCAATCACATAGATTGCGATCTCTGTTCCATCGAAATACTTCCCTGGGTTCTTAAGATAACTAATTCTATAACTGATTTGTCCTCCCAAATCCCATTCGGCTATTTCCCTGCCTAAAAACTCAAAAATACGTCTTTGGGCTCCTCTAGTAGGTTTTAAAAGAGCTATTTTAGAGAATTCTCTTTGAAGGGCTAAAATTATTGAAGTCTTCCCTGCAGCATCTAAACCTGTAAACAATATTTTCGATTGAGGCTCAGGTGGCTCTTTTTTTTCTTTTGAAAGGTATTGAATTTCCAAAATAAATTCACCTTGCAAATATGAGATAATGATAAAATATATTCTTTTGTAAGATGTGAAGAAATTATTCTATATATTTGTTATGTAAAAACACCTTAAAATGAGTCAAATCCTATTTTGTTAAATTTGATCCTGAAAAATAATTTCTTGTTTGTTTTTAAACGACTAAAAAATTCCTTCTGAACTTTTGTATGTCAAGTTTTTATCTACAATAAGCTGATTAAGTTTATTTAATACCTCTTCTGGAGATTTAGCTTCGTGAATAATATCAGTTCGTCTATCGTCAATTTTTTGAGAGGCAATCTTTGAGGACCACCCTTCAATATTACTCATAGCAATTATAGGTTTTTCATAAATCCATGCAAAACACAATTCAGAAAGTGTTCCCGCTTTCCCTCCTATAGCAATACAGGCATCTCCCGCGAGAATGACTACAATGTTTCTAGCTTGTGAAAAAGGTACTGGGATCACAATATCAATATATTTATTTGCAAACTTTTTTTCCTTAAAAGGAATGATTCCAATCGTCAATCCTCCCGCTTGTTTTGCTCCTTCACAAATTGCTTCCATTACACCAGATAATCCTCCGCAAGCAATCGCGTAATGCTCTTCTGCTAATAATCTTCCAAGAGATATAACTGTCTTTTTAGTTGGTTCATCGATCTCACTAGTTCCAATGACTGAAACGGTTGCTTTAATATCTTTTTTATAATCGAAATTCATTATTAATTGTTCTTATTCCGAATTATTAATTAAATTAATGATTTGATTATTCTGGAATCTATGCGATCATTAGTCAAAGGAAAAGTAAAATTTCCAAAAATCAAACCTACTCCCGAACTATAGTCATCTTAGATTTTTACTACTACTTAGGATTATAACGGAGGAATTCAGGGATTCTCTCACCGCACTCCGGACAGAATGCCAATCCTTCATCAATAGCCTTTTTACAGTTAGGACAAGCAATCTTCCCCTTTAAAACTGGTTGAGATGAGGGTTTTATACTGGTTAGAGAGTCTCCTTTTACCTTTTTCGTCTTATCCGTATTTCTACGCTTTAATACTATAATTATTATCATAAATGCTACAAATCCTAAAATAATGGTAAAAAGACTATACCCCATTCCTAAAAATATATCAAAAGTCTCACTATAAGTGAAAAGACCAGTAATATTGAGCGTAAAATGATATTCCCCTGGAAAAGTCGTAATTAAAGGGGTTACTCTAATAGTTAATAGATGCGATTGATTATTTCCTAAAATTTCCATAGTTTGATTAATATTGATAAAATATCGATCCCCTGATTGCTCCGTTAAAGCATAATGAATCTGTCCGAAATTGGCAGACGATACATTTATAGCAATATGACCTTCAATAATGATCAAACCCGGTTTGATGATATTTAGAGTTATATTTGACCCTAACTGGGAGGTGTTCAGTAAATTCTCTTCAGAATAACTGAAATGGTTATTAATAACAATAAATTTAGATTGAAAGTTGATAAAAAAGCAAGATAAAAATAAAATGCTAAAAAAATATATTAGAAATATCCGTTTTTTATTCCACATTACATCTCTAACAATAATTTTAGTATTTAATAACTTCTATTGAAGATTTTTTATCATGAATTTTTAATATGGGTTCTTTTATAATTTTGCCAATAATCATGGCATCCAATCCATAAAAACTAAATATTTTTATTGCTTCATCGCAATTCTCTAATGGAGCGGTTAAAACAAATGAAGTCGTTAAGTACATTTTGCTGTATTGCTCTAAAGAATAATTTTGTGCTATTAACTTAGGAGGGATACTTATAGAATCAATATCGATATTGGCCCCCACAGAAGAATATTTTACAATTTGTAAAATTGAACCAAAGATACCACCATTCGAGATATCTTTTGAGGCATTAATAATATGTGCATGTGCGATTTGATTCATTGCATTTCTTTTGTATAAGACTTGATCACTTGATTTAAATGTAACTGTATCCCAATATAGCTTATTTGCTTTTGCAACTTTACCGTCAAAATCAACAGCTAAAATTATTGCGTCACCAATTTGAGCATTCTTTGCTGAGATATAATCCTGTTTTAAAATTTCACCAACCATAGTGGAACTTAATTCATATGACTCACTACGTGGTTTTGTGTGGCCTCGAATGATAGGTACTTGAAATTTTGTGGAGCCTTCACAGATCCCCTCTATGATCTCTTGTCCGATTTTTGGATCTTTATAGGAAAGAATTAGACTTGCTGCTAAAGGTCTTCCTCCACAGCAGAAGATATCATCTACTCCTACGAGTATGGAACTGAATCCTGCACCATAGGGATAAGCTTTAATATAGTTAGTGTTTATTCTATCTGTTGTAACTAATATATAGGTATCTTGATCATTTATAGCTGCAGAATCCTCACCCAAATCGGAATAAATTCTAGGACTTTTATAAGTCTTATCATTAATATACTGAACAATTGGGCTTATTTCTTTTTTTTCAATGATGTTTTGATTTTTACGAATAGAATCTGCGATTTCTTCAAGCATAATAAAATCATATCTAAACTTATTAATAATACATCATACATATTTAATTCAATAATTATCGTTTTAAAAATTAATTAATCACAAAATATCCATAATGGAAGAGTTAATTAAATCTTCAATTATTAAATCAATAGTATTTTCGATTTATGGAGAGTTAGGACCTCAAGCACTATATATATGGCCTGAAATCATAAAGAAGGATACTAATAGTTCCAATTCTTCATTTAATATTGAGGAAAATATTGTATATCTAACCAATAGAGATGCAACTCAAATCGCTATTAAAAATTTGAGTTTATTAATTGGAGATGGTAGCATTTTAGAAAAATCTAATTTAGATGAATATCGATATTTTGGGATTATTCCCTTTCCTGATTATAACTTAACCTCATTAACATTTTTTCATTTTACGAATGTTAATTATTCAGAAAAACCCTTACCATCAGCATGTTCGATTTTAATCGATGAATCGAAACGAAGTTTTTTGTATAATAATATCGAGAGATTTAAAGAATTGATTGTAGATTTTTGTACAACATTAGATAAAGAAAATGCAAAGGAACTTAAGTCTCAAAAAGAGCTCGAATCTTTATTCAAAAACCTTATCAATGAAATTATTTTAATAGAAAAGGAACCTACAACGCCTATCTCCGCTCATCGAAAACTTAAAATCATTATGGCAGGTCTTGATGATTCTGGAAAAACTTCCTTTTTACTTTCAGTAGATAGAAAGTATTCTAAATTAATAGGACTTAAACCTACCAGAGGAGCAAAAGTCAATTCGATTGAAGCTTTAGGAGCAACCATCTTTATATGGGATTTAGGCGGTCAGTTGGGTTTACGTAAAAAATATCTAAATAAAGCTCAATTATATCTCTATGAGGCGGATCTCTTGTTTTATTTTATTGATATTCGAAATAAAGCTAGATTTAAAGAAAGTATTGAGTATCTAACCAAGATTAAGAACGTTCTAGATGGTTTTGAACAATCCACACCAATTATTTTTATTTTTTCAAAAGGCGATCCTGATATAATTGATTCTAAAGAGATCAAAAATAATATCAAACTAATTACTACGGAATTAGAAAAATTAACTCCCAATGGTAAACCAGAGATCTACAATACAACGATATTTCAATTATTTTCCATATTGAGAGCTTTTTCATCGGGAATAGCAAAACTAAGCCCCAACCGAGATTTAATAGAGTTAAATTTAAGTAGATTTTCCGAACAAACCCAAACATTTTTAACTTTACTTTTAAGTATGGATGGTCTTGTGCTAGCAGATCATTACACCACCGAAGCATTGAAACTAACTAAAGTGCCGAAATCTGAAGAAATCCTTAATATATTTGAAATAACAGCCCCTCAATTTGCAATGTTATTCAAAATTTTTTCAAAATATAGGGCTGTTAAAAAAGATGAGGCAATATTCAAGGTCGCAAAATCAGTCATCTTTTTTAAAAGAATTAGGATTTCCGAAACTGATATGTTCCTTTTATTTTTATTAGACGATGAAAAGAAAAAAGATCAAATTAATGAGAATTTATCTAGCTTTCTAAATCAAACTCAAGATCTTCTTCTTCGCTATATTTCCTAAAATACTTTTTTTAAAGGGGAACGTTCAGAAATATTTTTTCGAAGGATTCTTTTACGATAATAGGCATTAACCGCAGCAATCAACGATTGAGCAGGGATTACACACTTTGCAAATTTTACTGGGCCAAAAAGAACAAAATCTCCTCCAGAATTGATGCAATATGACATTAAAGAGGCGATTGCTCCACATCTGGGTGATTCACCATACTTTTTTACATAATTCCATGCAAATATTGCATTTGCGGGGGCAAATCCCGCGGGTAATCCTAATTTTGTCTTAATCATTCTCACAGTTTCAGCATTAATACTAATGGATGGCAAATCTAATACTGCCGTATCAATCATGATATTTGTAATTCCCGCTTTTTTAGCTTTAGGAATTAAGCTTTCTTCTAAGAACTTTATTTTTTGATCAGGATAAATATATTTATTTCCAAATGTTAATAATACAGCGTACTTAACTCCATAAGATTTTAATTTCTGCAACGTTTCGTCATTAGTTGCTTGGTCTATACTATTTAATACTGCTCGATCGAGTAAACCAATCTCACCTAATCTTTTTAACGCAGGAATACGAGAACTGTCATTTAATCCATCAACGAGAAAAGGATAATCGACTAAGTCCGCAACAATCTCACATTCTCTAATTAATGCTTCAGGATATCCCCCAACTATATCTATCATCCCTTGCATATCAGTATCTTCGATGATCTCCGTGTATTCATTTAACTCTTTCTCAAGTAATTCTATATCGATATTTCCTGTCTTTTCATCCAATAATGCTGCATGTTTAGTGTAAAAAACGGTTGCGACCATAACGGGAGGATTTTCTCCTGGCTGACCTCCAATCTTTGTACCAGCTATATTAATTACTTCTTGTTCTTTTTCATATTCTAACATTTTTTATCATTAATTCTTCTTAATACCTTGATTAGCTTTTAGCTTAACTTTTAAATAAAGGTTTGTGTTTAAAATTTAGGATTTATCTTTAGATTTGAGTTTCTGCTTAATCAATGTTCCAGTATAAATTATTGATATTATGAATTCAGGTATCCATTTATGTAAAAGTAATATAATAATTGCAGCTATAAAGGAGCTTGCGGCTGAAATTGAAACATGTATACTTTCCCATGGATATCCGATATAATACAAATATATTTGAATTAGCATACGAATAATATTGACTACATAAAATATAATCGATGATACGATCAATGATTTTGCCTTGCGCCATATAATATTTTTGTTAGTTTGCTTATCTTGTGAATGGGGTATGAATAAAATCAATCCAGCGAAGACACAAATAGCTTGAATCCCAGTGCAAAAAGTCTCAAAATAAATACTTGGCTTATCTGGTATTAAAAAACTCCAATAATATTTACCAACCGGATTGTAAACTGCTTGTGCTCCCATATTGAAAAATGTATTAAGAAGATATACTGTCTGCTTTACAACAACTTCATGAAGCCAATAGTTTACCTCTAAATCAAAGAAAAGATAAATTAAATAAGAGACTAATGGGGTTCCAATGGCAAAAATTATTAATGAATTTTTTTTAAAAATATAATTTTTATTTTCAAATTCGATGGAGAGAGACTTTTTTGCCTTAGAATCACTTAGTGAGGGTTCAAGAGTTTTACTTAATTCTTCTTTTCCATTTATATCGCGAAAATTGTGATTTACTAAAATGTAGATAAAGACAATCAATAACGGAATCATTACTATCCCAAAATTGTATTTCGAAATAGATTCCATAACTGAAATTGAAAAGCCGATGAAATATGAAAAAATTAAATTCAAGCTCAAATAGATGATATTCTTCATTTTTATGTTTAGACTGAACGATTTAGGAAAGGAATAAGTTATAAATAAAAGATGTAAGATGGAAAGTACAATCATTAAAATTATAAAAACGAGATTTATTCCTTCAACAGAAGATATAGAGTAAATCCCAAAGAAAAAAGCGATAATTAATTGTAAGGAAAGACCAATGAAAGTTAAGTATTGATTTTTTAAGTTTAATCTCATGATTGACAATTCTAATTTTCTTTCATTAGAAAAAGTATTAGTTTTTATAAAATTTTATGAACTATATTTTTATTCATTATATCTTCTTATTCTAAGCTTTAAAAGGCTATAATGTAAAACAGTTGTAGAAGGGCATTATATAGCGTCGGTAAGATTCAGAAGTATTAAATAAGAAGGTATCCTATTAAGATAATGTTATTTAGGAAAAGAATATAAACATTTAGAAATCTATGGAGTAGCATGAATTACAGTGAGTAAAGGGAAAAATAGTTTAACTTATACTATACAAAATATTGTTGTTAGGTTGAGTTTAAATTGTAATCTAAATTTAGAGAAAATTGAAGATCGTTTTAAAAACTGTTCTTATAATCCAAATAACTTTCCAGGACTTTTTCTACGAATAAAAGCCCCTAAATCAGTCTTAATTATCTTTAATAGCGGAAAAATCATTTTAACAGGGATTAAACTATTCCAAGATATTGATTACATTTTAGAATATTTGATTTCTCAATTCCATCGAGAAAAAATTGTTCAAGTTGATCTAATAAAGAACAATTTTGATGTCAAAGTTGTCAATATTGTTATTACTGCAGACTTAAATAATAAAATCGATTTAGATTTAGCTTCATTGTCATTAAAAAATGCTATTTATGATCCAGAAGTCTTTCCAGGATTGATCTACAAACATGATGATCATATAAAAGGCACCTTCCTAATTTTTAGTACCGGAAAGTTAGTATTTACAGGTATAGCTCAAGAAAGTCTAATAGAGCCCTCTTTAATAAGTCTTGGGCGATTACTTAAAACTATGGACCTTTTTAAACAGTGATTATCGAATTTAAAACCTTAATATCATAAGGGTAAAATTTTTTTTTAATTGATAATTCATTACTTTGAAAAAACCATCTTATATGAATAATATGGACAATATAAAATCTTGAGTGCATGAATATGTCTGAAAATAATAAAGAAAATCAAGATGATGTAATTAATGAAGAGGAAGAAGATTCTCATCAAGATGAGGAACCTAAAGAGGCTGAAGAATCAACCACAAAAGCTAAATTTACATTTAAGTGTACTCGTTGCGATGCTTGTTGCCTTTCGCGAGGTCCCATACCAATTACTTTTTATGATTTAGAATTATGGGCTAAAAACGGTGTAATCGCTAATTTTCTTCCCTATTTAGATATATATAACAAACCAGATGGCAGCATCGATCTGATAATGAAACCACTTCCTCCCAAACCCAAAGAAGGAGAAGAATCAAAGAGAGATCCATTTAGTCCTGTTCCAATCGAAGAATTATTAGAAGAGAAATGCCCTTTATATAATAAAGAGAAGAAAGAGTGTTTAGTATATCAGAATAGGCCTCTTAGCTGTCGAACTTATCCGCTTGAGTATGATGGGAAAAATTTTACAATAGTCGATGTTGATTGCCCTGGTTTAAACGAAGAAGGAATGACCAAAGAAGAATTAAAAGAGATGAGAGATACAGCAAAAAGAATGTTCTATGAATTGACACGCATGCGAATTACTATACCCGTTTTAAATCAATTAATTACTCAAAAAGTTATGATCGATTTGATGCGACAGAATATGGAGGCAATGAGCAAAATGTCAGATGAAGACCGAGCAAAATTGGACGAAATCTTTAAGAAGGATCAAGAAGTTCCTGAAGAATAAATTTTCTTTCATTTTTCCTATTCCTATTTTTTTATTATTAAATGATTTAAATGGGACAACGTTATTTCAGCTTACAATGTAGCACCCGTTTGATTTGATTTAGATATAAGATATAATTGTGATAGATTGGTTCCAATTAGGAACCATTTTCACTTTTTATCTAGCATGGTCAAATTTTGTGAATAGTATTTGGCAATTCTCCTGGTTTTTACAACTGTATAAATGCTTAGTGCGAGAAATACTGCAATTATCCCTAAAGGTGGTCCAATCGTTAACATCATCATAATGAAATCTCCGAAATCAAAAAATGGTGATGTAATAATCATAATAAGGTACGTATAAATAAATGAGAATAGCGTATAAGATGTTAAGATAACGCTTATTAGAGCTATGACAAAAATCCATACCGATTGTTTTTGTGTTATATTAAACCCAAACCATGTTTCATTCTCTCTACTCATTTTATCACTCTCTATTAAAAATGGATTTTAATATCAAAAATTTAACTTAGGTTAATAAAGGTTATTGTCTTCATATTATATCTGAAAAGCACATTTTTAATCACTTCTGGATAGAAAATGCATGAATTTAAAAATTTAAATTAAAGTTATTTCTACCTAACTTTATTTTTCTGCCCGAAAGACTTTATAATATCATTATCTTAGAACTAATTATGGATGAATTAGTGGTAGATGGCTCGAGAATTAAGTTAGCCAAAGGAGATATTACCGATTTAGACACAGATGTAATAGTCAACGCGGCAAATGCTCAACTTATTATGGGGGGCGGCGTTGCTGGAGCGATACGACGCAAAGGAGGACCAAAGATACAAGAAGAGTGCAATAAAATCGGTGGTACTCATGTTGGAGGTGCCGTGATTACTACTGGTGGAAATTTAAAAGCTAAATATGTAATTCATGCTGTAGGTCCCCGTATGGGAGAGGGAAATGAGGATGAGAAGTTGAAAAATGCAACTCTTAATAGTCTTAAATTAATGGACGAGAAAAAACTCAAAACGATTGCATTTCCCGCTATTTCCACGGGTATATTCGGTTACCCTATTGAAAAATGTGCTGAAATTATGATCGCAACCAGTAAAGAATATTTATCTGCTGATACACAGATTCAGGAAGTAATTTTTTGTTTATATTCAAAAAATGATTATGATGTTTTTAAAAAAGAATTAAATTTATATTAATAAAAATTTATGGACTGCTATGTCTGAATTAGCAAAGAAATTAACTGAAAAAATCTATAAGAAAATAAATTTTAAACCTAGACTTAAAGTTGATATTGGCGAAAAAGTTAAATTCTATTTCAGTATCATTGGATGGATAATTATCATTGGTTGTGTTTACTATTGGATTCATTTCTTTATCATAGTACGAATGTATGAACCACTTGTATATACAACTTATTTAAGCTTAATTTTAATTGGGTTGACTTCTATCTTCAGGTTTGAATCAGTCTTATTAAACTCTATTTCTTGTATTACTTTCTATGGATTCATTAATATCGCTATATTTATGATTTCTCAAGTAAACGATTTATTTAGTTTAATTGTTGGGCCAGTTCTTCATCTGTCGATTGCTGTATTCCAGTTATTTATTATTTTTCACCCAAAGATTCCAATAAGTAAACAGTATCTATTATGGAGCTTCTTGCTATTCCTAATTTTTACGAGTAGTTATGACAGTTTTCAACGTTGGGACGTTATTACTGGTTTGTATGATATCGTGCCAACCTCTTTTACCGAGGTTTATTCATTCTATATGCTGATATTTTCAGTTCTTGGAATTTACCTTTATAAGAGAAAATTTGGAATTTTAGTCAAATAATTAATTAGCTAATAGATCTGAAAAGAACTTTATAGGAATGCATACTTTTTTTTTTGTAGTTTAATTATTTTTAAGAAATTCTCATTATTTAATTAACAAACAATATTAGCATGCTTTAATATGGAGCCAAGAAAATACGAATATATCCGATTTTTTGAAGAAGTTCGAAGAGAAGATGTTCCAATTGTCGGAGGGAAAAATGCTTCTCTCGGAGAATTGCTCTCTTTTGGAATTCCTGTACCTTTGGGTTTTGCAGTTACAGCAAAGGCTTTTGATTATGTATTAGATACTAACTTCTTTACAATTAAAGAAGAAGAGGTCTCTCTGCGAGAACTCATATCTCGTGATATAAAGCGTATTTCAAATCAGCTAATGGAAGAAGATATAAAAGCGATTGAAGAGGTTGACAAGTTATGCGCAAATATACGATATATTATAGAAAAAGCTAAAATTCCCGATAGTTTGAGAGATGAAATTTTAGAAGCATATCATAAATTAATCGATCACATTGGGGAAGAAACCACTTTTGCCATACGGAGCTCAGCAACCGCGGAAGATTTACCTGACGCTTCATTTGCAGGCCAGCAAGATACACATTTAAACATCTCTGGAGAGAAAGATGTTTTAGATTATATTTTAAAAGATATGGCATCTGTTTTCACTACCAGAGCAACGATGTACAGAGAGAGAGCGGGATTTGATCATTTTGCTGTAAAATTAAGTGTGGGCGTTCAGGAAATGGCTGGAGGAAAAGATGGAGTTAAAGCTTCCGGCGTAATGTTTTCAGAGGACCCAGACTCAGGTAATCCAAACGTTGTCGTCATTAGAGGAACTTGGGGCCTTGGAGAGTTGATTGTACAAGGAGTTGAAAAAGGTGACGAGTTCATCGTTTTTAAACACGGACCTCAATTACAAATAATCAGTAAAAGCCTCGTGAAAAAGGAGAAAACAATGATTTTCGATATTGAGAAAGGTGGGACGATTACAAAACCCGTAGAAAAAGCTAATCAGAAGAAATTTTGCTTAAATGAACAACAAGTAAAGTTATTAGCTGAATTTGCCACCAAAATACGCGAACATTATGGAGTACCAATGGATGTCGAATGGGCATTAGGAAATAATGGTAAAATCTATATAGTACAAGCTCGACCAGAAACAGTTCATTCTCAAAAAGGAGATACAGAGGAGATATTTTATCTATTAGAAGATGCAACTAAACTTATATCGGAAAATTATTTAATTGATAATTCTGGCACAGCAATCGGACGAAGAATTGGATATGGAAAAGTTAAAGTCATTGAATCGATTAATGAAGCCCATCTTCTTGAAGAAGGCGATATATTAATCACAGAGGAGACGAACCCAGATTGGACGAGTTATATGGCAAATCTTGGAGGTGTAGTGACGGAGCGCGGAGGTCCCACTTGCCACGCGGCTATCGTTTCCAGAGAACTTAATATTGCATCAATTGTTGGTGCTGATAATATTATAGAGCTTATTAAAGAAAAGATACGAGAATCCAACCTTCAAACAATTACAATTGACTGTAGTGAAGGCGAACCGCGCATCTGGGCAAAAGAGGTCGAATATGATTATGATACAATCGAATTTTCAAAGCTTCCTAAAACCAAAACGAAAGTTCTAGTGAATTTGGGAATCCCTAAAGGTGCTCTTAGTTCAGGAAAGCATCCTGATGGAACTGGGTTGGCACGTTTAGAATTCATCATAAATGATGAGATTCAAATCCATCCGAATGCCTTAATCGATTTCGATGCCTTACTTATGAGATATGATATTTTATTAGAACAAAGAAAAAAAATCGAAAATATAAAAAAAAGTGATCTCCACTATAAAGATCCCTTTAACGAAGAGATTAAACGTTTAAGGCTCACTATTGACAAAATTAGAGAACTAACAGAAGGTTATGATGATAAAGTCGACTTTTACATACAAAAGTTGGCGGAGGGTATAGCAACTATCGCAGCAGGCGTATGGAAAAAATTACCAGATGGTGAGATAGCTCCATGTGTCGTTCGATTGTCTGACTTTAAAACAAATGAATATGAAAACCTCATTGGCGGTTGGTTTTATGAAAGTGATGAAAATAATCCGATGCTCGGCTTCCGAGGGGCCTCACGTTACTGTTCTAACGATTTCCAGAACGCTTTTATCTTAGAGTTAAAAGCAATTAAAAAGGCTAGGGAATGGGGCTTGATTAATATCATTCCAATGGTTCCATTTTTACGGACTCCAGAAGAGGGCATTCATATTGAGCAGATAATGAGATCACAAGATTTAATTCGAGGTCAAAATGGATTAAAGGTCTATTGTATGGCAGAAATTCCCTCAAATATATTCCTAGCGGATATTTTCTGTAAAACATTTGATGGGTTTTCAATAGGGAGCAATGATTTAACTCAATTAATTTACGGAGCTGGAAGAGATAACGAAAAACTGATTACACTTTCACGAAATTACAATTATATAACGAATAGTGAAGCAATTAGAAGAGCAGTCTCCCATCTTATTAAAGTCGCCCATGAAAACAATAGAAAGGTCGGAATTTGTGGACAAGCACCGAGTGATGATCCCGATTTTCTCCGATTTCTAGTGAGGGAAGGAATTGACTCAATTTCTCTTAACTTTGATACTTTTGCTCGAGGAAGGATCAATACGTGGAGGACTGAAATTATTGAAAACAAGTTAAGTGAAGATAATAAAGAATTAGCATATACTTTTCTAAGCCAATGCGATGATTTAATTGAGAAACTACGAATTCCACGTGGTAAATTAAGGAATCTTGCTCGAAAGAAAAGAAAGAAAATTTCAGAAACATTAGATATTAATGTTTCCAAATTTGATGAGATATTTGAAAATACGACAAGGATCTCAAATGAATTTGTGCAGAATATTAACTCTGGCAAATTTAAAAATTTTAATAATCTCTATAATGAATATCACGAACAATTACAGTCATATGATAAACTGGTTCCTCAATTGATGAAAAGTATTCGTGAATTTGGTATTTTTTAAGGAATTTCTCATAAATTAGCTAAAACGAAAAGCTACTAAGTATAGAAAAACAATAAAATTATATTTTATTCACTATTCATTAAATCATTCCTACTTACTATATTTCTGTAAATTTGTTATTTGGTGAATTTATCATGAGCCATGAAAAAGAATTTACTGCCCTGGTTTTAGACACATTTGGAAAGGTTGAACAATTACTTAATGGAATGATCAATGATCGTTCAGTCCCTCGCAACATAAAACGAATTGCTCAGAGAGGGATTGATGAACTCAAAAAAAAGGATGATTCTCCTGCTGTTCATGCGAGTAATGTAATGTATATGGTTGATGATTTATCTCTTGATCCAAATATTCCATTTCATCAAAGAACAACGATTTATAGAATTTTATCGTTATTAGAAAAAATAAAGGATTAAATTACTCTTTATTTTAAAATTTGTACTAGAACTTATTTTAAATAATATGTATTAAATAAGTATTAATAAGATATTCCTTCCTATTTTAAACAAACAAAATTTAAATTAGAAAATGATAATATAATCTACAAATATAAAGATTATATGAAATCTACAAACCAGTATATATTCAGCTAAATGATAAACCAAGATATTATTACCGCTGTGTTGTATATCCAATTAGATGATGAAGTAGGTCCTAATCCCGTTGTAACTCTTCCTAAGGATTTTGCTAATGTAAATAAGATGCATGTCAGTATTAAAGTGATTACGGTACTTTCGGGAGAACATGGTAATGTTCCAAAAAAATTGGTCATTCTACCGTTTCCTTCTCTAAAATTAAAAGGAATTATTAAATATATTAAGTGGGACGATCCTAAACGAAGAGGAGGCATTGGTCAGGCAGCAATAGCCATTTTATTTGAGGATATAAACGATGTTATCTTTTACAAATATTTTGAACAATTGAGCGACTCTTTCGAGGAAATAGGAAAAATCTTTAGAAATTTGGAAGAAAATAGATCTAAATTGGAAGAAATCGAAAAAGAAGTTAAGAATTTAATTAATAGAATCAAAACAGTACTTAATGAGCTACGGATTGATGAAACATCTCAATCTGAATCAAAAGAATTTCCAAAACTTAAACTTAAAGATTCAACAATGATAGATTATAAATTCAAAATCATTGTGTTAGGAGATCCGGGAGTGGGAAAAACCTCGCTTATATTAAGATACACTGATAACGCTTTTCGAAGAAGTTATATTCCTACCTTAGGGGTGCACGTTAGTGATAAGATCTTTAAAATAGATGATGCCGTTGTTCAACTTGTAATCTGGGATTTAGCAGGACAACAAAAATTCGATACAATGCGTCATCAATTCTATGTTGGTTCTGATGGTTTTATTTTGGTATTTGATTTGACTAATCTCAATTCTTTTGAGAATTTATCTAACTGGTTTCTAGATATACAAAATCAATTCAAGGATCAAACTAACTTAATGGGTTATGTTATCGGAAATAAATGTGATTTAAGAGAGCAAGTTAAAATTAAATCGGAAAATGCAAAAGAATTAGCCTCTTATCTAAACCTTAACTTTATTGAAACATCAGCTTTATCTGGTTTAAATGTTAATAAAGTTTTTACACAATTAGCAAAATCTTTATATACTTCATTTACTTAAAATTCCTTGATTCTATGATTATACTAATCGTTAGAAATAAAAAATTTTTGAGAATATAAAAAATTATGAAAAAAAAAGTAAAATATCTATTAATATTCTTATTAATAATTAGTAGTTCAATCACGGGAGTAATATTATACGTATTAAATTTCTGAAAAATCTACATCAAGTGAAGAGATTTATTTTCTAAAGTTGATGTCTAATTGATCCAAATAACAGATATTTATATCATCTTATAAATTTTATATAGAATTTTAGCAATAACCAAATAATAAATATTGTTAATTTTTCAATTATATAAGACTAAAAACTTTTTAGTCGATAATTTATTAGCGTTGAGGATTAAGATTGGATAGAGCGATCATTCATTCCATAGTATACACTGAATTTAATGATGAATTAGGTCCAAATCCACTTTTTTGTCTTCCACAAGATTTGTCAGAGAACATTTCAATGCTTGTAAGCATTAAAACGGTTACGATCCTCTCAGCTGATCATGGTTTTATACCAGATTCGCTTATAATTATTCCTTTTCCCTCGTTGAAATTAAAAGGTTTAATTAAATATATAGAAAGAGACGACGAATCAAGACGGGGAAAAGTTGCTCAATCTGCAATCACATTTTTATTTCGAGAAGTTGAAGATATCCTCTTTTATAAATATATGAACTATTTCAATTCTCCTTTTAATGAGACCACCCGTAAAATAGTTGAATTAGAAAATCAAAATCAGGATAAATCGCTGATATTTAGAGAAATTGAGAATTTAAAAGATAGTATTCACGCATTATTAAAAGATTTTAGGATTAAAGAATTTCAGCAATTCTCTTATAAAGAATTTCCTGAAATAAAAAAATTAACTGAAAAAGAAGTTGATTTAAAGGCGAAAATAGTAATTATTGGAGATCCAGGAGTCGGAAAAACAAGTACTATTTTACGTTTTACTGATAATGCATTTAAAAGAAGCTATATCCCCACTATGGGCACAAACATAACTGAAAAGAGTTTTAGAGTTAAGGATAATATAATAGAGTTGATTCTATGGGATTTAGCAGGACAAAGTAAGTTCGAACTTATGCGAAAACATTTTTATCAAGGCGCTGAAGCTGTTATACTTATTTTTGATTTAACAAATCCTAAATCCTTTCAAAGTGTAATTCAGTGGTTTGAAGATATCGAGAATAACTTAATACTTGAGCATGAGCTTATTGGATGTCTCTTTGGAAACAAAACTGATTTAACTAATGGACGTAAAATTGGTACTAATGAAGCACAAAAATTAGCCTCCCAGTTAAATCTAGATTACTTTGAAACTTCGGCTCTAACAGGAAAAAATGTAGAAAATGCATTTTATAAGATCGCAGAGAAAATTATTGAAGTAAGAAAGCCAGATTTAGCATAAATTAATTCTTCCAACTAAGATTTATAATTAAGTTATAAAAATCTAAATTTTATAGTCTTATTCAAAATAGTTTAATTGGATAGTAATAAAAATAAACATTGCTAAATATTATTTAAATTAGATTTTTATATTCTTGGGTGGAATCTAAGCATGGTAAATTTTACCTTTGATGATTGGATCATAGGTGTTTCTACATTAGTAATTTTATTATTTGGTTATGGATTAGGGTCCTACTTTTTTTACAAGTCAATAAAGATGAAGACTATGCTCCTTAGCATGCTAAGTTTGTCGATGATAAGTGTGAGTTTTGCATGGCTACCCATTGTTTTAGATTTCTTTTTAGTGCTTTTTACTAATACAAGTGGAGAACTTTTAGTTTATATATATTTAACTTGGGGTCAACTCCCTTTTAGCGTTTTTTTAAGTCAATATGTGGCTGCGGAACTCCTTTTACCATCAAAAAAGATATATATCATTTATTTCTTAGAAATAATCGGAATACTTTTCTTAGTATTTCTATTTTTAGATCCGGTCAATTCTGTTATCCCTGTAGGATATCCTGCGGAAAACTTTTATTATAAGATTAGTATTAAAAATAATTCATTTCTAGGGATTTTTGGTCTTATATTAATCCTTTTTGTCTTTATCTTTTCTGGTATAGGTTATATTTATAAATCTTCCATTTCTAAGCCTCAAATTAAAAATAATTTTAGATTTTTAGGAATAGGAATGATATTTATTTATTTATTTGGTTTTCTAGACAGTATTCTTAATGGGATCTTTCTTGTTTTAGTAAGAATAGGGGCGATTGTCGGGCTCTTTTTATCCTACTGGGGGCTTAAACCAAGAATTCAAAAAAAACATCATGATTATGATAATCGTGTGAAGGTGATTACTTATTTTCTCCATAAGCCAAAATCCGCGGATATTTCAGGAGAGATCGAATATTATCGTGATTTATTAAAACGGCCAATAGTTTTATTCATAAGTTTTTATCTTGGAGATTTAAAAATATTTAAGATAAGAGAGGTTATCCAAAAATTAAAAGTTTATCCTGAAATCAAAGATATTATTTATCGGACTTATGAAACCAATGAAAACATGTTTGAGTTTACACAAAATGTTATTGATAAATTTGACATAATGCTAGTATTTTGTTCAAAAGAAGCATTAAGTTCAATAGAGGTCAAAAATCAATGGATAAGTGCTCTTGAAAACAAGAAATCAATCATCCCTGTGTTTATAAAATCAGATTACGTGCCAGATCTATTGAAGAATAATGAAGGATTATTATATGATTTATATGACTTTGACAAAACAGTCTTAAATTTACGGCATTTAATATTAAAAGCAATTTTCAGTAAATAATCTGGTTTTCCGTGTTCAATTTTCTTTTTGGCAAGTAGGACAAAAAAAACCATGACGCCCCAAGATTTCATATCTTTTAATTGGTGTGTGACAAATAGGACAATTTTCTTCTTCAATTCGGTGAGGAATTATTAATTTACTTGAATAAGTTGCGAGATTTCCTTTTTTTCTGATCCCATACTTAAGAATCTCTTTAATATTTGTAAATAACTCTTTTAATTGATATTCCTGTAAAATATTTATTTTAGTTAGGGGATTTATTTGAGTTCTGAATAAAATTTCATCAGAATAAATATTTCCAATTCCACATATAATCCTTTGATTCATAAGTGCGGTCTTAACATTAGTAGTTCTTCGTTTTAAACTCATTAAAAACTCTTCATAACTCATAGTAAGTGCATCGGGTCCTAATCTATTTTTATTGATATATTTCTTATAGTCGTCAGTAATATCTAATTTGCCAAACATTCTTGTAGATATATATGATAATATATGATTATTTGTGAACTCGAACAAAACTTTACTGTACTTTGGTTCTTCTTCTCCCCTTCTGTAGTATTCTAAATCTCCTGTCATACCAAAATGCATAACTAAGAAAAATGAATTACATTCTACAAATAAATATTTTCCATGACGAGTAACTGAGTTAAATTTTTTACCCCGAAGGGTATTTATAAATATATTTTCCTCTATTGAGAGAATCCGAGTATCTTTAATTTTGATATTTTTAATTTGCTTATTTAAAGAGGTGGATTCAAAATATTGCTTAAAAGTCTCAACTTCTGGAAGTTCTGGCATAATCTAAATTAGATTTTTAGTTTAATCAATCAAATAAGGTGCTTTTCTTTCATTTCTGAGAAAAATTGTACTAAATTCACATTTCCTCCACTTAATATAACCCCTATTCGCTTATTTTTAGTTAGCTCATTATTTAATAATTGAAAAAGTAAGGGCGCAAGTGAGACTGCTCCAGAGGGTTCAGCTACAATTTTTAAATTCTCAAGATAAAACATCATCGCTTTAAGAATTTGTTCTTCACTAACAGTTATTATGTCGTCAACATATTTCTGAATGATTGGAAAAGTGTTCTCACCTAAGGAAGTTCGTAATCCATCAGCAATAGTATCAGGATTTTCAACTAATAATCTCTCTCCTGATTTGAAAGACCGATAGGCATCATCAGCATTTTTGGGTTCTACTCCTATTACTTTTATACTCCGATCTAAGCCTTTTGCCGCAAGAGCTGTTCCACTTAACAATCCTCCACCGCCAACTGGTACTAATATCAAGTCTAATTTACCTACTTCTCTTAGGAGTTCATAAGCAACTGTACCTGCTCCAAAAATAACATGATTGTCATTGTGAGGATGAATAAGGCTAAGACCTTTTTCGTTAGCTAACTTTTTAGCCATTTTCTCGCGATCATGTGGATTATTCCCACTAAATATAATCTCTGCTCCATATTCTTCAGTTGCTTTTCTTTTAAATTCTGAAGTATTTTCTGGCATTACTATTGTTGCTTTAATCCCCAGCATCTTTGCTACTAAAGCCACTGCTTGAGCATGATTTCCGGAGGAATGAGCAATAATGCCTCTTTCTCGCATATCCTGCGAAAGCTGACTAATCGCATTCCAGGCACCCCTAAATTTAAACGACCCAGTCTTTTGGAAATTTTCACATTTGATATAGACCATTTTAGCTTGATTCAATTCATTAAGTATTCTTGACCTTATTATAAGAGTAGAATTTGCGATTCTACCAACAATCTTATTCGCTAATTTAATTTGTGAAAACATTTTTATCAGTCTCTTTATTCAAAATATCTTACAATTTAAATTGTTTTAGCTAAATTTTTGGTAGTTTTTTAAAAAAAAAGAAAAATTAATAGAAATTTATTTTCTAAACCATCTTATTATATTATAAATGATTCCAACTGAGATAACTATTAGGGCAATTAGTGCAGTGATGGCAACTGTTAAATTTAAAGTACTCTGTTTATACCAAATTCCAAATAATGCCCAGACAATGACTAAACTATATGCGGTATCCTTCTTTAGGAGTATCATCGCATAAGTTATGATAACTACTACGAGAATCACTAAAATTGTCCAGATCTCAGCAATTAAATTAGGTCCAGTCCCACCTGCAGCTACTGCTACACCGTCAGCTACACCAGCTGATATTAAGACTGCTGTAATGTTAGCTACTGTAGCTACTGAAATCCAGCCCAAATACACGCTAAATGGCACGTGTACCGCGATCTTTTCCCATCGGGGGACTTCTGCTCCGCCAATATCTAGTCGTCTGTATATTTGTAATAAACAAATTAGGAGGATTAACATCATTACTAGCGATAGGGGAATTAAAACATAATGCCAAAAGAAGATCCACGCAAAATTTGCAAGATTTCCAATAATAAAATAATAGCTAATTTTATCTAAATAGGGCATGTCAGTTTCTTCCTTTTTGAAGACATCTCTGATTTGATATAAAGAAAATAGAGAAAGCAAAAAGTATATAACACCCCAAATCGCGAAAGTTAATCCCGCGGGTACAAATAAGTTTGGAATTGCATCAGATAATTCACCCGTATTTCGACCTCCAATCGGAATAATGTTTGCTAAAGCATTTACAGTAATAGTAGCAATGTTAGTAACCAAATTTAAGACTTGTAATATGATTTTTTTATTCATTTTTACACCTTCTTTGTGAAACTTAATTTCTTATAAATTTTTTTTAGAGGTTATCAGGTAAATCTAATTTGTATCTTATAAAACTTTTTCATCTTTAATTTATTAATATTAACCTTCTAAAAGATCAAACGGATAATCGTTGTCGAATAATTTTTTATAAAATTTTAAAAAACTACCCAAAAATAATTTTTTCAATAAGAAAATAGAAAAAGTTTGCCGCACCGAGGTATAAAAGCATAACTACGAATGCTAAAATAATTTTAACATAGAATTTACTCACTTCATATTTATAGAATAGATAAAAGGTAGATAATCCAAGAATGACTTCTGGTAAAATAATATAAACAGCTAAATGATCAAATAGGAGAATAACGTTCTGCGGGTACCAAGAAAAGACCCACATCGACATCTCAGCACCGCTAAATATTATCAATGAGAGGAAAGTCGCTATAATATATGCCTTATTAACGGAGTCACGTTCTCTTATTCTTAAAGATATGAAACAAATAATAAAAAGAGGAATTACCCATAAACCTAACATATATGCGGATACGGTTCCTATTTTGAAAAATCCATCGTCCGGAAAAACCAAGATATTTAATTGAGCAGATAAGTACCAATCGGGAAATACTTGAAAAAAACTTATGAAAACAACGAAAAAGTACAATTTAAGCCATATTGAATAATTTCGAATTATTCCAACCAAAAATATTAATAGATTATAGTTTAGTACAAGAATAAATAATTTAATTCCAATTAAAATTGGAAAAGGAATAACTAATATCACAACACAGATTGCAATAAAAAGAAGATGGGAGTAAATAAAGTCTTTTTCTATAGGTAAAAGTCTTACCATCATAATAAATAATAAAAAGAAAAAAAATTAAAAATAGTTTTTTATATTACCCCTAGAATGGTCCAGTAAGAGAGGCATAAACACAAGGATGATCGGCAGCATTTCCGCCGGTATAAAGCACCCGTGAGACTGTGGTGTTTAGATCTCCCGATACAAATATGTGATCAATTCGAGCGTGTGGTAATCGTGGAACCCAACTATCTGGAACATCTCCTATCAATTGTAAAGAAGGTGGTACTAATTCCCAGCAATCATATAGTTCAGCAACCGTTATATTATATTGTTCTGTATTTGGTCGAAAATTAAAATCTCCCATCAATATAACATTCTGTAATCCCGGTATAAGGGATAGGATATTTTCTTGTTGTACTATTTGGGATCTATCCTCAGCAGGATCCTCATAATTTCCAAGATGTGTAACAAAAATATTAAATTCAGTAGTTCCTACTATGATTTTTACCCAGATAGTCGCGGTTTGTTCTCCTTTACTTTCCATATAAAATGTTCTTGGATTAAGTATAGGATATTTTGATAAAAGGGCAATCCCATAAGTGCCAGTCACGGTTTTCGGCCCATAATATGAATAAAGCTTCAACTGATTATCGATAAATCTTACGATATCAGTATTACCACTTGAAATCCTACACGTGTCTGATTCTTGTAATGCGATAATATCTCCATCTAAATTCTTTATAACTTCATACTGACCTTCAAAATTTTTGTTTCCACTATCATCTGAGCCTTGCTGGATGTTATAGGATACAATTGATAAGGATGCATTTGAAACAGGTCGTTGATAAGGAAATTCAAAAATTATCGTCGGAACAATGGAAGCAATTATTAAAATAATAATAATTACCATCGTTTGCTTTTTATTACTAAGTATTGAGACTGTTTTTTCCCTAATAACTTGAACATTTTTAGCGACCAATATAAATGGGAGAAAGAAAGAAAGTCCTAGTATGAGATATACTAACCAAATCATGTCGCGAAATATATCTCCCACTAAAGGTATATAATCCCAGACGATTGTAAATACAGCAGATAAAACCATAATTAGAAAGAAACCGCTAGCTATAAAGTAGCTTCCCCCTAACTTTCTCGTACTCGGTTTGCTTCTAAATAGTTCTTGAGATAACATGATAAAGTCTATGAATATTATTGGACTTAGGATCAGCATTATGATTAAAAACAGAATACTTAGTATATTGGATTCAACAAAATAGGGATATATATCAATAAAAGCAAAGAAAACGGTGTTACTCAAAAGCACGATAACTAAACTTGCTATAAATATTACATTCCATAATAATAACATCCATTTATTTAGTCGTTTTAGGATTTCGGGGCGATATAGTTGTAAGAATAGAAATAGAGCATTTGGACATAAAAATAATATAAGGATCAATAAATAGTCTACTTCTGTCCATCTTGCTAAAACAGTAGGACTTGTAAAAGCAAAATATAATAGTGTGATTATCCCCATCATTGCAATGCTCAAGCTTAAAATTTTCCATTTACTACCTGGTTGTATTTTTAGGTTATCTTTAGTATCTAATGGAGGTTCTTCTTGGACCCTTTTATTGATGAGTGGAATCATAATGGCTAAATAAATTGCAAAAATCCATCCAATCCACATGAACCAACTATATGTTGATAAATCAATCGAACTTCCAAGTACTCTTAAAGTAACCGATAGAAATACCGAAATTGCTAATCCAATGCCCAAATGTAACCCTTTTTTTTCAAAGTGTCCTTTCCCCAATTTATGAAGAAAGACCGGAAAAAATACCATGAAACATCCTAATCCTATCCCAGTTATTATCATCTTTAGTTGTACCGGCATTAATGGCTGTAAAATCCTGCACAATACCATTATTTCTCCAATTATAATAAATCCTATATTCGGAAAACCTCTTTTAAAGAAAAGGAGAATAATTGGAGTTAAAAGGAAGAATAAAGCTAAGACATTTTCGTTTAATTCTACTTCAATTAGATTTAAGGCATAGATAGATTCCACGAAGTCGTTTATGAGTTGAAAGAAGAATAGAAACAAGATACTGATTACTACTAATTCAGAATAAATTTTTGTACTATATTTTTTGTAGATTTCCATAATTATAGTTCATCACATTTTTGTATTTAAAATTATAATGAATTTTTTTCTAAATTAAGATAGAATTAAATATTTCCTTATATTGATCTTCTTTTATTACATAATTTTTGATTATAGTATCAAAGAGTATTGAAAAACAATGGTTGATGTTAAAAGATATAGGGAAGAATTTAGTGAACCGCATTATTTTGTTTCTACTTCTGATGATAAAATATTATTTTTAAGAGCATGGGTTCCTCAAGAAGAGACTGATATCGCAATCCTTATCTTTCATGGCATTACTGCTCATAGTGGGCCATATGTAATGATAGGAGAAGCTTTATCGAAGTTTGGATATGCCGTTTATGGTTTGGATCTTCGAGGGCACGGACTCTCTGACGGAAATCGCGGAGATTATCCTAGCAAGGAAAGTTTCATTGAAGATATAGGTGAAACTATATCCTTTATAAAAAAGAGGCATAAACGTTTGCTGATATTAGGACATAGTTTAGGGATAATGACGGCGATTTATGCTTCAAATTACTTTTTAGAGGATATTGAAGGTTTAATATTCTTAAGTGGTGCTAGAACCATAAGACCAGGAGTTTATACAAAAACTTCTACTTTTAAGAAACTTAAAATTCTTTTTAGCTCCATTTTTAAACCTAGTAAGCCGGTTATATCTTATCAGCGGGAAGGAATGACTGGTTTAGATGATCCCCTCTATAATTTTAAATACACGCTCCGTTTTATAAAAATCTTTAATTTAAATAAGGTTAGTTTTCCTGAGCATTTAGATATCCCTGTTCTTTTAGGAATCGGAGAGAACGATGAATTATTCACAGTTGAATCTGCTCGCTCATTATTTGATGAAATTCCAAGTGGGAATAAAAAGTTTATTATACTTCCTGGAGCTAAGCATGCTGAATTTCCTCCAAACTCGTGGAAAGAATTGGTTGAATGGTTAGTCTCAACATTTAAAGCTTAAAAAAAGAGGTTAGATATATGATTAAAACAATTAAAAAAGTATCTATAATTGGAATTGGGAACCTTGGTACACAAATTGCCGAATGGGCTGCCTTTTACGGTTATCAAGTAACTATTTTCGATGTTAAACAAGAGGGGCTTAAAGATTTTGTTGAAACTGCATACAAAAAAATCCAACAAAAAGGTGCTTCTGGAAACATTCATATTAAGGATAGTCTGAATGAAGCAGTTAAGGAGGCAGATCTTATCATTGAAGCGATACCTGAAAAACTTGAATTAAAAAGGAATGTCTTTTCCCAGATTGATAAAGCCGCCCCTTCTCATGCAATCATAGCGACCAATAGTTCTTCGATTCCTGTTTCTATGTTAGAAGAAGCTGTAGAACGTAAGGATAAAGTTTTGAATATTCACTTTTATAAATTACCTGCTTTTCCAATGGCTGACATCGCCCGTGGAACAAAAACCAGTGATCAAACCTTTGAAATAGGAAAGGAATGGATAGAAAGTATAGAAATTACGCCATTAGTACTAAAAAAACAATGCCTTGGTTTCGTATTCAACAGAGTGTGGCGGGCAATTAAAAAAGAATGTTTAAAAATTTGGGCAGGTGGATACGCAGAACTAGAGACGGTGGATAAAGCATGGGAGATCTTTACTAAAAACCCTATTGCTCCTTTTAAATTTATGGATATTATCGGTTTGGACGTTGTTTATGATATTGAAATGATGTATTACAATGAAAGTAAGGATCCCACTGATAAACCTCCCAAAAAGTTTGAAGAAAAAGTTAAGCGAGGGGAACTTGGAGTTAAATCAAGCAAAGGATTTTATGATTATACAAAATGAAATTATATTAAAAAAAAAAATGAAAAATATGAGTCTCAATATAAAAAAAATAGGGATAATTGGTGCTGGTTTTATGGGAAGGCAGATAGCAAATTGGGCTGCTTTACATAACTATACTATACACATATATGATATAGATTCAGAAGTACTTGAAGATGCTAAGGGATTCATAACAAAAGCCCTAAAGCGCAAACATGAAGAACATGTTATTACCAAAGTTAAATATTTTAACATACTTGAATCCGCTTTAAAAGATGTTGAACTAGTAATTGAAGCAGTATCGGAAGATCTTAATATTAAAAAGAAATTATTTTCCCAAATAGAAGATTATGTTTCGGAAGATACAATAATAGCGACAAATAGTTCCTCCTTTCCTGTTTCAAAAATTGAAGATTCTGTTCAAAGAAAGGAGAGAGTACTTAACCTTCATTTTTATGCACCTATTAATGTACGACCAATGGTCGATATTATGCGTGGAACACAGACGAGTGATGAAGTATTTGAAACAGGCAAAAATTGGATAGAAAGTATTGAGTGTACCCCATTGATCCTTAAAAAACATAGTTTTGGATTTCTATTCAATCGTATTTGGAGAGCAGTAAAAAGAGAGTGTTTAATAATGTGGGCAGATGGAATTGCCGATATTGAAAATATTGATGAAGCTTGGCGAATTTTTACAGGTATGCCTATGGGACCTTTTACGATGATGGATGGGATTGGATTAGATGTGATTTACAATGTAGAATCCTCTTACTTCAAAGAATCGAAAGATCCCAGAGATAGACCTCCAGATAAATTAAAAAAAATGGTAGAACGTAGTGAATTGGGTTTAAAGACTGGTAAAGGATTTTATACCTACAGGAAAAAAAAGAAATAATATCTATAAAACAATTAAAAAAGTTATCCACTTAAAAGTAAAACAAATATCCAAACTAGTATAAAACTGATTATTAAAGAAAGGTTAACTAACATAGTGGTAACTTTCTCATTATATCCTAGCTCAATTGAAAATGGTATAATTGCGACTCCTATAGGTAATATTAATGAAATTGCTATAATAGTCCTAAATAAAGAGTCAAAAATTGAAGCAGGAAACAAGAAAAACAAACATATACTAAAAAAGATTCCCACAGAATATCGAATAATAAGCACTTTTAAAATAGTTGTCCACTCTGTCCGTTCAAATTTAAATCTTAATAGTATGCCTAATAATAGAAGTGACAAGGCGACATTTGCTCGTGCAATGATATCGATTAATTCATTAAAAAATGACGGGATAACAACTCCAGAGAAATTTATTATTAAAGCAGCAGCATAAGTTAATAGCGGAACCGATCTCAATAATTTTTTTCCCAAATATTTCACTGATATACTATTATCTTCAATTTCATTTTTAGGGGAATATATTGTACCTAAAATATATGATAATACAAAAATTGAAAATGCATTACCAGCATCAACCAAAGTTATCAGTTGCATACCGGATTCTCCCCAAATTCCTTCCACTAAAGGAAAAGAAAAATGAACCACATTAAATCCAATCATCGTCATTATCATGAGCCCTTTAATGGCTCGCTTTTTCTTTCGTGAGATAATTAAACCGATTAATGCCATGATAATTCCAAATGAGATATTTACAATCGGAAGTAAAATCAGGGACAATTCAAATTGGACAGAGGTAGTGTATTTGAGAATTACAGCAGGCAATGTAATATTAAAAATGATTTTCGAGAGTACTTCTCCATCTTTTTCTTTTATTATCTTTATACGTTTGATGATATATCCGAGAGAGATAATGGCTAATGAGATGAGAAACGTAATATTAATATCATACATATAAAGCTCATAAAATTATAATTGACTTTCAATTAAAAATGTAGAATTATAGAATAATGTTATCAAAACCTAAGTTAAAATTCATGCCATGCTTTCATTATCTATGGAAAAAGTTTCAAAAGAAGAGTTAATTAGAAAGTCGAAGATACCAGGCTTAAATGCCCTTAAGATGCATGCTTTTTATCAAGGGAAGATGCAAGTTATGCCTAGATGCCAAATTTCAAGTTATGATGATTTTAGTATCTGGTATTCTCCAGGCGTCGCAACTCCCTGCAAAGAGATTCATAAAAATAAAGATAAAGTCTACGATTATACGAGTAAATGGAATTATGTGGCAATTGTATCTGATGGAAGTAGGGTTTTAGGCTTAGGAAACATTGGTCCCGAAGCATCATTGCCCGTGATGGAAGGGAAAGCATTGTTGTTTAAGTATTTAGGAGGAGTTGATGCATTTCCACTAAGTATAGGCACCAATAATTGTTGTAATGCGGATCAGATTATAGAATTTGTAAAAATGATTCAGCCAACTTTTGGGGGTATTAATTTAGAAGATATAAGCAATCCAAAATGCTTTACAATTCTTGACAAATTAAGAGCTGATCCAGAAATAAAAATTCCTGTTTGGCATGACGATCAACAAGGTACTGCATGTGTAGTCCTTTCAGGGTTAATCAATTCCTTAAAAATAGTTGGAAAAAAGAAGAATACTATTAAAATCGTATTCAATGGTATCGGTGCTGCGAATTTTGGGATATATCGATTATTAAAAGCTGACGGCTTTAATATTGAAAATTCGATTTTTGTTGATTCAACCGGAATATTATACAAAGATCGACCAGATTTGAACTGTCCAGATAATTATAAATGTGAAGTAGTTGAGATTAGTAATAAGGAACAAATAAGTGGAGATTGTGGTGATGCTCTAGACGGTGCTGATGTTCTAATCTCTTCAAGTATTCCTGGACCGAATATTATTAAAAAGGATTGGATTTCAAAGATGGCTGATGACGCAATTGTTTTTGTGTTGGCTAATCCAATCCCAGAGATATTTCCATGGGATGCTCATGAAGCAGGAGCAACTATAGTAGCCACAGGTCGTTCAGATTTCCCTAATCAGGTAAATAATTCGCTATGTTTTCCAGGTATATTTAGAGGCGCTCTAGATGTACGAGCTAGTACAATAACAGATGAAATGTGTATTGCAGCCTCACATTCTTTAGCAGATTTAGTATATGAGATTGAAGGATGCTTTATTGAAACTTGTATTTTACCAACTATGGCATACGAGGATGTGTTCATTAAACAAGCTGTAGCTGCGGGATTGAAAGCTATTGAACAAAATATAGCTAAAAAAAAATTATCTGAACAAGAATTATATGATAAGACAAGAGCGATTATTGATGGTTCCCATTCGCAGTATGAATCATTAATGAAAAATGGATTGATACCGAAATTTACAGATTATGTAAAATGAAAGATAATTTTCTCAAAATAAAATTATATAAACAAAAAGCTCAAAATAATTCTACATATAGTATTTTTAATTCTTAAGATGTAAAAATTATGAAAACCGATTTATTATCAGAGAAGAAAGTAATCATAACCGCAGCTATAACAGGCGGAATTCATGGGAAATGGGCTAACCCTTCTTTGCCAATAACTGCAGAAGAACAGGCTCAGGACGCCTTAGAATGTTATAATGCAGGAGCTTCGATAGTACATATACATGTAAGAGGGGATGATGGACAAAATACTCCTGATTTGAAATATTATAATAAGACGGTAAAACTTATTGGTGAAAAATGCCCAATCATTCGCCAAATAGGAAATGGTATTGGGGCACGCGTCGAAACCACTCATACTATCACCAAGACTGGAAGAAAGCAAGTTCATTCCGAGATTGTCCAACCTACCTTAAAAGAGCGATTAAATCTTTTAAATATTAATCCTCCTCCAGAAATGCATACAATAAATGCTGGAACCTTTGAATTCCGTACTCCTTATGGGGGCGCCGTATTTCAAAATCCGATGGATTTTAATATGAAATATATTAGACGATGCAAAAAGAAAGGCTTTGGGTTAGAAATTGAAGTATATGATTCAAGTCATATTGCAAATATTCTAGAGCTAGTAGATCAAGGAATTTTAGTACCACCACTTCATTTTAGCATCGTATTAGGCATTAAAGGGGGTGCCCCAGCTAGTATTGAGAATTTGTTGCATATGGTCCACCAAATCCCCAAAGATTCGACTTGGCAAGTAGTAACAGTGGGCAAGTATAACTTACGGACTACTTTAGTTGCTATGTGTATGGGAGCGAACGTCCGTACGGGTTTAGAAGATACGATATACTATGAAAAAGGAGAGTTAGTAAAAAATAATGCCCAATTAGTTAAACGAATGGTTCGCTTGGCAAAAGAAATCGGGAGAGACCCCGCTACGGTTGATGAAGCTAAAGAAATGTTAGGATTAAACAAATAATTAAGTTAGAACTTAAGTGTTCCTTATTTTTCTTTTAAATATTTAAGAAAAAAATAAAAAAATAAAAAAGAATTTAATTTATTTCAATTCTGGATGTTTCTGTATTTCTGCTCTTACATCTTCTAAACGTTTTCCATGCAAACCATAGGATTTCATAAAAAGAATACCAATTACTAACGCTATAGCAGGAAATATGAACATTAAAGCTTTTAATCCCAATTCTTTTAAAAATGGATCAGGTACGATAAATTCATATTGTTTATCCCAACCAATACCACCAAACATGCTCCAAAGTGTTAGTATCACCAATATAATTGAAATTCTATGAATAAATGCATTAATTCCGTAAAAACTCCCTGATCTTTTCATTCCAAATTTGAGGGCATCCTCATCAATGACATCAGCATGAATTATGTCAACATAAAATAGCGTTCCAGATAAAGCGAATCCTTGTACCGCTGTTATTATGATAAAAACGACTTGTAATTCTATTCCACTGATTAGAAAATATGGGAATAGAGACACTATCCATATACCCATGGTCAACATAAAGGCATTTCTCATTCCTAATTTGAATCCAAGCTTTCTATGGAGTGGCATTGTTATCGCTGCTACCACAAAAGCTAACATTAAAGCGATGCTTGTAATTGTAGCATTATCAATTCCCATTACCTCATCAGCATATATAGGCAGAATGATTGGTAAAATACTAAATACATACCAAACCATAGTATTTGCAATAACAAATTTTACAAATGTTTTATTCGTTAATGTAATTTTTAGCGATTGAAAGAAAGAAGGCCTTTTTTCCAAATCTTCTGTTGATTCAGCTTTTTCTTTTATGCCTTTTAACAAAAATGGAATCGATAATATCAATGTAATTATAGCTATCACGACCATTGTTAAAAAGTATTCTCCCTTTATAGTTGGTACTTCTGCTGGTGAGTCAGGAACGTAATCACTAATAAAGATTGCTGGAACTAATGCACTAAGGATTAAAGCTATTATAGTTGTAATTTTTATAAATAAATTAGTCGCTGCTCGTTTTTTTTCAGTTGGAAACATTTCTGGGAATATAGCATTTACATTTACATCAAAAAGTGTATAAAAAAATTCGAAAATTATTATTATGAATAGAAAATAGAAGAATTCAGATAATCTTGCACCTGTTTCAAATGGTACAAAGAATAAGAAAATCATCGATAGACATAATGGTATTATCGAAATCAATAAATAAAATTTGCGTTTACCCCATTTTCCCCTAAATTTAGTCCGCTCCGACAGAGCACCGAGCATAGGATCATTGAAAGCATTCCATACACCCCATAAGACATATCCTAATATCATTAAGGGAGTAGGTATTCCAACAACCGTGAAATAGAAGGTAAATATGAGAAACTGGAATATTTGATAAGTTAATTGATCCGGAATAGCAGATAATCCAAAAAGGAACTTTTCCTTAAAAGGTAACTTTTCTTCACTCATTATTAATTCCTAATTTCTAAATAGATTTAATTAAACTTATTTAAATGAGATTTTATTTAAAATTATGGTTTTATCCGGAATAATTGATTTGACTTATCCAATTGGATGAGGGGTTTCTCAAGTTTTCAATTATGCAACATTTATAAGATTTTGAATTAATTCAATTTTATCAATTTACAAAAAATAATTGAGTGTTATTTCAATGGAAACAGATGAAAATGAAATAGTAGAAGTTGAAACAGAGACCTCGAAACGGAACGTGTTTTTTTACGCAATGTATGATTTAGCCAATACCATCTACTCTATGATAATTGTAAGCTTAATTATTAACCGTTACGTATTAGTAATTGGACAATTGGAACATGGAATGTCGTATGGGGATGCAAGTTTTCTCTTTGGCGTTGCAAGTGCAATTATGCAGATAGGAATTGCAGTTTTAGTACCTATAATGGGTGCGTTAAGCGACCGAGCAGGAAAAAGAAAGCCTTTTGTAATAGGACTAACTTTTATTATTCTTATCTTTGCCAGCCTTATTGGGTTATATCACAATCTTGCATTTGTTTTACTTTTTTATGTTATAGCAAACATAGCCTATAATTTTAGCTTAATTTTTTTTGATGCTATGCTTCCTTTTATCGCAAGAAAGGAGGATGTGGGAAAAGTGTCAGGTTTCACAGTTGCATGGGGGTATCTCGGAACGATTATTTCCCTCCTTGTTTTATTGCCTTTGATTGCAATATTTGGAAATGTAACAAGTGATACAACTCAAGGACCACTCTCTTACGGGTACACTGAAACAATTTTACCATTTGTTTTATCCATGATCCTTTTTTTCGTTTTTGCTATACCCTTTTTCTTCGTACGTGAAAAACAGAAAAAAGGAAAATTACCATCTATCGCAAACTTAGTTTCTGGTGCCTTCAGACAAATAAAAGGAACCCTGAGAGATTTGAGAAAAAATAGACAATTGTTTATATTCATGCTAGGATACTTTTTTGTTTCGGATATTGCCAGCGTAATAATTTTATATATGACACCATTAGTTACCGATGGTTTAATAATTGGTTTTACACCAGGCATAGGAGACGATACTGTAGCGATCATTTTTATAATAATTGCTACAGTTTCAGCGGTCGTATTTACTTACTTCGTTGGTAAATTTGGACATAAATATGGCGCGAAAAAAACATTCTATCTCGTAGGTGCCCTATGGCTGACATCATTAACGATGGCTACAATCCTTACTTTTGTTACACCGTATATATTGGTGGGCGCAAACCCAGAATTCATATTAAGTCTTCTTGTGGGCATAATAGCAGGGCCAGCTCTCGGAGGAACATGGGTTGCTCAACGCATAATGGTAGTTGAACTTGCTCCCCAAGAAAAATTTGGAGAATTTATGGGTTTTTCAGAAATTAGTAATAAAGCTTCTTCCGCTATTGGCCCATTAGTATGGGGTGCAATTTTACTTACTTTTGATCTCATAGGAAAAATCGCTTATGGTTTTGCTTTAATTTCCGTTGGTTTAATTCTAGTTATAGGAATAGTAATTATCTCATTTGTAAAAACAGAAAAATAAAACCAACTTTCTTTTTTTTTATTTTTACAACTCGGAAAAAAATAAAAGAAAAATTAAATAATATTCAACTTTTTACCAACTTTTTCAACTGCAGCTAATGCCATGTTTAAGTCTTCCTTGGTTAGCAAAGCATTCATTTGTACTCTTATTCGCGATAGTTCTCTTGCAACCATTGGGAACACAATTGGTGTGCCATAAATATTTTCTTCTTCAAAAAGCAATCGGGCTAATTCTTGAGCTTTTCCTGGGTCCCCAATAATCAATGGGATAATTGGTGTTTGCGAGTTCCCCGTGTTATATCCTAAGTTCTGCACTTCTTTTTTGAAATAATTAGTATTATCCCATAAGCGCTGTACATGTTCCGGTTCACTCTCGACTACTTCTATTGAAGCAGTGTTTGCTGCAACAATACCGGGAGGATGAGCAGTACTTAATAAATAGGTTCTGCTTTTATTCGCACAGAATTCGATTAAGTCTTTTGAACCTGCTACAGTACCTCCAAAGACTCCAAACCCTTTACTCATACTTCCTCCTTCAACATGCACTTTTCCTTGTAGATTGAAGTGAGCAACTATACCTCGACCATTACCTAAAACTCCTTCCCCATGACAATCATCTACAAATATCATGGCTCCGAATTCCTTGCCAACTTTTGTAATTTCATCGAGAGGGGCCATATCTCCATCCATAGAGAATACTCCATCCGTAATGATGCAAATTCTTCTCGGTTTACTTTTCTCCGCTTCCTTTAATTGGCGTTCTAAATCACCAACATCGCAATGTTTATAAATAATTCGATTTGCTCCAGAGAGTCGAACACCATCAATAATAGAACCGTGGTTCAATTCATCTGAGACCACAATATCAGGCTTCCCAACTAACATTGGAATTAATCCTGAATTTACTGCAAATCCAGTTTGACATAAAAGCGAGGCTTCAACTTCCTTAAACTTTGCAAATTTCCTCTGGAATTCCATTGTTAAATCAAAACTACCTGCAATTACAGGTACAGCTCCGGCTCCAGCACCATATTTCTTTATTGCATCTATACTGGCTTGGACAACTTTAGGATGAGTAGCTAAACCTAAATAATTATTTGTGTTTAACATTAATACTTTTTTTCCATCTACAACAGAATGAGGTTTAGACCCATCTTCAAGATAGCGAATTATCCATTCCAAATTCTTGTCTCGGAGATCGGTCATTTCTTCTTTTAAAAATGCTGTGGGTGAACGATTCATTATATCACCTTATATCTTATGAAATTCTTTATGATTTTATTACGTTAAGGTATTTAGAAGAATTTATATGTTTTACTTATATGAAAAATAGGGGCATGAAATGGGAAAAGAGAATAAAGCTTTTTTAATTGATATAATTATGATTCATACATAAAAAATGTATACTCAAGAATAGGGATATAAATGAGGAGAATTTTGGTAATAGGGGCAGCAGGGCAAATCGGAAGTGAATTAGTCCCTGAACTACGAAAAAAATATGGCAATGATAATGTTATTGCTACGGGTAGAAAGACACCGCTTCCGGATGAGGTTAAAGAAAATGGTCCTGTAATTTATTTAGATGCTTTAGAAAAAATCTTGCTTTCAAAGGTACTTTTTGAATATGAAATTGATACTATATTTCATATGGCTTCAATTTTATCTGCGGTCGGAGAGAAGATGCCACAAGCTGCTTGGAACATTAATATTAATGGTTTAATAAATGTATTAGAAGCTTCAAGGGCGTATGGTATTAAAACTCTTATATGGCCAAGTTCTATTGCTGCATTTGGACCAACGACCCCCCGAGAAAACACACCAAATACTACTATATTAGAACCAACCACGATGTATGGTATATCTAAAGTTGCGGGGGAATTACTCTGTGAATATTATTATCATAAGTATCAACTCGATGTTCGTTCCATTCGATTACCGGGAATTATAAGTAGCGAAACTTTACCTGGGGGAGGTACAACTGATTACGCTGTAGAGATTTTTTATGAAACAATAAGAAATAAGCAATATACATGCTTTTTACGCGAAGATACCGTACTACCTATGATGTATATGCCCGATTGCAATAAAGCATTGATTGATTTATTAGAAGCAGATAATTCAAAACTAAAAAGGCGGGTATATAATATTACAGGGATGAGTTTTTCAGCAGGTGAAATTGCTTCTGAAATTAAAAAGCATTTTAAAGAGTTCACAATTGACTATAAACCTGATTTTCGACAGGAAATTGCGGATTCTTGGCCAAAATCAATAGATGATACACTTGCTCGTAAAGAATGGGGTTGGGAGCCAATGTACAATCTTGAATCTATGACAAAGGACATGATTGAGAAATTAAGTAAAAGGCTTTAATTAGAACCATATAGATGATTTTAATTTCTTTCTAATTCTGTTTAAAAAATTTAAATCAATCTTTTAGATACTTTGAATCTTCCGAAAGATAAATTCGAGATGTTAAACATAACTTATATGACAGGCTTAGAAGGAACTCTATTGGTGAATTATGCAATAATAGATGAGAAATTCTATTCGACTTCCATTAATTTTCTTGTTGTTCTAGTAACCATAGTCATATTTGCATTATTTCTTATTGCTATGGGTATCTATATCTATAAGACAAGAATACCAGAGAATCCTAGAACTACTAAATCTTAAATTTTAAATGAAAAACTTATTTTTTTTTCTTATTTTTAACCTAACTAGTTGATAAATCATCAAAGATTCAAATCACTTTTCCCTTATTTCACTTATAAAGCTTAAACATTAATTATATAAAAGATAGCTCGCTTTGTACTTTCAAATATTGGACTAATAAAATAATAAATTAAATGAAAATAGAATTTAATTAAAAACTAAATGAATTGATTTGATAAATGAAAATTAAAACAAGAAGTCAAAATAAGACTGTTTCTCCTGAAAATATTTTAGATCCGAATAATGAATATGCAATTAATATTCAAAATTTAGTGAAAAAGTACGAAGATATAACCGCCGTTAATAATTTGAATTTGAAGATAAAAAATGGAGAATTATTCAGTCTTCTTGGACCAAATGGAGCAGGAAAAACAACTACTATCAATGTTCTGTCTGGATTAGTAAATCAGACGGATGGATTAGCGTTTGTGGGAGGATATAATGTAAGAAAAGAATTAAAATTTGTTAAACAACTCATTGGTGTTTGCCCGCAAGAAGCAGCGATCTATAAATTTCTTACTGGAAAAGAAAATCTTAAACTATTTGGAAATCTCCATGGAATGCAGAAAAAAGAAATAGAAGAAAGGATTGAATATTTACTCAAGACTCTGGATTTTGAAGATGCAAGTCAGCGAAAAGTAAAAGGTTACAGCGGTGGAATGCTTCGTAAATTAAATATGCTAATGGCTCTAATTCATGATCCAAAAATCGCTTTTCTTGATGAACCAACGGTAGGAATGGATCCGAGAGCACGGAGAAAAGTATGGGGATTTATTAGAGCTTTGAAAGAGCAGCAAAAAACGATAATCTTAACCACGCATTATATGGAAGAGGCTGAGGTACTGAGCGATAGAGTTGGAATTATTGATTATGGAGAACTCATTGCTATTGGGACTCCAAAAGAATTAATAAAAAAATATGAAGTAAAGAATCTAGAAGAAGTATTTTTAAAAATTACTGGCAGAAGAATTGTGGAGGGGATTTAAAAATGAATATACAGAGAGTTTTAGCATTAGTAAAAATGAATTTAAAAAAGATAATAAGAGAGCCAGCTTATCTCTTTTTGATGATCTTGTTTCCCGCAGCATTAACTCTGGTATTTGGATTAGCATTTGGAACAATAGATACTGGGATTGCTGGATTAAGTCAATTTGATTTAATGACACCAGGTTTGTTTGCTTATGCATGCATCTTTATAATTATGATTGTTGCTCAGACTTTTAGTGATGATCGTGAGCAGGGATTGTTAAAAAGAATAAATTTAACTCCTACGACCTCAGCAGAATTTATGGGAAGCCACATTATTTCTAATACATTACTTTCTATTGTTCAAGTCGCAATAGTCGCAGTTTGTTCACTTCTTATAGGGTTCAGACCTGAGGGGAATGTGATTGGATTTTTGCTCGCATTTCTCTTTATGATAATCCTTTCCATATGTTCGGTAGGTTTTGGTCTTTTATGCAGTACTATAGCAAAAAGTTCGGGGACAGCAACAGCGCTTTCCTTTATCTTTATCCTTCCTCAGATGTTCTTTGGTACGTTTGTCCCTTTAACTGATGCAACTAGAATAATCGCATACTTTTTGCCAAGTTATTACGCCACTGAATCACTAAGTTCGATATTGGTTGAAGGTATCCCCTTAACAGATTTAAGTATATGGATAAATCTGGGAATATTATCTCTAATGAGTATATTAATTATCGGTTTAGGGATTTTAATCTTCAAAAAATATGGAAAAAAATCAAATAGTAATTAATTTCTTAATCTTTTTTCCTTTATTAAATATAAAAACCTAAATCTTTCTGTTTTAGAATTTAGAAAATATGATTCCTAAAGCGAATAAAATATTTAAAAATTGAACGCTTAAAATATTGTTGTGATACAAAGATGAAAATTATTTTTCATGAAAGGTATTATAATGCCAATTATGCAATGGATCCTGCGGCTTCAGTAGGGCGTTTAGAGGGAATTATGAAGGCTCTCTCGAAGAATCCTAACTATGAAATAATAGAACCTTACCCTGCATCAAAAGATGATATATTAAGGGCTCACACAGAAAGACACTATAACTCTGTAAAAAGAAATCCTCTTCTTTATGAATTGGCTTCCTTAGCCGCTGGTGGTGCCATTGTTGCTGCAGAAGAAGCCTATAAGGGGGATCCGAGTTTTGCTGTAATAAGGCCTCCTGGACATCACGCTTCAGCCGATTCTTGCTGGGGTTTTTGCTATTTTAATAATATCTCAATTAGTTTGTTAAGACTTTACTCTGAAAAGAAGATAAACTCTGCGTTTATCTTAGATTTTGATCTTCATACGGGAGATGGGAATATAAACATTCTGCAAAATAGAAATGATGATTTCCGAGTAAAAATACTCAATCCTGATGGGATTAATCGAGAAATTTATATGAGAGAAGTTGAGAATTATATGGAAAATTTATCTGATATTGATATTTTTGTTGCAAGTGCGGGATTCGACCAAGGAATCGAGGATTGGGGTCATTTACTGCATCCAGATGATTACTTTAAACTTGGAGAATTAATGAAGCAATACTCTGAGAAGCTATGTAAAGGAAGAAGATATGCACTTTTAGAAGGAGGCTATAATCATAATGTTCTTCCAAAAAATGTTGATTCCTTTTGTCAAGGTCTGAAATAAATTTTACTTTTTTCTTCATTTAATCATAAGATCACATTGATGCTACATTATCTCTTTTAAGATAATAATTTAATGAAAAAACTACTAAATTTGAAAGATATTCTACAAATTTATCATCAGTATCAAATAATTTCATTAATGCCAAATGATGATATATAAGCGCATTAACCAGATTATACATGAAGACAAACACTTCTATCAGTTGATTCTCAGGTATTTTCTTCATATTTTCATTTACTTTTCTAACCCTATGGAGTGTATCCTTAAAAAAGTTGATTACTTTTGCTTTATAGGCATTATGTAATTCTTTATCAGATTGTATAGCAGATCTAAAAGCAAGATTATATCCTTCATTTTCCTTATGATTCTTGAATAAATCTAACACAAAATGATAAAGAAAATCTCTTACATTTTCATCATTCATCTTACTTAAATTATGACTGTCAAAAAATGTTTCCATTGATTCTTCAAAGTATTTTCGTATAATATCTTCTTTTCCTTTTGGAAAATATTTATAAATCGTACCAATACTAAGATCAGCGGATTCTGCTACATGGTTTGTGCTGGTTTTAGAATATCCCCGTTGTAAGATTAATTTAAAAAAGGTATCATAAATTATATTAATTTTTTCTTCTTTATTCCGTGAAAATTTTTTATTTGACATTATAAAATATTAAATGAGTTTTTACTCATAAACTTTATAAGTGAGCAAATGCTCACTTACTTAAAAACTTATAGGTGTATTAAATAAATGTTTCAACAAGAGACAATAAAATTTCATAAATTAAAGGATCCTAATGATATTAAAATAGTAGAAGATATCATATATCCTATTTTTTCTAAGAACATTGAGGAAGACAAGAACTATTTGAACGAAATCCGTTCATTAATATTAGCTTCCATGAAATATGTCAAGATAAACTTATTTAAGCGTAAAATTTTTTGGCTATATGTAAGTAGAACCATATTAAAGGGGATTAAAAAAGGACTACCTCTTATTGAGGTTGAAGATACACTAAGAAAGTTTATAAGAAGTCATGTTGATAATGATAAGGATATAAAGGCTAAAGAATTGGATATTGTTAAAAGCAGATTCGAGAAAATAAGAAAATATATTATTGGAAATAAAGTTCTTGATTTAGGTGCAGGAAATGGGCTTTTAGCACAAGAAATAAAAGATCAACTTGATAAAGATGTTGTTTTAGTCGATGTTATAGATTATAACTATACAAATCTTCCATTGATTTTATATGATCCCGAAGATAGGGTACCATTAGCTGATAAAGAGGTGGATACAACCATTCTCTATACAGTATTACATCATGCAAATGATCCAGAGCATCTTTTAGAAGAAGCAGCAAGAATAACAAAAAATCGCTTAATAATCAAAGAAGCTTATATTGAAGAAGAGAAGATCAGAATTACTAATAGCTTTGTTGATTGGTTTTACAATCGAGTTATAGGGGATGAGGATATAAACGTTCCTCTTAATTTTCTTAAAATAAAAGAATGGAAACGATTTCTAGAATCACTTGGATTTAAGGTTATTGAAACTAATTATGTTGGAATTGATGAACCTGCTGTACCAGAACGTCATGTATTTATTATTGCTGACCGAATCTAGCGATTGAATATAAAATCGTAAGAGAATAAAGGATTAGAATAATTCGGTAATTAACTTCTAGCAGTAAGAAATTTACGAATAATTATTACTACAAATATTATTCCTACTATAAATATGGGTGTAGGAATTAGGAATATCAAATCATAGTAAATTTCAACACACTCACCAACAAATGACTTAGGATTTTTCATTAAAAGAGCATTATGATCTGGAATTATACATCCGAAATCCCCCTTAAATCCTCCAGTAATATAGATATTACCTGTTGGATCAATCTCCACATCAGAAAAGTAAACATCAGCGCATCCAGTGCACCTTCTCTGCCATAAAAGGCCTCCAGAGGAATTTAACTTTTCAAGATAAATTGCTGTGCAAATACACATAGATACTAAAAAGAATGAATTATCTATGCATTTTATAAACCTATTTTCCGTTAAATAGATATCATTATTATTATCTGTTATTACCTTAGTATTAAACACAGAATATTCTGGTAGCGAATAGTTCCATATTGAACTCCCAGTAGAATTTATTTTTATTAAATTAGCTCCATCAGCAATAAGAATAAAACCATCAGAATCAACTGCAATATCTTGTTCATAATATGGGAGATTCCAAGTATAATTCCAATCTTGATGCCCAGAGGAATTATACGATAGAATAATTGCTTTATCATTAATCGTTCCAGCGGTATAAATCTTATTGTCAGCATGAGTCGTAACAGCAAAATATTCATCAGAATCGAGCCATCCTAATGTATAATTCCATACTCTATGCCCCGAATTATTGAGCTTTACTATATATGTATCTAAATGGTTTAACGGATTAATTTCTATGGATCCTACGATATATACATTGCCAAGCAGATCAATAGCCATATCATAAGAAATTAACCATTCATAACCACCCAATACTTTGTTCCATAGAGGATCTCCTGAATTATTAAATTTGGAAAGAATAATATAATCTTTCCCATCATTTTTATCTTCAAAATTTCCTACGAGAAAAAGATTATTATTTTTATCAATTTTAATTGTATGATAAACTATTGAATTAGATTCATTATAATCCAATAAATTTTGCCATAATAAATCTCCCATTTGATTGAATTTTGTGATGAAGGAATTTTCTAATCCTGTTTGTGCATTCCTTGTCCCTCCTAAAACATATATATTATCAGAGGAATCAATAGCAACACTACTCGCCCAGTCAGATCCTAATATGCTCCATGTTTTTGTCCATGAATCATTCCCTTCAGTATTAGAACTTTCAGGTGAGATTCTTGACAAATTGATACGATTTTCAAATGATATTCCTAAGATTTGCTGTATAAGTAACAACTGTAAAAGGAATAAAACAAAAATATTTGATTTTTTATAATTCATATATTATTTCCAAAATATCATTTAGATTCGAGTTTTAATAGAACAATTAAACATTTAACTATTATGTACAAGGATTTAGTATATGGTACTAGATCAAAAAAAGTGGAATAAAAAATTATTTAGACAATTTGGTAAAATTTATCCTCAAACTCTGGCTTTCCCTTATATTTATTCAAAAATATAAGCGGAGCTTTCTCAATATTTTTAAAAATATATGAAGGTACTCGAATTCCAGCTTGTTTGAGAGCGCTCTGTATTTCTTCTACACTTGGAGGGCATCCCTTTATAGGAATACATTCATTAATGATTGGATTATCCTTATTTTTATTATACTGGCATTGACCGAGTAATATTGTTTTATTCATCCCCGGAGTGGGTTCTTTTATTTTCCCTGTTAAGATTTCTATATTATCAAAATCTTCTCCTTTCCATGCTTCCTTGATCGCGACTAAAATAACCCCATTATAGAAACTACAAAAAGTACACATAGTTTCATCATATTTAGGATAACTAATACCTCCAATACCGGCTTTTGCATATGAAAGTGGAAGAGTATCATTCTTTTTATATATAAATTCCCATCCATGTGGTTTTGCTAATGATTCAAGGGACTCACCTTTAATTTCAATATCGCTTAAATCGAGAGGACGGCTTCTATCTTTCCCAACCTGAACTAAATGAGGAACATCAGCAGGATCTATACCTAATAAGTTTGAACCTACTAAATCTGCAGAGAACATATCTTTAGATGCAACCAATATATCACTTCTATGAGCCTTTCCATCAAACGTAGGACCCCTCTCCAAGGTGTAAATCCCATCGATGAGCGTAAGACTTTCGGGGATTTTATTTGCTAATTGCGCCACATTGTAATGTAGATTATATTTTGGATCAGCACCATGAAATTTCTTGCGCGATGCAATATTGATAAATCCTTTTAAATTTTTAATCCCCAAACTAACTACACATTGAGCATGGGTCTTTAAAACGGGGATATCTATCAGAAAATCAGAATGAAGCATATCTGAATTCATTTTAGCTGTCACACCTTCAGCTAATTCGACTTTTTCGTAAGGTCTTGAAAATAAATCATATAATTTGACCCCATATCTTTCCTTTAGCAAATTATATCCTAATTTTTCAAAGGCATCTTCAGGTGTCTCTTTATCCTTAGGATCATCGGCAATTATTCCATCCCCAATTGAAATATCGTTGACGCCGCGTTCTTTCAATAGCCTTATTACGTCCTCGACTACTCTTGATGTGGTTAGCATACCCCATTTAGGAAAATCGCAATGTCTATTCCAATAAACTAAATTAGGTTTAATAAATATCTTCCCATCAACAGGTAGTCGTTCAAATCCATCAACTAGTTCTATTGCTTTTTTAACTGAGACTAGAGGATCTTTATATTTTACAATAGATACTACTTTTTTACTCATTGATACCACTTTTTCAATTTTATAATTTATTTGTCTTATTATCTATTAACTTTAATTCTTATAATATTTAAAATAATTAATCCTTACTCATATTTCGTATTTTTCCATTCTTTTTGCAATATGGACATTAGGATCTGATCATGATATTTTCCATTTACAAAAGTAGCTTCTCGCATTCTCCCTTCTTCCACAAATCCTAATTTTTGATAACATTTTATTGCTCTTGAGTTAAAATCGTTAACTTTTAAATCCAACCTATTAAGATTTAAAGTATTAAATCCATAACCCATTAATAATTTCATCGCTTCAGTGCCATATCCCTTTCCCTGCTCATTTTTATCTCCTATAAAAATTCCACAGGTTCCCACTCGGTCTGTCCAGATTATATTCATGATGCTACAATTACCAATTAATTTAGTTTGATCGATCAGGATGGCAAAAATTATATCACTTTCTCGGTCTTTTAAAGAGGCATACCAATCTTCTTCCATCTCTCTGGTAAGCGGGCGATATATCGTTAAATATTGGGTAATTTCTGGATCATTTAACCAGACAAGAAATTTATCGATATATTCTTTCTTAATTGGTGCCAGTATTACATTTTTTCCCTTAAGCATAAAAAATGGTAATATCTTGTTAAATAAAAATTATGCTAAAAGAAATTAAGAATAATAAAAAGTTAGAAAAATATATCATGCTTACGACAAAGATACTTTATTATTTCAAATGACACAATACAAATTAATGAAATTAGAAAGCAAATTAACCAATCAAACGCTGTCAAAAACATAAACATGAAATTGATTCCCACTGAAGCTAATGCAACTTGAAAGCCAGGAATATACATTAATGCTAAGAAGACTCCAAATAATAGTCCAATTAAGAGATACATAAATTTGGTACTATCCTCCTTGATGCTTTTGATTAATGACTTATTTGGACGGCGAATCTGATAAACAAGAAAAGATTCACAGAAAAATAAAGTTACCATGAGCATTGTAAGGGCTTTTCCTTGAGTGAAAGATACCTCTGGAGGAATTAAATCAATCGTAGTTACTATTGTATAAAGATAGGCATCATTAAACCCTCCAAATTCAACATTCTCTAAGAAAACTGGATAAAAACCTGTAATTACAGTAAAGTATACTATTATCATACTAATGGCTAACAAGATACCAAAACCACACAGCAAAAGTAAAGTGTTTTTACTTAATATCTCTTCCTCGTCTCTCGGTTTATGCTTCATAATATCCTTTGATGTAGTATCAAAAGTTAGAATAAGTCCTGGGAATATATGCACTGTTATTGAGAGAAAAATCCATTGAAGGTAAAACGCGTCATCTAAAAAATAGGGTAATGGTATTCCAAATATTTGTGGAATGATGACTGCTAAAATAAATTGAACTATTCCTTCAAAAACGTTAATACAGATATAGAAAAATACGACAGCTCGTATTCGAGAGAAAATACCTCGCCCCGATTCAATGCCAGTGACGATAGAATTAAAAGAGTCATCACTAATTACCATATCTGATGCTTCTTTTGCGACATCTGTGCCTTGAATCCCCATAGCAATACCCGCGTCAGCCATATTCAACGCCAAGGCATCATTCACTCCATCACCTGTCATGGCGACTACTTTATTAGCATCCTGATATCTCTCTACAATTGTTTGTTTATGTTCTGGTGAAACTCTAGCAAACGCCCGAATTTTGCTAAATTCATCAAATGATGGATATTTATCAATATCTTTTCCTTCAATTACTAATTCATTCATGCTATCAATTATAGAGATTTGCTGGGCAATGGCTCTAGCTGTAGGTACAGAATCTCCAGTAATCATGACTACTTCTACTCCAGCATCATGACATGCTTTTACAGATTCTTTAACCTTATCTCTTGGAGGATCTAATATAGTAACAAAACCAATATAGATCATTTCTGATTCGCATAATATTCTCCCTTTATCACCTTCTGGGGGTGCATTATCCAATTTCCTATAACAGAGACTTAATATACGATATCCCTGACTCGCATAAATTTCAGCAATCTTAGAAACTTTATCTTTTAATTCATCAATAAATTCTACTTCATTATCCTTATAGAGTACTTTGGTACATAACGGGAGAAGTATCTCACTTGCTCCTTTAGTGAATGAATAGTATTTCCCTTCTCTCTTATACACTTTAGACATTCGCTTAACTTTAGAATCAAAAGGATATTCTTTTTCATACTCAAAATCGTCAAGCATATAATCGCCCATTCCCTTTTGGAAGAGAACCATTAAGGCACCCTCTGTTGGACTGCCAATAACACTCCAATTCGGAATAACTCTATGGTCAATCTCTATTTCATTTTTAACTAATGCGGAATTATTGTTTAAAAACCCAGAAGTTAAGAGTAGTTTCAATTGGGGATAATCATCAATATGTTTCACAAATTTTGGACTTTTTTCATCATCAATATTTATTATCTCCCCCTCAGGAGCATAGCCTCGCCCAGTAACCTTAAAAATTGAACCATTTGTCCATATGTGTTCGATAGACATTTGATTTTTGGTTAATGTACCTGTTTTGTCAGAACACACAACGCTAACACGTCCTAAACTGTCAACAGAAGCTAAATTTCGGATAATTACTCCATGATGAGCCATTGATAGAACTCCAGTCAATAAAATAATCGTTACTAACAATGGAATATTAATTGGAAGAAGATCCATTGCAGAATTTAGACTTCGTGCGATCTCAAATTGTGTAAACCCACTTGCGGCCCAAATAATAATAAGAGTGAGTAACCAAAAACTAATAACAATGATTCCCAACCACTTCCCAAAATTGTTCATCTTTTCACGGATTGGAATCTCACTGGTTCCCGCTTCCTCTAAACCAACTGAAATTTTTCCGATTTCTGTATCTTTTCCAGTCTTAGTCGCAATGGCCGTTCCATTTCCCGTAGTAATATATGTTCCATAAAAAATCATATTCTTACGATCTGCTAAAGAGATATCCGCTTGTGTTAACGCGATACCTCGTTCCATCTTTTTTTGAGGTTCACTTTCCCCTGTAAGAGAACTTTCATTAACTTCAAGGTTAGCCGATTGAATGATACGCCCATCCGCAGGAATCCGATCTCCTTGTGTTAAAACTAATAAGTCTCCGATCACTACTTCTTTAGTTGGAACATCTAATTTTAAACCATCTCGAATAATAGTTGTAGTTGGAGCTGTCATCTCACGAAGTGCATTTAACTTTTTAGTCGCCCGATATTGTTGTACAACAGCGACAAAGCAATTTAAGCCTACTATTGCTAAGGTTAGTAGTATAAATGAAAGATTTCCTTTTCCTCCAAATACGGCATCTAAATACAAAATTAAAGCACCAACAAGATATATCACAATAAGCCAGTTAAATAATGGAGCTAAATAGATTTTTATGAATCCTTTAGATGCTTTTGGAATTTCATTCGGACCATATAATTCTAATCGTTTTAAAGCTTCTTCCTTTGTTAAACCTTTCGCAGAATTTGTTTTTAATTTATCATAGAGATGTTCTAAATCCATATTATAATAAGTTTCTTCCATAATTTAATCTCCCGTGACTATTGATAATATTATAAAGCAATAATCTAATATCAAATCTTTTAATAAATAGACTATAACAATCTTTATTTTTATTTTATTTCTTTTTGGTAAAAAAATACTTATTAGTCAAATAATTCGTAATAAAAGTAAATAATTTTTACCGTTTTAAAGATAAATTAAATTGAAAAAATTAGAATATAATCTTTTTATTTCGAGCCACTTTTTTAATGATTTCTATGCCCAAAATTCCCGGAAGGGCGAAAAGGATACATAATAACCAATCAGTTATGCTAAGAAACATGAAATTAATTTGGAAATTTAAACCAAACACTTCATTCACGTAAAAATTTACTTGATAAGAAAACATTATAAAAAGAATATGCAGACCAAGAGTAAAAACAGAAATTAGAAGTAAAGAGCGTGAAAATTCTTCACGTACACTTTTTACAAGGGATTTATTTGGTCGTCGAAAGGTCCAGATAAAAGTAGTTTCAACAATGTATATCGTGGTAATGAACATAGTTCGGGCTTTTTGCTCAACTAATTCAGGATGAGGCGCAAGGGGATCAAAATAGCTTAATATCGGATTAAGGTTCCACTCATTCATTGGAATGATCTCTGCTAAACTAAATTCTAAAATTAGAACAAGCCCAATTCCCATTAATAGTGCTTGAAATATCAATAAAATCCACATATTCTTATTAAGTAATTGTTCCTCATCTCTTGGAGGTTCTTTCATCACGTCCAGAGGATGCTTATCAATTACAAGTGCTAAAGAGGGAAATGAATGCAAAATGGCAAATATATATATATGCTGCCATTCAGAGCTAAATAAATTAAAATCAGGTATGAATTCATAAGTAAAAAAGATAATTGCTTCCATAATATTGATACAAATAAAAAAGTAGATAATATTGCGGATCTTAGAGAAAAGACCTCTGCCAATTCTAACTCCTTTCTCGATTGAAGTAAAATTGTCATCAGAAATAACCATATCGGCTGTTTCTTTTGCTACATCAGTCCCTGTGATCCCCATGGCTATACCTGCATTTGCGAGTTTCAAAGCTAAAGCATCATTTATCCCATCTCCTGTCATAGCGCAGATTTTATCTTGTTTTTGATAATTTCTTACGATAATCTCCTTATCTGATGGATTTACTCGTGCAAATACTGAAACTCTATTAAACTCATCCATTGGAAGTGATGCGATATTGTTGCCCTCGATAACAAGGTCTCCTGGCTTATAGATATTCATTTGTTCTGCTATTGTTTTTGCCGTCGCTGGATGGTCTCCAGTAATCATTATTACTTTTATTCCTCCTTCTTGACATTCCTTAACTGAAAATTTAACCCCATTTCGAGGGGGATCTAAGATTGAAACAAAACTTAAAAAGATTAGATCTGTTTCATAATCATCCCTATTTTTACTTTCTAAAGAATCATTTATTTTATAGGCGATCGCTAAAGTCCTATATCCCATATTCGCGCGATCCTGTATTTGAGTAGAAATCTCCTGTTTAAAGTTAGAATCAAACGATTTTGTGTTACCATTAATTTCAATTTTGGAAGAATTGTTTAATATCCTTTCCGGTGCTCCCTTTGTAAAAATGTAAAAATCGTTAGGCTCTTTTTTAACCTGGCATATTGTTGTCATACGCTTTAATTCTGAATCAAAAGGGAATTCTTGTTTCTTTTCATATTTTGCTTTAATATCATAGGGTAAAAGTTCTGCTTTTTCAGCTAAAACTAATAATGCGGACTCTGTAGGCGAACCTAGAGCTTTTCTTACTGCTACTTGGTTCGTATCTTTCAATTTTACACGCACATCTTCATATATTAATTGGGCATTGTTATTTAACACGCAAGAATCAATAAATTTTTGAAAAGTCGTGTTCGATTTTAATTCACTTTCAGATACTCCATTTTCATCAAGGATTAATCCTTCCCCCTCATAACCAGAACCAGTGACAGAATATTCATGATTATTTATCCAAAAATATTCAACGGTCATTTCATTTCTGGTGATAGTACCTGTTTTATCGGAACAAATAATACTAACCCTTCCTAAAGATTCAATAGCAGCAAGATTTTTCACAATAACTCCGTTCTTTGCCATGTTTAGCACACCAGTTATTAGGACAAGCGTTGTCAAAATTGGTAAATTGATAGGCATGACATTCATAGAGCGTAATATTGAACTCACCAGTGCTTCACTAATAAAAGTCCCAAAAAACTGATTCTGTATCGCTAATAAAATTAATTTATAACTGATAAGTACACAAAGATTAATAATAACGATAAGACCTAATATATAGCCTAATCGGTTTAATTTTCGGGTTAGAGGTATATCTTCTATACTTCCCATTTCGTTCAACTGGGTAGAAATCTTCCCAATTTCCGTATGCGCCCCTGTACCTATAACCAAAGCTTTCGCTCTGCCAGTATGAGCATATGTGCCCATAAATAACATATTCTTTTGTTTCTGAACAGGAGCATCAGATATCTCGAGGGTGACCACTTCTTTATCAACTGGTTCACTTTCTCCCGTTAATGAAGCCTCTTCAACCGTTAAATTAATTACTTCAATTAATCGGGCATCAGCAGGAATTTTGTCTCCTTGATCAACTAGTATAATATCTCCAGGGAGGACCTCTTGAGTAGGTATTTCAAATTGAATTCCATCTCTTATAACATTAGCTTTTAGAGCAGCAATCCGTTGCAAGGATTCAAGTGCTTTTCGAGCTCGATATTGTTGGATAATAACAGTAACCGAGTTCAAAATGACAACGGTAAAAGTAATATATGTTGAACTTGGAGAACCAAGAATTAAAACTAAAATTCCTGAAACGATTAATATGACGATTAAAAAATTGAAAATAGGTGCAAGATAAATTTTCCACAGCGATTTTTTAACTTTCGGTAATTCATTATAACCATATTTTTCATATAATGTATTTAAATTTGAGAGCTTGAGACCTTGAGTTAAATCAGTCTCAAATTTATCTTTTAGTTCATTAATTTCCCATTTATAAAATTTATCTTCGGAGATTTCAGCATACTGCATTATTCAAACTAAGAACAATTTGCCATTTAAATATATATAATTAGGAGTTCATACTTTATTAATAATTAATATGGAAAGTATATAGTGTTTTTAACATATTTAAAATATCATTTATTTCATAAAGTCTTCAGGATCCCCTAATATATCCTTCAAGATGTTAAATTTCTTTCTTATTGTAGTACTTGAAAATTTACTCGCTTTTTCAATAAGATACTGGGTAAATATTTTAGGATTATCTAAGGTTTGCCCAATATAATAAATTAACCCCGCGGTAAATGCTTTATAGTTTGAGTTTTGTATGTCCTCATAAGAAATTTGATTGAGAATATTATTTGCTCTTTTTAGCATTTCAATCTTTGATGTTTGATATTCTGTTTTACTCTGGAAATGGCTCTTGACCTCTTCATAAGGGATTTGATTCAAATCTTTTTGGAAAAGGATTTTAATTTTTTCTTTTATCTCATTTTCTAAATCATAAATCGTTTTAGTTTGTTTATTAAAGGTATCTTCAGTGCGTTTCACTTTTTGCATCGCATTATTCAGCATTTTCTTGTTAATTTTATGTCCTAGCTGTTGAGAAGCATCAATAAATTGCTCTAATCTTATATGAGTGGTATCTTTAATTGCCATCCATACAATAGCAAGAAAAATTATGACCATATTTTGATATGTATGGCGATGATATTTATTATATTTAAGATATCGATCTTTAATTTCCTTATATTTTACACTATCAATGTTCAATCCAATTCCATAACTCTTGAGGAGTTCAATTGATTTTTTTTGCTCAGTAAAACTGGATTGATAATCACGATACCATTTATTTAAAGTATTGATTTTATCATATTTCTGCTTGATTTTCGGATCTCGCATGGCTCTTGAATCATTTTTTCGAATACGTCTTTCATAATCTAATTGGGAATCAGAAAAGAAACGTGAATCAGAAGAATCTTTATATGGTCTTTTATCATCCAATATTAATCCACAATCTTGACAAATTAAATCACCACCTTCTTCTTTCACGTTCTTGTGTTCGCATTCTATATTTACATTGTTTTTCTTCTTTTTATTTTTCAAATTGAACTCATCAAGTCGAATATGATAGATTTATGAAATTTCACAAAATTCAGAAGATATAATATTATAAAATTTTATTTAAATTTTTATAAAATGAGTTCAAAATTAATATTATTAAATTCATTATTTATTTTTATTACTTTAGAAAAAGAGTAGGATATTATGAAACGCCACTTTGTTCTTCGCTATTTAAAGCTATGGAATTTAGGATTTTGTTTAGTTTCGGGTTTTGAGCTTGTTGCATTTATAATTGTAAGCTTTTTTACACCTATTTTTGTAGTAAGCCAAGATTATACGGTTTTTTCTTTATTCTTTATTTCCGGTTTGAGCCCTATCCACATGCCAGTATTATGGTTGTTGATATTTATCTCTATATTTATCTTCCTAATTTTTGCCTTGTCGCTACTCATAATTGCAAGAAATGAAAAAATAGAAAATATAACTTACGCAAAAATTTTGCTTTCGAGTGGCTTTTTCCTTTTAATTGCGAATTTTATAAAAGCCGAAGCAATCTATATTTTATCGAAAAGTATAATTGATCCGTCGGGATTATCCCTTATATTTGAACTCTTATTATACAGTCCAGCAAGTACTCCATTTTATGGCGCGGCGCTTTGGATATATTCTACAGCATCAGTGTGCACATATCTAATTTCAGGTTTAGTTTTTGCCGCAATAGGCTTGAAGTGGATGCTATTATTAGAGAATAAGAAATTAGCTTAAAGTTGAAGAAAAATATCATAATTCATTACGATTCTTTTTTACAGAACTTCAACCATAAGCAGTAATCGGTTTTATTACTTCAAATTCCTGTAGTTTAGACTTACTCACTTTGATTAAATTT
>JAEOSU010000019.1 GCA_016840165.1 Promethearchaeota archaeon
ACGATTAATTTATATCGTGCAGTTAATGAACTTAGTGCTTCTCTCCAACAAAAATCTCTTCAAATCTTTAAAAATCAAAAATCTATAATCAAATTAATACTTAGAAATACCGGTGAATCAGAATTAAGAATCACTAGTTCAAATATAACTATCAATACTGATCCAGAGCTTGAAGTATCAATCGTCCAAATAGATTATCTAAAACTTAGTGCCTTCAAACCTGGAGAATCTTCAGAAATTTTATTAGAATTAAGTATCTTCTCAATAAATGAATTTAATTTAACTGTATTTTTAGAAGCACTAAATATTCTTACAAACGAGAATTTCTCAACTCAAGTTTCAAAAATTTTCTTGGTATATGATTCTCCACTCGCGAATTACTTGAACGTCTTCTTTACTTTGATCATAATTGGTTCAATTATTGTAGTATGGGCAATAATCTTTCTAGCGATACGCAGATTAATCCGAAAAATAGAAACGCCCATTGAGGAACCCGTGAAAAAAAAACCGAGAAGAGGAAGATACGTGAAAGTTAGTGAATTAGAAGAGATACCCAAAGCTCAAGAAAAAATCCCACCTAAAAAAATAACCAAGAAGAAACTTAAAAAGAAGCCTCCTAAGAAAGCTAAAAAAGAGCTAGAGAAAAAAGAGAAAGATTCTACTGACTTAGATTCACTATTAGAAGAAGAGGGATTAAGTGACAATAAATAACCTTAAGAATATTTAATTTCTTACTTTTATACTTAACATTTTTTTCCTAACCTGAAAATATAATTTCAAATTAGATGTTTGCTCTAAAAAAAGAGTAAATAAAATTATGTGTTTGAGATTGATATTAAATTACGTTTGATGAGACTTAATGAGGCTTTACCATCTAATCCAGCCAAGGCAATCAATACATGCTCATCTGAACCCACTAAGACCGCAAATCCATTTTCCAATTCAATTGTAGTAGTTTTTAAACTACCTTTACCAATATCTTTTCCTAAATTATTTGAATCTTTGACTATGGTCGAACATGCTTTAGCAATTGCTCCATGATCCATATCTGTTATAGTCTGCCCAATAATGACTTTTCCATTCATATCCGCAGCAATTAAACCTTCACATTCGGGTACTATATCCATCAATTCTGCTAGTTTCTTTTCAAGTTCCTTCTTATCCATTGAAATGCCATCCTTTTATCTAATTATTATGAGATTTTTAATCTGAAAAAGTAATATTTGATATATCAAGAATTTATCTTAATATATATATAATTTAAAGAAATTTAAATTTATCAAAAAGTTCTTTTTATTGAAAAGGAAGTTGGGGGGTTAATAGTTCAAAGCGTTTATTATATATTCAAAAGAAATAGAATTTCTACTCCTCCTCTTTAAAGCTAACACTAGCGTTAAGGTTATAGAAATGTTATGCTCATTCGGAATATGATTAATCAGGCTATTTTAAAATGATTAGAATGAGCTGTTCTTCAAGTGCAATCATTACTTCGCCCTTGGAGGTTTCCAATCGTATAAATTTTAGTGCACCTTCCTGTAGAGCCTTGACACATTGCTGGGATTTTCCGATTAAAGCCGTAATGTAGGCACTGACTTCCTCTGTTTGCTCAGTAGGGAGATTAGATTTAATAGGAAGCCCCGTAGAGTCGCAAATAATTACACCTCTAACCCCCTCTTTCTCTTCAAAACGCCGAATTATCGCTTTAACTTCATTAACATCAATCACGCTAAATTATTCACCATTTAATCCGATTAAACACAATACGAAATTTTAATATTATAATTATAATATATTTTGTATTTAAAAAATTATCATCTTAAATAAATAATTATTAAATAAATAATAGGAAAAATCTCTATAAAAAATACCTTCGGAACATATTGGACGCACGTTCCTCACCAATTGATGTTGGGCCCATATGACCCGGAAAAACAAGATAGCTATCAGATAATTGTTTATTATACATGATCTTTTCCTTTATACTCTGAAATAATTGATTTTGATTCCCCCCGCCAATATCAGATCGTCCTATACTTCCCTGGAATAATAAATCTCCAGTGAATAGAATCCCATCGATATTCTGATTATTAAATGTCTTAACATCATTGGTGTAAAAACAAAGAGAACCTGGTGAATGCCCCGGGGTTTCAAGGGTTTTAAGAGTTATCTCTCCTATGACAACAGTATCACCCTCTTCAAGCCACCTGTTAGCTTCTGTACTAGTATAAATTTTTGAATCAAATTCTTTTTTGTTATACATTAAAGGAATTTGAAAATGCGTAAGCAATCTTTTTACTTTAAGTGTATGATCAAAATGACCATGTGTAAGTAAAACAGTAATAGGGTTTGCGTTCATATCTTCTACCTCCTTGATGATTCTGCCAGCATCTCCGCCTGGATCAATAATAACGATTTCCCTTGTTACTTTAGATCCAAAAAGGTAACAATTTGTGCCTAATGGACCAACCATTAATCGTTTAAAAATCATATACTCTTCACGCTTTATCCTAAGTGTGATAAATAGAAAAATTAAGAAAAATAAAAGTAAAAATCATTTATATGACTTTTTTACTTACTATTAATCAATTTGTTGATCTCAACCAGCCGATTGTACACATCTAGACCTTTTTCTGTGAGCTTTACATATTTCTTTTTGTCATTCAGCTCTATTTCGATTAAACCTCGCTTAATTAAGTCATCTTTTACTCGAAAAAACGAGTTATAATAACTAAACTTGTTTAATTCATTATAAAAGGTGTGCTTATCAGTTTTGTAATTCTTAAACTGCGTCAATACCTCAAGAGTATCTCTAAAGCCCTTCTTTTTTAGAAAACTAATTAATTCTTCGATTGCCATATATCCCGTACCTTGTTAAAAACAGTAATTTAAAATTGTACTAATTTGTAATTAGGAAAAATATTTAGGATTAAAAAATGTTATGAAAATTTATGTTAACTTGATATCGAAAATATATAATACTATATAGAAATTCGAAATATTGGATTAATATTTGAGATCCCCCCTAAATTAAGATAACCTTTTAATTTGACATTAATTTCTTTAATTGAATGAAATTAAGCAAATATTTTGAAATTGGCAAAGGAACTGTTCCAATTATTTTATCATGCCCTCATGGTGGCTATAAGAAACCAAAAAGGATTCCTGATAAAAGTTATGGTGTGCATGCACCTGATAGAAATACGTATTTAATAGCAAAACAGATTCTTTGGGCATTAAAGAACCAAAATATCGATCTATATTTCATTTTGAATAAAATCCATCGATCTAAAGTTGATCTAAATCGACCGCCACGCTCAAAATTAGCATTTAATAAATCATCTATAGAAGCAAAAAATATTCATCAACTATTTCATGACCAATTGCTTAATTTTACTCAAGAATGTGTCCAAAAGTATAATAAAGCACTTCTCATTGATTTCCATGGATTTACTAAACCATATCCCGAATATCCTGATATAATTTTTGGAAATGTTTTTGGAAAGACCCTTAAAGTCCTAGAGAATCCTCAAGTTGAAAACTGTGAAAAATATTGGGGATGCTCTCAGCTATATAATGAGATTGCACAGCTTTTTACCTTGGATGATGGATTAGCATTATCAGATATTAATATTGCTTATTCTGGAGGGTATATCACCCATCGATTTTACAATGTTCCCAAAGTTAATGCAATTCAACTTGAAATCGCAAAATTTATACGAATGGAACAGGAATCAACTAATAGATTTATTAAGAGCTTTGTGAATGGAATTATAGAAACTATTGATTAGAGCCTTTTTTAAATTAATGAAGCATTTTCAGTAATCAGATATGTGATAGATCTAAAATTAAACAAAATTAT
>JAEOSU010000020.1 GCA_016840165.1 Promethearchaeota archaeon
AAACGACAAACTTTATGTTCTTTTACTACTTTAGTACAATAATTAATATTATCATGTTAAAATAAATATAAAATATATTGAGAAGGTTTATATAATCTATTTAGCTAGATATAGTGAAAAAGGGATTTCTGAGGGGTGAATATTTTATGAAATTCACTAAAATTTATACATTTATTTTGACAATTATCGGATTTTCTTCTTTATTTGCTCTCGGATATGCAATTATCTTATTAAGCAGCTTATTATTTCACTAATTATATCATGTTATTTGCTGAATTTTTTTACTATTCTTCCCTTTCAAGGCGGAATTGCATCTGGCCGCGACTTTGAAGCCGGTTTGCCATCAATACCCCAATGAGATTTTGGTATCTCATGTACGATGACCTCAACAGCTTGAGTGGGAATTCCCATATCCACAAATACTTGAGTTATTCCCTCAATAATTTTCTCAACGGCATCATTAGAAATTCCTTTCCACATATTTACATGAACGACTGGTATAATTATCACCCTTTAATATAATTTTATCAGTTATATTAGGAATTATTACTACCAATTAATTAAGTTTTTTATATCATAAACTGGAGTGGTTAATTGAATGGAAGCTTCTTTTTAGGAGCTATACTTCTTTTACTTGGATTGTTTGATCCTTCTCATTGATTTCCATATCTTGAAAAACATCGGGTACCTCTCTTTTAAGAATTTTTAGGATTTCAATGGCTAAACAACGTATCTCCCATTGAGCAGCTTTTTCACCCCTTAATCTTATAACATGTCTAAGTTCCCGAAAGTTAGCAGTCATTATTATTTCACTCTCGATTGAATTAGGTAGAATGAAGCGTGCATCTTCTTTTCTTATTCCTAAATCTCGTAATTGTGAATATTGGTTTCGTACATGTTCCATTAATTCTGTATATATTTTATGAGCAGATTGATTGCGTTTAATGTCATCTGGTTCAATATAGTTAAAATCATTTTCATTTACATACCTTTGGGATTGTTGAGTAAAAGAGCAAAGTCGATGTCGTACCAGTTGATGGGTAAGAGCTCTAGAGATACCTGAGATCCTAAATGACGCAGAAGCATGTTCTAAAACGGATTCATGTTTATTTCTTATGAGCATTTTAATAAATTTTTTATAACTATTTTCTGTCTGTTTTTCGAACGATTGATAGGACGTTCTTCCCGCCTTTTCAATCACTTTTTCTGCGTTTGGAGTAATATAGAGTAATTCAATCCTCATAATAGTATTAATTCTGCATCCTATTAATATTGAATTTTTAGATATGATTTAGGTGAATTAATTAACCTTTCAGACAAATTGATGCTGAAGAATGAGAAATCAATTATACTCATGGCTTTTGAATTCTAATAAAATATTTCTCTTTCTCGATTTGGCTTTCTAAGACGAGAAATCCTAGCTTCTTACAGAATATCACGATATTCTCTCCTGACTCCCCGAAATCTCCAGATACCTCAAGTATATCACCACTCTGCATCTCACTTAGCTTCTTTTTGGTTCTGGCAACCGGCAAGGGACAGACAAGGTTAATACAGTCTAACGTAAAGGTCTTTGACATTCAAAATCCTCCTAATAATATAATAAAACAATAAAAAAAGATTTATTAATTTTTTTGTAATAATTTATCTAAATATTCGATTAAAATTTGTGAGAAAAAATGAATATCCGCTATATTAAAAATTTCATTAAATTAGCTAAATATAGGAATTTTTCTGAATGTGCTAGTGATCTGTCAATATCTCAGAGTACATTATCTCATCAAATTTCTCAAATTGAAGAGAATCTTGGAAATGTTAAACTAATTGATAGAACCACGAAGAAATTTGAAATCACCGAAGCTGGAAACATTTTTCTTGAGTATGCAAGCCAAATAATTGAGTTATATAATAATTGCAAAATACAACTTGAAAAATATAGTAAGCAGAAATACGATACTATTACCATCTCAGCCTCAACCATACCTGGTTCTCACATCTTACCAAAACTAATAGCAGAATATAAAGATATGAACCCAAATATTAAATTCAATATAAAAATCAATAACTCTGAGATTTCTATTAAAAATATTATTAAAAACAATGCTGATTTTGCTGGCATTGGCAGCTTTATAAATTATAAGCCAGAACAATTTGAATATATCATCATTGGTTCAGAAGAGCTTAAGTTTATCTGCTCTCCTAATCATGAACTATTGAAGAGAGGGCAAAACACCGTTTCATTTAACCAACTTACAAAATATCCATTTATTTGGCGTGAAAGCGGATCTGGCATGAGAACTGTCTTTCAGCAACAATTTCCTAACTATGATAAGTTAAATATTAAACTTGAGATGAACGATAATGATTCTATAATATCAACGGTAAGTGATTCCGATTTTATTAGCATAATGAGTGAAATGATGGCAGAAAAATCAGAGAAAGCAAATTTAATCGAGACTTTAGATGTAAAAGAATATCCCATCGTTGCTAAACGAGAATTATATTTTATTAAGAAAAAAGATGCAGAGCTAAGCGATATTAAAAAGGATTTTTGGGAATTTATAAAAAAAAAAACAAAATAAAAGAAAGTTAGATTATTTTATTATCATCCCTGACTTATCGAAGTTTAAGAAGTAGCTAATTTTTTCTTTTAAAGGATATATTCCTTCCTTGAATAAAGTAAACAAAAATATACCAAAAAATAACACTGCGCCTAAACCTGGTGAAAAATTACTCACTATATCGATAACGGATGAGCTTGGATCAATTGATAAGAAGGTATAAATTAAAGACACAACAGCAACTAAAACCGAAACCATTGAG
>JAEOSU010000100.1 GCA_016840165.1 Promethearchaeota archaeon
CACTTTCACGTTGCTTGTCGATTCTAAATGCTTTCTCGGATACAGTTTTGCTTATTGCATCACCGGTAGATTTAAAATCGGGACGAAGTTTCATGCGCTGCTGCTCACTTTCTCGTAGCTTTTCTTGCATGAAGGCTTTCTCTCCAACTAATTTTTCAATGGCTTTACCAGCGGTCTCTAAATCGGGTTTGATTTCCAATAATTGAGATTCTTGCTCTTTCTTCTTTTCCATCATAAAAGCTTTATCGCTGACAGCTTTGCTAATAGCTTCACTTATTTTTTCCTTATTTGGTTTTATTTTTAATCTTTGAATATCACTTTCTCTTTTCTTATCGATAATAAAAGCTTTTTCGTCAACAGATTTGCTGATTACCTCACCAGTTTTTCGAATATCGGGCTTCAAATCCATTCTTTGATAATCCTCTTCGCGTCGTTTTTCCCTTATAAATGCTTTATTTTCAATTGATTTTTCGATTATTACGCCTTTTTCTTCAATTTTAGGTTTTAATGTGATTCTTTCCATATCTTTTTCTCTGAGCTTTTCTCTTTGAAAACTCTTCTTAGTTATAAGGTCAATGATTAATTCCTGACTTTGTTTAAAAGCTTTTTTTCTATCCTCCTCATGTTTTTTCAAATATTCTGCTCTTTCTTCTTTTTCTTTTTTGTAAAGTTCATCAACGATTTTCTTTTCTTTCTCAATCTCCTCTGGAGTCAATGGTTTTTCATTCTCTTCCAATTTCCTCACTTTTGGTAATTAAAATGATTGTTTTTAAATATAATATTAAAATTTGTATTTAATAATTTATTTATGAGTTTTGGCAATTGTTTAATAACAAATTTATTGACTATTTTAGAAAAGCCTATTTTTTATGCTATTTATTTAATAGGAAGAGGTTTAGTTAATTCGTCTGAAAAAGTATCCATTAAACTAAGTAGCGTCAATTTCATGGATAGCATTTCTAAAACTTCGATTTTAAGGATGTGATACCTTTTTGAATTATTTGAAATGCCATATTTGGCAACTAAAAAATCATAGTATTCAATTAATTCTTCTCTACATTCCTCTTGATTTTCTAGAATAATTTCACTAGTACGTAGCCAATTATCTATATCTATTTTGATGGTTATTTCAGTATCATCATTAAGAGAATATCTGACTTCCGTTTCCTTTATTTTTTTAAGATTTTCAAGATATTTAGAATCTTGATACATTGGTTTAAGTAATAGCCCTAAATTAATGATTAAAGGCTGAATCTGTAATCTGTCTAAGGAATCAGATAATAACCTTAATAAATGTCGCTTTTGATTTAATTGAGCATAATCAATATAATTCTGGATAAAGCGCATTAAAGAGTTTTTAATTAATAAATCATTGAAATTGCTAATATTATCGGTTTTCATTTGAATAGTTGATTCAATGCATTCATAAACAGACTCCATAAAAAGCTCAACATCCCGAAACATTGAGAAATTACGAATGAAAAGTAATATCTTACCCAAAATTTCTATTTTTATATCCTCTAAATTAAAAAATGAGTCTATAGTTTGTGGTAATTCAAATTTGTCATCCGGAATGGATAAAAATTGTTGTATCTCTAGGTATTTTGATTTAAGACTCATTAATTGTTGAATTGATTCATGATCTTAATAAGACTTTTATTTTTTTAGACAAATAAGTATGATGAAAAAAATTTCTCTATAAAGTTAAGAATCACAAATTTAAAAAATACTGGAGAATCACTTCTATAATTTATTCCATTTCAAAAACTAGAGTTTTTCTTTCTTCTTTATCACAGTGGAACCAATGCAGTACTGCCATGTTTATTAGCGATATCTATGAGATCCATTAACTCTTCGCTTGAAATTGGAATTAAATCAAAAATTGTCATACCCGCTAATTTAAGCATCGCTTTAACTGTTTCAGCAAGATTGTTACAATCTCCTGAAAAAAATACTTTTCTCTTACCAAATGCTTCCTTTAGTTTCTCACCCACTTCATTTATAGCACAATAGCCTGCTACAAGACCTTTTGTATAACCTTCTGATCTCAAATTATCTATAAGATTCTCATCGTGTCCTTTACCCATTATTAAAAACCACCCTCCCTTGAATTTATCGGGATAATCTACGGAAAATACTTGCATTGTTACTAAAGGATTGTTCTGGCATCCTTCTATGCATAAAAGCTCTTTTCCTTTTATAACTTTAACGTCTTTAGGGAACTCTTGTACTAAATTCCATTCATATTTCTTCTTGTATTTCCCCAAGTCTTTCCCGATTACGTTAATTTTATTTAGGTCACCTTCACCAAGACCGCGTTCATAAGCTATTTTTAGATGTGGGACATCGTTAAGTTCTAATCCAAAAATCCTTGCTCCTACCACATCTACTGCTAGTGTATCTCTACCTGCAATTAATATGTTAAAGGGAATTATTAATCTATCTTCCCAAGCTTTAGGTGGATAATGTCCGTGGATGGTTCCCTCGGTTCCATCTATAAGAGTGATATCGGGTTTTATTAATTCATATACTTCCACTAATTTTGAATGAAGGTTATAATTATGATCTTTGCCACGATCTGCATGTTGAGGAAAACCCCACTGATTTTTAATCCCTAGTGTGACTCTTGCCATAGAATGAGTTTTTAACTTTGGTAAATTAATGTAAGTAAGTGAATCCTTATTTTTCATGATTTTAATGACGGTTGCAGGCAATCTAAAAGTCTTGAGATTATATCCTTTAGGATCCTTTTGGACTGAAGGTTTTCGCTTAAACTGGTATGTTTCAGTCTCTTCTTCATCGAGATATTTTATTTCTACTCCTAAATCCTCACAGATCTTTTTATAACCCGTAATCGCAAAAACTATCCTTGTCATGTTTGCTTGAGTTGAATTTTCCATTACATAAACCTTTGCTCCAATCTTCTTTAAATATTCAATAACTGCTCTTAAAACCTTCGGAGAGGTATAAGAATGTTCTTTAAAATCAATTCCATTGACTTTAATATATACTTCTTTACTCTTTTTTAAAATTGGTCCCTTATTTTCAATTTCAGATAATATATGATCAACTGCTTTTTTAATACCATCATTAGTCTCTACAATAAATACATCTGTCATTTCTCTCACTTCTACATTATAAAATTTGTTATATGGTTAATTAATTTTTGAGTAAATAATCGTTTTATGTTAATATTTGGTATTATAAAAATTACTAATATTTCAAAATGAAAAAAATTATAAATAGCTCCATATTTATTAAAATTGAATATTTCAATTTGAAAAAAATTATCTCTTAAAAATTCTAAAATAATGTGGCCAAAAGATTTCAAATTTTTTCGGGAGTTCATGGATGGTTTGAGAGCTATATTTATTTTTAACACTATCAAGAGTTATCCTGAAGGTCTTACTTATTATGATTTACAGCAATTCGGGAATATTCCACATTCTAAAATATATCGTATGATGAAGGATCTGGAAGGAAAGGGAGACTTGATCCGAAAGGATGATACTAGCAAAGAAACTGGTCGTCCTAAACATTTATATTTCTTATCAAAACAAGGAGAATTAAGGTCAAAAGAACTTCGCAAAAACATTGGAGATATTTTTGATTTGCTAAAATTAAGATTTCCTGAGGATATCCCAGAGTTTGATCATAAAAAATTCTTAGAAGAAGCTACATTCCAAGTTTGGGCGAGCCCCGTAGAGTATGTATTGTGTAAAGATATTTCAGATCAAAAAAAATTGGAAATTTTGTCAGTAATGGAATTAGATGTTAATAACATGTTAAAGAAAATTAGAAAAGAAAAGAAAAATCTACAAAATAAGATAACTAATAATCGGGGGCAAAAATTATGAACTCAGCACGGATGATATTCAAGTATTGGTCGAAATCTCGAAGAGATTTTATAATACAAATTATACTTCTTTCATTATCTACTATCTTTTCCACTATGGTACCAATTTTCATTGGAAGACTAGTTGGTGCAATAACTGATGCTAATAATTTGTTGATTAATTTCGGCATAATTTTGTTGTTTGCCATTTTAATTTACTTCACAAATAGAGCTGCGAGACTTAGAGGTGCCGAAGTATCCTCAAGGGCGATATATCACTTGAGGAATGATATTAGTAATGCAATATATCGCCAATCATTTTCTTATTTTGACAAAACGGAAACAGGACAGCTAATTTCGAGAGCTACGAGTGATATCGAGGAAACACAACAAATCTTTGGTATGGGTTTAATGATGGGGCTTCAATCTATACTATCTTTAATTGGAATTACCGTTGGATTTATACTATTCAGTATAGAATTATCATTCATTTTACTGGTCGCTTATGTACTCTCAATAGGATTGTCATATTATATAGCGAAGAAACTTAAACCCATCTTTCTAGAGACAAGGCAAAGTTTTGGTGATTTGACTAACACAATTAGGGAAAATATAGTTGGAGCAGAAGTAGTTCGAATATTCAGTACTCAAGAAAAAGAACGGCAAAAATTTCTAAAAGATAATAAACGCTTCTTTCAGGCAAGTGTAAAATCTGTAAAATATTATTCACTTTACATGCCACTGATTTTTATTATTATTGGATTCATGGTCCTTATCACTTTTTTCTTAGGAGGAATGTGGTTTATTGAAGGACGTATGGATTTACAGACAATAATAACATTACAGTCTTACATTGCTTCACTTGGGTTTCCGCTAATGATGTTGGGAAATATAATGCTTGTATATATTCAGGCTGATGCAGCACTAACTAGGGTTCGGGATGTTATCGATTCAGCACCTGAGATAAACGACTCACCTGATGCTATTTGTATTGATTCAATAAAGGGAGACATTGAGTTCATTGATGTTTCTTTTGGATATATACCTGAAAACAGAATTTTAAAAAATATATCTTTCAAAATTCCATCCGGTAAAACTATGGCAATATTAGGTACAACAGGATCTGGTAAATCAACAATAATTAATTTGATTCCCCGATTTTATGAAGTGAATGAAGGGATGATAAAAATCGATGGGTTAAGTATTAAAAAGTACTTATTAAAGGACCTAAGAAGGAATATAGGAATAGTTTCACAAGAGACTTACTTATTTAACAAGAGTATTGCTGATAATATTGCTTATGGTAAGGAAGACGCTTCTAAAGAGGAAATAATTAATGCCGCTAAAGTAGCTAACCTACATAACTTTATTATGTCATTACCAGAAGGATATGATTCCATTGTTGGAGAGAGAGGCACTAGGCTTTCTGGAGGCCAAAAACAGCGTCTATCAATTGCGAGAGCGTTAATTATTAAACCAAAGATATTAATTTTTGATGATTCTACAAGCTCAGTTGATGTAGAGACAGAATTTAAAATACAGAAAGCTTTAACAGAAGTTATGAAAAATACAACCACAATCATAATCACTCAACGTATTTCTACTATTCGAAATGCAGATTTAATTTTAATACTCGACCGTGGGCGCGTGGTGGGGTATGGTAAACATGATGAACTTATTGAATCAAACGTATTATATAAACAAATATATGAAACATTATATCAAAAACAAAAGGCTAAAATGACAGTTTAGGAGGAGTATTAATGAGTAATAATCACAATAATCAAAAAAAAGAAGAACCTAAAATAGTTCAGCCAAGTGCGAGTCAAAGACCTCACTTTTTTATGGGGTCAGGAAAGTCAAAGTTAGAGCATCCTAGAAGAATGCTTTGGAGGTGGCTACTCTCTTATATTAAATCATTTAGATGGAGATTTGTCACGTTCTTTATTTTATTATTAATTGGAACGTTGATCACATCGATTTCCCCTATTATATCAGCAAATATAATTGATTTAGGTATTGTGGCAGGTAATCCTCAGTATATTATCTATATGACTTCGTTCTACTTCGCATTACTTCTAATTATGGCTGCAATTACTTATTATTCTACGCTAGGGATGGGTAAAGTCTCCCAACAAGTCACATACTCCATTAGGAATGATCTTTTCTTTAAACTTCAGGATATGTCTTTAAGCTATTTTGATAAGAGAGCCTCAGGAGACATTATTTCTATAACCACCAATGATGTAACACTCCTAAATCAATTAGTTGGAGGGCAGTTTGTCCAAATAATTAATAATATAATAAGCCTAGGTCTTACAATTGCTATTATGTATATCCTTAACGTCTACTTAGCTCTTTTGTCTATGATCATCTTTCCGATATTTTTTGCTTTTACATACTTATTTAGAAAAGTAGCGATGAAGTTATTCAAAGAGTCTCGAAAAACGATTGGTAGTGTCACCTCTTCAATCCAAGAAAATGTAGCAGGAGCAAAGGTAGTTCAAGCATATGGTCAAGAAAAAAAAGCTTCAGTGGAATTTGATAGGGCTAACACTGCTAATTATAATGCTATGTTAAAAATTAGGAAATTTATGGCAACTATCTTTCCTTTAATATCATTCGTAACCACTATAGTTACTGCTGGAGTTCTATTAGCAGGTGGATTCGTTTATTTAGGAAATGTTTCTATTTTTGGTGTTGCTGTCACTGTAGGAGCACTTAGTGCATACGTTTCAATCTTAGGACAATTTTTTAGACCATTCATGTTGCTTATGCAAATTCAAGAAATATTAGCATCTGCACTTGCTGCTAGTGATAGAATTTATACACTTCTAGAAGAAAAAGTAGAGATACCTGATGTTGATAATCCTACAACAATCGATAATGTTATGGGAAGAATTAGTTTTGAAAATGTTAGTTTTGGATACATAATGGATGATAATAAGTTAATCGAACTTGGAGGTGAGAGGAAAACTCAAAAACAAAAACCTATTACTGCTGTTTCTCCACCTATAGGTGGCATGAATCCTCAATCTATGCAGAATAATCCAATGATGCAAAGAGTAATCCAATTTATTACGTCCCTTCCTGAACCATATTCTTCCTTTTTATTAAGAAATGCTATGAATATGCCTCAAAATGTAAGAATGAAACTATTTATGAGTATTATGGATAAAAATCCATCAGAAATTCCCTCTATTATCGATAATACATTCGCAGAATTTGGGTATGCAATTCCAGATACTGAAATCGCAAAAAAACACCCTGAATACCTTACTTCCTTCAAAAAAGATGAAGCTTCTACTTCACCAAGCTTACCTCCAGAAACCATTCTACAAATGTCTAAATTCTTAGAAAATAGCTTAAGAAGTAAATCCACTTTCCAACAATCTAGTGGTGGAATGGGATCTGCAGAATCTGGAATAATGGGGAGTGGAATGCCGCAAATGTCTCCTAAAACGATTCTAAGAATGTTAGCTAGTATGGAAATTCTTGAAGATACTTATGAACAGATTCCAAAAATAGTTAAAGACGCAATTGAAGAAGAAAAGGTTCTTATTAGTCATGAACAGTCCAAAGGTTATGTCCTTAAAAATGTAGATTTAAATATTGAAGAAGGAAAGACTATTGCAATAGTAGGAGAGACTGGGGCTGGAAAAACTACAATCGTCAAGTTAATATCTCGGTTTTATGATTTAAATGATGGAGATATTAAAATTGATGGGGTTGATATTAGCGAAATTACTAAACGGGATTTAAGAAATTTAATTGGATTGGTCCCTCAAGATGCTTTTCTCTTTACTGGGACAATTAAAGAAAATTTATTATATGCATTTGATTCTCCCACAAAGGAGATCGAAGAAAAAATGATTTCCGTCTCAAAATTTTTAGGTTTACATAATTTTATCGAAGCGCTTCATAAAAAATATGATACCAAATTAAAAGAAAATGCGTCTAATATTTCTATAGGACAGCGACAGCTTATTGCGTTTGCTCGAGCTTTGATTACAGATCCAAAAATATTGATATTAGACGAAGCTACAAGTTCTGTCGATCCCTATACTGAAACCTTAATTCAAGATGCTTTAGATAAAGCTCGTAAAGGTAGAACTACTATAATAATCGCACATCGTCTATCCACAATTAAAAATGCAGATCATATTATCGTGATTAGTGCAGATAAGAAAGGTGTTATCGAAGAAGGGACACATGATGAATTAATGAAGTTGGATGGGAAATATAAACGTCTTTTAGATATGCAACATCGAGAGATTGAGACAGATGGGTAGTTATATAGCATCTTTCTTAATATACCAATAAATCTATATTCAATTTTTCTTTTTTAATATTAAAAATGTAATAAGGTGTGTTAATTTGGTATATATAGATTATAATGGAAAGAAAATATTTTATAATCTTAAAAAATGTGATTCTAAAACGGTTGTCATTTTCCTCCATGGCTCAGGTGGAGATGCAAGTACATGGAAAAATCAATTAAATGATATAAATTCATATTCTGCTATTGCCTTAGATTTACCTTCTCATGGTAATTCCGATAGATTTGAAATGCTTTCATTAGATCTATATGTTGATATATTAAAATGCCTATTTGATTCTTTAAATTATGATCAGACTATTGTATGCGGTCATTCATTAGGTGGAGCCGTTATTCAATCATATTATTTCAAATATCCCAAGGATTTAGATGCTTTAATTCTTATGAGTACCGGAGCAAAACTTAGAGTTAGTCCCGCAATTTTGGACTCTCTTAGAAGGGATTATGAAGAATATCTTAAATATCTAAATAATGTTGCTTTTTCCAAAAAAACAACAAATTCAATCATCCAAGAATATAAGAATAAATCATCATTGATTGGAGCGGAGATAACCTATCAAGATTTTAAAATTTGTGATAATTTTAATTTATTCGACCAGACCAAATTAATTAAAGCACCATGCTTAATCATTTGTGGTACAGATGATAAACTCACCCCAGTCAAATATTCACAATATTTTCACGATAATATAATAAATTCGAAATTGGAATTGATCGAAAATGGAGGTCATATGGTCATGTTGGAGAAGTCTAAAGAAGTAAATGAAGCAATAAGAAAATTTATTGAAGATTTAGATTAAAAGAATTATGCCAAGAAAATATACCTATGGACCATTTCAATCAAGAAGATTAGGCTTATCCTTAGGAGTTGATATTTTAACTAAACAAAAAACATGTACTTATGACTGTGTCTATTGTGAAATAGGTACTACATCGCTTCTGGTACCACCAACTTATGAATTAAACAATCCACCCTCTGCCCTTTATCGGAAAGAAATAAAAGAAATGATGAGATTGTTTCCAAATTTAGATTCCATTACTTTTGGATATAATGGAGAACCGACGCTTAATTCTCATTTGGCAGATTTCTTTAAAATTACTTTAGAAGAACATTCAGAAGTAAAATGGCTTGAAACAGAGCCTTATATTAGTTTATTTACAAATTCGAGCACTGTGCATTTAGAAAAAGTAAGAAATAGAATTAAAAATTTTGATTACGTACTAGCAAAATTAGACGTGGGTAGTGATGATGAATTCATACGAACGAACCGTCCTCATGAAAAAGTACCCAGTATTGAGACAATCATCAATTCGTTAAGTAAATTAAGACAGATGATGAAGAAAAAAAAATTTGGCATTCAAAGTTTAATTTATAATTCATACCGAAAAGATTTTTATTCAAATAATAATGAAAAGAATATAATTAATTTAGGCAATGCTATTAAAAAAATTAAGCCCGATACAGTTCAGATATATTCTATTGCGAGAATTCCTTCCGAATATTTTGTATATGCAATTAGTGATAAACGAAAAAAAAGTATTGTTAAGACTTTAAAAGAAATTATTAATAATGATGCTATAGAGGTAAATTATTATTAAGTATAAATTCCATATTGTAATATGATCTAAGTTGGTGTTAAAAATGGCAAAATATATAATTGGAATCGACATTGGAGGCACATGGATTCGCGTAGCATTATGTACCGACGATTTAAATGATGCAAATATGATTTTTAAAGCGATAGAAACTCCAAAAGACACGGAATATTCAATATCAAATAGTTTAATTGTGATGATTACTGAGCTATTATATGATAACAAAATAAGAGAAGAGGAAATAGCTGGAATAGGGCTAGCTTCAGCTGGACCATTAGACATGAAAAAAGGAGAGATATTTAATAATGCTAATTTAGGATTTAAAGTCATTCCCTTAAAAGCCCCTCTTGAAGAGAAATTTCCAAGAATTCCTATTTATTTAATTAATGATGGGAATGCTTCAGTATTGGGAGTCCATTATTTCGAAGCAGATGAAGAGGAAAAAGAGAATTTGGTTTATATCACAATGTCAACAGGAATAGGAGGAGGAGTTATTTGTGATGGTCGCCTTTTACTTGGAAAGGAAGGAAATGCTGCAGAGATAGGACATGGTGTTGTAGATCCAAGTAGCATAATTCAGTGCAATTGTGGTGCTAATGGATGTTGGGAAGTGTATAGTTCAGGGACAGGAATTAAAAATAGAGCCTTAGAAAATATAAAAGAGACAAAATTAAGCTCTCGAATATTGATGATTATGATTGATAACGATATTGAAAAGATTAATGCGAAATATATATTTCAGGCAGCTAAAGGCGGAGATAAGTTTTCAAAAAGTATCATCAATATGAGTATCTATTATTCAAAAATCGGAATTGGACTTATCAACAACTTCTATGATTGTTCGTCTATATATTTTGGCGGAGCAATTATGCATGATCATGAATTAATTATACCTGAATTGAAAAGGCAGTTTGAGACTGATCCAATTCAGTATACTATTAATCACCCTCCAAAAATCAAAGTCACCAAATACTTAGATGACATTGGGTTAAGAGGGGCATTAGTCTTGGTAAAGTATAAGTTAGAAGGAAATCCGGTTATTCCTTAAATAAACTTTCAGGAATTAATATGATTCAGGATAATCTTATATTCACATTCAGCGGAATACGGGGAATCATAGATAAAGGATTAAATTTTGAGGTTGCAAAAAAGCTTGGGATTGCTTTTGGTGAATGGTTTCCATATTCTAAAAAACAGATTATTCTTGGTAAGGATACAAGACCCAGTAGTACAATTTTAGAGAAAGGAATAACTGAAGGATTATTATTACATAATTTTGATATAATTAATGTAGGTATTTGTCCAACTCCTATAATCATCCATACGAAAAATAGATTAAAAGTTCCCTCAGGAATCATAATTACAGGTTCCCACAATACTGAAGAATGGAATGGAGTCAAACTGATTGCCAAAAATTCTTTTTTAGGAGACGAAGCTTTAATTAAAATTGCAAATATGTTGAAAACAATAGATCTCAGCTCCTATTCTGTGATTCATAACCAAATTCCATCAAAAATAACGAATCTGAATCCTATTCAAGATTATTTACATATTTTATATCAAAATATTGATTATGAAAAAATTAAAAAGCAAAATAGGTTAAGAGTAGTAGTAGATACCGGAGCAGGAGCGGGTAAATATGTAACTCCGCAATTGCTCAAGGATTTAGGATGTGAGGTAAAGATCATCAATAATGACTTATATGTGAATCATAAATTTCCCAGAGCAATTGAACCTGTTAAGAAAAATCTAACAGACCTAATTATGGAAGTTTGGCAAGGTAAGTATGATATTGGATTCGCCCACGATAGTGATGCGGACCGATTAGCAATCATTGGAGAGAATGGTATTTGCTACCCAGAGGATGTAGGTTTAGCACTAATCACTGAACATTTTTTAAAAAATCATATTCAAGACTCTGATGAAGTTATTTTTATCACTAATTTAGCATCATCTCTTATGTTTGAGGTCTTGGCTGAACGATATGGAGCAGAAATTGTTCGCACTCCGATTGGAGAGAAATTTTTAATTGAAGAGATATCTATTTTGATGGGAAAGAAAAATACAAGCACAAAGAGCTGTGTCATACTTGGAGGGGAGGGATCTTGTGGTGGAGCAATTTTTCCGGACTTTAATCTCACACGAGATGCTATATTTGCTGTTGCTAAGATTGTGGAAATTTTAATTGACACGAATCAAAAGATTTCCAAATTAGTAAAGCAATTGCCTAAGTATTATTCGTACAGAAGTTCCATCCCGATTAAAAATCAGGAAATTAACACTATTATTAAAGAGACAAAAAGACATCTTATTCAAGAAGGAGAAAAGGTTAACCAAATTAATAATGATCTTCGATTTGGAGAGGGAAAAGAATGGTTTGTGTTAATTCATCCTTCTAATACAGAGCCAATAATTAGAGTTATAAGCGAAGCGAGGATTGATTCTTCGGCCAGATTGTATTGTGAGGCTACAACAGAATTAATTAAGTTAGTGCTTTCTACATTATAATTGGATTAAGAACTAATTCTTGTGAAGGTACTATAGATTTCCAATAGACTTTTCCCATTAGATTCCCATATTTTTAATTTTATTTCAAAATCAAACGCTATATTTATATATTAAAGTGTAATATAGAATTATATTAAACATAATCGTGTATGTAGTTATGGTATTAAAAAATAATGGATGGAGGTATTTTTGTTTGAATTATTCATCAGTCTATAGTCCATCTGCTATTCAATTAAATACCATAACCTCAATGTTAATTGGAGATATAGTAAACATTCCAATGACATTGATTCTATAGAAGAATTATTTCATTATTGCTTTAACTTCTCTTTATACTCCATTGATATCTAATTGAACACTAATTTCTATCTCTAATTTTCTTTTATACCTTGAATTCATTGAATTCACTAATTCTAGGACAGATTAATGTTTAAGAAATTAAAATTAGGAAAAAAAGTGTGAATATTATGTCAGAATTGAAGAATTACACTGGAGAGAGGCTTATTAAATCTCCAAAAGGAAAAGAAAAAAGAAAAACTCCCTGGAAATTAAACATTTTAAAATTGTATCTGTTTAATTTTTTTATGGGGTTTCATATGATCAGTGGAATTCTTTTACCATTTTTCCTCACTTGGGGTAAATTAACCTTTGTAGAAATTATGATTCTACAAAGTTTTTTTACGTTAATGATTTTGGTATTAGAAATTCCTTGTGGAGCTATATCCGATTATATTAGTAGAAGATTATCGTTAATTTTAGGAGCATTATCAACTGCGTTAGCAGCATTAATCTATGGAAGTTTCTCTAATATCTTCATATTTATGATTGGAGAGACATTATTTGCGCTTGGTCATTCATTGATATCCGGAACTGATACGGCATTTCTCTACGATACCTTAAAAAAAATGAAAAGAAACGATCAACTTACTAAATTTGCAGCTCGAAATAGAAGCTTTATGTTACTAGGAATAGCTTTATCAGCACCCATAGGAAGTTTAATTGGAAGTGCCATTTCACTAAACTTGGTAATGACATTGATGTTTATACCATTTATTATAGCAATGATTATCTCAATTAGCTTTAAAGAACCATTGATGGAAGAGGAAAATATGAAATCACCTAATTACTTTCAGGTCATTAAAACTGGATTTAAAGAACTCAGAAATAATAAGATTCTTAGAATTTTAGCTTTTGATTTAGTAATTGTAGAATCATTGACATTTTTCTTAATATGGACCTATCAAGTGTATCTGGATAAATTATATTTTCCCTTAGAATTCTTTGGTCTTATATCCGCATCGATGACTATTACTCAAATCGTTTTCAATAACCTAATTAATTCATTCAAGAAGCAATTTAGAAATACACGTCGATTCTTACAAGTTTATACTATTATTCCAGGATTAGGATTTATCTTTATGGCATTGATCTATTTTACTCCGGTCAGTATTACTTTAATTCTGATAGTTATTGGGTTTGGATTTTCAAGAAGTCTGATATTTATACAGGGAATCAACAAGCAAATTGAATCAAATAACAGAGCAACTGTAATAAGTACAATAAATATGATTACTAGTCTGATTAGGACTGCGGTTTATCCATTGATTGGCACATTGGTGATGATGAATCTTAACCTAACTTTTATAAGTTTAGGAGCGATAATACTGATAACAGGATTTTTTACAAGAGTAAAACATAAATATCTCAAATAATCAAGAATTTAATTATCTTTTTTTTTATTTAGTTTTTTTAAATCATTTATAATGGCTTCTGCTAATTTATTTCCAACAACTTGGGATAATTCTTCTGAAGTTGCTTTTTTAATATTATTTACACTACCAAAATGAGATAAAAGCTTATTTCTAGTAACAGGACCAATCCCTTTTATATCATCTAAAATAGAACCGGTGATTCTTTTTATTCTTTGCTTTTTATGAAGCCTTACAGCAAAACGGTGGGCTTCATCGCGTATATGCTGAAATAGCTCGAGTAACGGAGAATTCGTGGGAAGAACTATTGGTTCTTTTTGATTTGATATGAATATTTCTTCAAATCTTTTTGCTAACCCAATAATCGGTATTCCTTCAAGTCCTAAATCTTTTAAAACGGAGATTCCTGCATTGAGCTGTCCTTTACCTCCATCTACTAAAATTAAATCTGGAAGTGTGTAGTTTCTTTCCAAGAGCATCGAATAGCGTCTCCTAATAACTTCTTTCATCATTGCGATATCATCTGGAGTACTTTTAGACCGAATTTTAAAATGACGATAATATTTTTTATATGGCTTTCCCTCAAGAAAGTAAACCATCGAACCAGTAGCATCTTTACCTTCAATATTAGAGATATCGAAACCTTCTATTATTCTTGGAGTATTAGAAAGGCTAAACAAAGCCTTCGCCTCTTCTAATGCTTTCATTATTTTTTGCTCTGACCTTTCTTTAATAATATTCATTTCAATTGCTTGATTCACCATTACTTTAGCATTTTTATTTGCGATTCTAAGTAATCCGGATTCTGCTTCTAAAGGAGTCCTTATTTGAATAAGAGGATTATCTTCATTTAGTATTTGTTTTATTATTTCAATTTCTTCAAATAATTCAGGTACAATGATTATATCTGGTATCTTCTGCTTAAGGTTTTGATAAAATTGGGAAATTATTGAGGAAATTGTCTCATTTTTGATAAATATTTTTCCTTTTAAATCAATTGTAAATGAACTTCGGTTTAGGATCCTCCCTTCGCGTATATGAATTATTATTACTGCAAGAAATTGTTGATCTTTATCAGAATAATACCCGATAATATCTTTATTTTCTTTTAATTCCAAAATAACATTTTGAGTAGAAGTGGAATGATCAATAGCTTGTAATTTGTCTCTCCAGAAAGCAGCCACCTCATAGTCTAAATCTATTGCAGCTTTCTTCATTTTTTCTTTTATATCTTGCCTTAACTGAGTGGTCTCGCCTTTTAAAAATAGTTCAATCTTTTGAATATTTTCTTTATAATCTTCTTTGCTAATTGCTCCAATACAAGGACCTGGACAAAGGTTTAACTGATAATATATACAAGGTCTTTTCTTTTGTTTAATTTTCTTTTTGCATGAACAATAGGGGAATAATTTTCTTAAATCTCGCAGGATTCTAATGATCTCTTTTTTATCAGTATAGGGTCCTAGAAATACGTTTTCCTTTGAATATTTTTCTGGTCCTCGAATTACTCGAATACGAGGATATTCCTCAGAATAAAAAATAGCAACCCACGGATAAGTCTTAGAATCTCGCATAATTACGTTAAAGCGAGGTTGATGCTTTTTTATTTGTATGTTTTCTAGGATTGAGGCTTCTTTTTCATTCTCTGTGACAATATACTCCAAATTTGCGATATTCTTAACGAGTTCATTGATTTTCTCCTCATAATATGGATCTGTGTAGCTAGTTTTCAAGAAATACTGATTTACACGCTTTCGTAAATTCTTTGCTTTTCCAACATAGATGATTTTATTGTTTCTATCAAGAAATAAATAAACTCCTGGTTCATTAGGTAAACTTTTTCTCTGAAGCTCTAAATCAGACATTAGCTGTTTATATAAAGAATATAATGAGTTACTACATTTAATTTGTAAATTTGATGTAATAATTTTGAAGTCTATATCAAATTTATTATGAAAGAGATAAATATTTAATTGTTATAATGATTAAACAATAGGGAATAAATAAATCGAAAGTATTAGAATAAATAATTGAATAATATTAAAAATTGAATTATGAAAACAGTTAAACTTTGTCCTAAGTGCAAGCAAGCAAAGTTAAAACCCGCCATGAATGTGAGCGGATGGCTTGCTCCAAACTTACTTGAATGTACTAATTGTAACTACATTGGTGCATTTTATATTGAGGTTGATGCTGATGAAGTGGATAATTTAGATGAAACGACTTAATTCTTAATAATTCTAAAAATAAATATAAAATAACAATAGTGATTTATATGAAACAATTATTAAAAGATTCTACAAGAATAAAATCATTAGAAATCCAAGGAGCTACAAATGTTGCTATAAGTGCTATCAATTTTTTATGTGAATATGCAGATCGTATTAGTAAAAATTTAAATATCGATGACATTTTTAAAGAACTCTATAAAGCGAGAGATATTTTATTCAATGCAAGGGAAACTGAACCCGCAATGAGAAATGGTCTTAATTTTATAATGAACCGACTAGAAAAACAAAAACAGGGATTGAATAAGGAGAGAATTTTTAAAATCATCTCTCAATGTAGAGATGAATATAAAAATATGGTAAAGAACTCTAAACAGAGAATAGCTGAAATAGGAGCGAGAAGATTTCCAGATTCAGGAAGTAAAAAGAAATTTGTCGTGATGACACATTGTCATTCCTCTGTCGTGAATGGAATCTTTTTAGAAGCCAAGAATCAAGGAAAAGATAATTTTAAAGTTGTAGCCACAGAAACTCAACCAATACTACAAGGAAGGAAGACAGTAAAAAAATTGCTCAAAAATGGGATTGAAGTTATACACATCATAGACAGTGCTATGCGCTGGGCTGTAAATAACTTGGATGTTGATTTAATAATCATTGGCGCTGATTCATTAACCTCAGAAGGAACAATCATAAATAAAATCGGTTCTAGGTTATTAGCGCTAGTTGCTCATGAAGAACACGTGCCATTTTATGTAGCATCTCCTCTCTTAAAGTATAATCCACAAACATCCTTTGGAATTCTTGAAAAAATTGAAATGAGGGACTCAAAAGAAATTTGGGAAAATGCTCCTGAAAATCTTCAAATTTTGAATCCAGCATTTGAGACAGTAAGTCGAAGATACATCGATGGATTGATAAGCGAAGCGGGGATCTTTGCTCCTAGTCATGTACATACGTATTTCACAAAATTATACCCTGATTTAATTTAAATTATTTGCTCCATTTTTCAATTGCTCTTTTGAGCTCGATGTGGTTATCAGCATACTCACTTAATTCAATATGATTTAAAGTGGCTTCTACTGCTTGATGTATAGCTTTTGCCCCTGAGAAAGTCCCATCTGGATGTCCATGACATCCACCCCCAAATTGAAAAACCATATCCGTTCCTAAGATTTCAATAAGTTGAGGGACGTGTAGTGGACTTAAACCTCCAGATGCAACCGGTAAAGTTGGTTTTAAATCTCCCCAATCTTGTTCTAACATAGTTTTATCATTACCCTTTACATATGATTGGGTGATAACATTGTTAGTGTCAATTACTTCTTGTTTTGAGCCTTCCATTTTACCAATAACTGTACCCGTATGAAGCTGATCCATACCTATAATCCGCATTAATTTCGCCAAAGCGAGCATTGTAATACCATGCTTCTTATTTCGGGTTAGAGCGGCATGCATTGCTCGATGTGCATGGATTATCATTTTTTTATCCTCTAAGTATTCTCGAATTTCTTGTAATGCAGAAAAACCAATAGTTAGAATATCAAGCATTACATATTCTCCCCCTAAATCATGAACGAAATCTGCTCTTTCTTTCATTATACTTAATTTTGCCGTAATGTTTGGCATATATATTTTCTTCTCCCCAGTGGCTCGTTCTGCTTTATCTCTCTCCCTTAATGTTTCAGTTACCCTTTTTTCAAAGTTATTAAAGGTCATACTAGTCAGGTTCTCATCATCTTTTACAATATCAAGCCCCCCCATCCAAGCTTGTTTACAAACTGCTGCGTGTTGTATCTCATTTAATCCTACCTTTGGTTTTACAATAGTCCCTAAAATTGGTCTATTATTTATACCTAATAGTTTCTTAATTCCACTTATCCCAAATTGTGGACCATTGTACTCTTTTAGGATACCTTGAGGAAAAGAGACGTCAATTAAGCGTAAATTATTCAAGACTTTCATCCCATAGATATTTCCTGCTATTGCACTTAAAATCTGAGGCATATTTCCTGCTTCAAATAAATCCTCTGAATAAGCGATTTTAATAAGATTGTTTTTTGAATCAATATAAAATGTAGAAGGTTTAAGCCGTTCGGCTATATCTTCTGATAATGCTGCAATCTCCGTCCATGTACCTATTGAACTCTCTTTCGCGATTTCTTCACATGCCTGTTCCAAATCTTTACATTCTGGCGCTTTCTCAACATAATACATAACGATGAGATCCTTTTTAGTAGGTTTATATTCTAAATTTACATAATCGACCATAATATTTGCCTAATACTAATTTATCGTTTAATCATAAAATAGAAAAGAAAACTATTAATTATTTACGATTTAAGGCTAAAGAATTAAAAAATCGGAAAAATTTTAAAATATTCTAGATTTTATTATTCAGTGAGTAATTAATGAGCAAAGATGATACGAGAACTATTATATTAGACGTTAAAGATTTAATTAATTTTGGAAAAGAACAGTATGCTAACGATTTAACGAGATTTTTAGCTGAAATGTTACCTCAGATTGAAATCACCAGAAATGCAAATGAACTTGAAATAATTATGCCAAAAAAATTGTCAAAAAGGACTGTTAGATTACGAATTCGGAAATTTCTTCATCAAAATGGCCTATATGATGAATATCGTCCAATTGCGATTAACTCATCTGATAAGGATGGATATGTGGTCAAACAGAAAAAAAGTATTGAAATTACTTATTATTAGTTTAAAAGTAAAAATTATAAAATTTTTAGTTATTACTTCTTATTGTGTCAATTCAACAGATATCAATTCAATCACTTGATGATTTATTTCGATGTGTCGCCTTATCCAGTTTATTAGAAATATCTGGATGGCCGAAACCAGGAAACGTACATCGAACAACGAATTTCCTAAATACAAGATATGAGCACTTTATAGCGGGTGCCGTTGCAATTCAACCTAATATTTATAATTTTTGTAGGAGAATTTATCAAGTGAGACTGAAAAACAGTTCCTCATTTGCGTTTGTCAATTTAGGTCAATTATTTTATAACGCATCAAAATCGATGATGAATTGGCAACAAGGAGGTAATGTTATTCTTGGTCATATTTTAATATTAGGGCCTCTTGTCGCCGCAGCAACAATAAGTATTAAGGAGGAAAAAAAGTACTATATGGATTTTAAAAATTATTTGATGAAAATTATAGAAGACGGAACAGTAGAGGATACAGTTCTACTCTACAAAGCAATTAAAAGCTGCAACCCTGGAGGTTTAGGGAAAATAGAAAGATATGATATCACTGAAAAACAATCAGTTGATGAACTACAAAGGGATAAGATTACTCTGAAAGAAATTTTTGAGATATCGAAAGATTATGATTTAATTAGTAAGGAATATTCTTCGGGGTTTAATGTCACACTTGAGACAGGTTTACCATATTTCAATAAGACATTTAACAACTATCATGATATTAATATAGCCATCGTTAACACCTATTTAAAATTGCTCTCGGAATATGAGGATACCTTAATAATTCGAAAATCAGGAAAGCTTGCAGCATTAAAAGTGAAAAATGCAGCGAAAGAGATAATTTTAAATGAAGGCATCGCAACTGAGAAGGGTTTAAAAATGGTGAGGCAATTTGATATAGATCTGCAAAAAGCTAATGGAAAATTAAATCCAGGAACGACAGCAGATATTTTAACAGGAGTTATTTTTTGTGCCCTAATATTTGGATTAAAATTTTAAAGGCAATAATTAAGAGAAGTAATTATGGAATTTTGCGATGAGTGTGGAAGCATGATGCTTCCATCAAAAATTGATGGAAAAATGGTGTTTAAATGTAAATGTGGTGCTATTAAAATGTTTGATGAGGATAAATCAACCGCATATAAAGTGAAAAAAACAATTGAGCATTCGATTCGTGAAGAAGTTACCAATCTTGACGAAGTGATAGAATGGAAAGAGAAAAATTTAAGAAGTAGTATTAAAAATTTTAAATGCTCTCGATGTGGTTATGATAAAGCTCATTTAGAAACAAGACAAACTCGAAGTGCAGACGAGGGTATGACTCATTTCATTACATGCTTAAAATGTGGAAAGATGAAAAAGATTGGAAGTTAATTTTTTCTATTCCATTAATAATTCAGCAATTTTCTGCTCCGAAATTGCATTTTTAAATACTAATCGAATAAGTTTATTTGACCTTTTTGCTCCACTAGCCAGTTCTACAGAAATTATATAATTATGAAGTTTTTTCTTCAAAAATGATATTAATTCTCGATTAGCTTTATTTTGAATTGGCTTCGAGCGTAAAAAAATGGTGAGATATTCATCATCAAAGCTATTAGGAGAAATTTCCTGCTTTTTTGAATTTGGTTTAACATTAAATTTCAACAAATAAACCGTTAACTCAACTTTTTCGATAAACTTCATATCTTTAAGATCTTAAAAGGGTTAATATGGTATTAAAAATAGTTGTCAATATTTTGCTTTAATAATTTAAAAGAGGCTTGTGATAATCTAATTCCTCCAGCTAGTTTATGACCTCCGCCATTTCCTCCTAATTTTTGCTTAATATTTGTTATAACGTTATTTACTCCACAATTTTTATGAGTTTTAATGAATTTTCTAGAACAGCGCACACTCAATTTTATCATTCGAGTTTTTTTCTCAAGCCCTCCTAAAAATAGCATTTTATTCTGATCAAATAGGCCATTCACCATACTAAAACTTGCTGTGTCTGACCAGTTACTTGGAGCTATTTTACCATTACCAGCATCAATAAAAATTGCATTTTTTGTTTCATTCTTTGATAGGTCCTGAGATAATTTTTTCATATTAATTGCTAAATCGGATACATAATCCTTGTAAATAGTTTTAGCATAACGAGTTATTGACTTTTGTGCCATTATTGAAATTGCTGCACTAATATTTTTAAAAGATAAGATATTTAATAATAAAGAATGTTCAAAGGTAAATCTTAACATTCCAGATTTGAAGGGCAATATACAATAATTTCCTAAATTAATCTTGGGTAATTTTAGTAAACTTTGAATTTCATTTTCGTTAATATCAATTAGTTTTTTATTGGCATCAATATGCATTGTACTTAATTGTGTTTTAATGTGAAGATCACTTTCACCGCTAAATCCGGGTATAAACGGCAATATACTGTTTTTAAGACTATTTTTAACTGTATCGTGCATGCTTCCAAATAAAATCAACCCCTTTCTATCTTCTACAATTTCTTCATCAAGAATTTCTTGATATGTTTCTTTATTGAAAGATTGTAGCTTATCCATCGAGCGTAATGAATCTCCAGCTATTCCTATAACAGTTAACCACCCGTATTTTATCAAAGAAGGATCAATACTTGTTGCAAACATATGTGTCAAGGTTGATCCAGCAATATCTGCTAAACCATCAAATCCATAAACGGTAGGATTGATAAAATGAAGATTATTAGGAAAATCATTAAAGTCAATTGCATTATCTACTTCATGATGATCGAGTATATAAAAATGTTCTTCTCTGTTTTTAATAATTGGAAGTAGATCACTCAGATTAGATCCCACATCCGTAAATATTAATGCTGTCTTGTTAGTCTGTCGTTTTGGTAAAATTCCATGTAAAAAATGTTCCCAAGATACAGAGCGATTATAAATAAAATAATCATTACTTAACTTCATTTTATAAAGTAAATTTTGGATCAATTGCAAGCTACTTATACCATCTGCGTCATTATGAGAGATTAGAACAATGTTATTGTAGTTACTTTTTGAATTGTCAGTAAAGTGCTCCACAGCTCCTTCGAGGTCACGTAAAAAAGCAGTTCGATCTGGTTTTTTTGCCATTTACATCAGTTTCCAATTAAGCGATACTAATTTCTTTTAAAATCAAAATATTATTATTGTTTAAAATGTTTCTCAAATTCTATATATTCTGAAGGTTATAAGCCTTTAATTATTAACTCTAATAGCACTATTAAACAAAATTAAAATAAATTAAATCCATTTAAATATTGCTATAATATTCAGCCAATTGGAGGTATTGAACTAAAATTTAAAAATTATCAAAAAATTATTTAATTCTATAAAATTTTAATTCATACACATTTCGCAATAGTAGATAATAATGGATTATTACCAAAAGAAATTACTGATAATCACTAGCTTGATTATTTGTTTTACAGCAACTCTTATCTTTTTAGTATTTAATGATACTTATCAAAGAGATGAATCTACTATTAATTTCAATGAGAATCTTTTAATGACTAATGAATTCTCTAAAGAGGATTATGAACCAATCATAGAAAATGATAAACTAAGTTATGGAAACATCACGATTGTAGATCTGGATTTTGATGAAGCAGGAATTACAAATGATAGTCAAAATTATGGCAGTTTGGATGATGACTTTGCTTCAGGAGCTCTAAAGATTAATTATAATGTTACAAAATTTATTAAAACTGTAAATGTCGCCCAAATAGATAATTTAAATACTTCTATTGAAGATTCTAACATTATTACTATATTATTAAACGAAACTATTACGGTAGAATATAATAAATCATTGGCACCTCTCGAAGGGTTCTTAATTTATGGTTGTAGATTAACTCCAAGCACTTTAGACAAGTTATTATTTCTTAATACGACAGACCCCTCAGTTGATGAAATCAGTAGCGATTTTTACAACACAGACAGTAATGATTACTTGATATTTAACTACGATGATTATTTTATTGAGGACTATAAAAAATTTGAATTGTATCTTCTCTGGGAATATGAAATAACTATTGATAATTGGATCTTAGAACAAAATCAAGAGCAGATATTTATAAATAATGAAATACAGACTATAGATGCTCTTTTTAAATATAATTTTACTGTATCAAGGTATAAAATTAGTGCAAATATCTCAGAAGGTATGAAAAATGCCACCAATTTAGACTTATATTTGAGACTTTCTCCAGCAGATATGAAAGATCTATATGATCATAGCCTTAAGGTTGGAGAGAATACGATTAGTGATTATTTAAACGGAGATAATTCAATAAACATTACAATAGTTTCTGACTTAAACAAGGTGTATTTTAATTTCACTGCTAATTTTACAATTCAATTTATAGATCCAATTGAAACAAGTTGGGCTATTGATAGGTTGGTATCTCTAAGAAATATTAGAGAAAGGATCTATTTCCCATCATTAATCGAAGGTCCGCAGCATTACGTCTTATCAAACTTATATATTTATGAAAAAACAATAACAGTCGATCAAGTAATTAGTAATATGTCTTTATTTGAAAGAAATGTTCAATATTATGATATCAATGTTTCTGAGGTTGAAGAGGAGCTACGAAATAGTCTAATAATCACTAGAAACTCGATTAAAAAGAAAGGATTGAAAATTTTTGTTCCATTCTTGATTAAAGGGGAAATTAATCCATTTATTATCAAATATGAAGCGAATAATGATTTAAAGGTTATTATTGCTGATAATATATATATGCCCTTGTCTGGAATTACTGCTGAGTTTTACTACTACGGTAAACCTTATGGTACATATATTTCCAATGAGAAGATTCAACCATTATCTCCGATTATATCAGATGAGAACGGTGAGGTGAATTTAAACGGTGTTCCAAATGGCAATTATACCCTTAAATTATATCGAGGCAATCAACTACTTATGGAGACCGTCGTTAGTACCTTTAACGCAGTAAATTATATTGCAACAGAAATAATACATTTTCCCCTCTGGATCATGATATTTGGTTTAATCAATGGTACATTTATATTGATTGGTTTAATTGTCTATCATAAATACAAAAAATGAATATAGGGAAATTTGATTGTAATTTTTGTTGACAACTTAGAAAACTTCGTTGAATTCTTAAAATTAAGAATTATGAGTGAAGTCTTCTATGAAATTAAAGAGTATAAAAATCATTCAGAAGTAAAAAATGAGACTAAATTTGAAATTATTCTTCACTTTCTTGCGAAAGTTGATCAAAATACAATTCTATACGAAACTAAACAAATTATATTAAAATCAGCAACCGATTCAATAGAAAAACAAATTATTGACTCTTTGCAAGAGATATTTCAGAAAGTGGATAGTTCACTGCACTTGGTGAAAGGAAAGATAAGAGAGATTTTTCTTTCTTATTCTTCATAAAAATAAAGGAAACATTATACTATTGACTTATTTTTCTATTGATGATTAACTAATTCACCATATCCAATTAATCTATAGCGTCTATTGATAATCCTTGAGATGGCAAAGATGAAGTCTTCAGGTGGGCATATAGGAGGGTTAAGTTTAAGGATATAAGAATTCTTTAAAATTTTAACTACTGTTCCACCTGTTTTTTCTGTTCCCACGACTAATAATAATTTCTCATTATGTTTCAATTCAGATACCTTTATTTGGATCTCTGATCCGATTACCCTATCAAGTAAATTAACGTTAAGTTCTATTTCAGAGAGTACTTCAGGGAGAGAATTGGGTCTCCCAACCAATTGACCTATGAGTGAATCCCCCTTAGTAAGTGCGGGATCTAATTTCGTACCCAGCCCAATTAAACCTCCGGGTTTAGCTGTTTCTAATAGATTACTTCCTTGGTTAATACTGATCAATTTGGTCCGGATGGGTATATAATTATTTTTTATTCGCAAACCTGGCTTGATTTCAATCTCCTCTCCGATTTTTATATTTCCCTTTAAAACCGAACCACCAATTACTCCACCCTTCAATGAACTAATTTCGGTACCAGGTCTATTAATATCAAACGAGCGTGCAATGAGAAATTGAAAATTTTCATCTTCATCAAGATGAGGAGTGGGAATAAGTTCTTCAAAAGCCCTTACGACGAGATTAATATTAGCTCCAAATACTGCAGAAATAGGAATAATTGGAGCATTTTCAGCTACAGTTCCTTTTATAAAATCTTTAATTTGCTTATAATTTTCTTGAGCTTGTTCTTTTGAGACTGCATCAATCTTGTTCTGGATGATAATAATCTCTTTAATGCCAGCAATATTTAGTGCAGCTAAATGCTCTCTTGTTTGAGGTTGTGGACACTCTTCATCAGCAGCTATTAATAAACACGCCCCATTCATTAGAGAGGCTCCACTGAGCATTGTCGCCATAAGGATCTCATGCCCGGGAGCATCTACGAATGAAATATTCCGTTGAAACTCTAAGTTATCCCCACAATTAGGACACGAAAATCTAGGTTTCCCCTTTTCTCGTTGAGCTTCTGCCATATGATAAGTTAAATATTTATCGCATATTGGACAATATAAGATTGTAGCGTTCGAATATCCAAGCTTGATCGAAATTCCTCTTTCTTGCTCTTCAGAATGTCGATCGGTCCAGTCCCCAGAAAGAGCTTTGACTAAAGTAGTTTTACCGTGATCTACGTGCCCTACTAAACCAATATTACACTCTGCTTGCTGTTTCATTAATTCTTTTATCTTTTTTGCCTTTTCTGAAGAGAAATTAGATGAAGAGGCTTTCTTTGTTTCCCTAGGCCCTTTTATAGGAGTTTGTTCTTCTGAAATAGAGGTTGTTTCTTGTATTTGTTTAAGCAGTTCCTTTGCATTATTAATATACTTAATCGCAGTAGCTTCTCCTACACCTTTTATGTTTAACTTTAATAAATTATTTGGATCAGCTCCAGCTAATTGTTCTACTGTTTCAATTCCCGCTTTTTTAATTCTTTCCGCAGTAGCTTTTCCGATTCCCGTGATATCTTCTAAATCGTATGGCATATTATTCTCTAATTTAAAATTGTAATAAATAAAAGATATTTTATTTCTAAAATCCTATAAAAAATATAGAATGGATTTAATATTAAATTAATTGTTATAAGACTTGTAGTTATAAGACTTGTACGATATGAATTATCAAAGTTTAGTGAGTGATTTTAATTGTTTTTATTCCTCCAGGCTTTTTTTCAAGTTCTTTATAGGATACTCTTAGAAGACTATCGACATAAAATGTAGAGATTTTTCCACATGATTCTATGTCATGAAGAATGTAAACTGGGGAGGGATAATGTGAAGTGTCAACATCGGTCTTCTCAATCTTGAATACTATTCGTTTATTACAATGAGGACAAGTATTAAATCGAAGCGGCATATCTCAAAATCTCGTTTAATCTATATTAATACAATGCTTATTTTTAATACGTTATATTATTTGTACATATATCTTTTCATCTACCAATAAATATAAGCGAATGAATTCTTTAAAATATTGATCTGTGATGCGTAGAATAAATTTGAAGATAATATCATCATTTATGATTATCTTTTTCATATTAACATCCCTATTTGGTTTTTGGTTTGTGTCAAAAACTAATACAAATATGAATTTAAATGAAAGCAATGGGTTGATACTTTCAGACACTATTTCAGATCTTATTTTATCTGATTTACCAGAAATTGATTACACTTCATTAAATGAGACTTGGTATAATCATCCCATTGAAATGTTAATTATAGCTCCAAATCAAAGCAGTTTTATTGATGAATTAGAGCCTCTTGTCGATTGGAAGAATGAAAAAGGAGTTAAAACAATTCTTCTCACAAATTTTAGCCTATATCCGGGAATCGATAATGCCGAAAAGATAAGAAACATGATTAAATCATATTATATCAGTGACCATATTAGATGGGTTCTTTTGGCTGGAGACGCTGAGGAGGATCTTATACCAATTCGTTATGTTTACAATCCCGATGTAATAGTTCGTGGTGATTCAGAGTATTCTACCTGGGATGATTATTATAAACCAACTGACTTTTATTACGCAGAATTAGATGGGGATTGGAATCAAGATGGAGATGGAAATTGGGGGGAAAACCCTGATAATAATGCAAATAAGATTGATGAGATCACTTGGATTCCGGATGTATATGTTGGTCGATTACCCGCAGATAATGCGTTAGAACTCGCCAATATGGTAAATAAATCATTAAAATATGAAATGGATCCTGAAATAGGTGAATGGATGAATAATATGCTCTTAGCGGGTGGAATAAGCCTATATAATCCTCCTGAAGACGAGGCCCGATTGACGGAATATATATGGCAAAATTATGTTCTATCTAATATGAATTTTACTCACTTAATAAGAAGCACTACGAGTTTTACTCCACAGATACCTCCTTCTCCAAACCAACAAGAATATCTTACTCATACTAATTTTAAGAATGCATTCAATGGAGACGCATTTGGTGAAGGAAATTCTGTTGTCTTTTTTGCGGGTCATGGGGATCCTCAAGTATATGCTGATGAGAGTAGTAGCACATTTTATACTTATCTTGATGCGAGTACCAGTAGTAACTTTGATAAACCTTCGCTTATTTACGCAGATGCGTGTACAACAGTACCTTATGATGTAGAGTATAGTGTAGGCGAAAATAGTATTGGAGAGAATCTTATTAACCGTCCTAATGCAGGAGCTATTGGATATATTGGAGGTATCCGAGTTAATTGGTATCTTAAAGAAGATACCAACTTGGAAAAATTAAATCGCGGGAATGCGAAACTGTTTTTTAAAGAATTTTTCGAGGAGAAGAAGTTCCAACAAGGAAGAGCTTTATTCGATTCTAAAGTCACCTATATGAACAGTGATTATTTTCTGAGAGGAGATACTTCAATGATACTAGAGTGGCAAAGAAAGAATATATTAACCTATAACTTATTGGGTGATCCCGAAATTGATATTTACACCGATATTCCTGTCTCTGTTCCAGATTACTTTAATAAAGATATTTATGAGGGGCAATTAGTTTCTTTCACACTCAAAGATAACCTAAATAGAATTGTTCCTTACGGTAGAGTGCATTTAAGAAGTTCAGATGGAAAATATTGCACTGTATATGCTGATGTTGATGGAAATGTTAAGTTCAGACTGCCTACTCAGGCTAACGAGACATATAATGTCACGATTACGGGTCATAATTTAATACCATCTACCTTTAACTTTACAACTAAAGAAGATTTGGATATTCCTGAGTTAATTGATGTTGAATTTACACCTCAAGAAATAACGGTTGATGATAACTCTCGTTTTAGCTTTTTAAGTCAAGATAATCATTCTGGAATAGAAAGTATTTTTTTCATTTTAACTAAAAATAACTTTCAAGATTATGTATTTTATCAGGTTGGAAATAGTTTTAATCAGAACTTTAAGGAATTTAACCTTATTTTGAATAAATTAAAGCCCGGGGATTATTCCTATGCCATTGTGGTAAGAGATTATATAAATATTACGACTTTTTATTATGAATCATCATATGGGTTCAAAGTTGAAATTCCTTTTACCTACTATTTCGTGATTGCCTCCTTAGTTTTGATTATAAGCATAATGACTTTCTCAATATATTATATAATTTATAATTTGAAGAAACTCAAAAAAAGTAATCGAGAAATTAAATCGGATGCCTTTTCATCAATCTAAAATTAATGATCAATATTTATTTTAATATAACAAATTATCTTAATAATTATAATCATGATAAATTTTCTTCTATGAGATTTATGACAGAAGATAATCAAAAAAAAGAAGTACATCCTATAGTTAAGAAAGCGCTTGAGATGACATATACGGGTGTTGAACCTATTCAATTCGATGATTATGCGATTGAACAATTAGAAGATATGCTAAAGGATCGCTTTGGTAAACCTGATCTACTTAAGGCGGTTGTTGACCTCATCAATTTGGCAAGAGTGCTTGAGGAAAAAGGATGCAATTCAGCATCAATGAAACTTATTATAGTAGCAAGTACTGCTGCTGAGGCTCTTCAGAAACAATTTAAGAAGGAAGGAATAAAAACTTAATTCAAATTTATTATATTTCAACTCAAATAATCGATTGACTAAATTAAATTTTAATAAAATTTAATTAATAAGCTACACTACTTCTAAATACTTTAGACCGAATAAGGAAACATTTTATCGAAAATATTGCTCCTTATTGTTTGGTCTTGTGTGGAATTCTTAACCACATATTTATCTCAAAAAGCGCCGGAAGTTAAACTGTTTCGCGTTGCATCAAGTACTATAGTTGCGATCTATGGGAACATGCAAACTGTAGCTTTGGCTACGGTCATGGTGATGCAGGATATACCCGGTCCCATCCCGAACCCGGAATCGCTTTCTTTATATGTGGTTAACAATAATCCTATATAAAGTTAAACTCTTTTAAAAAAAAACGTTTTTAAGCGATATTTCTAATTAGATCTTATGTTCCAAAAGTTATTATTAATATTAAAATCAATTGGACGTAAATGGTTTCTCATTTTTATTATAATAATATTATTCATCTTTTTGATTAATCCAGAATTCGCCATATGGATGATTATCATAACGATAATTTTATATCTCGCATCCTTTATTCCTAATTTATTCTTTTCAAATAGATTCACTCGATATATAAAGAAGTTTCATTCGATAGAAGATAAGGACCTCATGAAAAAATTCAACAAACCACTTAGAAAAATACAAGAAACGCTTTTTGATCTCTCACAGAATCAAAAGAAAAAAGATTGGGTCATCATTTATCTAAATAAGCATTATATAATTTATAATGAGGAGATTATAGAAAAATTTAAAGAGCTTTATAATAGTGGTTTTGGAGAAAAAGAAATCTTGGAGAATCTACAATCCTACGGGATAAAAACAAGAGCTGAAATAAAAGCGATAACGGACACATTAATTAAATATGATAAATTAGAGGAGAGAGACGTATCAGTAAAAACCCATCGCAATGAACAACGTTTTAAGGAATCTGATTAATCTTTAATGGACTAAGTCAAATCATTAATTATTCTTAAAATTAAAATTACTAATTCAATATTATTATTCTTATCTTTGGATGCAACATTAGTTGTAGCCCAATATTTAATTGTATTACCTGCTTTGTCATTAACTGCATATTCATTTTCATGAATTTTTCCATCTAAAAAAGTTTTTCTCGCAACACATTGTTTACAGGGTTTCTTTGAATTCATTAGAAATTCATAGCATTTCTTGCCGATAAATTGAGAGTTAAGTAAATTTTGGGTCTCATTGTTAACCCATATAATATTATAATCCTTATCGATTAATATAATACATTCTGTTAATGAACACAGAATTGCAGTAAGCAATTCATTGGTACTTTTTAATGTTTCTTCCCCCCATTTCCTTTCAAGAGCATTTCCAATAATTTCTGATGAGGTTTTTAATAGAGTGAAATCATCCGTACGCCAATGCGTTGATTCTTCTATATCATCAAAACCAATAAATCCAAGATGATTTTCTTGGATTTTTATAGGGAATACTAATAATGATTCAATTTGCAACTTTTCAAATTGCTTTTTAGTGTGGGATTCCTCTTCTGGAAGATCAGTTAAATTTATGTAAATGAATCCTTTTTTTTCATACTCCTTAAGAAGGTAAGGGAAATCGTCAATATTTAAATTTACTAAATCAATTTTATTAACACTTTTTTCCTCAGAACAAGAAACTTGAGAATAAAATTCCACGGTTCGGTCTTCACTATTCAGCAATAAATAGGCTCTTTTAGCACCAATTAATCTTCCCATATCTATTAATGATTTATCTATCGCATCATCGATATTAATATTGCTGATAAATCTGGAAGAGATGGATGAGATGACTTTTTCGATTTCTAATTTATGTTTAATTAATTGGTTAGCCTTTTTTAATTCAGTTATATCAATTAGGATTCCTTGAAACATCGTTAATCCTTTAATATTCACTTTAGATAACATTGATATTATCCAAGTAAGACTTCCATCTTTTTTATATAGTTTTAAGGTAAGAGGGTCTACTTCGCCTTCACTCCACAATTTATTAAGCCTTTCTTTTAAAATTGGAATATATTTAGGAGGATATGCTTTTAAATTTAAATAATTTTGATTAATCAAATCTTTTTTTGAATACCCAAATATCTTCTCAGTCGCATTATTACAATCGATTAGGTTTGCCTTATTATCAAATAATATAATTGGAAAGGGCGCTTGTTCAAAAAGATGTTTATATCTTTCCTCTGAATTTTTTAGATCTCTTTCAATTAATTTTTGGTTAGTAATATCATTCAAATAGAGAACAACAAGATCATTCGGTACAAAAAAGAAATTCATAGAATAACAAATTTGTTTATTATTAGAAGTTAGACGAAAATTCATCTCCTTTATTTCAGCTTGCTTGTTTACTACACATTCTTTGATTTTTTGGTGTATGAGAGGGTGATTACTGAAAAATATAGAAGCAGATTCATTCAATAGATGGTTTATTTTTAGGGGATTATTATTTTTCGCAGCTCTATTGTAGTCGACTAATATAAAGGTATCTGCTAATTTTTTCCAGATATAAGCAGGATTAGGGTAGCTATCAAAAATCGTTTTAAGGATACCATGAGATAAAATTGAACTCTCGTCGATTATGGTCATTGAAATTCCATTTTTTTTTAATTTTATTTGGATTCGCTGATTTAGTCTGAGCACATATTAATATCAGATAAAAATCATGCAATATTATTTTAGAGAAAAACCTATTTAAGATTAATTCATTTTTTCGTTTTTTATTTTTATATTTAATGATTTCTAGATCTCAAAAAAAAAGAAGATTAAGGGATTTATATATCTAAATCTCCAAAATTATAATATTTTCTTACAGGTTTCTTAACATTCCAATTACATTCTAATCCTTTGGGAAACTGAACTAAATCCCCTTTTTTAAATTCAAGTTTTTCCCCAGTAGAGGAATCTGTTACCTCTACCTCGCCTTCTAATATGTAACAAGTTTCAGTTTCATCATAAGACCAGGGAAAACTACTTTTCTCTTTTTCCCAGATACCCCATGATTCCACATTTAATTTCTTTAGGAGTTCTTCAGTTGGTTGTTTCTTTTTCATTTCTCTTACCTAAGGATATTCATATTGTTGTTATTAGAAGTAATATATCTGACCATAAATAGTCATTGAAAATGATTAAGTATTGAATTTATTGATCCAGATTTGTTTTTTGATACTATATGTTTAGATGAATTTTTTATTTTAATTAGAACTTAGACAAAATTATGAATTTATGGTTTCGTAAAAACAAACAATAAAAAATGAAAACTTATATCAAATATTTATCAAGTATTTTAATTAAGTTTTGACACTTAAAATTGTAGAGTACAATACAATGACTAAGAAATTCATTCTTAAAATTCTCACTGCAGGTGAAGGAGGAGTGGGAAAAACCACGCTACTCCATAGATTTGTGGAAGGGAAGTTCTCAGCGGAAACAAAAATGACAATTGGTGTAGAGTTTTTTTTAAAAGAACTAGAGCTCGATGATAAGCGTTGTACTCTTCAATTATGGGACTTTGGAGGGCAAGAACGATTTCGCTTTTTATTAGAAAGTTATGTTTTAGGGGCAAAAGGGGCTTTATTAATGTTTGATTTGACTCGGCCGATAACATTAGAGAATTTGGAGCAATGGATTAATATTGTAAGAAAAGGGGATCCAAAACTCCCTATCCTATTTCTAGGTACTAAAAATGACTTGTCAAATGATATAATGGTTAATGATGATTATGCCTTTTCATTTATGGAGGAATTTAATTTGATGGATTATTTGAGAATCTCAAGTAAATCAGGTGAGAACGTCGCTAAAGCATTTGATATGCTTACTAAAAGAATATTAGAACGCCAAAATTATTGAAGGTATAATTCTTTATTTATTTCAATGAATGAGATTTTTGTTATAATCGATGCGAATTTTATATTACTACCATTCCAATTTAAAATCCATTACCTGGAGGAAATAGAGCAAAAGCTTCAGAGGAAAGTAAAATTCGTTGTTTTTAAGCAAGTTATTGATGAGTTAGAAGCAAAGGCAAAAAGAGAAAAGAACTCTTCTAAATTCTCACTATTACTTAATTCAAGCTTATCTTATTTAGATAAGTATAAAGAGATGTTTTCTATTCTGCAGGATCCCTCAATAAAGGCTCTTGATGAAACATCTGATTCTTTTTTATTACGGAAATGTCTAGAATTAAAAAACGAAGATTTATTAGTTTATTTAGCAACCAATGATAAAGAACTTAAAAACAAGGCAAAGCAATTCAAAATAAACATCATTTTTATGCGACAGAAAAAAATAATATCAGTTGAACGAGCGTAAAAAAATTTATTATTTCTCATTATTTCAATAATAATAATCGCTTTAACATTTCTAGAGCTATTTAAGATTTTATTTATATAAAACATTAGTTAACGGAATATCGATATTTAAGCTTAAACAAGATAATGCCAAAATCTAAGATATTAAAAACCATTATAACTGGAGATGGAGGGGTGGGAAAAACTACTCTTCTCCATAGATTTATTGAGGGAAAATTTCAAGCAAATACTCGGTTAACTATAGGGGTTGAATTCTTCTTAAAAGAGTTGAATATTGATGATGGCTCAATTCTCCTACAAATATGGGATTTTGGGGGCCAAGAACGATTTCGCTTTCTCTTAAATAATTATGCCAAGGGAGCTAAAGGAGCTTTGCTACTTTTTGATTTAAGCCGTCCATCAACGTTAAATAGTTTAGAAGACTGGATAAGTATTTGTCGTTCAGATGATCCAAAGCTCCCAATTCTTTTGGTTGCATCAAAAGCAGATTTAGAAGATATCGTTCCCATTAACGAGGATTTTATACAATCTTTAATAACCAAATATGATTTTTTTGATTGGATTCGAATATCAAGTAAAACGGGAGAAAATGTAGACCAAGCTTTTGAAAAAATAGCTCGCGAAATTGTAAAGCATGTTGAAAAAAGTGATAAATAATTTTATGGATCTAATGTCCGTTAATTTTAGCTTTATCAGTCCAAAAATAATTTTTGGTAGAGGGGAACTTAATAAGATTGGTAAAGAAACCGTTTATCTTTTAAGAAAGAAAAATCTTGAGTATAAAAATGTTCTTTTGGTGACAGGAAAGTATTCATTGAAAAAAAGTGGATATTTAGATAAAATCAGAATAATATTAGAGAATGATGGGATCAATCCTTATCTTTATGATAAAGTAGTTAAGGAACCAACAGTCGAACTGGTCAATCAAGGAACAAAATTCGCTCTAAAGGGAGATTGTAAATTGGTGATTGGAGTTGGTGGGGGCTCAGTAATGGATACCGCAAAAACTATTGCTGGATTAGTGACGAATGGAGGTAAAGTACAAGATTATCACGCAGGAAAGGAATTTATGAAACCTCCTTTACCATTTATTCTAGTCCCAACTACTTCAGGTACCGGGTCTGAAATTACAAATAATGCGGTAATAAAAGATCAAAAATTAGGAATAAAAAAAAGTATTCGAGGTTTATTGGCAAACACGGCTTTATTAGATCCTGAACTTACCCTTACACTGCCTAAGGAAAATACAGCATATTCAGGTGCTGATGCTTTTGTTCAAGCTATTGAATCGTTAGTATCAAAAAGTGCAAATTTTATTTCAGACTTTTTTGCTAAAGAAGCAATAAAAACTCTAGGGGAAACCTTGCCAAAAGTAGTTAAAGATCTAAATAACATAGAATTAAGAGAGAAAATGATGCTCGGGAGCCTTTTTGATGCATTATCATTTTCTAACGGTAAGTTAGGTGCGGTTCATGGATTTGCTCATCCAATCGGTATAAAATTCGATATTCCACATGGTCTAATTTGTGGTATGCTCCTCCCTTATGTTATGGATTTTAATTTAAAAATAGATTCCGTTGTCAAGAAGTATGCATGGATAGCTGATACATTTTCTGCTCAAAATATACTTAGTGATTACGGTGATTGCCCAGAGAAACTCCCTAAAGAAAATATTGAGAAAGCTAGGTGGGCAATCGAAAAATTAAAAGATATTCTCTCTTATATAGGAATACCGCTCCATTTAAATGAAATTGGGATTAAAGAATCTGATCTTGAGGATATAGTAAATGATACTAAAGGAAGTTCTTTAGAAAATAATCCACGTGATACTAATAAAGAGACTTTAAAAGCCATTCTTCGAAATGCGTTATAATTAAAAATCATATAACACTATTTTATCAATAATTTAAAGTAAAACACTCTAGTTGATTAATATGAAATTTGTAAATGAGCATGATTTTAAATACCGAAATGGAAATTCAGGGGTGAAATATTTGATGCGTGGACCAAGCATTGACTGGGGAGTAATTTTGCTTAAGCCCGGAGAATTTATGGCAGAAAAGCCCCATGGACATAACCAAATTGATGAAACTTTCTATTTTGCTCAAGGGAATGGTGTGATGATCATTGATGATAAGGAATATGATGCACCCGAGGGAACAGTTTTTCTAGTAGAACCAAAAGAAATGCATAATATTAAAAATAATTCCAAAGACGATATAAAAATCATCTTTATTAAAGGCGAGTATAAACCAGATGACAAAATTGAATAAAATTTATTTTCTAAAAACAATTATACATTTTGATTATGGCTAATAAAAAAAAAGGTAAAGGGAAGAGAGGAAAAGGCCAACAAGACCAACCAGTTATAACTCGTGTCAAATATCCAAAGAAAAAGATCGGGGAGATGTTTGCTAGAGTGGTAGAGATTTATGGAAATGATCGTATGGGCGTATTCTGTGAAGATAGTAAACATAGAATTGGGCGAATAAGAGGTAAAATTAAAAAAAGGGTTTGGATTCGGAAAGGAGATTTAGTAATTATAAATCCTTGGGAATTTGAGACAGAAACCCCTGATAAAATGGGAAAATGTGAAATTACATGGCGTTATACTCGTGCAGAGATCTCTTGGTTGGAAAGAAATAATAAAATTCCTGAAATGTTAGATATTAACAATATCCCTTTATAATTTTATATTCCTCTTTCTTTTAGTTCTTATCATTGATATGAATAATGTATTTTTACAAATAGAATTGAGAAAAAGAAAAATTTTTTAATTTAGATTTCCTTATTATCTTAGACTTCTTATCCAAGAAATTTTTTATTCTTTAATTAAGGAGAATTCAAATAAGGAGATTGTGAAGAAATATGGTCGAAAATAATGATAAAATAAAAGATAGTGATCTCGAAGATACTAGTGAAGAAATCGTAGATGAATCAGAGGATTTAGAAGATTTAACTACACTTTTTGCTGTACGGACTACTAGAAACCAAGAGAGTAATATTTTAAAAAAGATTTTTTTTCGTTTCAAAATGTTAGATGTCATCCCAGATATCAGGGCTATGTTAGTCTCACCTCTACTTCCAGGCTATATTTTCTTCGAAGCGCCTCAAAAGCGAGATGTACAGATTGCTGTCCAAGGAATACAGCATATTAAAGGCAGAATTGTCCAAAATATAAAATTATCGGAATTAAAACATATATTACTTCCGAGAAGTGTAACAGAATACTTAGAAGAAGGGGATACTGTCGAGATCATAAGTGGTGTATTCGAAGGTGCTCGAGCAGTAGTTATGCGAATGCCCCATGATACATCTAGTAGTGAGGAAGTAGTTGTACGCTTATTGCAGGAGGAAACCCCTATCACCATAAAAATTCATGGAGATTATCTGAAACTTGTAGAGAAAAAGGAGCCAGTAGAAGAGGAAATTCCAGAAATCAAAGTCACAGCAGAATCAGTCATTACAGACTTAGAAAAAGCTATATCATTTGATGATGATTTAGAAGATCTTGAGGAGGAATCGCTGGAAGCTTCGAAATCAGATAAATATGAAGATTATTATGACGAGGAGGAAGAGGATGAGGAGGATGAGTGGGCTAAATTTGATGGTTTTTAATTCCATTCTCTTACTTAAGTCCTTTTTTATACATCATTCTAATTTGTCATTAATGTGAAAAAAATAATAGAATTACTCGTCAAAACTGCTTAATATTTTGTCATCATATAAAAATTACTTTAGATAAAAGAATTTTTAAACCTAAACTATCATTAAACAAGTATAGTATAGAAAAAACCATCAAAAATGTTATTGATTTAGAATGATTAAAAATATCTTCATTATGAAATCAACCGGTGAGTTGATCTTTTATAAAACATATGAGGATATTTTCAACATTAAACTCACTACCAGCTTTTTAAGCGCAATTTTTTCATTTGTAAAACAAACTTTGAAGACAAAAGAATTATCTGAAATAGAAGTGGGTCCATTTAGGTTTATATTCGAAATTGAAAAAGCTAACTCAAGTGAATTAATGTTTGCTTTATTTAGTGACCGTACCGATAATCTAGTTGAATTACGTAATCAGCTCCGGGAAATAAAGAGTCAATTTCTCCATCAATTTGACCTCCATTTACTTACGGAAAATTTCAATGGGGAGATTTCTCAGTATCAAAGTTTTGATATAAAAATTGATGAGATCATGGAAAATAGTAAAAAATTAGTCTCAGAAGAGATTCAAAATGAACTATTAGAAGTTTTTCAGGAATTACATACTTTTTCGACATTTGTCATTTCTTCAGCACTGCTAACCCAAACTGGTAGAGTTATAGTATCCTATCTTGATGAAAACGTTTTATCGGAAATTATACGACTTTTAGAAAGTAGATTTATCATTGGGAATTCAAAAATCCATGAGTTAATCTCGCTTGAGGAATATGGCATTTTATCATTAGTGGGGATTGAGAATTTCATTAGCGTAATTCAATTCGAGAGTAAGTGCCCATTTGAATCCGCCTTAATCATCTCTAAAAAATTTTCGAATCGGTTAAAAAAACTCATTATTTAGCTAGTTTCTGAATCGTTGAATTAGAACTATTAAATGCACAAAATCAAACAATTATTTGATTAAATTAATAATTAAATATATGAAATCATATTTATTTTTACAAAAATTAAAAAGTTAGATCCCATTTTTCTACGCATAATACTATTTCTACTAAAAAGAGGAGTTAAAAATTGGAAGAGAATAAGACCAAATATATGGATAAAGCCATTAATGATGAAATTCTCGAGAAATTAAGCTTAAAAAATCGCTATCAATTCCTTAATACTACGATGATGACTGCTTTGGAGCCAGATCAATTCAATTTTCTTCGTTCCGCTGAAAAATTCTGTATGCGCTATGAAAAAAAAAATAAGATCGTTCACAGTAATGATGAGGATTTATATGACTGGATTTCTGATTTCGGAAAAGAAGGATTAATCTCAAGGGCTCACCCCTTTACAGAAATTGATATGGATTATGATTCCTATGGAATGGCAACTGAATTATTAAGATGCCTTGCTTTGAACTTTTTTGACCCACAATTTTCGATGGGCGGTGGTGCCACCGTACTTGCCATCAATCCGGTGTATTATCATCATGAAAACATACCTATAAGATTAGAGATCTTAAAGAAATTCGTAACAGGCGAAACTCCTGGAGCGATTCTTATTACTGAACCGGAACGGGGTTCCGATGCTGTACATATGTTAACTTTATTAGAGGAAAAAGATGATGGTAGCTATCTTGTCAATGGGGAAAAAATTTACAATACCAACGCACCGAAAGCGGGTTATGTTGTAGCTTATGCTACAGCAGAAGAGAATAATGGAAACACCATGGCTCAAGTCCTCATCGATACCTCATGGGATGGATGGAATTGTGATCGCGTCTTCATACCCTGGGTCCCTCGTGTATATTTAGGCCATGAACATTTAGTGAATCTTCGCGTTCCGAAAGATTACATCTTAGGACCCATAGGAAAAGGACGCGAACACTTATTTGAAGGACTCGTTCCTGAACGTATCGGTATTGCCCTTGACTCTACCTCTCAATGTTGGAATGCTATCGCTCACGCAGCTATTTATGTGAACAATCGTAAACAATTTAATCAAGAAATTTTAAAATTCCAGGGCGTTGGGTTTCTTTTGACCGATCTATGGGCGCGATTAACCAATGTGACGCTCGGATTATTGAGGTTCTGTGAAAAATACGATGAAAAGATTGAGAAGTTCGGCGGTGAACTCCCGAAAAATATTTCTCAGGCAATGGTAGCTTCAGCTTCAATGTTTAAATATCATTGTACTGCACTTTCAAAGGATATTTGTTATGAGGCTGCTAACCTCATGGGCGGTGCAGGTTTATGTGATAACCTTTTAACACATGACCTTTTAAATATCTCTCGAATCCAGGAAATTGTAGGAGGTAGCAGGCAAATCCAGCAGTATATCATGAGTATGGCTATGAGAACATTGTATAAAATGACGGGAATCTAATCTAACTATTCATTTTTTTTACTTTTTTCTATTTTTTTCATTCTTATCATGAGTTAATTATGATTCTTGATATAGATTGTTTCTTTCATAAAAACGAGTTATTACAATACCCAGAGCTAATATACCTAAAGTTAGAATTATAAAAATAAAAAAACGACAAAATTTTGTGAATAAAACGTATATAAAGCCATAATAAAAGAACTTAGCATCGCAATTGATGTTATAGATAAGATTATATAAAAATTGTTTTTTATTCTTAATCTACTCCTTTTGGTTCTTTATTAAGTCTTTACTTTTATTCCAATTCTTAATTAAAGTTATATTTCCCATTAAGATTATAGTTTTGTTAAGTATATATTTATTCTTATACAAAGTGCATATTTTATAGTGTTTTTGCAATGAATTGGATTAAAAATTGAATTGCTTTAGCTTAGTAAATCAATTTTTTTTGGTCTTTATGTGTCTAACTCATATAAATATAAGAATAGAAAAAGGAAAAATTTTTTGATTTGTAATCAAAATAATTTTTAATTAAATTAGCCTACTGACATTTTATAGAGAGTGCGTAAACTAAGGCTCATGATATATTGCTGAATTTGCCTTGAACCGCCTACAATCTCCTGAATCCGAGAGATGTTTAAGTAGTCGTATAATAAAGTATTATCGCACAAACCAGCGCCCCCACAGGCGTTCGCACATTCATAACACACTTTTTTAGCTAATTTAGAGGCTTGATATTTAAATTGCGACGCACTGGCGACCATTGCTTGGCTGATATTTTTCGGAATCTCTCCTCCAAATTTTTCATACTTTTCATCGAAGGCTTCACAGAATTTAAGAAGACCTAACGTCAGATTTGTCGTTCGTGCCCACAGATCCGCGAGTAAGAAACCAACTCCCTGGAATTTGAGAATTTCTTGGTTAAATTGCTTACGATTATTGGCGTAAATAATCGCATGGGCTAAAGCACCCCAACATTCGCTCACACCCATAATGGCAATTGAGATCCGTTCGGGTACGAGACCCTCAAATAGATGTTCACGTCCTTTACCGACAGGTCCTAAGATATATTCTTTTGGAACACGTACGTCAGTTAGAGTCTCTTTCCCCAAATATAACTTTGGTACCCACGGAATATTAACCCGTTCGACTCCAAATCCTTCCCAACCGGTATTAACAAGAAATTGAGCCATTAAATTGCCATTATTTTGCTCTTGTGTGGCATATGCAACAACCCATTTGGATCGGGGTGCGTTAGTATTATATATCTTGATTCCATTAAGGAGGAAACTTCCATCATCCTGTGGTGTACAAGTAGTTAATTGATGTACCGCATCCGAGCCTCTTTCGGGTTCAGTTATAAGAATTGCTCCGGGAGATACCCCGGTAATCATATCTTTTAATGCTTCGAGTCTTTGTGGTATATTTTCATGATGTTCGTAGACTGGGTTGATAGCAAGTACGGTTGCCCCACCACCCATTGCAAATTGTGGGTCAAACATATCAATCGCGATATTTCTCATCAAATCTGCTGCGAGACCCCAATCATCATAATGTATATCACAAATATCAAAAGTATGCTGACGGGTAATATATCCTTTTTCACCGAAATCTCGTACCCAATCATAAATATCCTCATTAGGTCCATGAGTAATATTATTTTTCTTCTCGTAGCGCATGCAAAACCGCTGGACTTCCCTCAAGAAATTAAACTCTTTTGGGGATAAAATAGAGGTAAGATTATTATTCAAGAACGCATAACGGTTTTTCAAACTGAATTTCTCGAGAATTTCATCATTAATAGCTTGGACTTTAAATTTTCTTTCACTCACACTTGATCACAACTTGGAATTTGTTATTTAGTTTGTAAATTATATTCAAAAATATAAGCTACTTTTTTAATGTTTGTTCAAAGACATGTTTGATATAACAAGGAAATTCCCTTTAAAACGACCAATTAAAAAAGTCTGGATAATAAGAGTAAAAAAGTAGAAAAAAATAAGATTAATACTGATTTAGAACATTTTAGTCCTCGTCGTCCTCTTCTTCTCCCATGAGTTTTTCGATTTTATCTTCGAGTTCTTCGATTTTAGCTTCAAGAGCTTGAATTTTTTTATTGGTTTCACAAGTGGCACAGCCATCATCCTCATCACACTGAGGTAAAGTATCACAGACTTCTTGAAGTTCGTCCATTTCTTCTAGTAATTTATCAACTTGGTCTTGAAGATCATCAATGCTCATATTTCACACCTTTTTAGGTAATTATGATTAATCATACATTATTTATTTTTTTTTCCATAAAAATATCAAGAAAGGAGTAATTAAGTGGTTTATCGATAAGATAAGAGGAAAAAATAGAGAAAAGCCGAATATACTACTAGGCTTTCAATTTATTCATTTTGGTGTCAATAGATTTGTTCAATTTAAGGATTTCTTTATCCAATGTTTTGAGTTCCGAGGAAATGGTTTCATACCTGCTTTCTTGATCATTTAACTTTTTGATATATCGTTCTCGTAAGGTAGCCGATTGGTTATCATTGCCTAGGACGGATATATTCTCTCGCAGTCGATTTTGTTCTTCAGTCATCATATCTCGTTCTTGGTATAGTTTTTCCTGTTTATCCTTTAACTCGTTAAATTTGCTGATTAAATCGGCTATTTCGTTCAATTCATTTTCGAGTTTTGTGTCAATAAAGTTTTGTTTGATATAAAAACTCACTTTCTTCATATAATCCTCTTTAGACCAATTCCATAGATAATAACTGGAGGAGAGTTCTCTACGTTCCTTCAAATTGAAGTTAATGGCAGATTTTGGCTTTAAAGTAAGTTTAAAACGCCAGTAATTAGCTGTTTCTTCAGGTTCAATAGGTTTTTCGATGAATTCATAACCAAGGGTTTTAGGATGATCTAAATATAATTGCTTCTCTTCGTTGGTTTTATTATTTATTTTGTATAATGTCATTCGATTGGTATAATACCATTCATTTGCATGGGCTCCCCCAAAGGTTACTTTATGGACGGTCTTATTTTCAGACTTTTCTTCGTGGGTAATAATTACTGCTTGTTCCACCGCATAATTTAAAAGACGTGTATCATCCTTATTGAGGAAGGGAATAATTGCTTCTCCTGCTAAATTATCATCGTAAATAATAGTTACTGGTCCCCGTTCTAAAGTTAAGTTTGTATCATTAGTAATTTCTAAGCAGACATTAGGATTTTTATCGTGTTCAGTTTTATTATACAGCAAAATACGTTTGGCTTTTATGACTTCGGTTAAGATAGGTACTAAAGCAGACTGTTTTCTTTTAATTGAGACCAAATTGGAGATATTATATTCAAATAATTCCCCTAAATCTTTAGTTTGTATTTTAGTTTGTGCTTTAAATTTATCATACATCGTCTCATCGGACATAATTGCTGCCAAACCTCTCATTGCTCCTCCTGCTGGGGCGGGGGGAGGACGTGATGCGGCCCTTTTCATCATTTTGGCGGCAGGACGCGCTTCTGCTTCAGCCATCGCGTAATCTTCATATCGCTCTTTCTCTAAACCCTCTTCAATTTCAGTAGGTTGGGCACTTAATACTTTTGGAGGTTTAATAACAGGTCGTTGAATAAAGATTGGCCTATAAAATTCATATTTAAAAGAAACAGGCATTCCAGCGACCAATGTGAGTTCAATATCCTCCCAATCTTGGTTAGTAGTATTTTCTATTAAACTCCAACCCGAAAGTAAGCATTTTTCCTCAGTTGCTTGTTCCACACTCATAATCAAGCGGTAAGAGGTTTTCCAAATAGGGCTTTCTCTAATATAGGAAACAAAAATATTTCTTTCAAGGTCATCTTTTCCCCCTGATTCGCAATTTATAACAATCTTCTTCGCATCTTTTTTCTTTCCAGCAATAACTGTATTAAGAAAAAATTTCAAATCCTTTTTAATTTCCTCGTTTAATATATCAACGGATTTAATCTCTTCAAAAGGGTGTTTTGAAATTACATCATTTTCTTGTAATAGAATTAAAATTTTGTCGATAATTTTCTCATTTTTAACAAACTTCTCTGTTTCTTCTATTCCCATGATAGTCCCTGATAGATTTTTGTTTCCACTTACCGTGATATTAACATTCGCTCCTTTTATCTGACTGATAAG
>JAEOSU010000101.1 GCA_016840165.1 Promethearchaeota archaeon
AATATATAGAAAATGAAAAACAAAAAAGAGGTATTAAATAAATGCCATTAATAATAAATGATATTTATCCAGAAAAATTATTCCGAAAAGATGGAAAACGACTTGATGGTCGAGAAAAGAATGAACTGCGCCCGATTAAGATGGAGGTAGGAGTTATCAGTAATGCCGATGGATCAGCTTACTTAGAGTGGGGCAACAATAAGATTTATGCTGCCGTTTATGGACCAAGAGAAGTTCACCCGCATCATTTAGCGAAACCTGACAGAGGGATTTTACGAGTATTTTATCGTATGGCAACTTTTTCAGTATTTGAAAGAAAACGTCCAGCTCCTGGTAGGAGGGAAAAAGAGATATCAATGATAATTACTGATTGTATTGAACCAGTTCTCTTTTTGGAACTTTATCCTGGTACAGCATTTGAAGTCTTTATTGAGGTTATGGATGCAGATGGTGGCACAAGATGTGCAAGTACGACAGTTGCTGCTTTAGCTTTAGCAGACGCAGGAGTACCCATGAAAAGTCTGGTGACTTCGGTAGCAGTCGGAAAAATTGATGGTCAATTGGTAACTGATCTCTCAGGTATTGAAGATAAAGCGGGTGAAGCTGATTTACCTTGTGCTATAACTTGGTTTAATGAAGAACTATCTCTGCTTCAATTCGATGGAGATATGAGTATAGATGAGTTAAATGAATCTCTACTCAACGCTCGGAATGCTTTAAATGATATTCATCAATTACAACTGCAAGCTCTTAAAAATAAATACACATCAATATTAGAAGAAGTACAAGGAGGAGAAAATTAAAAATGATGAATATCAAAAGAGTTATCTCTACAATCGAAAAAAATTATATTGCGGAAAATTTAAAGAAAGGACAAAGAATCGATGGGAGAGGTTTATGGGAATATCGAAAAATAGATGTTTCGCACGATATCATCAACTCTGCCGAGGGATCAGCAGAAGTAAAATTAGGTGAAACTGACATTATAACAGGAATTAAATATGAAGTTGGAGAACCTTTTCCTGATCTTCCTGATGAGGGAGTTTGTACTATAATGGCTGAATTGTTACCACTAGCATCTCCGTTGTTTGAAAGAGGACCTCCTGATGAACAATCAATTGAATTAGCAAGAGTCGTGGATCGCGGAATTCGTCATGCAGATTGTGTACAAACGAAGAAATTGTGCATAAAAGAAAATGAAGCTGTATACATACTTTTTGTTGATATGTTTGTAATGAATTACGCGGGAAATCTTATTGATGCCGGAGGTATAAGTGCTTTAACTGCTTTGATTTCAAGCCGTATTCCAGAAGGAGAGATGAAAGATGGAAAGCTGGAATGGACAGGTAAGTATCTTAATGGAAAGGATCTTGTAAAAGAGCTTCCTCTGATAATGACATTTGGTAAAATTGGTGATGTCATCTTTTTAGATCCTAATTTGCCTGAAGAGCTAGTATGTGAAGGAAGGATATCCATATCGGTAACAAAAGATAAAATAGTATCAATTCAGAAAAGTGGTGTTGCTACCTTCTCTATTGAGGAAATACAAGAATTAATAAAAAGATCTATGGAACTTGGCAAAGAAATTAGAGAGAATTTAGATCTCTGGCAGTATAAAGTAGATTAATAATTTTTTTAATCAATATTATTTTATTATCTTATTTTTCTTAATGTTTCAAATGTTCCATATCCACCCTTAAATCCATTTAGTTCAAATTCACCAAAGGATTGAATGAGTACCGATTTATTACCTCGGAAATCTTTAAATGGAACAGGAACAATCGAATCAACCTTTCCTTTAAGTAGATGTTTATTCTCCTCAATATCAACAATCTCCAATTCTGAACTAATGGGTAAAATACCGTTAGGTTCAAAAATCTGATTTATAATTTTAATGGTTTTCAATGGAATATTTTTTCCTTGCTTATAGAGAAATCCTCCAGTTGATAATCGACCATCATCTGTAATTATTGCAGCAGGATTTATAGCTAAATCTTTATTAAACCATACAACATAATAAAACCAATCTCCTACACCTGTCCAATCTCGTACTCCATAGGTATGATCACGTTGACTCATAACATTATCGATTTTATATAAGCTCTCTCCAATCTTAAGATCACCCGAACATGTCCCTATCTGCTCCCAGTGTTTATCGCCAGATTTTTTACCAATCTCTAGTGATTCAGGGGTCATAAATTTACTATACTCATAAGTATTGTTTAATGGAGTGTATAAAAAATCCATCTCAACTTTTTCTATATTACGAATCAACTTTGGATTTTCCCTGATATTTGGTAAATCTAACGAGTTTTGGACGAAAAACATATTACCTTTAAATTTATAGAACCAATTTCCATTAGACTGCCAATCATGAATCATTCCTTTGACATTTAATTTATCGTTAAACTCTTTCATTTGAATTTCTTGGTGATATCCACCTACAGAACCATCTGGCAAGAAAAGGAAGAAAAAAGTCATGGCTTCTTGCTTATTGGGTTTAAAACCAATTCTCGACATACCACCAATTTTATCAGTTTTATCATAAAACACAAAATAATAACTTTCATTCCATTCAGGATGCTCTGTCAGTTTTTCTTTATGAATTATCTTTTCCATATGAATCCTCAATTTATTCTTTTATAATCTCACAAATTCCATTAAAACCATTAATAGTAAGAATTTGACCGGTTTTTAATACTCTACAAGCATTAGGTATATTAGTCACTGCCGGAATTCCATATTCACGAGACACTACTGCTCCATGCGACAAAATTCCCCCCGTTTCAGTAATTAATCCTCCAACTTTCGAAAATACAGGTGTCCATCCAGGATCAGTTCGAGGAACCACCAAAATTTCCCCTGATTGAACAGAAGGAATCATACTTATATCATTTAATACCCTGACAGGAGCGGTTATTATTCCATGACTAGCGGGAATTCCTCGAAACTGCTCACTATTCTCATCAAATTCTATGACATCATTAAATTCTTTTGAACCTAAAAGAAATTTTGGAGGAAGAATGTTTTCATATTTTAAAAACTCGTTCCTTCTTTCCTTTACTAACTCTAATAACTTATTGAGTTCACTAGTATTATATTCATTGAATAAGACTCTTTTAATCTCACGTTTATAGAAGAAAAATATCTCATTTTCCTCTTCAAGCACTTCTCGCTTTACTAAGATGCCACCAATTTTTAAAAATAATTCTCTATTTCTGGTTATCCATTTATCTAAATTAAATCGTTGGTTTTCGCGAAAAATAATATATTTTCTACTATTTCTTAATATTGCAGAGAAAAGTTTCCAGATGAGGGGGCCAAAAATTTTTGATCTTATTTTTCTCTCCACAATTCTTTCTATCTTCTCACGTTCAAATTTATTATTTTTTTCCACTTCATTTTTGTCTTCATAATCTTCAACGCATAAGGATCTCAAAATATCTATAATGAGATATGGTGCCTCCTTCCATCTTGGATAATATATTTCTCTTGAAAAACCACGATCTCCAAAATCAATTAGAAATTCAGTTAATTTTTTATTAAATTGAATTGAGTCAGGATTTTCATCCAATTGTATCCGCTTAAGAATGTTTTCTGAATCAAATTGATTAAATATTGGTTTTAAATAATAAGACTTTCGAATAAATGATGCTAATTGATGAATTTTTTCATTAGTTTCTGTTAATTTATGATCTAATCCTGAGATTAGAACTGGATAAAAATTTTGTGCCTCTTTTTCACTTAATAATTTATTGAGAAGATATTGAGTCATTAAATTCATACCTATATTATGAACGGGTATTCCATATCTAATAAGACGAAAATGAGAAATCATTACCTTATCCATTTCCTCCGCCAAGCTAAATAATGACACTAAATCATCTGAAATTTCGCTATCTTTGACTTTCAAATCAAATTCTTTCAAATACGGTCCAAAAACGTCATATGTCCATTGTTCATACTTTTCTGCTGTTTTTGACATTGCACCATCAGGATCATGAAATTTAACGCGCAATTCTGATATCAATCTTTTAAAGAGTCGAAATGGAAGCTTCTTTATGGTCTTTTTTCCATAAGGACCTTGTCCCTCTGGAAAATAATTTAGAACATCCTCATTTCTTATAAATGTAGGAATTTCATACTCAACCTTTCTTTTTAAAACATCTAAATTAAAATATACATGCCCTTTGTATAATTTTATTAACCTCTGGTCTACTCGTTTATAACCCATGATGCTATTGAGCTCTATGTTTACGACTTTAGTTATCTGAGATCCTAATAAGTCAAAAAACAATGGAGTCGTATTATCGTTCCAATAATCATCAGAATATCCTCTTGAATAAATTGGGGCATCGCTAATGTCAGTAGATGATTTCGAGATTATTGGACGAGTTTGTAAAATGTAAATCTTATTATTATTATCAATTGCCCATTCAATATCTTGCGGATTTCCTTCAAAAATATTTTCTATTTGAAGTCCAATTCTACTTAGCTCAAGAATTTGCGAATCACTAAGCGATGGTTTCTCATTCAAGTGATCTGGTAAGTCGAAAATTTCTACACCAGAGCGTAGATTAGAGGAGTGAGGTTGAATAGAGATCTTTTTATTACCTATTCTTTTATCTATTATCCTAAATGATGATTTGGTTTTGCTCTCCCTTTTAACAATAAATTGATCGGGAGAGATTGTTCCAGAAGCAATTGATTCACCTAATCCAAAATTTGATTCAATAATGAGTTGAGATTCATTAGGATTTATTGGGTTACTAGTAAAAAGAATACCAGCACATTTTGCTGGAATTAATTTTTGTATAATTACAGCAATTTTAATATTTAAATGAGAAATATGATTCCTAATTCTGTATGAGATTGCTCTCATAGTCCATAACGATGAATAGCAACGTTTAATATGATATAATACATTATCATTACCTTTAATATTTAAATAACTGTCATATTGTCCCGCAAATGAGGCTGTTGGTAAATCTTCTGCAGATGCTGATGATCTTATGGCTAAGGGAAAACTATCTATTAACGCTGATTGTGATTTAATCTCCGATCTAACTTTATCAGGTAATTGAGCTTCCAAGATGGCATTTCTGATTTTAGTTGAGCATGTCCTGATTGATTCAATATTCTCGCTTTCCATTTCTTTTAACGTTTTTTGGATTAACTCTTCAAGATGATTCTCTTTTATGAATAAGTCGTAAGCATCGGTGCTAATTACAATGCCCCTTGGCACATTTATGTTATTTTGTACTAAGATTCCAAGATTTTTTGCTTTCATTCCGATTAAATTCAAATCACCATCATAAATCTCATCTAAATGAATTAATAGTGGTTCTTCTAAGGTCATATTTGAATCATAAGTGAATTTTTAATTAAATTCTTCAAATTATCTTTATTTAAAATTCTTTTCAAAACTGTTTTTATTCACACCTTAAATTGGAAAAATTTAAAGTTTATAGATGCTTCTATACACTAATCAATAAGATCAACATCTCTTTGTGATATAAATGACGAAAAAAGTTGGTTTATCAGGACAATTCGGACCTCGCTATGGAGCCAACGTTAGGAAACGATGGGCTTTAATTATGAATAAACAAAAAAGCGGTAAATTAAAATGTCCGCGCTGTGAAACTAAGGGATCTATTACAAGAGAATCTACGGGGATTTGGTTCTGTAAAAAATGTAAAGCCCGCTTTACTGGTGGCGCTTATGATATCTCAACACCGAGAGGACTCGAATCATTTCGAATAGCAAAACGAAAACAGAGAGAGTTGGAAGCTATAGAAGAATGAACTAATAAATGGGCCATTTCTCAATTAAATCTAGTATAGCACTAATTTTTAAAAACTCTGAATTATGTTCATATTGTTATAATTCATTTTATCCAGAATTAAATTCGATTGAATCTAATAGATCAAGTCTATCAATGGAAAAAAAAGATAATTCATTGATATTTACAATTGAAAGTAATGATATCACAGCGTTTCGAGCAAGTGTAAACGAAATCGTTAGTTTTGGAAAAGTAATTGATCAGACAATCCATATTTCAGAAAATTTTTAATTAAAAACAGAAAATTTCAAATTATTATTTAAATTTATTATTGTCAAAAAGGTGAGCTAAAAATAACTGTAAATTTAGACCAATTGGACGAAGAGACAAAGAAAAAACTTCAAAACTTAACGGCACTTAGTCAAAGTTTGGAATTTTATACGCAACAAAAATTACAAATTGATAGTCAAATTCGTGAAACAGAATTAGCAATTGAAGAGTTAGAAAAAACTTCCAGTGACACCACCGTATATAAAAATATCGGTGGAATTATGGTAAAAAGTAATAGAGATAAGTTATTAGATGAGAAGAAATCTCTAAAAATTACATTAGAAATGCGTTCAAAGACTATTGCTCAAAAAACTGAACGTACTAAAAATAGCTTTGAAACATTACAACAATCACTCCAAAATGAATTATCAAATAAATAATGCGTTTATTTCATGAATTTTCAGAAATTCGATATTTTGTTATCAGAATTATCGAACAAAAAAGTATTAATAACTACACACGATCAAGTAGATCTTGATGGATTTACTTCTTGTGTTTTATTAAAGTTTTTTCTTGAGACTTATTTTGAGAATATTCAAGTTCATCTATTTTTTTCTCGATTATCAAAATTCACCATTGATTTTTTAACTAGATTGGAAAAAATTTATCCAAACATAAGTTATTCTATCGAGAACGGTAAGAATTACTTAAATATTGAATTTATAATAATTCTTGATACTAATAATTTAGATCAAGTGGTTTTTCCTGAAAGCGTTAAGGAAAGTAAAAAAAAAATTCCTTTTATATTTATAGATCATCATTTTAATTTAAATCATGATATCGTTAATAATATCAAAGCATATAATATAATTCTTGATTCAAATACTTCCACTGCTGAAATTCTATACGAGATCTTTATGCATTACAAAATTGAAATTCCAATTAAATTTAGATACTTACTTTTAGCTGCAATCTATACTGATACGGGAGGATTTAAAAATGCAAATAATAATACTTTCCATCATATATCAGATATATTGAATAGCAATCTAAAATTTCAAGATTTTTTAATGTGTGTTGAAAAAGAGAACGATTTTCCAAAAAAAGTAGCGATAATAAAAGGTTTACAAAGAGTAAAAATAAAAAGAATAAATACTTGGTTAATAGGGATTTCTCAGGTTGGTAGTTATACCTCCTCTGTTGCTTCTACTTTGCTTCAGATCGGATTTGATGTGAGTATAGTTTATTCGAAAAAACCAAATAGTTTTAGAATAACTACGAGAGCAAAAAAGGAAATTTGTTTAAAAACTGGATTGCATCTAGGGAAAATTTTAAGCGAAATAAAAGAGGGAAGCGGAGGTGGTCATGATGGAGCTGCTTCCTTGAATGGAGAGAATTCTTTTGAATCTACTTTGAATCAAATTTTAGAAAAAATAAAAAAAACTTTAAACAACATATAAATTTACTATCAAAAGGAACTCTAATAATTTTGAAATAATGTCTCTCATTAGATTTAATAATTTTAGTTTTCGTTATAAAGGTAATGAAGAATATGCCCTTAATAGAATTAATTTAGAAATTAAAGAAAATTCATTCATCTTACTTGCGGGAGAGACTGGTTCTGGCAAAACATCTTTAATTAGGTGTTTGAATGGATTAATTCCTCAGTTCTATGCTGGTTATTATAAGGGTTCAGTTGAAATTGATGGTAAAAATACAATTACTACACCAATATCTGATCTCTCAACAGTAGTCGGAATCGTTTTTCAAAATCCTGAGAATCAATTAGTTGCTATGAATGTTGAACATGAGATTGCTTTTGGAATGGAAAATTTAGGGATTCATCCAAATGAAATAGGAAAAAGAATTAAAGAAGTTGTTAAAATCACTGAGATTGAAGATTTATTAGAAAGAGCCCCGTTTGAAATCAGTGGAGGAGAGAAACAAAGAGTAGCTATGGCTTCAGTATTAGTGTTAGATCCCAAGATATTAATTTTAGATGAACCAACTGCTAACCTAGATCCGTTTTTTGCCAACAAGATTATTAAAATGTTAAAAAAAATACAAGAGAAAAAAAATATATCAATCATTATTAGCGAACATCGGATGGATCTTTTAGTTCCCCTGGTTGATGATATAATTTTGATGGAAAATGGAAAACTAATCGCTTATGATGATAAAGATATCATCATGAATAGCGAATTATTCCAAAAATTAAATATTAACAAACCTAAAATTTATTCACTTTTTAGTGGATTAGAAAAAAACCACCTACAATTTGATAAAATACCAATATCCTTAGAGGATGCTTTAAACCTTTTTAAACAATACAATTAAGAAGAGTTGTTTTAAAAATTGAAAAGAGACAATCCAATAATTCATATCGATAACGTTGACCATGTATATCCAAACAATACATCTGCTTTAAAAAATATTTCTTTAAGAATCAACCAAGGAGAATTAGTTGCTATTATGGGTCAAAATGGAGCAGGAAAGACTACTTTAATAAGAACTCTAAATGGTTTAATCCGTCCCACCAAGGGATCCATATATATAAAGGGTGAAAAGAATTCAGATAAATCGATAGCGGATCTATCTAAAATCATAGGTATTATATTTCAAAATCCTATGCATCAGTTATTCTCAAACACTATTGAGGAAGAACTTAAATTTTCCATGAAGAACTTAGGCTATAACAAAGAGCAAATTCAACATGAAGTTGATAACTTTTTAAATAAATTTAACCTCGCAAAATATCGCGATCGCTCACCTTTTAACTTATCCGGAGGAGAAGCTAAAAAATTAGCATTAGCAACAATTATTTGTCGTGAACCTGAAATAATTGTTTTTGATGAACCTACATTAGGTCAAGATGCTAAAGAAATTGATTTTTTCCTAAGTTTAATACAGAATGAATTAAATAAAGGCAAAACTATCATAATGGTTACACATAATATTGAATTTGTCTTCGAAAACATTCCAAGAACCATTCTGATGGCAGAAGGACAAATAATTGCTGATGGTCCTACTGAAAAAGTATTAACAAATGATTTTTTAGTAAGAAAAGCCTCGTTAATTCTTCCTCAAATCCATCAATTAAAACTAGGTTTAAAAGAAATTGGTATTGAGGTCCCTAATGAAATTTTTAAAGAACAAGATATGATTAGTTTCATAGATAATTATCTAAAAGCAAAATTAGCAAACCGGTGAGAGGAATAAGGATATGTCTTTTGAATTTCTAAATGCGTTTAAATTTTTAAAAAAAAATACAATCATTCATAGATTAGATCCACGAGTAAAGCTAATCTTTTCCTTAGTTTATACTATTAACGCATTAATGTTTACTGAAATCATACCCCTTCTCTTTATATTTCTTAGTTTACTGCCATTTATATTGTTAGGAAAATTATTCCGCCAATGGATAAAAAGCATACAAAGCCTAGCTTTTCTTTACATTTTTATCCTTATTATCAATACGCTATTTATTACTACTAATGGTTTTTCTTTTTCAATTGCTATGATTATAAGAATTACTATTATGATCTCTGCATTTTCGATATTTTTTTTAACCGTAGACCCGAATGATTTAGCATTATCCTTGATCTCTATGAAAATTCCATATGAGTTTGCTTTCTCATTTTCACTAGCTTTTCGTTTTGTCCCTACAATAGCAATTGAAGCTCAAAATATCATCGATTCTCAACAAAGTCGAGGCTATGAAATGCAAAAAAAAGGAATTATTAGTCAGATAAAGAATTTATTTCCGCTTTTAGTGCCACTTATAATAGGATCAATAAAGAGAGCATTCAATGTGGCAGAAGCGCTTGAATCAAGAGCTTTTGGTAGTAAAAAGAAGCGCACATTTTATTTTACTATTCATTATTCTGGATCTGATTGGGTTTTCACCTTTTTTTTATTATTTATATTAATTGGGTTAATTATTATCCGTTTGCAAATAATAATAATGCCCGAATGGTTTTATTGGGGTTTACCAGTATGATTATCCAAGAATTTTCTTTTGCTGAGGATCAATTACATTACTTCGTTGGATTAGGATCTCTGATTATCACCAAATTAGAATTAGACGATATTTTTAATTTAATAGAGATTATTCAGAAGCGATACGAAGGTCTTATGCTTCAATTTTTCAATAGAAAATTAATACTTAACTATAATCATATTTTCTATGCTTGTTATCATACATTAAAGACTTTCTGCTATAAAAAGAATATTTCAAATAAGATGGGAATAGAATTTCTGCTATATTTATCAGCAGATCGTCAAATAAAGAGAACGCTTGAAAATTATGGAATAACAACACATAACATTAATCAAGGCGCCATCGATTTTTGTGCTATTTCTAATAACAATAATCTTGAGATAGTTCGAAGGGATTTATTAAAAGAAATTAATGCTGAAGAAATTGACTTAAATTTGGGTAAGACTTCCTACGATAAATATGAGAGGATTAAAGAATATTTTGGGATAAATGAAAATCAAATTAATACAGTACTTAAATCGTATAGAATATTGGTTGATGATATAAAACCTACTAAAACTAATATTGGACATTTTTATCTAGCACTTGAAGATTTAATCTGTGAAAAAATGGTAATATTAAGTTTAGAGAAAAGTAGTTATGAATTAGAATCTGCAGAATAATTAATTAATCGTGACAACGTCAGAATTTTTAATAAATGAGATTCCACATCTCCTTCCTAATATTTCTATCCAAATAATCTTATCTGGGTTTGAAAGATCCACTTGGTTGTTGATTCTAGAAGCAATTTTAGTTATCAATGGTTCTCTCTCAATTATTTGACTTTTTCTTCTTTTTACATTAATCATAAAGCTCTCATTGGGTTCTATATAATCCTTGTAATACCTTCTAACTACTTCATCAATCATTTTGATGTCAGTTTCACATACAAAATCAATTGGAACAATTTTTAAAATGTATTGAAAAAATATGGGGTCATCAACTAATATCTTTTTTATTTTTGCTATTATATTGCGTATGTCTTGATTGATAAAGGCACTTAATAAACCTGAATAATTTAAATCTGAAATAATTGGATATTTAATCCCACATATCAAAAGGGTGAACCACAGTTCAGCTTTAGCATTTTCCTCATTAAATCGTGATGTTGAGATTAATAGATTAAAATTATTAATTATAACCACCCTCCAGACCTAAATCTTCTTGATTCAAAACCTTGAGGATCTCATCTTCTTTAATAACACCAACTCGCAAAATTTCAGGTTTATTAGAACTACAATCTATGATAGTAGTAGCAACTTTCGAAAGAGACTTACCACCATCAATTATTAAATCAATAGGACTTAAAAATTTTTTTGCGACTTCATCTCCACTAGTGGAAGGAGGTTCTCCAGAATAATTAGCTGATGTTCCAATAAGTCCACCAAAATTTCTTTCCTTTTTTAAAATTTTAAGAATCTCTAAAATAATGTTATTATTGGGTACTCTTACTCCTATGGTTCTCTTAAAGGCAGTTAATTCAGGTGGGATAATATTTGGTTCCTTTCTGTTTAATATTAAGGTCAGTTGACCAGGCCAAAAAGTTTCAGCTAATTTCTTTGCTAATGGATTAAATTGAGCGATCTTTTTAGCTTCCTCAATATCGCTTACGAGTAATAATAATCCTTTCGAGCGATCCCGAAATTTAATCTCAAAAATTTTATTTATTACCTCAAGATTTTGAGGATCCCCTCCAAGTCCATAAACACTATCGGTTGGAAAACCAATAATTTTTCCTTCGATTACATATTCAGCTGCAAATTCCAAATAATATCTGATTTCCTCTATAGGTTTTCCTTTTACCTTAATTAGCAATCCCATCTTTAGCGAATAAAGCTTTTTTCTCTGATAATAATATCATTTTGGATAATTATCTTGACAACTTAAGTCAACTTCTAGCCGTTTCCAAGTATGATCCATGTATTCTTGAAGTTCAATTAAATCTTTTTCAGAAATATTAGCAAATCTCTTTTGCCTAGAAAGATATTCGATGAGAGGAATTCTTTTTGATGGATCTAAGAGAGGCTTACTGGCTTTTGATAAAGTCATGATCCCGTTTACTATTTCATATAAAATCCATGAACCTGACTTTACTGCTAATCGGGAGACTTCTATTGTTTCATCTGAACCAAATCCCCAACCAGGAGCACAAGGTGCTAAAATGTGAATATATTTACAACCCTCAATTGATTTGGCTTTTTTAAATTTGTCAAACAAATCAAGCGGTTCACTAATAGAGCAAGTTGCTACATAAGGAATATCATGGGCTGCCATTATTGCCGGTAAATTCTTCTTAAATCGATCCTTACCTTTAGTAGTAGTACTAGTCCATGCACCATGGGGCGTGCTTGATGATCTCTGGATACCCGTATTCATATAAGCTTCATTATCGTAGCATACATAAATTTGATTGGAGTTTCTTTCTGCGGCACCACTTAATCCCTGAATACCGATATCTGCTGTACCTCCATCTCCTGCAAAAGTTAGAGCGGTCATTTTATCCCAACCTTTTCCAGGAAATCTATATGCCTTTGCTTTAAAGGCTGCTGACATACCCGTAGCTGCTGCAGCTCCAGCAGCAAAGGCCATGTTTGTAAATGGAAAATTAGGAGCGGTTTTTGGCCATAACCCCACTACTACATTTAAACACGATGCAGGGGTTACTAACGCTGTATTCGGCCCTAAAGCCTTCATCGCCCATCTGAGGGCAATTTCCAATCCACAACCTGCACAGCACGAATTACCAGGAAGAAAATATTCTTCTTGACAACTTTCTAAAGCTTCTTTTAATTTTGTCATTTTTATTTCACCTCTAATAATCCATCCCAATAAGTTCCATATATCATATCTTTTGGAGCTTCTCCTGTTTCATTTAATCTTACCAGTGTTCTCAATTGTTCTTTCTGTTGCTCTAAAGTGACTTCCCTACCTCCTAAACCATTAATTATCGGTAAAATAGAAGCTGTACCCTCAGTATCATGGAGAACGGATTTAACTTCACAACTAACAGGACCTCCAGTTAAAGAACCAAATGCTGTAGCCCTATCTACCACTCCTATAAGCTTTACTTTTTTTGCTATTTTTATTACATCTTCTGTTGGAAAAGGTCTGAAATGCCTTAATTTCACCATTCCCACTTTATAACCCTCTTCCCTAACTTGATCTACCGCGTCTTCCATTTGAAGTGCTAGATCTCCATAAATTATCATTGCAACTGTTGCATCTTTCATTTTATACTCTTGTACTAAACCATTTCCATAACTTCTGCCAAAAATTTTTTCAAATTCTTTTGCTGCTTCAGTAATCTTTGTTTTCGCTTTCATATGAGCTTCATGGATTTTCAAACGAAATTCTTGATAAAAACCCGATGGCATAATTAGGTTGCCAAACATCATCGGTCTTTTAGGATCCATCCAAATGTGAGGCCAACCCTCCTCACTTGGTAATGGGGGTAAATAGTTGTCTACTTTTTCTTGATCCTCTACAATAACAGGTTTTGAAGTATGAGATAATATAAAGCCTCCATATGCGATAAATTTGGGTAACAAAATGTCTATATCTTCACAAACTTTGTAAGCCATAAGAATTTCATCATATATCTCTTGATGTGAAGAAGCAAATGCTGTTATCCATCCTGTATCTCTCTGACTTAATACATCAGTAAAATCAGCCCAGATATTCCAAGGAGGGGCAGGACCTCTCGAAGCTATAGCCATCACTATAGGCAATCGTGTACCAGCAGCCCAGTGTACCATCTCATGCATATAAAAAAGGCCTTGACCAGATGTCGCTGTGAATGTACGAACTCCTGCTTTACTTGCTCCAATTATCGAAGCCAAAACACTATGTTCTGATTCAACTTTAATATATTGTGTACCAGGCATTAATCCATTATCAGCAAACTCCGAAAGTTTCTCAACAACTGTTGTTTGAGGCGTGATTGGATAGGCGCTTATAACTTGTACCCTTGCCGATTTGGCGGCATAAGCTGCGGCAACATTTCCTTTAATAATGATATTTTCTTTGTTTTGTATAAAATCGTTAGAAATTTCACCCATTCTCTATATCACTCTCTCTAACCATCTCAATATTTTTTGTGGGACATTCCTTTGCACATATACCACACCCTTTGCAATACTTTAAATCAATTTCAAAGGAACCATCCTCTTTTCTTTCTATAACTCCTTCAGGACAATACATCCAACAAATCCCGCATTTTGTACATCCTTCTTTAATAACGGGTCGAAATGTTCTCCAATCTCCAGTTTCTCCAATACTTCCTTTGATAGGTAAGGATATTGGAATTGGAGACAACTCTTCCCAATTTTTATATTCTTGGACTTTAGGTCGCTCTTCTTTAGATTTATTGATTTTTTTCCATTTATTTGATTTAGTTTCTGTCAAACTGATACCTCCTTTACTAATTCATAAGCACTTTTAGCAACACTCATATTCTTTTCCAGTCTACCTTCTCCAAATTCCTTTCTAATAACCTTTTCCATGATTTTAAGATCATAATAGCCCGTAATTTTTCCAAAAGCTCCCAACATTGGAATGTTTAAGATTGGACCACTGGAATGCATGAACTGCTTTTCTATACAAATCCCAGTTGCATCTACGATAAACAATTTTATATTTTTCCCAAATTTTTGAGTATCAAAAGCTTCTTTACTATTCGCGAGTATATTAACTCCATCATGAATTGTATCTTTAATTCTAGGTATCTCTAAAAGAGATCTGTCAAAAACTATAATATAGTGAGGATTAACTACACTATCATAAGTTTTTATAGGTTTATTTTTAGAAAGTTTAGTAAAAGCCTGAATAGGTGCTCCTCTTCTTTCTGCACCAATAATAGGAATTGCTATTGCATCTTTAAAACCTTTTTCATAAGCTAATTCGGCTAATAACTGACTTGCAGTGATAGCGGTTTGACCCCCACGTCCATGCATGGTCACTTCAATTATTTCACTTTCAGACAAATTAATCCATCTTTTTTTTGATAATTACTTCGAAAAATTCAAAATCACTTATGATAAAAGCAATAATGCGCTATTTATATTAAATCCATTGCATATTTAATTAAGCTTAACCATTTAAAAGTAATACAGATGCTCATAGATTATAAGGTAATTAAAAAATTTTTTAAACAAGCTGTTTATTAAGCAATAAACTACTTTTTTACAAAATAATGCAAAAAATAACCAAAACAAAATTATAGATAACCATGTCAGAAAAAGCGAAAAAAAGTGAGGAAGAATTTCATTTTCAATGTCCTGCATGTAAAAAAGGAACTATATCTATAAAAAAGACAGTATATGATCTTCCCGATAAAGATAAAATGCTAATTATCAAATTTGAATGCAATAAATGTAATTATTCAGATAATGATATTATCCCATTAACGACTAATTTTAAACCGGGTATCATTTCTTTAAAAGTAACGGATGAAACTGATCTTCAATCAAAAGTCTATCGCTCTCCTATAGGTAAATTAGAGATCCCTGAATTGGAATTAGTTATTGAGCCTGGACCTAGTGCTACCTTTTATTATACCAATATTGAGGGTATTTTGTTTAGATTTGAAAATGCGGTTTCAATCTATAAAAAAAATTTTGATAAAAATGACCCCCATATCAATGAAATTGAGGAGCTCTTAGAAAACATTCAAAAAGCTTTGAAAGGTGAATTTGAATTTACTCTAAGACTATCAGATACCGGAGGAGGTAGCTACATTATACCACAAAATAAATCAAACTATACATTTAGAGCAATTAATAATCAAGAAATTCAATAAAATATAAAAGATATTTTATCAAAATTTTTTAATAGTAAAGGAAGTTATAATTAAATCAGTCACTAATCAAATTGATGGTAGATGGAAATAAAAAAAGTAGGTATTTTAACTGGTGGCGGGGATTGTCCCGGTTTAAATTCAGTAATTTATGGAATTATGTTAAAAGCGTATGAAGCAGGAGTTACTTGTACAGGAATTCTAAAAGGATGGAAAGGTTTTATTGAAAATCTTACGATTCCATTAGATATAGCCGAACACGATGATCTACATACTGTTGGAGGTACAATTCTCTACACAAGTCGAACGAATCCTTTCAAAGGAGTTGCTTCTAAAGAAGAAAAAGCCAGAGAAATCGCAAAGAAATTCGAGGAGTTAGATATTGATGCTCTTATTGCCATCGGTGGAGATGACACATTAAGCGTTGCTGATGCATTACATAAATATGCTCATGCAAATGTTGTGGGGTGTCCAAAAACGATTGATAATGATTTAGCCGGAACTCATTACACTTTTGGATTTTGGAGTGCTGTACAATTAGCCTCAAATACTCTTGATAATCTCACAACAACCGCACGCTCCCATCAGCGAGTATTCGTAGTAGAAATTATGGGTAGAGATGCCGGATTTCTTACTATGTATAGTGGAATCTCTGCGGGTGCTGATATTATCTTAATTCCAGAAACTCCTTTTGATCTGGAAGCTGATGTAATTCAAGTATTAAAAAATAGAGTGGATTCAGGATATAAGTATCATATAATAGCTGTATCAGAAGGTGCGTATCCCAAAAATGTATCATTAGAGCGAGATTTCAAAACTATATCAAAGGAGACGATTGATAAATTACCAAAGGATACCTTTGGTAATCCTTTACTTGCTAAATTAGGTATATCTCACATAATAGTTGATGAATTAAATTTAAGAGACGATTTAAAAAGAGAGTTTCAAAAAAATAATGTTGAATTTGAATGTAGAAGCGTAGTTTTGGGCCACACTATGCGAGCTGGTACGCCGAATTCGTTTGATAGAATACTTGGTTTACGCTTCGGTTTAGCCGCGATGAAAATGGTTTTAGATGGTAAATTTGGTAAGATGGTTTCTCTTCAAGGAAATCAAATTAAAACAGTAGATCTTTCTGAAGGT
>JAEOSU010000102.1 GCA_016840165.1 Promethearchaeota archaeon
AATTGTCTTTAGATGAAATCCGACTTCAAATGACCATATTTGGCTTGTCAGGAGGACAACTTTTAATTTCAGATGATATGACAAAACTTACTAAAGATGAAATAAACGATGCTAAATTATTATTACCCCCCTATAACCCAACCGGTTTTGATCCAATAGTAATTGATGCATTCCAAAGTCCTCTACCAACTCTTTATATGTTAGAAACAAATGAAATCATTGGCCATAGATTTTTGGTCGCAATCATTAACTGGAATGATAGTTCTGAGACAAAAAACGTTCAAGTCTCTGAATTGTTAGGTAAAAATCCTAATATAGGAAAAAAATATCTAATCTTCAGTTTCTGGGATAAAAAATGCCTTGGTGCATACGAATTGAATGATATATTAAAACTTTCACATCTCCCTCCCCATTCTTGTGTCTACTTTAGTATAATTCCCATCAATAAAAACTCCCAAAACAACATTATCTTTATCTCATCGGATTTACATATATCACAGGGATGCTATGAAATAAAGCAATTTGTATCTCTCGAAAATGATTCCAAAATCTCCCTAAAAATACGTGTACTCGGTAACAGAACCGGAAGTATTTATCTTAAGCTCCCTGGCGATAAAAAAGTGATACAATATGAGAATATTTATGAAAAAGTTGATGAACAAGAAAATATTTGGAAATTCAATGTAGAAATTGAAAACGAAGCCCAAATAGAAATCAATTTATCTTAACTTTTATAATGCTTTAATACTTTTCCTCTTTTAAGAAAGTATGGTAGATTGCAATCCTGATATTTTGTATCAACGTTTCTGTAATAAAGAAATTGATAAAGTAACCCTAATAGATTCTCTTTTGTTATTAATTGAAGAATCCAAAGATGAGAATCTTAGAATTGCTGCAATTAACCAATTACGGAGATTAGGTATTACCAGTGACCATCTTTTTACTGTGATGGAAAATTTAATAATTTCAGATACCAATGATAAAATAAGAAACGCTGCTACGCGCTATATCAGCTATTTATATTTTGAAAAATCCTATAATATTGTAAATTGGGCTATTCAATATGAAGAGTCTTATGATTGCATTCTCACAATGATTAGTACACTGAAAAAAATGCAATCAGAGGAATCTAAAAAGCTATTAATGTCTGAGATTTCTAAGATTTTGAAACCAATTAAGGATTTAACTGAAAAACCATATATTTTTCACAAATATAGAAAAAGAATGAAAAAAGTATTCAAAAAAAAAGCTATTAGCAATTTTCCGATAAATGAATTAGCAGAAATTTTAATTAATTACAAAACGGTGTCATTTTTAGCTCTAAAATACCCAAATTTTTACTTTGATTTAGACGTTTCTAATGGACTTGTATCACAAATAGACCTTGCTGATTACCTTCAATATGAAGTTAAAGGAACTCCATTTGGTTGGAAAAATAATATAAAGTCTCTCTCCGAAGTTAAAGGACTTACTAATCTAAAATTCGTAAAAATACTAGATTTATCTAATAATCTTATAGAGGATTTAAGTGAACTGATCGGTCTTAAGAATTTAGAGATTATTTATTTAGCAAATAACAAAATATCTGATCATAAAAATATTGAATATCTTAATTCTCTTCCAAAAATTCGCAATATTGATTTAACTGGAAATCAAATCGCGAAAACATTATCTCAAAAAGATTTTAAACCAAATGTGAAAGTAACTTTAAAACGATTTGATGATCAATTTGAAATTAATTAAATTTGAATAAAAAAGAAAAGAAAAACTATGTTTAATTATTAGACTGAAGTAAATTCTGTCTTTTTACCAACACCAAATAAGCCTAGTGCAACCCCTAATTCTTTATGATCCTTTCCATAATCCCGTACAGGAATACCCTTCATAACAGCATCAATTGCTTGTCTAAAAGCTTTTGCACCAGCGATAGGTCCTTCTGGATGGGCATGAATACCTCCCCCACTTCCAATCATGATATTCGTACCTAAATCAGCAACACATTTTTCAACTAGACTAGGAGTGATACCCCCCGAGGGCATTGGTAAAGTTCTTTTAATATGAGGAGCATTTCGCATAGGCATAACCATTTGTCTAGCAGTCTCTTTAAACCTATCTGCAGTAGTAGGGGCTTTACCATAAGGTGCTGGATGCACAATTGTATCACAACCTGCTAATCTTCCAAATTTTCCTAAAATTAAAGGACTTGAAATACCACTGACGGGATCTTGATAGAAGGCTCCAGCTAGGTCCATATGTCCTAAGATGGGTACTTTAACTGAAGGATCTTCCGCTAACTTTCTCATAGCAGAGTACCCTGTTGAAATATGATTTACCATTAACGCATTTGCTCCATGTTCTTGAACTATATCTGCTAATTCAAACATTCGATCAACTCTATCGGTAATATTTACCGTGTATAGAGTCTTTTCTCCTTTTTCTGAATCCGCTTTATCTAAGGCTTCCATAAAAGAAGTTACTCTTTCTGTTATCGGATTAAACTCTACATCAGCGATCAGCTCATCATCCTTAATAATATCACAGCCTCCTACTGCAGCCTTATATGCAAGGTCTGCTCCAATTTTCGGATCAGAGTAAACACAAGGCTTAATCATATTATTGAGAAGGGGACGTTCCTTCACACCCAAAATCTTTCTGATGCCAACATCTCCAAACTTAGGACCTTTAAACTCTTTTAAGAAAGCCTTTGGAAACCTCACATCCACCATTTTTAGGGGACCGCCCATGGATATATTTCCATATATTGTGGTAAAAAGCATTGGAAATTGAGGCTTAAAGTTCATAGGAAATGCTATTTGTACAACATATTGATGCATTTTTGGATTCCCAAAGAAATCTTCAGCTCCTTCATATTCAAAATCTGGAAATCTCCACC
>JAEOSU010000103.1 GCA_016840165.1 Promethearchaeota archaeon
ATTTTGTTTGGTTTTTTCATTCTACTCGCAATCTGCTTTGGATGAAGTTCCCATGGTTTCATTTCCTCAGGGTCTTTAGCTCGATTCTTTTTATAATCCTCTGCCATCCTATTAATTCTATTAACTGTATAATCCAATTCTTCTTGTGTCTGAGCCCAACATTCCCAATTCATCCACCATTTGGGGACTCCAATCTTTTTAAAAAACTCATAGTTATGGGGTACTTTATCTTTAGGCCATTTTGCCATGACTAGAGGATAGTTTCCACCTTGGACCATTACGGTGTGATGGGAAATACCAAATTCTTGCTTCCCTACTTCGAGAGTTAAATTCTGCATATCAAGAGGGTTTGACATTCCCCATGCTACAATGGTTTTATGCTTTGGATGAGGATAAATTTTCACAGCTGCTTTAGTTACAACCCCAAATGCTCCCTGAGAGCCCATTAAGAAACTCCACATATCAGGACCAATGCCGTATTTATAAAAAGGCTTAGCAAATGGTAATGCCCAAGAACCAGTTCTTACTACATCACCGTTAGGAAATACAATCTCCGCACACATAAAATTATCGCCTTGCGGTCCAACAGAGCTAGTATATAGTGTAAAACCACGATCTATAGCATCTCCCATTACAGTTGCTGCAGGAGGAGCCCCATCAGCAATAGGAGGAGCCCAATCGGAGTGATATTTGTGCATATACGACCAAAGTGCTCCATTAGTAACCCCTGGCTCAATAATTGCATACCGGTTTTCCTCATCGATTTCAATGATTCTATCCATTCTACTTAGATCTAAAAGGACTCCACCAGGTTTAATGGTAGGGCACGCAAACCCTCCCGATAATCCTGCAGAAACCGGACTTACTGCAATTTTTTCAGCGGTGCAATATATCAATATTTTGCGTATTTCTTCCGGATACTTAGGTCGTACTACGATATCCGGGATTTGGGATTCTAAACCCATGACTGATTTAGCAAGATATGAGGCAGTGATTGCCTTATTATTGGTAGCATAATTCTTGCCGACAATACCGATCATGGCTTCTAAATCTTTCTCATCTGGAAGTTTATAGCTCATAACTATTAACCTTTTAATCAATCTTCATATTTTTTGATTTTTTTAATAATGTAAAATATTATTTTGGAAAATTCACTACTAAATTTTAAATTTCGTAATATAAATTTCCAATTAAAATAACATTTTCTCTTATACCATTAATTATGATGTCTTAAAAAGGCGATTTATATTTATAATCAGTTTGATCTAACTAAAAATAGTAATTACCCAACAATATCCAATTTAATAGCTTTAACTTCCATTATGAACGCGTTCAATTTCTTTATGTAAAGCAGTAATTGCGAATGGTTTTTCAATAAAGGAACTCGCACCAATAGATAAAGCCTTATTTGCAATCGATTTATCTGCACTGGTGAAAATAATTTTGGTATGGGAGTTCAAATTGAGAATTTCAATTGAAGCTTCAATCCCATTTTTCAATGGCATGCGGTGATCCATTAAAATGATGTCTGGCTTTAATGGCATTGAAATAAATAGCTCGACCGCATCCTTCCCATTGCTTGCTTTTCCTATTACCTCAAATCCAAAAGTAATAAGCATCATCTCATATAATCTTTGGAGGGATAGATCATCTTCTACTATTAAAACTCTAATCATTAGCCATCACCTCCGGAAGTAAAATAACAAAATTACTACCTTTCGAATGATCTCCAGCAATTTTGTCTTCGACCCAAATCTCCCCTTTATATAAGTTTAAGATTTTTTTTACTAATGTTAATCCAAGTCCTAATCCACTGACGAATTCTTTAGCATTATATCCTCGTTGAAATATTTTGTCTTTCATTTTATCAGGGATGCCAATTCCATTATCAATAAAGTCTAGTTTTACAAAATTTCCATCATTTTTTTTCATTTTTGAAATATTGATAATAATTTTAATTAACTGGTTTCGGTTGTATCGGATTGCATTGATTATAATATTTTCAAATAAATCCGAAAGTAATTGATTAGCGTAAACACTTATTTTCTTGTAAGGTGAATTAATAATTATTTCGACATTTTTATCATGAAAACTTTTTATAATGAATTCACGAACGTTGTGTAAAACTTTGAGCGCATTGACTTTTTCTATATTGAAAGATAAATCTTCAACATCAGATAAAGTACGCACATTAGAAACCAAGTTAGATCCTCGATTAACTTGATCTTTAATAATACTCAAAAGCTCACGGCTTTCCTCAGGGAGAGATTTATCTATGACTTTTAAATTCAATAAATCAATTGCAGATAATATATTCTGAAGGATATTATTAATATCATGAGCAAAAAGATCCTTATAGAATTCCGAACGATTAAAAGACTTTCGATATTTGATTTCGGATTCTTTTAATTTCTCCTCAGTTTCCTTCTTTTCTGTAATATCTTTAATGATAAATTGGATAAGGCTTTCATCCATGATCTTAATTAAAGATACAGATGCCATCACCCAAATCCTATTACCGGTAGTACGAAATATTGGAAATGTGAAATCCTTAACTATCTCTCCATTAATAACTTTTTCTATTATTTTTTTAAAACGAGGTATTAAATGGATATTTCCCTGATTGAGCGATAAAATTTCTGTAAAATTTTTGTCAATTAAGTCCTCTATCTTATGATAGGATAGAATATTTTTAGTTGCTAAGTTACAATCGAGTAATTTACCATTAGTATCAATAAGAAAAATAGAATAGGGAGAACTATTAAACAATTCTTGATATTTCAATTGTGTTTTCTTGAGATTTTCTTCTGCCTTTTTAATTTGAGTTATTTCTTTCGTTATTTCTACCGCAGCAACCACTTTTCCTTTCTCATTAAAAACAGGATAACCTCTTATCTGCCATATGCGATTATCAGGTGTATTTATTTCTCCAGAAGTAGGATTACGTATCCTTATTGCTTCGATAACTGGACATCCCTCACATGGAGAGTCTCTTCGGGGCCATATTTCATAGCATTTTCTTCCCATTAGATTATGAATCTTTAAACCTACAGAATCCGCAGCTGCTTTATTTGTCCATAATATTTTATTATTCAAATCTTGGTATACAATATGTTCACTTATGCTTTCTAAGATTATGGATTTCTCTTGTTCCTCTTTTCTGAGTGTTTTTTCAATTATCTTCTTTTTGGTAATATCCTCTGTAAATACGATGACTAAATCAGGAGGAATATATATAAAAGTTGCTATAAACGCTTTATTTTTTACTAAAGGTTCAAAACCGTATCGAATTTCTTTACAGTAATTTAATCTATTATCAAAGCAATTATGGATATCGATTGAAATCATTGAATCTTTATCAAATATGGAAGATAATTTCTTTCCTAAATAAGAATCAATGTTACCTTTACTGAGGATGTTTAACGCTTTATTATAATTAACTAAATAAAAATCATTATCTTCTTTTTTCCAAATATAGGAGGGGATTGGAGTAGATATATAAATTGATTTAAAAGCCTCATAATCTAATTCAATATTCTCATCTAAATCATTCATAACGAGATGATCAACCAAATCTTGTATAGAGAAGTACGGTTTATACTCTACTCCTTTTGTTTAAACTAGTAAAAAAATTGTTATTTAACCATTCGTATTTTAATAAACTGCGACTTAAAGTGAAGTTTAACCAATTCGGAATTAAAATAGAAAAGCATAGTTATTTTAAGAATCTTTTTGAAGATAAGCGAGTTCCAAGAAACATAAAAAATAATGAAAAGATTAATGTCAAAGGTAACTGCCCTAAGACAATATATACGAAATTAGGTTCAGCAGAGACAGAATATAATGCAATCGAAATAACAAAATGAATTAGAGAATTCAGAAGCGCAATTTTCCAATTAGGTGATAAATAACCTAAAATCAAGTTTGGGAGTAAGAATGAGAGAATTATATTCGCAGTTGACAGTAAAATTAAAGCTGGCATAAATCTAGTAAATAATTGCTCGGGAGTAAGTAATCGATTTAAATTTAGAGTTTCATATATAAATATAGTAGCAAAGATGCTTAAAAAAATGAGAAATGGAGAAAGTGGTCCGACTAGTATCCAAGATAAAAATAATCTCCAAAAAGGAGATCTCAAAGTTTTTCCTCTGAGATTATTATTTATTACTTTTTCCATATCCTCCTGAATGATTAATTCGGGATTATAATCAGGGGCATATAAATTAACAAATTCTAATAAAATACCCCTTAAAATAGAAGAGACTAACTCATTATTGTCATTAGAACTTACAATTGCAGCCCCCAATATATTTTCCTCATCTATCGGAAATAAAATAAGTTTATTATTTTCTCCAAGATCCACATTCTTTACAATGCTATTTAAAGCTTCTCGGCTGAAATTAGCTACTGATGTGAAAAATCCTATAAGAATGTTTTCATCATATTGTTCTTTCATGAAATTTTTGGAATAGAGTAAAAAACCTTGTTCAACTAAAATATATATACTTTTTAACATTTTATTCCCTCTTTTTAATTTCAATTATAATCTTCAATTTTTTTCTTATCAACAAACTCAATATATTCACTTAAAGTTGCTTTTGTTTTCTTAAAACTAAATAAGTTCGCTCCAAATAATTCAGTTAATCGAACTATCAAAATATTTGGATTATCTTTCACAAATATTTTAAATTTTTCCATCCTTCGTTCTTCTATAATCAAATCTACATCCCTCAAATTATACATCTGTCTTATTTTATCCTCTTGAGGATTGTTTAACTCAAGATTAATAATTTCACCATTATAGGGTAATTTTTTTATTAAATCATCATAAGTCCCGATATTAGCTTCCTTTTTACTTATTGTTAATATCTGATTGCAATTGCTTACTACTCCTTCAGGTGCATGAAAAATAAGAACGATATTGAAGTCTTTTTTTATGATATCCATATAATTATTAAATTTCTCAAAATCTAACCGTCCTAAGATTCCAAAAGGCACTGAAAACATAATGATTGAAGGTGCTTGTAGTAAAGCTCTCCCTATTGAGAATAAAAGAAATTCTAATGGAGTTAATTCTGAAAACCTCTTACTTTTTTTATTTAATAACCCCGTAACATCTAAAGCGTGCTTTAAAAATTCCTTCTTCTTATTAATTCTTTTTGGTACTCCCGCAATGATATCACTCATGATCTCATCAAATCTTGGACTTATACCCGCATTTTTTAAAGTCTCATCTATTTCTCTTTTTTTCTGCTTTAAAATCGCGTCTATATTGATATTGTATTGGATGGCTTTTTTTAATTTCATATTCATTATTTTTGAATCATAAGCTTCAGGCAAAATGAAAATAGATTGTTTTTCTTTTTTAGAAAGTAATTGTACAAAACGTCCGAAAACTTGAATAGTACCTGAAAAATCTTTATAGTTGCCTTTTATCGCTTCAAATAAATCCAATAATTCAATTCTATTATCGGTATTTTTTAAAACCTCTTCATCGAATATAATTCCTAGTGATTTACCTCTATGGATGTTGAATGAAATGTTTTTAATTTGTTCTTGAATACGTAAATTAGTCAAAACTAAGTGTTGTGAATTTAGTTTCAATGGATCGATATTCACTCTTTTTGCAATTATGCTACAAATGCTATCTACAATCTCATAAATATGAAGTGGATTAACTTCATTCCAGCCTTTAATTATCTCTTGCTCATAAAATTCTTTCGCACTCATTATTCTTGCTAGATCCTTCGAAAATGAAATCGTTGGTAGCAAAGGATATTTTTCAAAATTAATCTTTAGCGAAATAACAAAATTTGGAAAATAAATACATATCTTTCTATGAAAAGGAACATTATTGATGGTATAGTTTTCGTACTTTTGATCTATTAGGTTAACTTCTTCACTTAAAATCTCTAAGTGTTTTCGAAATTCTCTTCGAATCAATTTTCTCATGCGAGAAATGATTTTTATAGGACTTATAAGCCCATCTTCATCAAAATCAGGCTCAAAGAGGATCTTATTAAAATCAACTTCATCCTCTATTGGTGTGTAAATTTTAAGAAGAGGTACCCCTTTTTCTAAAACTTCTTTATTAGTAAAGAATAGTACTTCAAAAAATGATTTCTTATAAATTAAATTCACGATAGAGGCAATACCAAACGTATCTTCTCGATAGGTGATCCAAAATTTCTTTGAAAACCTTATAGCATCGAGGATTTTGGCTCTTAGTCTTTCTTTCTCGGAAACATTATAACTCTTCAACTTTTGGAACCTCCATTGCTTTATATCTAAAGTATTGTTCCATTTTGGAATCAGTTTGTTTAATATTTAAAATAGAGCCTATTCCCATTTCCTCCTCGATAAGTTTTTGTAGTTCGATAAGATTTAGGTTAGAAAATAAAGAAAAATCGGTTCCTGCCTTATTCTCAAGGACTTTTTCAATCCCTGGAAGTAATTCAAGTCGTCTTATCGCATTATCTTTTACTTCAGTAAAGCATATTTCTATAGATCTCCCCTTACCCGGAAGTTGAATTAATAAATCCTTTGGTTTACCAAAATCTAACATTCCTCGGTTCCTTCCGAATATCGCAACATCAGTGCAGAATCGGGATTCTTCAGGATAATGTGTAATCACGATTAATGTAGTTTTATATTGTTCATTTATTTTTGTTAAGGTCAACCATAAATTCTCTCTTATAATTGGATCTAATCCGGAAGTAGGTTCATCTAAAATTAGGAGAATTGGATTGTGAATAAGTCCAATTGCGATACTCACCCTCCTTTTTTGACCGCCTGAGAGATTCTTTACTAACTCATCAATTTTATCTTCTATCTCAAGACTTCGGAGGATCCTACGTGCTTTACGGATAATCTCCTTTTCTGATAGCCCATATTGTTTTCCAAAATGCAATATATTATCAAGTGTGGTAAAATTTTGGTAAATCTTTCCTAAGTCCTGAGGTACATATCCATATATTGGACGAATTCTTCTTGAATTTCTTTTATTTATTGGAAGACCGTAAATTTCGCAGAATCCAGTAACTTTTCGCATACCTAACAATCCTTTTATGAAAGTAGATTTTCCCGCTCCACTCTCACCTAAGATACCTAGTATTCTCCCATGTTCAATATTCATTGAAACTGCATCAACAATTAGTTTCCCTCCCGCAAATACACTTAAATTTTCACAATTAATTGCTGGAAAATTTTGGAGATACGATGGTGAAAGTTTACTCCCAAAACCTAACATTAGTTTTATTTTCTGAGGAATAGAAAGTCGCTGATAGAGTTTATACAGAATGAACAAGGCAATACATCCTGCTTCAATATAGAGTATATAGGTCAAAAGTTGATTCCACGGTTTAAAATCAAATGATTGTTCATATCTTAACTCTTCAACTATAATTATCCCATATGGTGTATTTCTTAGATCACCACCAAACCCTGGAGTATCTCCTATTCCTCCAGTCGTAAAACTTATGCACTCTCTAAACCATAAAAGTGCTTCTTGAATATTTTCCGGCTGATATCGGTAATCATATAAAGCTTTCGAAGCTAAATATGAAAAAAGAAAAGTTGATGGTAATTCAAAATACATGCCAATTGCGGGTAATAAAGCGAAACTTCCATCTTCACTTTGACTATTTTTCAAAAATTCAATTACAGCTATTTTCGAAATAGGTTCATTTTGAAAGATTTCATTAAAAATCTCAAGACCATAATAGGTAGAAACAATATCACTATAGAATCCAACAACTATAGAAAATCCTCCATCCGCATTTTGACATGCCCGTATCCAGTGTGTGAGATTATCATTATTAATATAATTAATAGTATCCAAATTTTTAAGAGAAATCAAAGCCCAGTATGTAGATTCAACAGTAGAAACATTAGAGTTAACGAAATTTTGGAAAAAACCAAAATATGGTCCAAAGAGAGATAATAAATAATCCAAATCATTAGCTACTCGAAAACCTCCATCATCATTTTGTAGCCCAACCAAAAATTGAGACATTGTGGCGATCTTCGAAGTTGAGAACCAAAGATCAGATAATGGATATAGAATTCGGTATATATTTATTGCGCAATAAGTTGAAAATAGTGTTGCGTTTAATCCAGGGCGAGAACCGAACCCGCCATCATAAGAGTTAAAACATAAATCTACAAAAAATAAAATATTATCGCGTTGAGACTTCGAGGTATAACCCTCTAAATTATATTCATTCAAAGCTAATGTTCCAAAATAGTTTGATTCAATGGTTATTTGGCCAAAAAGTGAATTTTTAGCTTGAAATCGATGAGTCCAATTATAATAACTGGAGCGATAAAAAGTATAAGGGAAGATTATTGGAAATGCTTCAAGAATATTTAATGATTTCATTGCTGCCCATCCTGAGTTAAAATCAGAATCAACCATCGGATCAGGAGTTAATCCGAATCCACCATCGATTTTCCTACAACTAGCAATAAAATTTAAGGTACGAGTTTCATTGAAAAACGGTATAGATAAATTTAAGAGTTCGATAGAGGCTAGTGAATAATAAGTTGATTGAATATCAGACGTTTCTCCTAAAATAGAAGCAAATCCACCATCTAAATTATAAAGTGTAGTAAAGTAAGACTCTATAGCTACTTTTTCTATAATAGAATAGCTCATATTCATTCCTAAGAATGCTTGAATCCCATAGAATGTAGTCATTGGATTTTGAACAAAACTGTTATTCGTTAATAAATATCCACTGCCAGACCAAGTGGAATTAATGAATTTAGATATATTGGAATTCAATAATATGTTTTCAGCACTTAATTGATAAGCAATATCAATCGCACTGAAGGTTGAGATGATATCCGATGTATTTATCAAGGGTGTCGCTTTGAAACCGTAACCTCCATCATTTAATACTAATTCCAAATATATTTTTATCTGGTCAGTTTCATTATTCAACATTTTCTCTTCGAGGTATGTTTTATTAGCCAAAGAAATGGTTTTAATTGCAAAGTATGTAGATTCGATATTCCCTAAGCCTCCAATATCCGAATATGAACCATCTGTATTCTGTTTTTCAAAAATATAATCAAAAAAGAACCAAGGATTTTTACTTTTTATCTGAACTGTCGTTATATAATTTGGGTTTATTAGTGCCGGTGAGCTTTCTTCTGCTAAGGTAAAATTGATAGAATCAATCGCTCGAAAATTGCTTTCGATAGCAGGCTCAACAAAAAGTCCATCATCATTTTGGTGGCTAAGAGTGAATTTCACTGCATTGGATTTAACAAATTCTACTTCATTCTCAGTAAGATAAGAAACGAAACGTGTATTGATTAAAATTAACGTGACAACTGGAGTACCAATTAAAATTAAAAAGATAAACAGATACTTTAATCGTCGTTTTCTTACTCTATTTAGCTTGAAAATATTGCCTCACCCGTATTTAATAATAATTTATCCCTTTCTTCCTCTTCTTGAATTCTTATCTGGAAAAATCTTCGAAAACTGGCAAGATCACGACTCATGGAATTTACCGTCACTCCCCTTTCAATCATATACTGAATTAGTTGAGGTAAATTTTCTTCAAACGATTCCATCAAGACTTCTACGACTTCATTACCCACTCGTAATACTTTTTTTACTGGCGGAAATTCTCTTATTCTGCTGATTTTTGCCTCGTTTAGATCATTTATTTCAAATCTTGCCACCAAACCCTTGCTTGGTAATGAATTTACTAAATTTTGTGGGGAATCAAACTCTAACATACGTCCTTCTCTCAAAATAGCAGTTTTATCACAAATAAGAGCTGCCTCTAAATCATGAGTGATAATAAACATAGTAGTATTTAACTTCTGGTTGAGTTTCTTTAAATAACTAAGGATAGAATAGCGCTTGGACGCATCCACGCCTTAAACTCTATTAGTTTAAATAACTAAATAGTGTAGTTGGCTCATCTAAAAATAATACACTAGGTTTGTGAATAAGTCCAATCGCCATTGATAGCCTTTTCTTCTCGCCACCACTCATGTGTTTTACTCGTTTATTCCAAGTATCTTCTGGGATATCTAATATTTCAAATAATTCCTTGGCAATTTTCTTTGCTTCTTTATTATCCAAACCGTATGTAGAACTAAACACTTCGACGTTTGCCATAGGACTTAGCTCATAGTAAAGATTTAATAATTCAAGTTGGGGGACATAACCTATATTCCTGAGTATCTTAGGATGATTTCTTTTATTTTTGGGTGATAATTCAGTAACCTTAACTTTCCCATTCCAGTTCTTCTTTTCTATTTGGCAAGTTAATACTCTGATAATAGTTGTCTTTCCCGCACCAGAGATTCCAAATAATCCTATGATCTCCCCTTTTTTAACTTCAAAGGATACATTGTGAACTATATGGCTTTTATCAAATATGACATTTAGATTCTTGACTTCAACCATTAAATCATTTGATTTAACACTTTTGTTCATTAGAATCATATGTTTTTTAATTTCTTTATTATAATAAATAGATTATTTTCTTTTAATTCTATACCTTGGACTAAACAAATCAAAAAAATAATCTAAATTAAATCTTATCAATTAGACTATAAACTTTAGTCGAGCCTTTAGTTTTAGTATTAGGGTGCTTATCACAAACCTCAACGATTTTACTTGGAATTAATATTTCTTTAATAATTCTTGAAACATTTCCTGTTGTTCTTTCAATTAAATATGCTAAATCTTTAACTGTAAACTCGTTATAACCCTTCTTTTTAATAATTTTTTTAATTAATTTAGGATAAATCAGAAGAATATCATCATTTTCTAATCTCTTCTTGTTATTGGTCATTTTTATATCAATATGCTTTAATTTTTCAAGGATTTCAGTATTTTTTTCTTTAAATTGAGTCATTAAAGTGTTCACCTTCTCTATTCCTTTTTTAGTAAATGAAAAATAATTTTGAGTCATATCTTTTAGATATGGTGAAATATTAGTTAAATATCCTTTTTCTAAAAGTTTGGATATTGTATGATAAGCATTATGATAGTTGTTGTTAGAAATAATTTCAATATCTTTTGTTCTAAAGCTTTTTATTCCTTTTATATTTAATAAATGGTATATTTCAAGTATTTTAACTTTCCAAATTTTATTTGGAGGAATATCATATTTCAATGGGGAATTAAACTTGATTTTATCAATATTAAAAAAGAAATTAGAAACAGATTGCTCGAGATTTTTGACCAAACGAGCCATTTCTAAATTTAATTCAAGAAATTCTCCATCACTGAGAAACTTTTGCATGATATTCTTAAAATTACCAATATAATTTGAATGCAATAAAGAATGACAATTTGAGCATAAGCATATACACTCTTCATTTATTAAAGTGTTCAAAATATCGACGCAATCTTGATCCTGTAAATCCTGCCATCTAGATTTCTTATTTAATGAGTTGTCTTTATGATGGAAATTCATACTCGCAAGATCATCTTTGATTTTTAATCCACATGCTACACATTCTCCGTTATATAATTGCTCTATAATATATCTTTTTCTTATCCATCTTTTGATTTGGTATTTAATTTTTGATTTTTCTCTATAGTTTTTATACTTTGGATGACTCATAATTTCTTTATCTAATAATTTTTCAATTTCTTCTTGATTATGATGGAAAAGATCCGATTTCATAATCAAATCATTGAAGTCGTTAAGAAACTTCGCTTGCTCCTTAAGGTGACAGTTACCACATAAAGCAAGAATCCTTTCCTCAACAATCCATCTACTTAAGATTTTATAGCTTTTATGATTAATCTTTCTCCATGATTTTTTCTTCAATGCTGTTTTCTGATGATGGAATTCAAAAGAAGGTAAGTATAATAATGAAGTTGAACATTTACTACATTTTCCATCAAAAAACTCTAGCAGAAGCTTTAGCTTCTTACTTAATTCTCTTATACTTTTCTTTTGTACTCTGCAATTTTTACAAATAGAACGATAACTTTGTAATCCTCCTTTTTTACCTCTTTCTCCTCCATATTTGTCAAAAGCGCTTAATGGTAATATTTTGAAACAATAACCACATTTTTTCTGAGTTTGGGCAAAAGCGTAATTTTCGGAATGGTTATCATTATTTTCCTCGACTATTTCATTCTCACTGTTAGGTTTTTTAGTATACGCATCGAATCCGTAATCTTTAAGATCCTTCCTGATTACATGAAAGAATTTGGGAATTTCAGGGACATCCCACATTTCCGAAATGATTCGAAAGGTATTGTTAATGATATAGCGCAGAAAGATGATAAAGTGCTCGCGGTATTGCTCATTCTCCTGGATTTTTTTCTGGAGTTGTTTTAAGTGCTCATAGAACTGGTTAATTGTAAGTTTATGAAGCTTTCCGAGAAAGTTGACCTTAATTTTTGCCCATGTGGTTGGTTCAAGGATGTGCTCAAGCTGGTCGAGCAGTTCTTTTGAAATGTCTCGGTTGCTATTTTTCAGAGCTTCAATATCATCGACTTTTTTGATGGCGAGATAGGTGATTCGCGAGAGGACGAGCATGAGGTTTTCTTTGAAGATGAGAGGGAACTCGGGGTCGAAGCCGATCTGGGTGATAGGATTTAGGTGGTAGGTTTCTTGTTTTCGCTTCTGCTTAGATTTTTTCTTTTTATGTTTCTTTTTAATATCTTTCTTCTTAGTTTCAGGCTCTTGCGTAGAGTGAATTCTCACTTCGGTGCCACATAATTCACAATAAACGGGTTCATCATCTTCCTCCAAGAGTTGACGTAAATCATCGTTAAATCGAGCGTTGCAATAGGAACATTGTCGTGGTAAGGATTTTTGTTTATTCTCAGAGGACATATTATATATTTTAGCTGAATCTATTTAAAGAAAAACTTAAAATCATCCCTCAATATGAGAGCATGGAATATATTTTAAGCATAAGAACTTTACACTAACCAATACAGCTTTTTTGGAGAATCAGATTGAAGAGCAAGAGAACTATGATACCTCGTTGGATATTGAGGATAAGTTCTTACAAAATTATAAAAAATATAGTTTATATAGGAGGAGAAAATAAGAAATGACCGAAATAGAAAGGGAAATTCGAGGATTAGGGGATTCTGAAAGAAAAGTGAGGGTTTGCTTCAAATGTCGAGAATATGTCAATATTCCAAATAGAAATCCGATCTATGAGCAATATTTACAGAATTTTGATGCGATGCATCATTTACATCCTGTACAAACTGTAAATGAATCGGAATTATTAGAAACAAAACCATGCGAAAAACCCTATATCCGAAGAAAACTCATCGAATTTTATAAAGAAAAAAAGCTCTAAGGTGAGAAGAAAGAATGGAAGATGTACCAATTTGGTATCACTACTATATTGCGATTTTATTTACTATCGCAATGATTTTTTTTCTTATTGTATTATTACAGGAGAGAAAAAAGAATAAAAATAAGATTCTTTATTAAATAATTGGTAAAAGAAAAAATGAATGAAAAAGTAATAGAAAGATTAAAAAATATCAGAAAAAGATATGAGGAGGAATTAAGGAAATCATTGAAAGAGGATTTACACAATAATATATTACACGAAGAAATACGAATTATAATCAAGAGTTTGGTTAGCTTATATTTACAAATACAACTTGCTCAATCAAATGTTCAAGATTTTCTTAATATTGTAGAAAAACCTCAAACTCATTGGAAAAAGATCGAGAATATGATTCGAAAGAAATTTCATATTTCTGATTCTATTCCTCTAATTTATAAATAATAGGTGAGAAAAAGTATGAAAAAACCTCAGTATGACATTCTTCTCGTAAATGATGATCCAGGTATACTAAATCTCGTAGAGAAAATGCTCAACCTTAAAGAAATAACATGCAAAACAATGCTTGATGGGAGTGAAGTATTGAAAGAATTAGACGAATATCAACCTAAAGTTGTAGTGTTAGATGAGATAACACCTGGTATAAATGGAGATGGTTATCGTCTTTGTAAACAAATAAAAACAAATCCAAAATTGAACCACATTCCCGTTTTTATTTTTGGTCATGAATGGCTGATAAAACAAAATTTAGACTGTAAAGCAGATGGGTATATCCCTTATCCCTTTGACTTTACCGATTTCGATCCCATTATCGAACAAGTGAGAAAAAAATGAAAAAAAATAATTTTAAAATCCCTTTTTTTTATTTTAAACAATTCTGCCATATTCAAAACTTATTTATAAATATTTCTGTTAGACCTTTCCCAATTTGATTTAAAAGGATTTTTTGTGATTTCATATACAACGATTTTTTTCTA
>JAEOSU010000104.1 GCA_016840165.1 Promethearchaeota archaeon
AAAGATAGTAGTATTTCTCAATATTTTTTATAAAGATTATGCAAAAGATATAATTAGTATTGTATTAATTAATTAAGAATATCAGATAAGAAATGTTTAAAATGGAGTTAAACAAGCTTTTCAAACCGAAATCAATGGCTGTTGTAGGCATTTCAAAAAAAAATCCATTAAGCCCTGGTAGAATAGTGATGCTAAAAAATGAATTTGAAATGCAAGTAAAAGTCTATGGGATTTATCCTACTGGAGGTGAGATTGAGGGAATTCAATTATATGAACGATTGGATAAATTACCTGAAATTCCAGATCTTTTAGTTATTGCAGTTGGTCCTGATGATACCTTAGATTATATTCAACAATGTGCAGACCTAAATATCCCCTCAGCAGTTATCATAGGAGGGGGTTTTGCGGAGATTGGGATAAAAGGGAAAAAAAGGCAAGATAAGCTGGAAAAGATTGCTTTTGAAAACAATATTGCTGTTCTTGGTCCTAATTGCCTTGGAGTTTATGCCCCTCCCTTAGTAGATACAATCTTTTTACCTACTGAGAGAATTACCAAACCACCAAAGGGTTCAGTCGCACTTATTAGTCAAAGTGGCGGGGTTCTCGTTGATCAATTTTTTGTAAAGTTCAAAGAACGAAACATTGGAGTATCCACAGCAGTTTCAATTGGTAACCGGGCAGTTGTTGATGAGGTTATGCTCCTTGAATATTTTAGTAAAGTAGACCCAGAGACTTCAAATATTGCATTTTATTTGGAAGGTTTCAAGGAAGGTCGCGCACGAGAATTTTTAAAATTCGCCCGAGAATCCGAGGACACCGTAATAATGTTTTTTGGCGGAAAGACTCGTGAAGGAAAAGTTGCCACCCTCTCCCATACAGCGAGTTTAGCAGGTAATTACAAAATACAATATTCCGCATTACGACAAAACCTTGTAATTCAACCCCATTCGGAACGGGAGTTGTTAACTAGTTTAAAAGTATTTGATGTTTTATCTCATCGTAAAAATCCATTTGGAGATAATGTAGTCACCTACGGAGATGTGGTCATTCTTTCTGTTTCGGGGGGTCATGGTGTCATTGCTGCCGATATGCTTAAAAGTTATGGTTTAAATCGCGTGGATTTTACTAAAGAAGAAAAAGCGAAAATGAAAAAATTGATGAATCCTGTAGCGAGAGAGATTGCGTCTTTCAATAATCCTATTGATTTAACTGGCTCCGTATTGGACACTGATATCGAAGATATGATACGTTATTTATCTGATATTGATCGAATAGAATGCATCATCTTGCTCTTGCTTCCATATCCTCCCAATATTTCCTTTCAGATTGGAAGGAGAATTGCTAATGTGGTTGCCTCAAAAAAGAAGCCAGTAGTCTGTTTTGTGCCTTATGTCTCAAAATATGAGATGATCATTGAATCATTAGAGTTAGCATATATCCCTGTATTTCATTCCATAAAAGAGACGGTTCAAGCGGTCTCAGCACTTAAACATCGTACAAGGGTAGATAATGTTAAAAAAGGGAATATATTTTGGGAGAAATGATCTTTTAGTCTAGCAAAGACTAATTTTTAAAAATTAACAAATCACCTTTTATAAAAATTATTATTACTATAACCAAGGAGTTTATATGATGGAAGAAAAAATTGGATGGATTGGGACTGGTGTTATGGGAAAATCAATGTGTGCTCATTTATTAAATGCAGGATATAAAATTTTCGTTTATAACCGAACGAAAGCAAAAGCTGAAGACTTAATCAATAATGGAGCTGTGTGGTGTTCAAATCCAAAGGAAGTAGCAGAAAAGAGCGATATTATATTTACTATTGTAGGATTTCCTAAAGATGTGGAAGAAGTATATCTTGGAGATAATGGAGTCCTAAAAGAAGCTCAACAAGGATCTATTATCGTAGATATGACGACGTCCGAACCATCATTGGCGCAACATATATTTGAGCAAGCAAAACTCTTGGGAATCTCATCAATAGATGCCCCCGTATCAGGTGGGGATGTTGGTGCAAAGCAAGGAACTTTAGCTATTATGGCAGGTGGCGATAAAGAAACTTATGAAAAAGTTTTACCGCTCTTTCAGCTAATGGGAAAAAATATTGCTTACATGGGTAAAGCAGGTGCTGGACAACATACTAAGATGAGTAACCAGATTTTAATTGCATCAACAATGATAGGTGTAGTAGAGTCACTACTATATGCTTATAAAGCGGGGAATGATTTACAAGAAGTAATTAATGTTATTGGAAAGGGAGCTGCTGGATGCTGGTCAATTAATAACTTAGGACCGAGAATCGTGAACAAAAATTTCGATCCGGGTTTCTTTATTAAACATTTTATCAAGGATATGGGAATCGCACTCAAAGAAGCAAAAGCAATGAGTCTCTCTTTACCGGGATTAGCTCTGGCATACCAATTCTATATTGCGGCAGAAGCTTTAGGTTTAGAGAATCTTGGAACTCATGGGTTATATAAAGTTTTCGCAAAAATGAATGCTGTTTAAACTACTTCTTTTCCTAAAAATAATTAGGTTATATCGATTATACTATCAATTTTTTGTATAGATTTTTTAATAAATTCTCTATCTTCAATTTTTATCTTGATTGCGTGTTGAGGACAAATATCAACACAGCGCCCACAAGCTCTGCATTCTTCACTAATATGAGCCATATTGTTGACAAGTGTTATTGCATCAACAAAACATATTCCCTGCATACAGGTTCCACATCCTATACAATCCTCAGTTACATATACGTTTACTCCTTGCATCTTGTGAACTTTTTTACCTATCTTTGGATTTAATAGTGGTGAGATTCGCCAGAGGCAACAGCAAGGATCGCAATTACATATACTAAGTAGCTTATTTCCGGGATTTACTCCTAACCACTGTTTATCTAGTCGATTCCTCCCAATCATATGAACTAACCCCGCTTCACTGCACTTTCTAATATGTTCTAAAGCTTCTTCTTTCGAAACAAGTCGACCTAATTCTGGATTAATGTAAAGAACCGCTTCCCCGAGAAAAAGACATCCTAAATCTATTGGATAATTCTGACATTTCATAGAAGCTCTACAAATGCAGAAATTCATAATAAAATGATAGTTTGCCTTTTCTATGAAATATTCTAGTACCTGAGAGGGAAGAACCAGATCTTCTGGTCCGGGAACCTCTTGATTTATCTGAATTACACTATCCTTAGTTAAGTAGATAATCTCGTCCCCCTCAAAGAGTAATAAATCAAAAAATTTTCCTAAAATGGGAATTCTAGTCAATTTCGCGATATTTTTAACACCGGGAAATGCCTTTTTTAATAATTTCACAAACCAAAGGGGGCGAGCCATGATAATTTTAAAACCTTCTATTGATTAAATAATTTTACTTTCAAACATGATTCTTTTTATTCTTTCATGAGTTTATATACTCTGTTTATCTCGGGGATTATGATCTGAAATGATTTGTTCATATTCTTTAAATTTACCAAATCATCTGTTGATAGTGTATCATGAGAAAACATGCCAAAATGATGTACGATTAAATTCTTTATATTTGCTTCTTTGCATAAATCTAATGCTTCTTCTACTGTAAAGTTTCTAGCGAATTTTTTTTCTTTCCCCCGAATACTTTGTCCATTAATGGGTAATAATGCAATGTCTACTCCGATTTTTCTAAGTTTTTCAATTAAACCCTTATAGGGGACACATCCTCCGGAATGATAAATATTAACCCCATCAATATGTAATATATAACCTAAATAGGAATGTTCCCACCTTTCATTGATTTTGAATGATTCATGAGCGGATGGAATAGCAGTAACATCAACTCTAGTATCAAGATTGATTGATTGATCAGCATTTATCGGTAACAATTGGCTCTTATTTATCCCATTTACAATTGCTTGTTCAATTTCCGCAGCTGGAATAATGAATCTACATTCTGGAAAATTTTGGGAAAATACGGATAAAGTAAGAGGGTCCATATGATCCGAATGGGAATGAGTAGAAAAAACAAAATCAACATTATTGAACTCCTTTGGTAAGATCGGAATCTCCATTAGTCTTTTATACGAAAATTCAATTCCATTATATTCTTTCGCGAGAGAATCAGATAAATAGGGATCAATTACATAGATTTTTCTATCAAATTTGATAATAAATCCTGCCTGTCCAATCCAAGCGATATCGATTCCTTCAGAGGAAATTTCCTCAGAATTTACAAATTTCTTTAAGGAACTAATAGTTAGAGTATCAATTCTAATACTATTCACTTTATTTTCTATTGAGGTTAATTTGAATTATAAAAGAATACCAATTTAATAGCTTTATAGTATTTAATTTAAATTAATATAGAATTTTAAATAATAATAATGTGATAAGATTGGATGATCATGTTAATTTTGAGGATTTAAATGTCGAATTAGGTTTCTCATGCATGCCCGACAGGTTGCACTATTTTAGTAAGGAAGAAAATGAATTTCGCATGGAATTACGCCAATGGTGTAAAAATAATATAGGCCCTGTTGCTGAAAAGATAGATCGTGAGCGAAATAAGGAGTTAGCAGTCGAAACCTTAAAAAAAATGCCCTATCTCAATATTATCATTCCAGAGGAGGTGGGTGGATTAGGAAAGGGTTTATTATATCGTACCATTCTTGGGGAAGAATTAACGGCATATAATTATGCTTTAGCAGGCATCTTTGGAGCCTCATCTTGCTTGTTTGCTGGTCCGGTCATAGAATTTGGAACTTTAGAGCAAAAAAAGAAATTTCTTTCTGGGATTGCAGATGGAACAAAAATCGGGGCTATTGGTATTACCGAGCCCACAGGGGGAAGTGATGCTATTGGAGGGATGCGCCTACGAGCAAAGAAAGATGGTGATTACTATGTACTGAATGGCCAAAAATGCTATATCACTAATGGTAGTGTAGCAGATTATATTTGTCTTTATGCAATCACAAATGATCAGGTAAGACCCCATCAAGGTATGACCGCATTCATTTTTGAAACTGATACTCCTGGATTTGAAGTCATAAAGGATTATAAACATATGGGCCGTCGGGGTATGCCGAATTCAAGATTGAAATTTAATGATTGTAAAGTTCCAGCAGAAAATGTATTACATCAAGAAAACCAAGGTTTAGATGTACTTCTATTCGGTCTTGATGGGGAAAGGACCTTTACCGCCTCTCAATATTTAGGTTTAGGAAGAAGTGCGTTTGAAGTCGCATATCGTTACTCTCATAAGCGTGAACAATTTAGAAAAACCTTATTTTCCTTTGAAGGAATTTCATTTAAATTAAGCGAAATGTTTATGTCTCTTGAGCTAAATAGAATGGCAGTAACTCAGATTGCAAGGATGTTAGATGAAGGTCATAATGTTCGGGCTTCCGTAGCAGCCATTAAAGCGAGATTATCTGATGAAACTGTAAAAATAACACAAGATGCCATCCAAGTCGTGGGAGGTCTAGGCTACTCTGAAGAATATCCTTTAGAACGCTATTATAGGGATGCGAAAATCGGGCAAATATCAGCAGGAACTTCAGAAATAATGAGGTATTTAATGGCGCGAGAAATGACACGAATGTGGGGGAAGTAAAGGGGGTGTAATTATGGCACATAAATTAGAGGTAACGATTGATAATAAGATTGCAATCATCACATTAACAGATCCTGAGAATTATAATCCTTTAAACCAAGAAACTGCAGTTGAATTGTTGAATGCGTTAGTCCATCTAAAAGATCAAGAGGAAATTCGGTGTGTATTAATAACTGGTTCCGGGAAAGCTTTTTCTGCAGGAGGAGATGTGAAAAAGTTTAAAAAAAGCATAGAGGATGGTACTCCTGGAAAATTAATGGACGATTTAACTAAAGATCTTTATCAAATAGCACATGAACTACGATTGTATCCTAAACCAGTAATTGCAGCCGTAAATGGATGGGCTGTAGGAGCTGGAATGAATCTTGCATTATCATGTGATTTTATTATAGCTTCAGAGCAAGCAAAGTTTCGACAGTCATTCAGCAATCTTGCTCTTATTCCAGGATTTGCCGGGTCAATTTTATTGAGTCGACAGCTTACATGGCAACAAGCAACGGAGATGGCGTTTTTTGGTGAGACCTATACCGCTCAACAGATGAAAAATCTTGGTTTTGTGAATGAAATAGTTGAGTCTAGTAACTTAAAGGAGAGTGCTCTTGAATGGGCTCAACGTTTAGCTAATGGTCCAACTCTGACTTATGCTCGTACTAAAAAGCTCTTTTATGATGCTCTTAGTACTTCATTAGATAAACATCTCGAAGATGAGAGGCAGATGCAAATCAAGTCCGCAGAAACAGAAGATTATAAAATTGGGGTAAATGCAATTCTTTCAAAAAGTAAACCCGAGTTTATTGGGAAATGAATTAATTATTTTTATTCATATTTTAATTCTTGTAAACGATTTCTGAGTTCCTCTGGAGCGATTTTAGGCGTTCTATCAAACGTTAAAAGACCATTTATTTCTTGAAACTGATCATAAAGCTGTGTATAACAAAATCCTTGAATCCAATCTCTTCTTTCAATGAAATTATGGATCAAATCGTCAAGATATTCTAAAAATTCCTTACTAGAATTTACTAAACCCACTCCACGATACCTCTTCATAATATGATAATAATCAAAGGCAACTCCACCTATTTCACTATAAATGATGGGCTCATTTTCATATTTAAAATTCCTTAGGTATGTACTTGGAAAATTTGGAGCTACATATTCTCGTTCTATTTCCTCTTTAAAAGTCTTAGGAAGATGTTTGCAATCTGCATAAAAATGCTTGGTACAAATATGAGTTTGAGTATGCCACCATCCATCATTATCAATAATTAATCGCGAAGAATCAATTGATCCTACCAAATAAAAAAGAGATAGTATGAAATCTACTTTGTCTGGAAACTTATCTGCTAAGAAAACACCCCAACCCTCGTTTAATATTGTCCATACAATTATTGAAGGATGGTTAAAATCTCGCTCCATCATCTCCATATATTGATCAATGAATCTTTTTTGCGAGATATTAGAAAAATCGAAACTACTCCCTAATTCACTCCATACTAAAAGTCCCTCTTTATCACACCAATAGAGAAATCTCGGATCAAAAGCCTTTTGGTGAGCTCGTAATCCATTAAATCCAAATTGTTTGATATATCGTATATCCAATTTAAATGCTTCATCAGAAGGTGCTGTATATAAACCACCTGGCCAATATCCCTGCACAAGTATAAGTTTTTGATATATTGGTTCATTATTCAACAAAATCCTTCCATTACTATCAATTGCAATTTTTCTCATGCCGAAATATGACTCCACTTCATCATAGATCTTTTTATTAACTTTATCGACAATTTTTAAGCGAAGATCATATAAATTGGGTGTGCTGGGGCTCCATAATACTAATTTATTTTTAGGAATTTTTAAAATAAACTTAAATCTATTTGGATTATCATAAAAATCTAACTCAATACCCGCATTTTGTATTCTCTCTTTATTTAATTCCTTTACTTTTAATTTCTTTTTAGGATATCCAAGAAAAATCAAAGGAATATTAACTTCTGAAACCAATTCGGAATTTAAATGAACAATCGCGTTTAAAGTCAAATTTTCCGTACCAAATCCCGGTATCTGGCATTTAATCAAGATTTCAGATGAATCAAGGTCAGGATAGATCATTAATTTTTTGAGGTAGAATTCAGCATTAACCGCCTCAATCCAAACTGTTTGCCATATTCCAGTAATATTTGGGTAAAATATACTTTTCCATTTTTTCTTCCAGAATTGTTTTCCTCGTGGAATTTCTAAATCATCATAGGGATCTTCAACGAAAATGATTAAGGTATTTTTCTTTTGAATAAATGAGGTAATATCAAAAGAAAATCCTATATATCCTCCCTCATGCGAACCTATATACGAATTATTCAGATAAACTCTACAGGCATAATCAACTGCTCCAAAATGGATGATATTATGTTTATCTTTAAAAGAATCTGGAATATTGAATTGTTTTTTATACCAAACATATCTGTGTGGAGAGTAATCAGAAATTCCACTTAATTCGGATTGAAAACAAAAAGGCACAATTATTTTTTTATCAATAATTTTGGAATTGCTCTCTTTATACCATTCTTCCTTGAGCCCCTCATTGTTGTCATCGAAAGCGAAGTTCCATTCTCCATTCAAATTAATCCAATTATTTTTTCTCACAAATTGAGGTCTTGGATACTCATGTCTAGGTAATTTATTCTCTTGCTCACTTTTCATGAGAAAATAAAAAAGAGGAGTAATAAAAAGGTAACTAAATTAACCGTTGTATGTTTTGAATGTGGTTAATTTTAAAAGCTTAAAAATTAAATCTATTTTATCAGAATTTAGTGTATCTTTTGTGATGTTTGATGAAGATTAATCTAGAATTATTAAAAGAATTAGAACGATCAATAAATACTTTTCATCCCGAGAAAGGAAGAATTCCTATCAAAATCTTAGGATTTGGAGAGATAAGTTTAGTATTTGAAATACTTAAAGACCCTGAGCATTTAGCATATAAACGTATCCCAATTTTTGATAATGAAGATCAAGTGAAAAGACATATCTGGGCTTATAATGCATATTGTAAAATTTTAAATCAAGAAGTAGGATTATCACTTCCGGCGTATGATGTCACATGGTTCAAGGATGATAATGGTACAATCCAATTTTATTGTGTTCAAGAAAAAATTGAGGCCAAATCTGTAGGAAATAAAGTAATTCATGAAATCTCTGATGATGAGATCTATATTTTTGTTACTCTCATTCTTCGAGAAATGAAAAAGGTTTGGTCTTATAGCCATAATAACCCAAAAATTGATTTAGGACTTGATGGTCAAATATCAAATTTCGCGATTATTAATTTCGATGTACAAAATCCAAAAGTCGATTTCAATACGAAACTCTATTATTTTGATACCAGCACTCCTATGGTGAGAATAAATGGTGCTGAAGCTATGGAGGCAGTATTATTTTTAAAAAGTGCCCCCTCTTTTTTAAGATGGCTTCTCAAGGCGCTCTTTCTTGAAGAGACAGTAGGAAGATATTATGAGTGGAGGAAAGTAGCGATTGATTTGATCGCGAACTTTTATAAGGAACAAAAACCAGAGTTAATACCTAATTTAATTAAATTAGTAAATAATTTTTTTGCTGAGGAGGCATCTGAATTTAATATTGTTCCAATAACTATTGATGAAGTAAAGAAATATTATAAAAGTGATAAGAATATGTGGGTAATTTTTCAAAGTTTCAGACGATTTGATCGATACCTAAAAACGAAAATTTTTAAGAAAAAATATGAATTTTACTTACCCGATAAAATAAAGCGCTAAATTAGATTGAGTTAATGTTGATGTCTATATGACAAAAAAACCCAAAGTATTTTTTACTTCAAATGTATTTACGTTGGATGAAATTGGTAGCAATAAAAGAATAAGTGAAGATCTAAGAAATACTATAAAAAACTTATGGCATCAATTAAAGCAAATTGTTGATATTGAAATTTATAATGGAAGATTTCCAGAAACATCTGAGATCCAAGCATATATTAAAGAAACAGATCCTATTATCTTAGGATGCCACCTTAGCCACCCAATTCCAGCAAAAATAATACAGTCTTCGAACCTCATTGCGGTTTGTACTGCAACTGTGGGATATAACCATATTCAAATACCAAATGAAAATAATGTGCTTATTACTCACACGCCTGGAGTATTACATGAAGCCGTTGCCGATTATACAATCGCACTGATAATGAGCAATCTAAGAAACTTAATAGATCTCCATAATTATGTATGGGCTGGTAATTGGAATCCTTCAGAAAAATGGGATATGGATCAAAACTTATCAAACTCTCTTAGAAATCAAGTTTTAGGAATTATTGGTTTAGGGGAAATTGGATCAGAAATAGCAAAAAGATTGCGTAAATACAAAATAAAGATTATATACTACGATATTCAACGAAGAATAAATCTAGAAAATCAACTTCCTAATTTAGAATATTTTGACAATTTAGAAGCTCTCTTTAGAGAAGCAGATATTATTAGTCTTCATGTACCCCTAAATGAAAAAACTGAAAATTTTATTGATAGAAATCTACTAAAATTAATGAAGCATAACTCTTTATTGATAAACACTGCTAGAGGTAAAGTTTTAAATCTCCAAGATTTTTTAAATCTATTAGAGAAAGGAGAAATTTTTGTTAATTTTGCTCTTGATGTCTATCCTGAAGAACCAATTGATAAAAATACCCTGAAACGAATTAAAGCTATAAAAAAATTGCAGCCTGGAATTAGAATTAATTTAATGCCCCATAACGCTTCTGCAGATGCTGATACAAGAGCAAAGATGGTAATATTATTCTTACAGGATATTATTAAATTAATTAAATCAAAAAATCTTGAAGATCTTAAGAGAGTCCATTTAATTCCAGAACAAAAAAACAAACTTCAAGAAGTAAATTGGCGTATAAAAAAATATTGGCTCCAACATTAAAAGAGGTATTATTGTGATAAGAACTTTTATAGCTATAGAATTGAAAAATCAAGCGACTATCGAAAAAATAGTTAAATTTTCTCAGAGATTAAAGCAAAATCAAGAAAAGTTGAAGTTAGTTGAGCCCCAAAATTTACATTTTACAGTTAAATTCTTAGGAAATATTAGAGAAGATCTGGCTCCCCAAATCTATACACTCATAGAGGAAGATATTAACACCCTTTTGTTTAAAGGAGAAACTTTCAATTATGTTTTAAAAGGTGTGGGGCAGTTTAATAGGTTTTCAGTAATTTGGATCAATCTTCTCGGGGATATAGCCTTTATACAAAATATTAAGAATGAACTGGAAGAAAAATTCAACCAAAATCTAGCTATTCCTAAAGATAAAAGACTAGAATTCAGACCCCATTTAACTATTGCTCGATTAAATAAAAAACGTATTAATTATAAAACTTTTGATGTTTTTAAGAAATTAATAAATGAAAATAAAAATACAGAATTCG
>JAEOSU010000105.1 GCA_016840165.1 Promethearchaeota archaeon
AAATCAGAGGGACATATTAGGTTACCTACATTTTCGATAAAGACCGTATCATAATCACTTAAATCATAGTTATTTATTACTTGAGAGATATGATATGAGTTTAATGCACATTCTCTTCCTGTGTTAATCTGAATTGTTTTAACCCCGTATTTAGCAATGCGGTTTGCATCAATTCTTGTAGTGACATCCCCATTAATTACCAAAACTTTTCTTAAATGTGATATTTTTTGAACTATTGCTTCAATTAGGGACGTTTTACCTGCACCAATCGCACCTACAATATCAAATGATAAAATGTGATGTTTTTTAAAGGTTTCATTATTTTTTGAGGCTAAAAGATCATTATTACTAATTAAATCTTCATTCAATTCAATGATTTTAGATAAATCTTCCTTTGTCATTTTTCAAATATTTATATTGTTGAATAAATAAGAATACGTATAGTAAGACTTTATCCTTCATATTAATTTCGGATTGTAATCTTAGTAAGTTAATTTAACAATTAAATTATCTGGTTTTATATTTAAAATAGTACAACAAATATGAACCAAAAATACCGCCAAGATCAGGTAAATAGACCAATAAATAAAGGAGATCCCCTATAGCTAATAAAAGACCGGGAATTAAGTTCAATAGAACTAAAAAAATGATAATTGTTCTTCCTTTCATTCTTATAGGCATAAAGAAAACCAAGAAAGTCATTTCTCGATTTATATTTAGAAAAATCATAAAAGAAATGACTCCTAATAGCGCACCTGAAGCCAAACCAATCGGTACAACAATTATATAACCGTAAAACGGCTGTAATGCAAGCCATAACAAGATATAAAATAGTGCTGTCATAAAACCGCATAAAAAATAGAGTCTTAATAAAAATTTTGTACCAAATGTGCGTTCAAGGTTTTTTATCATTACATAAAATAATATTATTAGAATAATTAAAAAGAATAGACCAAATAAATCTTGAGTATAAGATACAAAAAATGAAGTTATAAGACTCCATAACCATAAATTTAAAAAACTTAAACTACTCAGAGTTAAAAAGAGCGGATAGATGAAAGTTACCAATGAAAGAATAAATATCAATGCAATTAAATATTTAGTTCCTTTTGCTCCTCTATATCCATAATCTTCAAAATCTCTGATAGTTTTTATCTTCTGCTTTTCTTGTCTTTTGAGATATTTTTTAATTTTTCTGGGAGTGTTTGTAGATGACTTTTGAGAGATTGGACTTATTGTTTGGCTTAAACTTCTTGTTGGAACCGGTACTACGGGAGTATGCTTTAATTCAAAAGTACAATCATGATTTTCAGGTAATCTATGCTTCTTACAGAATACTCCTCCACAGTACTTGCACTTAAACGGTAAATACCCTATCTTTTCTCCACAAGTCTCACAGAATGGCATAACTTAAAAAAAATAACAATAATTTTAATTGATATTATTCTAATTTGAAGAAATTTATTTAAAGATTTACTTTAATGATTATTTATTATGTAAACTACTATCCTTGATAACTTTTTAGGTTAATTCTCAAAACAACTTCAGCAAAAATTATTAAAGAGGGAAAAAAACAGAAGTTCCGAATGGAGTATAAACAAGCACGATAGTTACTATGAGAAATACAATCAAACTTGCCATTAGTATAACGTATACTTTTTTATTCCACTTAAAAATATTTTGACCATCCAAGATGCCTAAAGGTATCATATTAAAAGTTCCAAGCATATAATTTAAGTACGCTGCGAGCGCGAAGAAATAGTTTAAAGGATAGAGTGTCGAAGGAATGAGAAATGAAATCAATAAAAGAGTAGATCCATATAACAAATTAATAGTTGGACCTGCAGCTTTACAAAGTCCCGTTTTTCGATTGACTTTATCTAATCCTAATACGACTACTGCTCCAGGAAGAGCAAGAGATGGAAGTGCTGGAGAATTAGATATTAAACTAAAGAGTCCAGTTAATAAGCCAATTATTGTCAAAATCATACCAAAAGTGAGGAGTCTAAATTTGGTTTGCAATCCAAAATGAATTGCAACTTGGCGATGACCCAATTCATGAAAAAGGAAAGCGGTCATATAAAAACCAGCAAGCATAAATACTGCCCAACCATAACCTATTGAAAATAATTGGGGGTCCCAGAAAGCTATTAACCCAATTATAAAAATAAGACCCCCTCCTATAATGAAATGCAGTAGTTCCGACTTATGTGCAAGCAAAATACCTTTAAAATCTATTCCTGAACTTGGGCTGAATGCGTCTTCCGGGATCTGTTTTTCTTGACGATACCATGTATATGTTCCATCTGTAGTACCCCTCACAATAGAATTGCCTTCTGAATTAACGGAGGGATATGCAACCTGGGTTTCAGAATAAGGAGGATTGAAATTACTTAGGCTAGTTAAAGAATTTATCCCTTGAGGCTCAAGAACAAGATTACACTCATGATCAATTGGATTTTTATGAATTGAACAATAACTTTGTCCGCATTGTTCACATCGAAACGTTTCAATAACTTCTCTTCCACAGTGATAACATATCGGCATACTATAATTCATATAAAATTTAGTGTTAATAATATTACGCTTATTAACTAACAAAACTTTTAAATTTGTAGAAATTGGTATTTTAAAATAGTGCTAATGGATTTTTTTAGGTGTTTACCATGAGTGAGGAAGAGAATAATCAAGAAGATTTAGAAGATGAAAGAAAGAAATTGGATGAATTAGGAGTCAGTAGTACTTGGAATATTCTTTCTGATTTAACTAAAAAGAAAAAAGAAAACGAAAAATAAATAAAAAGCGATTAAAATGATTTTATTACTTATATTTTATAGTAATATTATATATTCACAAAATAATTAAATTATTAAGAATTTCCTCTAATATTAAAAATCAAGTTATTAGGGTAATTATTATCACGGGAAAAAATACTGCTTATTGCCCTGTTTGCCAGCGCGAGGTTATTTTAAGAAGAAAGAACTTTGATCATATATATCATGAAGTTTTGTGTTTTATGGTCCTTTTAACATGTGGTGTAGGATTCTTTATATATTTAGCACTCAAATATAGTAAAAAAAAGGACAGATGCCCTAGTTGTGAGACCAAATTTGATCTAGAAACGCTTAAACCTATAGAATAAGTTTTTAAAAATAATAGATTATCTTTTTAATTTCATTTCCCTCTTACATTTGGGACAAATTTTATCTCTGCTCTCTAAAGATCGTTTCATGAGTACTTTTTGATATTTACATTTTGAATTAGAGCAAATCAGTGTAAATTTAGAGAGTTGTTTCTGAGATTCCCTCGGTCTCTTTTTTTTAGTTTTTTGCTCCTTCTTGTCTGAAATATTGACCTCAGGTTCTTTAGGCTCTTTTTCCCGGTCTTTATCAGACTGTATCCATTTATCTAATCCCAAAATAAACAACCTTTTGAAAATTAGCTAACTCAGTTTATCTTTAACTCTTACAATAATAAAATTTTTAAATTTTTTAAAAATTGGGTATTCTTTCACACTTAAATAATAAAAAAATAAAAAAGAAAAAATTCTAAGGATTTTAGAAAACTTGTACTTTTCCTTCAATTAATCTTCGTCTAAGATTTATCATATATTCTTTGGTCAAGAATTCATCAGACACTTCTTTCCCTATCTTTTCAATACTCGCAAAATTCACATTAGGAGCAGGTATTAATTCGATAGAATTTACCCAGGGATCTGTAATTGGTCTCCCGATTTGGGATAAAAGTTTAACGTGAGCTTCAGTGATATCTCCCTCCCCTCTCTTCACTATTTCTCTGGCTATTTCAGTGGATAAAACATTATATATTTTACCAACATGATTGATGGGGTTTTTCCCACAAACCGCTTCCAGGCTCATAGTTCGGCAAGGGGTAATTAAGCCATTGCTTCTATTGCCCCGACCAACCTCTCCATCATCTCCTGCTTCTGCACTTGTCCCTGTTATCGTTAAATACATGATACCTTTCTCAATTTGGTCAGCAACATTTACTTGACATGTTACTTCTCTTTCAGGAATTACCTTAGCTGCTAAATCTAAAACTGATTCTTTGATTTGATTAGTATAATTCATATATTCATCTTTGTCATTGATAAATTTACTTACCATTGCAGCAGCTACCGTAATTCCTACTTTGTTTCCAATTCTTTCCGTCATGATTTTTACGTCCTCTCCTGATCCTTTACATTTGTCTTTAAATTTCGAGGAGTTTATCAAATATTCTGCTTCTAATGTTATTTTTTCTACATCTGAGTAGGGAGCATATCCTACTCCAAAGCTTGTATCATTTGCTAAAGGTACTTCTTCAGTGTGATGAGAATCATCGAACACACCTGTCAAATCTATCGAACCTGGTCGAACGGCATAATCAAACTGAATGTCTTTATTCAAATCAAGATTACGGAATATCTTTCCTAATTCTTGTCTTTGAGTCTCTAGACAAATAGTAGCCACCGGGACATATTCCAATTTGGTTTCTGTACCACATTCAGTTAGAATTTGATTAATCGCTCGCCCTACAATTAGAAAATATTGCGGTTGGATAATCATTCCTCCACCAAATGAAGGCTTTGCGGTTCCACCAACGAGTGCAGCTTTATCAACATTATGATGATATACGCGATCATAATTTTTCAAATAGTAAGCACAAAGCGCTCTAGAACAAGCATCAGCAACAGCATCACATACAGTATCGGGATGACCAATTCCCTTTCGTTCACAGATTTCAGGAAAATCGCTCTTTTCAATAGGTAAAAAGTTTGCACGTGTTATTTTTAACATATTTATAACTATTTTAGATAATTATCTTTTTAAATTAATGATTAATTAAAATAATTATTGTTTAAATTATGCATTTAAAGAATATTATATGCACTAAGATTATACTAAATAAATTTTACTAATTTGAATTTGAATATGACAATACTGCCAGACCTCTCTGAAATTAAATCTATAAGAAAATCTCTTAATATTAGTCAAAAAGAACTTGGAGAAATTTTAAATATTCCCCAATCTACCATTTCAAGAATTGAAAATGGTTCAATGGATCCCCCCTATTCAAAAATTAAGAAGATATACACCTATTTACAAAAGGAACTGGCAAAGAGCAAAGAATCTACTATAAGAGCTGAAAACATTATGACCAAAAAAATATATAGTATAGGTTCAGATTCAACAGTAAAAAATGCTGTTGAGATAATGAACCAGTACAAAATTTCTCAAGTTCCTATTATTGATGATGAAAAAAATGTTGGAAGTTTAACTGCCAAAAAAATCCAGAAGCTTCTAACTGATAATTCTAATTTCTTAAACATGAAAGTTATTGATATAAAAGAATTACCCTTTCCTGAGGTTGAAAAAAACTGGAGCACGAAAGAAATATCAAATTTGCTTTTAAACTATCCAGCTGTTTTAGTAAAGCATTTAAATAAATATATCGGGATTATAACGGATGCAGATTTTTTGAAACTCACAAACAGGTACGATTATAAAATTAAGTAATGACGTTGTTAAGCATAACAATATCTTTATTATGAAAAAAGATTTTTTAAATAGTTTTTCTTTAAATTACTTAGATTAGATGATCGAAAAAGTTCTTGAAAGAATTAATTTTTTACTGAAACGAGCTAATTTTGAAACTTTATCCTTAGATAGTTTTTCAACAAAAAAAAATAAATTTTGTTTTGATATACTTGTAAAAAGACAAGATTTAATATTCACTATAAAGGTATTTCCCAATATCGATAATCTCAACCAAGATATCCTCCGTGATATGAAATCTTTATCTCTATTATTAAAATCAAAACCATTATTAATTGGTATAAGAAACCGCTATCAGAAATTAGAGGATAATACTATTTATATAAGAGAAGATTTGCCTTTTATAACAGTAAACACCTTAGAAAACATTCTTAATAATAATTATCCTTATATCCTTGCTAAAAGAGGAGGGGGTATAACGTTCCTAAATGGTGATTTAGTTAAAGAGTTAAGAATTAAGCATAATATATCCAGGCAGGAACTAGCAGATAAGATTGGGGTAACTAAGAGAACAATTTGCTCCTATGAAACTGAAAATATGCGTCCAAGTGAAAAGATCGCTCAAAAGATATTAGAAATATTTGGAGATAATTCTATTTTTAAGCAAATCAATGTACTCGAATGGAATTTTAAATTAAACAGAGATATCATGATAACTTCAGAAGAGAGCGAATTAAGCCCTTTTGAGGCTCATATATACGAAGTGATTAAAGACATTGGTATCTCTTCTTATTGGTATAAAAAAGGACCTTTACCCTTCAAATGTTCAATTTATTCTGAAAATTTGGAATCCAAAGAAAGAAATGATTTTTACCCTCTTTTTTCAGGTATTTTTGATGAGAAAAAGAGCATTAATGAATTAAATATAAAATGTCTTAAGGTCTTTAATAGTTTATTTAATAAACAAGCTCTTTTTATTATAAATAATGACATTAAAATCCCTGATTCGGAAAAAGATAAGATTCCAATCGTGAAGATTAAAGAATTGGAAAAAATTGATGATGAGGATCAATTTATCGAGTTTATACAAGAATCTAAGTAATTAACTAAATAACTAAGTAATATTAAAATTGCTAAATTACTCAAATTATGGAAGTTATGAAAATCTGTGGGATAGACGAGGCTGGTAGAGTATAATTCACTTCGAATTAACCGCTAAAAGGGCCCGTTATAGGTCCTATGGTAATATGTGGAATTTCTTTTCTTAGCTCCAAGTTGGATTTTTTATCTGAGTTGGGGGTAAAAGACTCTAAAAAGCTTAGCCCCAAAAAAAGAACTAAGTTAGCTATTCTTCTCAAGGAAAACTGTTTATCATATAAAATAACAATAGTCCCAGTAGATGAAATTGATGGGAGAATTTCTAAGAAAATTACCCTTAATCGGTTAGAAGAATTAAAAATGGCTGAAATTATTAATGAATTAAAACCAGAAGAGATCTATCTTGATGCGGCCGATGTAAATGAAAAAAGATTCGGTATGTCCATTAAGAAATTACTATCTTTCAATCCGAAATTTATTATTTCTGAACATAAAGCTGATGAGAAATATCCGATTGTTTCAGCGGCTTCTATTGTGGCTAAATATGAAAGAGACTCAATTATAGCAGATTTAAAGCAGACATATGGAGATTTTGGGTCAGGTTATACCTCTGATAGAAAAACCATTGATTTTATGCGTAATTGGATAATTAAAAACAAATCAATCCCTCCTTTTGTACGAAGATCATGGGAGACAACTAAAGTTTTGGCAGAAGAACTTATATATAATAAAAAATTGACAGATTATCTATGAGTTTTTACGAAAATAATGCGGTTTTATATTTTTTTCCTTGCAATCAGAATTAAATGATTAGCCGCAAATTTATGGATATTCACACTTTCTACTATTTCAAAACCACTTGATTCTAAGATTTTTCTCTCTTCTTGATAAACTCTTTCCGATTTTTCAATACTATCAATAGATTGAGACTTAACTGCAAAAATAAGATAACTATCATCTTTTAGATAATAATTACAATTTTTTATAGCAATTTCTGCTTGATTAGGTTGAGCAACGTCTTGATAAACTATGTCTACTTCTGTAAATACCGATCTTGCATAACTCTCAGGATAGTTGGCATCTCCTAATATTGGAATAATATTATCTCTTTGAGATGTGTTTTGAATTAATTGACGAATACTTCTCTCTGCAACTTCAATCCCAAATATTATACCTTCTGATAACATATCCGAAAGGTGAGAAATTGTGGTTCCAGAAGAAGCTCCTAAATAAAGGCATAGGTGATTTTTTAAAAATAAATCTAATTTTGGCTTTAACAACAAAAGTGCTGCTAATTTGCTTCTAAATGGATCCCATTCTCTATATTCCTTTCCATTAAAAAAAGTTAAATTTTCATCATACACTCTTATACCTTTACATATATTTCGAGTATATAATTTCATATTGTTTTGCGAACCCGAATAGTATACATTTGGAAATGTTGAATATGGTCTTAGTTCAATCTTACTCAAACCCAAATTTCTCCTTTAATGCTTTTTCTTTTGTTGTTTGTTTCTATGTTTTTTATGCTTCTTTATTATTTCCTTTTTAGGTGGTGGCTTTAGATATTTTCTCTCAATCTCTTTTATCTTTTCCCCAATGTCTTCCATTAATTCACCACCCATATAATCCCCATTGAAGAAGTCAAGTTTGGATGCTAAACCTATTTTCCCTGATACCATTCTTGCTATTTTCCCTCTATGGTATGGTTTAGCCGAACGGATTTGATTCCATTGAAAAATAAGGCCATGCTTCGGTCTTTTCTCTCCCGTCTTTAAGAATCGATATAACGCTTTTTCGGCGCCTAAAAGCTGTACTCTTGAAGCGGGCATAAAAGCAAGTTTTTCAAGACTCCCCGCTTTTGCTATTAATTTCGCACTTACCAGACTCCCTACTATTGCCCGCATATTGGGAGCGACTTTTTCCATTAATATATCTAAATATTTTTCCAGCTCTGTCCTGTAGCTGTCTAAACTGACAATCTGGTTTGTATATCCTTGTAATATTTCTATATCAATATCAGAACCCATAGAATTCAATGCTAAATCGAGCAATTTCTGTATTCTGGTTTCATTGAATTCGAAATGTTCATATAAACTTTCAGAACTATAATTATCCCTTGTACCAATCTTGGAAATAATTTTAGCTAAAACAATATTATCTTCTATCAACTTATCTGTTAATTCTGGAAAATGTAACCCGTACCATTCTCGCATTCTACTAGAAAGAAGACTTATTGATTTCTTAATTATATCAAGACTTTCGATAATTTGGATAACTATAACGTCATCTCTCGTACCAACTTTTTTAATTTCATATTTTGTTAGCTCTTCTTGAATGCTTTTAAATTTTTGTAGAATTTCTCTTTCAGAAAGATTAATTCCTATAGATTTAAATCGATGGTCTAAAGAAAGCCTAAAACTTTTAAATTCGAGAGATTTTGGTAAAAATTTGGCCTGATAATTCTTAATGTTAGCAGTAATAACTTCTAATTTTTTATTATCAAATATAAATTCCCTAAATCCCGAGTTATGTATCTCTTCTAAAAATTTAGTATAATCATCAGGCACTTTTCCTTCTTCAATAGATTTAAAGAATTCAATTGCTTTTTGTGGGTCATCATTAAAATTTCTAAAATTAATGATGGTCCCTGTATCATCAACTGCAAAAAGGGCGATTAACGTGTCTATGATATAACATTTCATTTTTTTAATGGGGTTGAATTATAATTTCTTAAATAATAATAATAATAATTCCTTACATAATAATAGTAATGCTTGAAGTAAACCTTGCTGGATTAAAATTAAAAACTCCACTTATTTTAGCATCTGGGATTTTGGGGGTTTCTTCTTCTGTAATGAATAGGTTAAGCAAAGCGGGGTTAGGAGCAATTACAACTAAATCTATAGGACCACGCCCAAGAATCGGCTTCAAAAACCCCTCTATTGTTGAAGTACAACCCGGGACCTTCATAAACAGTGTTGGTCTTGCAAACCCGGGAATAGATAATTTCATTTCCGAGATTAAGGACTTCAAGAGAAGTAAATTTCCTTTAATCGTAAGCGTATTTGGCTATGACGATCCATCTTATATTGAAGTTGCTACTAAGGCTGAAAATGCTGGAGCTGATGCCATCGAAATTAATATTTCATGTCCACACTCAGAAGTAGCTTCTATAGGAATTGATAAGAACTTAACTCATAATATTGTCTCTAAAATAAAAGATAAAATATCTATACCCCTATTTGTTAAACTCAACCCTAATGTAACTAATATTGTAGATATTGCATTGGCGGCAGAACAAGGAGGAGCTGATGCCGTTGTCGCAATAAATACAATGACTGCCATGGCAATTGATATAAACACGCGAAGGCCGATATTATCTCATGGTAGTGGAGGACTTTCAGGTAGAGCTATACATCATATAGCGGTAAAGAAGGTATATGATCTGTTTAAAAGTGTGCATATCCCTATAATAGGCTGTGGCGGTATTACTAATTGGCAAGATGTAATCGAATTTTTCTTAGCTGGGGCCACTGCAGTCCAAATAGGAACCTTGTTATATAATGGTTTCGATATTATTAAAGAAATTAATGATGGATTAAAAAAATACCTCAAAAAGAATAATTTAAAATCTATTTCTGAGTTAACTGGATTAACTCATAATTTTAACATTCAGGAGGTTCCAGATTTTATTGATTAATTCCATAAAAACTATAAAAATTAAAAGTATTGTTGATGAATGTTCTGATATAAAATCCTTCTCATTTGAAATACCTAAAAATAATAAAGATATGTCTATAGAACCGAAACCAGGACAATTTATAATGGTTTGGGTACCAGGTGTTGATGAAGTCCCAATGTCTATATCCGACTGTAACGATATGGGAGATTGGAGTTTTATGGTAAAAAGCGTAGGAGAGTGTACTAATGCTTTATTTAATCTAAAGGTCGGAGATTTTATTGGAATAAGGGGGCCCTATGGTACCTTTTTTTCTCTCCCTTCAAAAAATATTGAAAAAGCATTTTTAGTAGGAGGTGGAACAGGTATTGCTCCCCTTAATTATTTAGCAAAGGTATTAACTCAACACGAAATAAAAACAGTTATTATTGAGGGAGCAAAAGTAGTTGATAATTTAATTATTAATGATAACATAAATAAGGAAATCTCTGAGATTATCTACTGTACAGATGATGGAAGTTATGGTCAAAAAGGATTTGCTTCAGAGACCTTTGAAAACGTGATTAATGAAGAATCAAACGAGCGCCTTAAAAAAATTGAAGTATATACCTGTGGTCCTGAAAAAATGATGTATAAGGTTTTTCAAATATGTGAACAAAAGAAAATCCAATTTCAAGCAAGCTTAGAACGTATGATGCGATGTGGTTGTGGATTATGTGGATTATGTGCAGTAGATCCAACAGGCTTATTAGTTTGTAAAGATGGACCAGTCTTTGATTCGAAAACATTAAGAGAAATGGAAGATTTTGGTAAGTATAAAAGAGATATGACTGGGAAAAAAATATCTCTCTAATAATGTTATTGAGCAGTATTAGTCTTTTAGGCATCCTATGTCCATGGTCAAATCAAACCCAGAAAATGAAGAGATTATTAAAAAGATAGCTCGAGCAACTATTGAATACATTAAGAAGCATCCGCAAATTTCCAAAGAGAAAATTACCAATATTAAAGGAAAATTTGCTAAAAAGTATAATTATAACGGTGTAATCAAAAATGCAAGGGTATTAGAATATTTAAAAGAAGCTGAAGAACTTGAAGTTCTCCCGATTTTAAAACGACGAACTACAAGAACTTTATCAGGAGTATCAGTTATTGCGATAATGACTAAACCACTCCCCTGTCCTGGTGTATGTGTCTACTGTCCAGGACAAGAATCTCAACCTGGAGCTAAAGTCGCTCAATCATATACAGGACAAGAACCTGCAGCGTTAAGATCAATTCACAATAATTATAATCCATATTTACAAGTAAGCAGTAGGATTGATGATTTAGAAGCAATTGGTCACAAAGTTGATAAAATCGAACTTATTATAATGGGAGGGACTTTTCTCTCTGCCGATCTTGAATATCAAGAGCAATTTATCAAAGGTGCCTATGAAGCAATCATCAATAAAAAGGTTAAGACTTTAACGGAGGCAAAAAGATTAGCAGAATCTTCTAAAAAACGATTAATTGGTCTTACCATAGAGACAAGACCCGATTATTGCGATGAAAATTTTGTTGATTTAATGTTAAATTACGGTACTACCCGTGTAGAATTAGGTATTCAGACTGTCTTTAATGACATTTATTATCTTGTGAATCGTGGGCATACCACAAAAGAAAGTATCGAAGCAATACGAATAGCTAAAGACGCGGGATTCAAAATAAATGCCCATATTATGCCCAATCTACCAGGATCCGATTATGATAAAGATCTTGAGACGTTTAAGCATTTGTTTGCTAATCCCGATTATCGTCCTGACATGTTAAAAATTTACCCTTGCTTAGTTTTAAAAGGTACTGAATTATATAATTGGTGGAAAGAGGGTAAATACCTTCCTTATAGCACCGAAAAATTAGTAGAATTGATTGCGAAAGCTAAAAAAGAGCTTCCTTCGTACGTTCGAATTCAAAGAATTATGAGAGATATCCCCGCTCCACTAATACAGGCTGGTTGTAACAAAAGCAACCTACGTCAATTAGTTCAAAATAAATTAAAAAAAGAGGGTGCTAGTTGCAACTGTATAAGGTGTCGAGAATATGGAATCTCCAAAAGAAGGCAATTTTTTGACGAAAATCTTTTAGAAGGTGTTAAATTAAGGAGGTTGGATTATGAAGCTTCTAAAGGCTATGAAGTATTTTTATCATATGAATATGAATCAGATAAGGTCTTATTTGGGTATCTTCGACTGAGAAAACCTTCGAATCTAGCACATCGTTCCGAATTAAACAATGGAAATACGATGATTGTAAGGGAAGTGCGAGTAGTAGGAGAACTCGTGCCAACTGATATTGATCCCGTGCGAAAAACTCAAATTCAACATCGTGGATTTGGAAAAAAATTAATGAAAAATGCTGAAAAGATTGCTCGAGAAGATTTTGATGCGAAGAAATTATCAGTTATAAGTGGAATTGGTGCCCGAGATTGGTTCTATGATTTAGGTTATACATTGGATGGCCCTTATGTCTCAAAATCCCTAACTTGAATTAAAAACAACCCTGAAAATTTGTCCTTATTTTAGCTAACTCCCTATAATTTTATATAAAGCAGGAGTCTCCGTAAAATTCTCAATAAAAATTTTTTTTAATATCATTTAAATTAACTCACATTTTATATATAAAGTAATATGTTAGATTCTAATCTTTAATAAATTAGATATTTTTAAAATAGGGATGAAATTATTAACTAGGATCTTGTATTAGGCATACATTTTTTCAGTATATGTTGTCTGATAAAGATTTAAAACGTTATAATAAAGAAATGCTATAAGTTAAGAGATAAATTTATTATTAAAAACTGATCAAAACTGGGATATAAATAAAATCTTGGTCAAAATGTATTTCCCTCTATTAATTTTGATTAAATAAATTGAAATGAGATTGACAACCATCAAAACTAAATTAATTTTAAATATAATAGATAGATATTGTAATTTAATTAAAATTGAAAAGAAGAGTAAAATTTATTGCCAACCTCAAAAAAATTTTTATCAGAAAAGAAAACAGCCCAGCAAACCATCTCCATATCACCTGCATTGAAGGATTGGATTGAACGTTACGTAAATGTCACTAAGAAAGATTTTCCTAAGGATAAACGATTTAAGAGCATATCCTCCTTTTATAATTACGTCATGGAGAAAAGTATGGAAGTTTTGAGTTATGGAAAAACTTTAGACGATTTCCAAATGTTTGTGGACCATCAAACTAAAAGTTTCTTTGAAAAGTTAACCTTTAGAGCTTTTATACCTCTTCATGAGGAGTGTGTTAGAACACATCGTTATATTGATTTTACTTTAAAAGATTTTACCCGCTTCTTATTCTTGATCAGAAATCGTTATTTAGATGGGGTGGAACCATATGATTTTATAGAAATACAAAAAAGGTTTGACATCTTAAGAAATTTTTATTTAGAAAATAATATTGTAAAGGATATTCATTTAGAAATCATGAGTGATGACAAAAGATATCCTAAGGGTATTTTTTATTGGACGGGCAATTATAGAAATCTTTTCTGGGAAAATTCTAAAATGAATGCCGCAGTTTTCGGAATAATAGGAGTAAGAATCACAAAAGTAATTTATTCAGAAAAAGATTTGTATTGCCGTTTTAACTTAAGAGCAACTGATTTAATGTTTGAAGAGGAAAAACCTCGAAAGCTCCGAGAGAAAACCCTTGAACTGGCAAATTATAATGTCAATTATCTACTTAAGCATCAAAAAATCCTTAAAGATGAAGATTTTTATTTATGGATGAAATTTGCTGAAGATAAAGATGCATATATCAAATTTCACGAGGATAAAGTGAGGGATAAATGGATAAAAAAAATAATAGAAGATATTGAAAACATAAGCAAGCCAGAAGAAATAATTCCAAATCTCCTCAAACTTTTTAGTAAGCTCCATTGGATTGATATTGAAAATATAGGATCAAACGGCTTTAAAATTCGATTATCCGAGGAAACTGACAATAAGGAAATAGATTATCTCTTAGATATTTTATCAAAATATTCGAATATCGCTAAAGCTGAAGGAAAATATTATTTAGAGCAAAAAATCAAAGTTTAAGGATCACTTTAAAAACTTGGACTTAAAGCATTTTGATTACTTATTCTTTTAGTTAATTCTAAATTTCATTCTAAAAATAAATATAAAATCTCATCAATGATTAGTTAATGATAAGTAATTAATAAAAAAAAATAGAGAATAAATGGCGCAATACGATTATAATAAAATAGGTCTTAAATGTGGTTTAGAAATACATCAGCAGCTTGAAACCGAGACTAAGTTATTTTGTCGATGTCCATCCACCCTTCAAGGTACAAGGAAACCTGATTTTGAAGTAAAAAGATTTATGAGACCCGTTTTAGGAGAAATGGGTACTTATGATAAAGCGATGCTAACAGAATATGGAAAAGGAATGGATATTGTTTATGAAGGATATAACGATGTGATATGCACGTATGAGCTAGATGAGACCCCACCTTTTCCTTGTAATTCAGAAGCAAGAAAAATTGCCTTAAAGATCGCATTGCTTCTTAATGCTAATATTATTGAAGAGATGCATGTTTGTCGAAAAAATTATTTAGATGGTAGTGTTCCCTGTGGCTTTCAAAAAACGATGATCTTAGGAACTGATGGATATATAGCATTGGAAAATGGGAAAAAAATAAGAATTGATATCCTTAGTTTGGAAGAAGAGGCTGCAAGAAAAATTAAGACCGAAGAAAAAACATATTATTATCGACTTGATCGTTTAGGGATTCCATTAATAGAGGTAACCACTAAACCAGATATTTCAACCCCTATTGAATGCAAAGAATGTGCTGAACGAATAGGGTTACTATTATGGATGACAAGTGTAAAGACCGTAATTGGTTCGATTAGGCAAGATATTAATGTAAGTATAAAGTCTGGTACTAGAATTGAAATTAAAGGAGTTCAAAAATTAGGTTGGATACCAAATTTGATTAATCATGAAATTTCAAGACAGATAGGATTAATTGAAGTACGATCTTTACTGAAAGAGAGGGATTTAAATTCTGAGGACCTCCCTTCTAAATCCATTGATTTAACAGACTTACTTCGGAGCTCTAAATCTTCCTTTATCTCAAAGGGTATAAAATCGGGAAATTCAGTATACGGGATAAACTTTAAAGGTTTTAAAGGAATATTTGGAAAGGAATTAATGGAGGATTATCGATTTGGGACAGAAGTCAGTAGCAAGGTAAAAGTTATTTCTGGGTTAAGAGGAATTATTCATTCTGATGAGGATCTAAATAATTATAAGTTTTCTGAAGAAGATGTTAAAAGCATTCGCGATGCACTAAATTCAGAAAAGGAAGATTGCTTTATAATGGTCCTTGGGTCAAAGAAAAAATTAGAAAAAGCCATTCAAGTCATTATAACTCGAGTTCAGGATGCATTTGAGGGAGTACCCCCTGAAACCAGAAAGGCTCTCGAAAATGGCAATACCGAATTTCTTCGCGATCTTCATGGTGGTGCACGGCTTTATCCTGATACAGATTCTCCCGCAATCCTAAATCCCAAATCAGAAATCGATGAGATAAGCAAAAATCTACCTAAATATCCTTGGATTATCATTGAAAATTACTCAAAAAAATATAACACAGAAACGAGGTTAATTAAGAAATTAATTTTTAAAGGGAAGCTAGAATTATTTGAACGCCTGGTAATTATTTACCCCAAAAATCCCTCTATAATATTAACTACATTATTGGAAACATCAAAAGCCATACGTCGAGAAGGAAAAAATATTGACCTAATTAAAGATTCCGATTATGTCTCGATATTTACAGAATTAAGTAAAAAAAAGATTGGAAAAGAAATTATCGAAGATATCATGCGAATGAAAACTGATAATCCACATCTCTCTATTTCACAGATCAAGGATGACTTACATATAAAATCTATATCTTTAGATGAGCTTCAAAAGATCATCTCCGAGCTAGTGGAGAAAAATATTAAATTGATTAAAGAAAGGGGAGATCGATCCTTAGGACCTCTTATGGGAGAAGCCATGAAGCAGGTAAAGGGGAACATTGACGGCTCTATTGTCAATCAAGAATTAAAAAAAGAAATTAAAAAAAGGTTAGAGGAGATAAAATAAATGACCGATAAATTAGAAGGATATAAAGGAAAGACTCGGGATTTTTTAAAGAAAAACAACATTGAAATTTGGGACATCATTTTAGTAAAAACTAAAAGAACCGAACTAGAGGGTATCTTATTACCCCGTAATGAATATGCCTCTCCTAATTATATTGAAATAAAGTTAGAGAATAATTATAATGTAGGCATAAGTATTGCAGAAGTGGAATCCATCACCAAGAAAGGAAAACGTGAAGCTAAATATAAAATCCCTGAGAAAAAATTTCCGAAAAACAGTGATCTTCCAAATATCAAACTCTTAGGCACAGGTGGAACTGTAGCTTCCCGGCTAGATTACACTACAGGGGCAGTAATCCCCTCTTTTACTCCAGGAGAATTATTTAGTGCCGTCCCAGAATTAGCAGATATTTGTAATCTTGATTGTGAGATTGTTTTTGAGATTTTATCTGAAAATATGAAACCGGAATATTGGCAACAATTAGCTCTGAAAGTAAAAGAAGCAATTGATTCTGGAATAGATGGAATTATAATTGGTCATGGTACCGACACCATGTCATTTACTTCTGCGGCACTATCATTCATGTTGAAAGATTTATCAATACCAGTTGTTTTAACTGGCAGCCAAAGAAGCTCAGATCGACCCTCATCTGACGCAGCTCTTAACTTACAAAATGCTGCGGTGGTTGCAGGATCAGACATCGCAGAAGTAGTAGTTGCTATGTTAGGATCCTCATCTCATGATTATGGACTTATACATAGAGGAACATTAGTCAGAAAAATGCACTCTTCATTAAGAAGCACTTTTAGAACTATTGATGATATCCCTCTTGGAATGGTGAGAGATAGGAAAATAAAAATATTTAAAAATAATTACAATAAAAGAAGCAAACGGGAAACAACTCTTAAAAGTGAATTCGAAACAAAAATCGCATTGATTTATGAGTATCCAAATATCCAAAACGAACTAATAGAATTTTATATCGATAAGGGATACAAGGGTATAGTTATTGCTGGAACTGGACTTGGTCATGTCGGTACAGATATTTATCCCTCTATTGAAAGAGCTATTCAAGAAGATGTTACGGTATTAATGACTACTCAAACCATTCATGGGTTCGTGGGGATGCATGTTTACTCAACTGGGCGGGAATTACTAAATCTAGGGGTTATACCGGGTAAAAATCTCATACCAGAAGTAGGATATGTAAAACTTGGCTGGGTTTTAGGCCAAACATCAGATCCTAAAGAAATCAAAGAATTATTGCTTACAAATATTGCGAACGAATTCATTGACAGAGAGCTTCCAATTGCATTTAACTATAACATCGATCAGCTTTTAGCAGACAAGAAATTATAACTTTCTTTTGAAAAACTAAAAAAAATAAAAAAAAATTTAAAGTTTTGTTAATTAGATATTACAAATTAAATATTACTAGTGATATTTATGGGAAAACGCATTTTAGCCCAAAGGAAAGGACAAGGTAATTTGTGGGCTCGCTCACCAAGTCATAGACATGTTGGAAAAGTAAAATATCGACCTTTCAAACAAGACGAGGATGAACTCCGATTCAAAGTGATTGAATTCGTTCATTCACCTGGACGTGGCGCTCCCGTCGCAGATATTCGATACCAAGATGGAACACGAGGTTTATGGTTACCTCCAGAAGGTGTTTTTGAGGGAGAATCGTTTATCCAAGCTAAAAAAGGTCCAATTGAAGTAGGAAATATATTACCGCTAAAAGAATTACCACTCGGAACCCTTGTGTTTAATATCGAAAGCACTCCGCAAGATGGTGGAAAATTTGCCCGCTCCTCTGGAGTAACAGCAATTGTCAGAAATAAATCAGGCAATAAAGTCGAATTACTCTTTCGATCAAAGAAGACTAAATGGGTAAATGAAAATTGCCTTGGCACTATTGGCGTTGTCGCTGGTGGGGGTAGAACGGATAAGCCATTCTTGAAAGCAGGCAATAAGGCATTCTATATACAATCTAAAGCTAAGAAGTGGCCAGTGGTTCGCGGGGTTACTATGAACGCTTGCTCACATCCGTACGGGGGTGGAGCCAAGCAATCTCCTCACAAATCTACTACAACTAGCAGAAATGCTCCTCCTGGTAGAAAAGTAGGACAAATTGCTGCAAGAAGAACTGGATACAGTAATTAAATCCCTCTATCTTAATTCTCTTTCTCTTTTCAACTTCAAGATTTACTAGTTAAATTCATTTTTGATGAAAATTTTTTCCAAATGTGATGCACCCTTTTCAGCTATTAATTAAGCCAGTATCCTATAGGTGCAATTTAAGATGTTCCTATTGTTTTTATTTGAGAGTGAAGGATGTCTATCCTAAAATACAACATCCTAAAATGAATGAAAAAATCTTAGAAACCATGATCTCTCAGTATTTAAGATATCGATTTCAAGAATCAATCTTCGGGTGGCAAGGAGGAGAGCCTACACTCGCAGGTTTAGACTTCTTTAAAAATGTTGTAGCTCTTCAACAAAAATATGGAAAGTCAGGGCAAGTTGTAGGAAATGCCCTTCAAACTAATGGCGTCTTGATCGATGATGAGTGGTGTCAATTTCTAAATGAATATAAATTTTTAGTAGGTTTAAGTTTAGACGGTCCAAAATCGATTCATGATAAATATCGAAAGACTGCTGGTGGTAAATCTGTCTGGGAAAAGGTTATGAATGCTGCCAATTTAATGCGAAAATATCAGGTAGAATATAATATCCTCTGCGTAATTAGTAAAGCGAAT
>JAEOSU010000021.1 GCA_016840165.1 Promethearchaeota archaeon
CTAGAGAAAAAAGAAACAGTATCTGAACTTAAGTGTGTACGCTGTGGAAATAAACTACGTCCTGATGCTAATTTTTGTCCTGTGTGTGGTGGAAAAGTAGAAGGTAGAGCTATAGGGGTTACTGATGTGACTACGCCAGCAGATTCGAAAACTTGTTCTCTATGTGGTAGTAAACTCGGTGAAAACGCAAGTTTTTGTAAATGGTGTGGTACGGCAGTTGAAAAGAAGCCATAGAAGATAATAGCAGGTTTAAAATCAATTTTTTTTAACTTTTTTATTTTATTATATTGGTTAAAGGTTCAAGATTAAGATCTTTCCAGAATCTTGTAGAATCAGTATTAAAATCTCAATAACTTTTTTTTTCACAGACTATTTGTTAAATCATATAAGGAAAAAAGTATCGAGTCTGTATTATAAAAAAATGACCCCATTAAACCAAGACCTGTCAGAGTTAAAACAAAAAGCAGTATTTTTTTTTGATTTGGATGGGACTATATACATAGGTGACCAACTTTTTGATGGTATTCTTGAGTTAATCGACATCCTCAAAAAACAAGGAAAACGTTTTTTTTTCCTTTCAAACAACTCAAGTAAATCTACTAATGACTATTTACTTAAATTAAAAAGATTTGGTCTGAAGGTAAGTCGTGAAGAAATTATACTCTCTCAACATCCGACCATTGATTATCTACATAAAAATTCTTTTAAAAAGATATACTTGTTAGGTACATCATCATTACGACAAGAATTTATTGAAGAGGGATTTATTTTAACTGATGAAAATCCAGAAATAATAATTTTAGCTTTTGATCAAGAACTAACCTATGACCGTTTGAAAAAAGCATCATTATTTCTACAGAAGGGTCTACCTTATATTGCAACCCATCTCGATAATAGATGTCCCGTGGAAAATGGTTATATACCTGATGCTGGAGGGATTGCTGCGCTTTTATACAAAACCACTGAACGTATGCCAATGGTATTCGGAAAACCTAGTAAGGAGATGCTTTTGTTTAAATTAGAGCAATTAAATTTGGCTCGCGAAACTGCAGTTATGATAGGAGATCGATTGTATACTGATATTAAGATGGGCAATAGCGCGGGAATTACAACCTGTTGTGTACTTTCCGGTGAAACTAATTTAGAAATGATACAACAAAGTGGTGAATTTAAGCCTGATTTTATTATTGATGGAATATGGACGATTCGTGATCTTTTTCGATAATATTTATTCTCTTTATCAATCTTTATCTCATTTTTCGATAAACATCATAAATTTTATTTCATAAGAAATATTCTTAAAATGTAAGTAAATTTCGATTTATTAAAATACGATAATTAGAATTTTTCAGTCATAATATACAAATATTTGTGATGATTGATGGCATCAACGGAACAAAAAAAAGTTATTACTGAACAACAAAAATTTATTTATTCTTTTGAAGAGGGTAGTAAAGAACTTAAGAATCTTTTAGGTGGAAAAGGCGCAAATCTGGGAGAAATGACAAATTTAGGTCTAAATATTCCTCCAGGATTCACGATTACCACTGAAGCATGCTTATTATATTTTGATAACCCAGATAAGGTTATGAAAGTAATCGAACCTGGCGTAAGAGAACACCTCAGTGCATTAGAAAATAAAACTGGAAAAAAATTTGGAGATAAAAAAAATCCGCTATTAGTCTCAGTTAGATCTGGGGCTCCGATGTCTATGCCTGGAATGATGGATACAGTTCTAAATTTAGGTCTTACTGATGAATCCGTTAAAGGGATGGCAGAGCAGACAGGTAATCCTCGTTTCGCATACGATTCTTACCGACGTTTTATTCAAATGTTTGGAGATGTGTGTATGGGTATAGGAGACGAGAAATTTGAGGTGATTCTTAATAAATATAAACGCTCTATTTCGAGAAATGCGCAAGATACTGATTTAGAGGTGTCAGATTTACAAAAGATAATTGCGGATTACAAAGCTCTATATGAAAAGGAAATTGGTACTCCATTTCCACAAGATCCCTACAAACAGCTCTTTATCGCGATTGAAGCAGTATTTAAGTCCTGGAATAATCGTCGAGCAATAACATATCGTAGAATTAACAATATTCCTAATTTTGGAACTGCAGTCAATATTCAGGCTATGGTTTTTGGTAATAAAGGATGGGATTCCGCAACTGGTGTGGCATTCACACGAGATCCTTCAAATGGTGAGGATAGAAAGTTTGGAGAGTATCTAACCAATGCTCAAGGAGAAGATGTAGTTGCGGGGATAAGGACGCCTAAAAAACTAGATGATATGAAAGAGGAATTTCCCGACATCTATAAACAATTAAAAAAAACGATGATTAAGCTTGAGAAACACTATCGGGATATGCAAGATATTGAATTTACTGTCGAAAATGGACGACTTTTTATCCTTCAAACAAGAAACGGAAAACGTACACCCTCTGCTGCGGTAAAAATTGCTGTGGATATGGTAAAAGAAGGCTTAATATCTAAAGAAGAGGCTATTTTAAGTGTCGATCCGTATAAATTATCCAAATTGTTATTTAAAAGTATTGATGAAAATTCCATAATGCATGTATTAGCCAGTGGAATTAACGCTTCTCCTGGTGCTGTGTCAGGTATTGCAATATTTGATCCCGATACTGCAGAAGAATTGGCAAATACTGGGGAGCAAGAAATTATATTAGTGCGACCTCAAACGAAACCTGATGATATACATGGACTATATGCTTCCAGTGGGGTATTAACTCAATTTGGAGGAAAAACATCTCATGCAGCAGTTGTAGCCAGAGGCATGGGAAAACCAGCTGTAGTTGGAGCTCAAGATATTGAGATTGATACAGAAAACAAAGAGTTTAGAATTGCTGACACTGTCATAAAAGAAGGAGAATTTATTACAATTGATGGAACAACAGGTAGAGTCATTGAAGGAAAGGTACCACTGATCGAACCAGAAATTAAAGGGGAGTTCTCTGAATTATTGGCAATAGCGGATGAAGTCAAGTATCTGGGAGTTCGCGCCAATGCAGATACCCCAACAGATGCTCAAAAAGCATTAGAATTTGGAGCAGAAGGTATAGGATTATGTAGAACAGAGCATATGTTTATGGCTCAGGACAGACTGCCCGTAGTCCAGAATATGATTATGGCCCGGACACAAGAAGAGAGACAGGATGCATTAAATAAAATCCTGCCCATGCAGAAAGGGGATTTTTATGAGATATTTAAAATTATGAAAGGAAAGCCAGTAACAATACGATTACTCGATCCTCCTTTACATGAATTTCTACCAGAATTATCTACTGTTCTATTAGAATCTCAAGAGTTAAAGATGACCAATTCACTTTCACGTTCTCTCTTAGACACTTCTCCACTTGATGAAGAGATCAAGAAAAAGAGTAAAGTTATCTCACTGATTCGTTCACTCTCTGAGGAGAACCCCATGATGGGGCTAAGAGGCTGCAGATTAGGCATTGTTTGGCCGGAAATAAATGAGATGCAAGTGAAAGCGATCTTCCAAGCAGCCTGTGAATTAAAGATGAAAGGAATCGATGTAAAACCAGAAGTTATGATTCCATTAGTCGGTATTATCTCTGAACTTAAACTTGTAAAGGAACAACTTGTAAAAGTAGCGAAGGAGACTATAGATAGTTATGGGGTAAAGTTAGATTACACATTTGGAACAATGATTGAAATTCCTCGAGCAGCACTTACAGCCGATGAAATTGCGAGTGAAGCAGAATTCTTTTCATTCGGTACTAATGATTTAACTCAGATGACGTTCGGATTCAGTCGAGATGATGCAGAAGGAAAGTTTCTTCCAATTTATTTAAACAAAGAAATTCTGGAACAAAATCCTTTTGAAACTATTGACCAGAGGGGAGTAGGAAAACTAATGAAGATGGCTATCAATGATGGAAGAAGCACTCGTCCCGATCTAAAATGTGGTATCTGTGGAGAACATGGTGGTGAGCCAAAGTCAATAAAATTTGCACACTCTATTGGGTTAAATTATGTGTCATGCTCACCTTTTAGAATACCTGTAGCACGGTTAGCAGCAGCACAGGCAGTGATCGAAGAGAAAAAAAAGAAATAACGTTTTTATAAGTCATAATAACCAATATAAATAGATTTTCCTATATGAGCAAATATTCAGTAATTAATTATCCTATCCTAGGTGCTTTTAAGTCTTTTCTTTGCTTTGATGGATCCCAATGTTTATCTTGATACGCTATATAAATTCCTAAACAAATCAAAAAAAGCGAAAAACATAAGTAAGCAATCCAAAATGCAAGTCCTAATGTAAAAGTCCCTAAATTAAAGGAAAAATTATGTTTGTTTACATATACAAATATTATACTGCCTAATGATATACTTGCAGATATTACCCCAGCACTTAAATCAAAATACATCTGCTGTCGTAACTTTTTAATCCTCTTTTCTTCAGATACTAATGCCATTATTATGGTTATAAAAATTCCGATTTAATAATTTATCTAGTTTTGCACCTTATTTAATTCTACTTTCTTTGAGTAATCTCAAAGAGAAAAGAGTAAGTTCTATTTTTTATATTTCAATGTTCCTTCCTTTTTTATAGCAAAATATCAATTTGATGAGTGGCAGAATCATTGAAATTTATTACCTAAGATTAGTAAGAAATATATCAATTATTGCATTATAATGACTAAATTAAATACTCAAATCAAAGTGATAAAATGCCGTTACCAATAAAAGATCGAGTCGATTTAATCAAACAAGTCGGTGAAGAGATTATTGATGTAGATGAATTAGAAGATATGATTAAATGGAAGACGGAAAATAATCAAACTATAAATGCTTACGATGGTTTTGAACCTTCAGGAAACATCCATATAGCACAAGGCCTATTAAGAGCAATCAATGTGAATAAAATGACGAGAGCAGGAGTTAAATTTAAGTTCTTGATTGCAGATTGGCATGCGGCTGCAAACAAAAAATTTAATGGGGATCTGCAGATTATTAAGAAAGTTGGTGATTTTTTTATCGAGGTATGGAAGGTCTGCGGTATGGATCTAGAAAACGTCGAATTTCTTTACGCATCAGACTTCACCAAGGATCCGAAATACTGGGAATTAGTATTAAAGATTGCGATTAATACTACACTAAAAAGAGTCAAACGATGTACTCAGATCATGGGGCGAAAAGAGTCAGATACATTATATGCTTCTCAGATACTCTATCCCTTAATGCAAGCGGCTGATATTTTTTATATTCCTGCTGATATTTGTCAATTGGGATTAGACCAGCGAAAAGTAAATATGTTAGCACGAGAAACTGCTAAAGTTTTAAATAAGCCAAAACCAATAGCAGTTCATCATCATATGCTCCTTGGATTGACTAAACCTCCAGACTTAGATTTAAGTGGAATAGAGCGGGCAATTGAGTTTAAAATGTCAAAATCCATTCCCGATTCAGCAGTATTTATGTTAGACTCTCCCAATGATGTAAAAAGAAAAATTAACAAGGCTTATTGTCCTCCAAAGGTCATTCAAGAAAATCCTATTCTAGAATACTGTAAATATATCATCTTTGAGTTAATTGAAACTTTTAAAATTGAGCGCC
>JAEOSU010000022.1 GCA_016840165.1 Promethearchaeota archaeon
ATTAAACCTTCTGCTTTCTGTATCTCAGCTAAATTTCTTGAAATGATCACTTCTGGATAAAATCTTTCAAAGCTTTTTTGTATTGATCGAAGATTTCCACTGCCATAATCTATTATTACAATCATCCGCATTCCCTCCTATAACATTCCTTTACTTGATGGAACTCTCTGATTTCGCTTTGAATCGATTCTTGAAGCATAATCTAAAGCTTTTCCAAGAGCCTTAAATATTGCTTCTGCGATGTGATGATTATTTTGACCATATAAAACTCTAACGTGAAGTGTTATTTGGGCATTAATTGAAAAGCTATATAAAAAGTGCGTTATCAAGTCAACTGGTATCAAACTGTCCTCCTTTGATCCTAAAAATGGGTTTACCCAATTTATTTCTTTCATGAAATAGGGTCTTGATGAAATATCTACCGAAACAAATGCTAGACTCTCATCCATGGGAAAAAAGGAATGTCCAACTCGAACTATTCCAGATTTGTCTCCTAGGGCTTCATTGAAAGCTTTACCTAAAACGATAGCAGTATCTTCAATGATGTGGTGATTATCAATATTCAGATCTCCCTTTGCAAATACATTGATATCAAATGAACCATGAATAGCAATCTGGGTAAGAAGATGATCAAAAAAGCCTATGGATGTATTGATATTAGAATCACCAGTTCCATCGATATTTAATTTGATTTTAACTTTCGTTTCCTTAGTCTTTCTAGCTAACTCAGTTTTTCTTTCCGTTTTAATTCACCTCAAAATATAACTTTATTATTTCTATTACTTTTTTCATATGTAAACCTGTACCTATGGATATTCTTAGGCAATTTGAAAGTCCCGCTTCAAAACTCCGCACTTTAATTTGATTATAAAGAAGGTATTGATAAAGAGAATTTGCTATTTCTGCCGATTGAAATCTTAACAAAATAAAGTTTGCCTCACTTGGATGAATATAAAAAGCTTTATTTGTTTCTCTTAGCCTAAGTAATTCCCTATAAAATTTTTCTCGAATTGACTTGATCTTGTTGATATTTGTCAAAACTTCCTCTTGTTTGTTTAACAATAAAGAACCGTAGAATAATGCTAGATTATTAACACTATACGGACCTTTTACACGAGTCAATATCTTCTTTATTGAAGGATTAGTTATTATATAGCCTAACCTTAAGCCTGCGAGAGAATAGGATTTACTAAATGACCGTAATATTATCAAATTATTGTAACTTTTTGTTAAATCCTTTAAACTTGACTCATCGCTGAAATCAATGTAGGCTTCATCAATAACTACTAACTTTTTAAGCTCTAATATTTTCCTAATAAAGTTAAGAGGAAATACCATTCCATCTGGGTTATTTGGCCTTGCTAAAATAATAATTCTTGAAGATTTGGCCATTTGCATAAATCTATGCTGATCTAAGTCAAATTGTGCGGTACCCATTAATTTATTTAGTTGCAGGTTTAGGGGTACTGATAAATATTTAGCACCGTTTATTTTCGCATAAAATTTATACATTGAAAAGGTTGGGCTCACACTTAATACTGCATTTTTAGGTGAAGAAAAAATCCTAATGATAAGATCCAACAATTCATCAGAGCCAGATCCCGCAACTAAAAATGAAATTGGTATGTTAATTTTCTCAGATAACAGCTTTAAGAAGGTATTAGCGCCTGGATCTGGATAATTTTTCACGAAACTTAATGGATCTAAAGAAGCAAGATCTCCTAAGGGGGGTGTAAAAGGATTCTCATTTTTATCTAAATATATTATGTCATTATTTTGAATTTGTTCAAAGTAGGATGGTGGAATTAAATATTCCGAAGCTAAAAACCTCTGAATGATTCTAGATGGTTTGATAGAGCGTGATTCTTTATTCAGTTATATCCCCTCCCTCTTCATTTCTGTTATAATATCTTCTCAAACTAGCTGCCTTTGCATGTCCTGTTAATTTTTCGGATTCTGCCATTTTCTCAGCGTGTTTAGACAAATCTAGTGTAGTTTCTTTATTCAAATATACCAAATTGATTCTCCTAACAAAATCGTAAGCTGATAAAGCGGAGGAAAAACGAGCACTACCATTAGTGGGCATTACATGACTAGGACCCGCAATATAGTCACCTAATACTTCAAAAGAATTTTCTCCAATAAAAATTCCTCCAGCATTTTCTATTTGATTTAAAACTGTCATAGGGTCTTTTATCATAAGCGAAAGATGTTCGGGCGCAAACTCATTTGAAATTTCAATTGATTCTTCTAATG
>JAEOSU010000023.1 GCA_016840165.1 Promethearchaeota archaeon
AGGAAGAACCTGAATCAAAAGATCTACTCATTCATTATGAAAATTTAAAAACGGGAGAATTTGACAATTTTCATGCAAATTTAGTTGTATTAGCTACTCCTTTAGTTCCCTCTGAAGGATCTATGCAATTAGCCAAGATTTTAGGGATACAACGGGATGAATATAATTTTTTCCAAGAACAAAATTATTATAATAAATCGAAATCAACTAAAGATGGGATATATTTATGTGGATTTTGTCAAGGCCCAATGGATATACCAGAAACTGTAGCAGATGCTAGTGGTGTTGCGGGTCAAGTTGCTGCTCTTTTAAATTCTGTTAAATTTGATCAAATTAAAGAAAAAGAAATCGAAGTACCAGAATTGGAAATTAAACCTACTGATGAACCTAGAATTGGAGTCCTTATTTGCCATTGTGGAATTAATATTGGAAAGTATGTTCATGTACCATTATTGGCAGAATATGTGAGAGCTTTACCAAATGTTGTACATTGTGAAGATAATTTATATTCATGCAGCTCAGATTCTCAAGCAAGAATTAAAGAACTGATTGCCAACCATAAATTAAATAGATTCATTGTTGCCTCATGTACTCCTCGTACCCATGAATCCTTGTTTCAAGAAACCTGCCAAGAAGCAGGACTAAATAAGTATCTATTCGAGATGGTAAACATTAGAGATCAATGTTCTTGGGTGCATATGGATGATGCAGAAGCTGCCACTCAAAAAGCTAAAGATTTAATACGAATGGCGGTTGCAAAATCACGATTGCTCAGTCCATTAAAAGAAGAATTATTAAAGATCACTCCCACAGCATTAATTATTGGGGGTGGTATTGCTGGAATGACCGCAGCTCTAAATCTTGCTAATCAAAACTTTAAGACATTTATTATTGAAAAAGAAGGATTTTTAGGGGGCAATCTTAATTATTTAAATGTTCTCTACCCAATTGAAGAAAATGCTTCAGACTTCCTTGATCGCACTATTAAAGAAGTTAATTCTAATGAGAACATTCAAATCTATCTGAAAGCAAAAATTCAAGAGATAAAAGGATATGTTGGTAATTATATCGTTTCAGTTATTGATTCTAAGAATAAGTCTCAAGAATTGAGCATCGGAACTATAATAGTAGCAACCGGAGGTCAGGAATATAAACCTAAGGATTTATTTCAGTATAAAAAAGAAAATGAAAATGTAATGACCCAACTGGAATTAGAACAGAAACTTAAGGAAAAAGGAAAGTCTTGGCTTGATGGTATAAAGAGAATTACAACAATTTTATGTGTTAATGCGAGACAACTTGAAGGAATAACTTATTGTTCAAATATATGTTGTGGAAATTCTATTAAAAATGTTGGACTCCTGAAAAAGCTAAAACCAGAATTAGAAATTATCGTGCTCTATCGAGATCTTCAAATGGCTAAAAAGAGATATGAAGATTATTATCGAGATCGTAGAAAGGATGCTATATTCCTAAGATATGATTTAGATAACTTACCAATTATTAGCAAAAAGAAAAAATCCCCAGAAGAATATAATATCAAAGTTTTTGATACAAATCTTCAAGATTTTATTGAATTTAACACTGATTTAATTGTATTATCAACACCCATTGTACCAGCAGATAATCTAGAAGAACTCGCCAAAATGCTTAAAGTTCCTTTAGATAAAAACGGATTTTTCTTAGAAGCTCACGTAAAATTAAGACCATTAGATTTCGCAACGGATGGAATATTCTTATGTGGATGTGCCCAGTGGCCAAAAAATATACAAGACACCATTTCTCAAGCTAATGGAGCGGCGGCAAGAGCGAGTAGATTTTTAAGTGCAAAAGAGATTACTACTTCGGGAATTGTTGCAGAAGTAGATCCAATTAATTGTATAGGATGTGGAAAGTGTCAATCTGTTTGTCCTTATAATGCTATAGATATTTTAGAATCGACTAAAGATTTTGAAGATATTTCTCTAGTCGTTAAAAAATCGTTTATTAATTCAGCACTTTGTAAAGGCTGTGGCACTTGCGCTGCCACATGTCCGAATGGAGCTATATCCATAAAACAATACGATTTCGATCAAATAACCGCAATGATTGACTCATATTTATTAGAAACATAAAATTTTAGTGAAAAAAAATGCCAAAAACGAAAACCAAAATTAAACAACCAGATTTCAATCCTGAAATCTTAGTATTCTGTTGTAACTGGTGCTCATATGCAGGAGCAGATTTGGCAGGTGTTTCTAGGTTTCAATATCCTCCTAATATGCGGATCGTAAGAGTAATGTGCTCTGGTAGAGTCGATCCTGCCTTTATAATAAAAGCATTGAAGGATGGCGCTGATGGTGTCTTAATTACAGGATGTCATATAGGAGATTGTCATTATATCTCTGGAAATGAATACGCAAGAGAAAGGTTCGGTCGGTTGCATGAGATTATTATAAAACAATTAGGGATAAATGAAAAAAGAGTTCGATTGGAATGGGTCAGTGCTTCCGAAGGCAAAAGATTTGCTGAATTAATCACAGAATTTACAAACGAGATTAAAGAGTTAGGACCTCTTAAAGTCTTATAATTTATTGATCTTTACTTAGTTACAAATAATTTTTCTGATTTTTTTGATAAAAAAATCTTTTTTGAGGATAAAATTTAAATAATAATATATCTATTTTGTACACAATTATAAATCTTTTTGATAACGAAAAGTAAATCCTGAATATTAGTTATAAAAAACTTAAAAAAAGGGTGAGATTAATTTCTATAAATGAAAGGACTCATTCAAAAAAAGTCAACGATAAAAAGAAAGAAAATAGAATTTTGAATGAAAATCTACAGTTCATTTATAATGATAAGCAAATTCAACAACTTGGATTAAGTAAAGAATTGCTTAGAGACAAACAAATAGAATATGAAAAAGAAACAGGTAAATCTGCTGTATGGGAAGGAAGGACTACAAGAACCTTTTACAGATATTTAACTGGTCAAAAAATATATGAACGCTCAAAAGACAGAATTTCTTTGTATATTTCTCCTCAAAAGAAGAGAAAATGGCATAAATTTATAGAAAACAATGAAAGTATTGCATCCTTTTCAAAATTAATTAGAGTTGGTGTTGATTATTATATAAAGCACCATTTAAATTCATTATTTGTCGAATCTAATATGGATAATAAAGACTTTTCCAATGTTCTGCTTGAGGTGAAAGAATCTCTTACTGCGATAAAAGGATTTTCACAAATATTACTATTACAAGAATATAAAGAAGAGCTAAGTAATAAAGTAGCAAATGCTATTGAAAATATATATGAACAATGTCAACTAATTGAATCGAAAATTTCAAATAGTAAAGGAGGAAAAAAAATCGATGTTTTATTGATTGAAGATTCTCCACAAACAGTCCTCCTTTTCGAAGAAATTTTTAAAAAAAAAGGTTATTCATACAAAACTGCTACAACAGGTCAAGGAGGATTAAATGAATTGAAAGCATCAATACCAAAAGTAGTATTATTAGATGTAATGTTGCCCGATATTGATGGTTATGAAGTATGTAAGCAGATTAAAAAAAACAATAATTTAAAGCACATACCTGTTTTCTATGAAACAGTTATACCTGAAGAGACAGTAAAAAGTAAAATTGAGGAAACGAGTGTAGATGGATACATCTTAAAACCTTTTGATATATCAGCTGTTATTGAACTATTAGACTCTATAATCTTATCTAATTAAAGAATAATTTCCTTTAAAAGCGAAAAATTCAATATATAGATTTATCCTACTATTTCTCAAAAATTTTTACAAATTTGATCGCCAATTATGATCATATCTTCGGTTATCGGACAAGAAACACTAGAATATTTCCGATTTCCATCACTAAAAATCAGAGGATTACTGTTTTTGATCAAAACATTTAAATGCGTGATTAACTGATTTTGATAATAAAACTTTTAGTGGGTTTTGAAATTAATGGAAGGTAGTGTTTTAGTTATTGGAGGTGGAATTGCGGGTATTCAGACGTCATTAGATTTAACTGAATTAGGATATAAAGTATACTTAATTGAAGAAAAGCCTTCAATAGGCGGTCATATGGCTCAATTTGATAAATTATTTCCAAATAATGATTGTTCTCTATGCGTACTTGCTCCCAAAATGGTTTCGGTTTATAGAAATCCCAATATTGAATTATTAACTTTATCTAAGGTAATAAGAGCCTCCGGTACTGCTGGAGATTTTAATGTTACGATTTTAAAACATCCTAGATATGTGGATGAATCTAAATGTAGAGGTTGCGGAGATTGTGCTGCGCGCTGTCCAAAAATAGAAGTTCCAAATCTATTTGATATGAATCTTGGGAAGAGAAAATCTATTTATATTCCCTTTCCACAGGCAACACCTCCAGTTTACGTTATTGACCCAGAATTATGTTTATTCTTAAATAGAAATGTATGTGGAGTTTGTCAAAAAGTATGTAAAGCTGAGGCTATAGATTTTGAACAACAATCGGAAGAAATAAACATTAAAGTTGGAGCAATAGTAGTTGCGACTGGCTTTGATATGCTTGGAAAAGAATTAGGATCAAAATGGAGTTATAACTCTAAGAATGTAATTAATGCTTTAGAATATGAACGTATGTTATCTCCTACCGGACCATTTGGTACACATATATTGCGACCAAGTGATGAGAAAGAACCAAAACATCTAGCTTTTATTCAATGTGTCGGTTTAGGATATTCAGAGGACAATATCCCTTACTGTTCCCGAGTATGTTGTATGTATACCGCAAAAAATGCAAAATTAACGAAAGATTATGCTGAAAATATTGAGATTACAGTTTTTAGACATAATATTCGTGTTTTTGGTCGAGATTTTTATGAATATACAAAAACTGCCGAAGATGAGTATGGGATAAATTATATTAATAGTAAGATCCTCAGTATTGAGGAAGATCCTGAAACCAATGATTTGATAATAAATTATAAAGATATGACATCTAGAAAAGAAAAAAGTTATAAAGCAAATCTTTTGGTTCTTGCAGCACCTTTAGTTCCTTCGGAGGGAACAAAAGAATTAGGAAAAATCTTAGGAATCGAATTAGATCAATACAACTTTTTTAAGTCCCACTCATACTTTAATAAATCTTTATCTACTAAAGAAGGGATATATTTAAGCGGTTTCATTCAGAGCCCAATGAACATATCTGAGACGGTTACTAATGCTAGTGGAGTAGCGAGTGAGATAGCGACTTTATTGAAATCAGTAAGATTCTCACAGATAAAACAAAGAGTAATTGATATACTGCCAGAAAAGCAGATAATTAAAATCACTCCAAGAGCATTAATAATTGGTGGGGGCGTCTCTGGAATGACTGCTGCTCTAAATTTGGGTAATCAAGGATTTGAGACAATAATTTTAGAAAAACAGAATCAATTGGGAGGAAACCTCAATTATATTAATTTACTATATCCTACCAAGCAAAGCGGTTCTGATTTCCTTTTTAACATTGAGGAGGAAGTACGGAACCATCCTAACATTAAAGTCTTCCTTAATTCAGATATAGAGAGTATTACGGGGTCAATAGGCAATTATAATATTTCATTTTTGGATATAAATAGTAAAGTTCGAAATTTTGTAGTTGGTATTATAATTATTGCTACAGGAGGTCAAGAATTTAAACCAGTTGATCTATTTCAATATAATCAAGTCAATAAAAACGTTTTGACGCTATTAGAACTAGAGAATAAATTAAAAAACAAGAAATATTCTTGGATAAAAAAAATTAAACATATAACATTTATCCTATGCGTTAAAGCACGACAAAAAGAAGGTTTCTCATATTGTTCCAATGTATGCTGTAGTAATTCAATAAAAAATATGAGAATATTAAAAGAGATTAATCCAAATATTAATATCCACGTTTTATTCAGAGATCTTCATATGGCTAAGAAAGAATTTGAAGAAATTTTTAGTGAAAGGAAATATGTAGCTGATTATGTTAAATACGATTTAAAAAATATTCCTGAGATTATCAAAATCAGGGAAAACCCCGAAAAATATTTAATTAAAATCTTAGATGAGAGAAACCCAAATAAATTTATTGAATTTAAATCCGATTTAGTGATATTAGCCACACCATTGATTCCGCCTGATGATTTACACCATTTATCGGAGATGCTTGATCTACCGCTCGATGAGAATGGATTCTTTATTGAAGCACATAGAAAATTGCGTCCCTTAGACTTTAAGGGACAAGGAGTATTTGTCTGTGGATCTGCCCAGTGGCCTAAAAACATTCAAGACTGCATCTCAGAAGCAAATGGAGCAGCAGGAAGAGCAAGTAGATTCTTGAGTTTAGAAAAAATATCAACAACAAAAGTAGAATTACTCTCATTTTTACTCTCTATTGAATGTTTCTTCAAGGATATGGAGGTAAATATTGATAAATGTAATGGATGTGGAAGGTGTGTGGAAGTATGCGAATTTAAAGCTATCTCCCTTGTTGATGCAAAACAAGAATATGAGGATGTGAGCGTACCCGCTAAAAAGGCTTACATTAACCCTGCTATATGTAAAGGATGTGGCAGATGTTCAGCTACATGTCGGTTAAAAGCAATAAATCCAAGACATTATGACTTTAATCAAATATCCGCTATTATTGATCCATATTTTCTGAGTGGAATTAAAGCTGAACAAGAATTACAGAAAGATGGACAAATGCCTGTTTTACATTAAATACAGTATTAAAACCTAATTAGTAAAATTCTTTTCTTGATTTTATTTATAATTAGACATTTTATATAATAATCCTAACACGATAATAAGAAATAAAGAAATTATCAATACTGTGTAATAGACTGCTTGAATGCCTCCAAAATGAAAAAAATAATCATAAGTTATTGGTATAAGTGCAGTTCCAATAAATTGGCCAAATGTAGCGAGTCCTGCCAAGGTCCCTCGACTTTTTATTGATAAGATTTGACTATAATACATGACTGTGGATATTAAAGTTCCGCCTGAGATTCCTAATAACATATAGGCAATTGAGACAAATATTAAGACTTCCATCCTGGTAATATCCCCTAAAGATAATAAAAGAATTAGTGCAATGAATAAACTAAGAATACTTGTAAGAATAGCACTCAATATCCCATATTTCTTTATTAAAAAACCGAAAATTGCGCTAGAAATTGCCCCAAATATTCCCGCAAATCCAATAATGAAACCTGAAAGATTTTCAGGAACAACACCTGTGAATGCTCTTGAAGTCCAAGTTATAACTGCGAGATAGGTCTGAGTTGCTAAAAAAACAGAGAGAATCATTAAAATAACAATAGATCTATGTAATTCGCGAGATAACTGTTGAAAAAAGGAGGAAATACTTTTAAATTCACTTTTATCGATTATAGGTTGTCTTAAAAAATATAAAAATCCAAATGCTATTACAGTAATGATTATGAAAATTATATACAAATATCTCCAACTAATTGTGACAATTTGACCAGCGATGATTGGTCCCAATCCGACCCCGAGATTAGCTATAGCTACTAGTAATCCTAATTTTTTTGAAACACTTGGTTCAGGAGTCATATCAGTGAGTAATGCAATCAATACGGGGTTTACAAAACCAAACCCAATACCTCCTAAAATATTCGCAATCGCATAGGAAACCAATGAAAAGGAAAATATGGCAATTACAGTCCCACAACCAAATATTATAAGTCCAAATAGGATGACGGGGAACCTTCCTTTGACATCACTTATTGCCCCTGAGAATAATTGGACAAAAGCGAATGGAAACATAAATGCAGGAATCGCAATTAAAATTTCAGTCGGTGAAACACTAAAATCTGCAGATAGAACTCCAAACAGCACCAATATAACATTTCCGGTAAGCGGGCCTAGCCAAAATAATAAGTAAATAATAATCTCTATTAAAATCGAGTTTTTTATCTTCGGAGTGTTATTGATTTCCATTTAATAAAAAAAAGGTAATTAAAAATAAGAATTTATAGGATTGAGATTAATAAAATCAATAAATTATCTTCTTTGTTTTTCTCGTCTTAATATAAAAGTAGTACACATTTATAATTACGAAAACAACTATTAGAGCCCATTGAAAAGGAGCCCAGTCTGCGATAATAGAAAGACCTAATAAGGTTAACAATAAGTTAGTTGTAATGTCCTTAATAAATTCACCCTTTTCCATGGAACTTTCCACTTTTTCTTGGATTATTCGGTCCGTATCAATTTCTTGCAAATATTCACTAATTAAATTCTTAATCTCATCATCTTTTTCAATATAGTTTATAGCTTTATTTGGATTTATAATCCAGTCTTTCAAGATCGCATTAGAGATGAAAGCTTTAGTTTGAAAATCACAGGCTTTCTCAAAAAATTTATAGAAATCCTTAATATCGAAATCTTTATCATCTTCTTCTTTAGATATAGCAGAATATTTCCCATAAATTACTTTTTTATCAAATTCTTCGGGAAAGTCGTAAATACCTCTCAAGGCATTAGTAAATTTCGAGGAATAAAATGCATCTCGCTCCTTCGCTCTAAATATAGTCAAGAAGGGTGCAAACAATTTATTGTCTTGGTTAATGATGGTCAATGCTTCAGAGTATCTTAGATTAAGTTTTAATAATTCTTTTATTATAGTCCTTCCAATTTGGATGAGTTTATAGAGGGTTTTTGTTCTGTTTACATCACTGGTAGTACATTTTAAGATTAATTTATCGTTATCAAAATAACCCGTTAATTTATCCTTATATATTGTAAAACCAAATGTACTCTCGTATTTTTTATCTACTTTCAGGTAAAATTGTGATAGAGATGCTTCGGGATAGCAGCTGGATAGAAGATGATGGGTATTAACATCTCTTCCAGGGACTTTGAAAATTAAATAAATTTCATTATTTCCTTTGGGAATGGTATAGGACTTCCAATCGAATTCAATATCTTGTTCCTTCACTTTTAGCAGCTTTTGGTTAACATCTCTATAATATACATGTGATCCATTGTTTACTGCAAAAAATATATTATGAGAAAATCGTAACTTTTTTAACACATTTCCAATATATGGGATCTCGGGTGTCAGCTTATTTTCAATGAGATTTATCCTAAAATGATAATTTTGAATCCCATCCTTAATTAGTAGGTGAGTCAGCGAGAATTTCGAATCAACTTTTCCCTTCTTTAATGTTTTAATAATTCGTCTCTCTAAATCTTCTTTAAAATTTTTTGCGAACTCTTCTTTTTGAGCTTTTTCTCTATTTTTTTTCTCTTTTAATGCTTTACTTTTCTTTATGCGCTCTTGAATTTCCGCTTCTGAAAGTTTTTCAGTTTCTTCTTCTCCCTCTTGTTCTTCTTGGGTAACTATTTCCTCTTCTACACTCTCATCATCAATTAAATACTTTTCTTTAGGTGTCCTTTCGCTCATTAATAATAACCAGAATCTAATTTTTTAAGGTAATAAAATAAGTAGATCGAATTTTTTAAAATAATAGTCTTGAATATTTTAAATTTATCTAAGTATACTATTTCTCCTTGACAAATCTGTACATTATATTATCCCAATAGGCTTTTGCATATTATCTTGAGATATATCTTTAATCGTGAAAGGATGGTTTCACGAACTTTTATTTTAGTTTAACCTTAGAAAAGCTTGAAAGAAATGACAAGTAACTATTAAATAGTTTAATAGTTTTATAAAATCAATTTACCATTTAATAATAAAAAAATGTGAAATTTATGTCTAATGTAGAAAGAGAGCAATTTTCTCTAAAGCATTCTTTAGCCTATAGTTCGGGATTATTTTCGGATGTATTATCCTACCAATTTTTTACATTTCTGATTTTCACCTTTTACTATTCCGTTATTGGCTTACCCTCTGATTGGATAACACTAGCATTTATTATTTGGAGCATCTGGAACGCTCTGAATGACCCAATGTGGGGCATTATTTCAGATAGAACTAACACCAAATGGGGAAGACGACGTCCATATATAATAATAAGTTTTATTCCACTTTGTGTAATCACAGTACTTCTATGGACACCAATCACTACATCATCGATGACCACTTTTTTCTATTTCTTAATAATTATAATTCTCTTTGACACTATCTATACATTATATAGTATTAATCAAACCTCACTCTTCCCAGAGATGTTTCAGTCACTTGCAATTCGATCGAAAGTTAATAATGTAAGGCAGATATTTTCCGTTATTGGACTTATTTTTGCTTTTATTTTACCAGCATTCTTTATTCCCGATTATACTTTATCCCAATATGCTCCTAATTATATTGTGACAGGGATTATCATGGCAATCGTTATGGCTATTGGAGCGTTAATCTTTATTAAATGGGGGATTAAAGAGAAAGCGATATTTGCTGTAGATAAGGAATCAAACCCATCATTTTTTAAATCGATGGGTTTTACACTTAAGAATCGAGCATTTATTTGTTATGCGTTAACAGCCCTCGCTAATTGGTATGTATTTGGAATGCTTCCAACAATTGTTCCCCTCTTTGGAAGATTTGCACTCGATACTCCGGAATCATTTCTTCAGTCAATTCTACTTGGATTAGCATTTATTTCCGCTATAATTTTCATCTTTTTTTGGCGTTTTGTAACTCTTAAGGTCGGATTAAGGATTGGATTCATATTGTCTATGTTATCATTTATAGTTGTCTTAATTCCATTCCTATGGATCTCTGATTTTATGTCAGGGTTAATCGCGTTTTTTTTTGTTGGTCTAGGATTATCTGGCTCCTTATTTTTTAGAGATCCTTTGGTTTCTGCTATTGCCGATGAAGATGAACTTAGAACAGGAGTCCGAAGAGAAGGAAGTTTTTATGGGGTTAATGCCTTGATTATAAGATTGTCTACTATATTTATCTTTGTTACAATCAACTCTGTGTTTGTCAGTACAGGATGGAAAGTTTTTGCTCCAGAGACTGCTACTCCTGCGGAGATTATCATTTATGCAAATGGCTTACGAATGCTAATGTTTACTTTCCCAGCAATAGCGCTAGCTTTTGGAATTTTTATAATGTTCCTTTTCCCTCTTACTAAGGAAAAAATGGAAAAAGTTCGCGAAAAGGTTAATAAATTGCATGAAGAAAAACATGCGCGATTATCAAAATAATAAGAATTATTATTTTTTTTTATTCTTTTTAATATATTGTAATTAAAAATTAAATAATATAATCAATATGACTATTAAAAATCAACCAAACATTATTTTATTTATTACCCATGATCAGGGGCAATTTCTTGGCTGTTATAACTCTGTCCAAACGCCAAATTCTTTAAACACCCCTCACTTAGATGGACTTGCTAAAAATGGAATAAGATTTACAAATTATTTTTGTACTGCTCCACAGTGTAGTCCAAGTAGAGGTGGTATCCAAACATCTTTATATCCTCATCAAAACGGATTAATGGGATTAGTAGATCGTGGTTGGACGTTACCAGAATCGAATAAAACTCTTCCGATGTATTTGAAAGAAAACGGTTATAGTACTCATTTAATGGGATTTCAACACGAATCTTTTGATGCTCATACGTTAGGATATGATACTATTAGTAAAAGAAGGTCTGAACCTCTTTATAATTGTCACAAGATGAATAAAAATTATCAACAATTTTTCAAAGAACATCAAAATGATAGGGAGCCCTTTTTTCTAAATATAGGCGTAGTTCAAGTGCATCGTCCTTTTGGTTTATGGGCTGGTACTCCTGTGAATCCAGAGAATGTAAAGATTCCACCTTATTTACCAGATAATGAAACAGTAAGGGAAGATCTATCCCAATTTTATAAGGCAATTCAAGGAGTTGATGATTGTATTGGTAACATATTACAAATGTTAGAAGAATTTGGATTAAGGGATGATACTTTATTTATTTATACAACTGATCATGGAGAGGCGTATCCTAGAGCAAAATGCACTCTCTATGACCCTGGAATCAAAACTCTCTTACTCATATCTCATCCAAATTCAGACATTATCAAAAAGGGGACTGTGTATGAGCAAATGGCTAGCAATGTTGACCTAATGCCAACCCTCTTAGACTTAATAGGAGCGGAAATTCCTAAAAAGATTGAAGGGAGAAGTTTTTTACTACTTTTGAAAGGGGAAACAGAAACCTTTAGAAAAGAAATATATTCAGAAAAAAGCTTCCATGAAGTATATGATCCTATTCGTAGCATTAGAACTGATAGATTTAAATTCATTATAAATTTTGGAAAAAATCAAGATCGGTATCAGATAGCTGCTGATATGCGTCAAGATGCTTTAGGTAAATATTTTTTGAATATTGTTGAGAAAAATAGACCTGATGAGGAACTTTATGATCTTAAAAGTGACCCAAATGAACAGAATAATCTAATTGATGAAATTAATTATAAAGAAACAGCAAAAGAATTAAAAGATAAGTTATTGGATTGGATGAGAAGAACAGATGATCCACTTCTTAAAGGTAAAATTAAAGATCAAAGGTCTGAACCACCGATTAAGTATTGATTAATAACCATAAAGAATAAATTAATTTCTATTTTTATTCATAGTACCATAATTTAATAATTAGAAGGGATATTTATGTCATTTTTTTGTAAAGTTCAAGATAGGAATATACCACTCGTTTCTGTGGGTACGTCTACGTTTATTGGAGCTGGACAATTTGGAAAAAATGCTCGAGTTTATCGCAAAAAGTTTCTCAATAATTCTGATGCGATATTAGAAATCCTTGAAGCTTGCTATCAAATTGGAGGGCGTGGAATTGAAGTTATACCCGCGGGTAAAATATCCGAAGCTATTAAAATCTTTAGAGAAGCCCATAACGATTTTGTAGTGACAGGTTCAACATTTCCAGGCTCTGATCCACTCATTGATGATCTCGTTGAAATGAATGCCCAAATAATCTTTGTCCATGCTTCAGTTTCCGATCAGAAGAATGAACGACTCACACGAATATTAGACGAAGTTTCTTCGCGAGGAGTCATTCCAGGTATGGCTGTCCATAATCCAGTTTCCACTCTAAATTATGCTTTCGAAAACTTGCCAGAAATCAAGACATTTCTCATACCATTCAATGCTAAAGGAATCTTTATGGGAAATCAGAAAGAAGTTGAAAATTTGGTTGATTCCCATAAGGACTGTGCATTTATGGCTATGAAGACCTTAGGTGCTGGAAAAATAGACCCAGAAATTGCTTATGCATATATAGCAAAGCATAATATTCGTTGTGCGACTATTGGAATGGTGAGTATTGAAGAGGTTAATATAACAACTAAATATGCGTTAAAAGGACTTAATAGGGGAAATTAATAACACGATTAATACTTATCATTATTACTGTATTTTTCTAAAACTATGAACAGCATTGATTAATTGTTATTGATTTATCATCACTCCTTATTACCAATAACAAAGCTTATAAGATTATTTTGGTTATTGGGTTATGAAATTATGAAAAACTTATAAAAATCTGAGTATCATGAATCACAGCAAAGACATTTTATTTTTTCTAATAATTATATGTTCAATAATGGGATTCGCTTCAATATTATTTGTTAATGGTATTGTATCATGAGGAGATAGGCAAAGAGGTTTTGATGTATCATTTGGTGTAATATCTATTATTGTTGCTTTCTTACTTGTAATATATTTTCAATTGGAAAGAAAATGAGTAATCTTAAAACTAATATAGATGATTCCTACGAGAAAATGGTAGTCATAGGATGATAATCCTTGCAAAGGATAATATTATTAAGAGAATTGGTTAAGATTTCATCTTATTATAACTTAGGGTTCCTTAAAAAAAAAGAAATTTAAAAAACAAGATTATTCTTTAACATCTGCTAATTCTGAGAATAATATTTTAAATTCAGATTGTTTTCTGTAAAATACTGGAGGTTGTCCTAGTGGAGCCTCAACTTCAATCCAGCCATGTTCATATTCTTTTCCTGACCAGAGATGTATCCATGCATCATCTGGTAAATAGACATTCCAATTATCAATTCCTGGTTTAATCACGGGTGCAACTAATAAATCTTGACCGAGCATAAATTGATATTTCAGATGATATAGTTCCTGATCACTTACGTAATGCATAAAACATCCTCTCATTGGAGGGATGCCATACTCTTGATACTCATTAGAAAGATGCTTCAAATAAGGAGTTAAATAAAGATGAATTCTAACCATTTTTGATAAGTGATCAAGCGTCTCATCGTCGGTATCAAACTGCCAATTCGCATCAGGGCGATTTCCTTCATGAGTGCGCATAAACGTAGAAAAAGTGGCAATCTCTGCGGATCTCATAAAAAGTTCTTTGGATCTTGTATAATTTCTATAGGTTGTATAGCATCCGATATCAAAATGATAATATCCAATTCCACACAAGCCCATATTAATACTTGAGGGAATTACTGAGGGAAGTCCTAATTTTTTATCCCAATCAACTCGCTGATCTCCCGAGAAGTGCATCATAGTATATTTTGAAGAGTGTGTAAAACCAGAGCGAGTGAAAAACATTACCTTATCGAGCAGGTTCTCTTCTTTAACTGCTTCAAAATTGAGTTTATTCCATAATGTTGGAGATAAGTTATGAAATTCTTCTCCTGATACTCCTGAATTTAATAAAGCATCGACAGGAACATACTCGCCATAATCTACCATCCACCCATTCATACCGATACCAATCATATTTTTCTTAATTATGGATTTAATCCAATCGACCGCATCTGGGTTAGAAAAATCAAGTTGTGCTGCGGGAAAATCCGTCATCATAACCAGATAGTCCTCTCCCTTATCATTTTTGATGCAATATCCCTTTTTTGATGCTTCTTTGTAAAGATCTCCTTCAATTGCAAGCATAGTATTGATGTATCCCATGAATTTAATTCCTTTTGAATTTAACTTTTTAATATACTCGGGGAGATTAGGATATATTTTTTCATCATATTTCCAATCCCAGAATAATTGTTTTCCAAAAGAAGTATATCTTATACCTTCCCAATCTTGACACCAAACGCCCCCAACTTTAATATCATGTTTTAGTGCGGTTTCGATTTTTTTATCTACAATTTCAGGTCCTCCTTGAACTCCGAGCCATATTCCATCATAGATCCACTCTGGTGGCTTTGGTTGCAATCCGAGATATTTATTAAGCTTTTTGACTGTATCTAAAAATGTTTCGCACTTTTCAAAATAAATTTGAGTTGGTATGCTCCAAATATATAATTCATTTTTATTATGCTCGGTGAAATCAAACTCAGAATAAGCATTAGTATCCACATGACAGTAATAATTATACGATGATATAAAATTAGGTTGAGGATAATAAGTATGACTAGATCTTGTTGGAGGAGACGCATCTTCCACCCATATTGATATCATTTTGCCCTTTAAATTTAATTCTGAGAATTGTTCTCCACATCCAAATATAGCCTCATCTTCATCTGATTCTAATTTCACCCAAAAACGATTGATGGTTTTATCCTCACATTTAGGAGTAATGATTAGTTTATTTTCTTGAATATAAAATTCTATTACTATTGAATATTCATTATAACTAAATTCAATTATAATTTGATTATCCAATTGAGATAAGATCTTAAAATCTTGAAGAGAAATCCTTTTTTTTAATTTGTCTTGTATATTAAAGGAAGAATGGTTTTGCTTAAATTTCCCAGTTCCGATCCCCATTTCAAAACAAGGATTTTTTTTGGTATGAGAAAATACTTTATACTCCCTATAATAGATATTAAATCCTTCATCAATCGATTCTAATCGAATCATTTGATTACTTTCCACCCCTTAATTTTTGCGAAAATCTCAAATGGTCTAATAAAATCACCATAAACCACAGAAATATGATGGGCAATTCCGTTTTGAATTATTTTATTTAAGACTTCTCTTACATGATCTTGAAATTCTACTTTCACATAGGTGCCTTTTAACTCCTTTTCCATAGGGATACCCTCTGCTTTTTGAAGAAATAAACGATATTCGCCAGGGGTGTAATCTATTCTCAACATTGAGAGATCTCCTGGCTTCATTACGAAATCTGCCGTCACTCCTTTTCCTCCAGCAAAATAGGTATCAAGTGATCTGTTGCATACTCCATCCCAAAGATTACAAGCTGCAACTCCACAATGCCATAATAATCCAAAATCCTCGTTAAAATCTACCTGGGAAAAGTCAGATAAAAAGGGATTTTTGCCTCCTATTGCTTGATGAGCTAACATTGAAAGAGATCCTAAAATGTCTCCTTCACAGGTTAAAATTTTATTTTCCATTTGTAAGAATGACATTGCTGCACAGGGTGAAATTCCATAATTATTCGCAAATTCAGGCCAACATCGTATTGCAAGCGCATCAAGTTGGTTTTGTTCCAAAAATTTCTCAAACTTAGCTGTCAAAGAGGCTACCAGATTCAATTGTTCCTCACTTATTCCTGATACATCGAAAATAGTTTGGATTTGTTCCCTTCTTTCATTTACTTGAACATGATTGACTTCTAATGAGAAGACTTCATTCAACTCGTAATGATCAATAAGAATTCCTAACTCTCGATAAAGATCTAACTCATCAACATCCAAATTAAGAAACCCTTTCGCTCGATAGCCAATAATACCTATATGACTCGAAGAAAATACCTTAAGTATTCGAATTGCATCAAGCCAGTCAACATCAATCTCTTTTCCTATAACCACATGATAATTTTTAACCCCTGCTTTATAGAGATTACTGGAATTTAAGTTGATTCCACATACCGAGTTAAGCCGTATTTTTCCACCATCATATGGTAATTCCTCTAAACCCCACAATAAAATTGGTCTTTGAATTTTCTTATTCAATTCCAATATCAGATGGCCTAATGCAAAAGTTCCACTAATACAGACTAACGCATCGACTTGTTTTGCTGTTAGATAAGCAGCTGCCTGCTGAGCTTCATTAATTTCAATTACCAAATGATCTATAAAATGCCACTCGACTTTTTCGATCTTTTTTAGATCATTTTTGATTTGAAAATAAATCTCTTCTGCTGCTTTATAATCAAAAGTTTTACGTGCAACACAAACTACACCTACTTTAATTTCTTGTTTCATTATTGAATCCTCCTATTTCTTTTTCTAAAACTTTAATTGTAGCAGAAAAATCTTCATCGGCATACTTATCAATACCATTATTATACACATCTAATACTCTCTTAGCGCCTGGTAAATCTAATCCTAACTTCTGAGCAAACTCGATGATCAAGTGCATGTCTTTATGCATGTTACGAAAGGAGAATTTTGGGGTGAAATCTCGTTTTTTAATGCTTTTTGCTTTTACATCCAAATAAAAATTTTGTCCTCCTCCCGCTGCAATTCCAGGAGCAATCTTATCATATTCAATGCCTGCAACTTTTGCCATGAGAATCATCTCGTTGACTCCATTTTGTATATTTCCAACGAGCATATTATGGCACATCTTCATAGCTAAACCCTTGCCATTCTCCCCAAAATATATTATTTCCTCTCTCTTCCCCATATATTCTAATATTGGCTTAATCTTCTGAAATGTATCGAAATTTCCTCCAACATAAATACCTAAATTACCGGCAATTGCGGCAGCTTGACTTTTCACTACAGGAACGTCCATCATGGTACTTCCAGCTTCCCTGACTTTCTCTGCCAATTCCATGGATAATGATGGAGAGATGGTACTCATATCGATATATATCGTCCCCTTTTTCATAATGGGAAGAAGCCCATTCACTACTTCTTTTACATTCTCATTTGTTGGGACCATGCTAATAATTATATTACAGAAATTTGCAACTTCTTCTAAGGTTTCGCAATTTATCGCTCCTTCACTAACCAATTTATCAATTTGCTTTTTATTAATATCGAATACATAGACTGAACAGTTTCCCTTCTTTATAATATTGCGACACATATGCTCTCCCATCGTCCCAAGCCCAATAAAGCCAATTTTCAATGATTCCATTACTATCACCTTTATAGGGAACCTAGTTCCGTATCATCCCAGGCATCTTGGAAGATTTTTAATCCTTTATCAGTAAAAGGATGCTCAAAACTACTTTTATATACTTCGAATCCCGCGGTTACAATATCTGCTCCCATTATCGCAGCCTCAACTATCTGCTTGCCGTTCCTTACAGCAGCAATTATTATTTCAGTGTCAAAATCATAATTACGATACATTGAGACAATATCTGACATCAATTGAGTACAATCCACCCCAGATGCTTCTTGCCATCCGATAAATGGCGAGCAGTAAGTAGCACCTAATCTCCCTGCTTGTAAAGCCTGCGAAGCAGTAAAAACTAAGGTTACATTTACTTTAATTGAAGCTTCAGTAAGCTTTTTTGTTGCTATTAATCCTTTTTCATTACAAGGAATTTTAATTACGAAATTATGAGATAGTTGAGCGATCTTCTTAGCTTGTTCTATCATTTCTTCAGCTTTGGTAAGGTGCGGATCGATTTCAACTGAGATTGGGAATTCTATGTCATCAAATTCACTAGCAAATTCTTTAATTACCGAAAAAAACGGTTTCCCTGAATTTTTTACATGTTTAGGATTCGAGGTGACTCCATTAATCTTCCAATTTTCCAATGCATATTTTATCTCATCTATTTTAGCACTATCTAAAAAATATTTCATCTTCATCTTCCGTTTTTGCTTTAATTATATTTCTCAAGAAAGTAAAAAATCCATAAGATTTATGGTTTTCTTCTCTAATCAATTAACTCCAACTGCTCTTTATTTTATGATTAAAATTTAAATAAATTTAATCAAGAGTAAACACAATTTCTATATATGATAACATTTCATGACAGTATGATTGAATATCAAAACCAACTAAAGAAAGGGATAATTCAGAAAGCTTATCGGGGATTAATGCAATATTTTGGATCCTTGAGATCATATTTTAAAAAGAATTATCCCGATTACTCTGTGTCAGGTAGTATTTATTTTGGATACATGGATATGACATATTTTGCATTCAATCCACCTTTATTGAAAGATCGAAAATTAAAGATTGCGATTATATATTTGCATAAGGAATTCAGATTTGAAGTATGGTTGGGAGGATATAATAAAACTGTTCAGAAAGAATACTGGGATTTGGTTAGGGAAAGGGATTGGAATAAATACCATATTCCGTCAAGTATAGAAGGAATCGATTCTATTGTGGAATATATTTTAGTTGATCATCCGGATTTTAGTGATTTAGATGCACTAACTATACAAATTGAAAGAGGAACAATGAATTTTGTAAAGGATGTTGAAGATTTCTTATCCCGTTTAAATATAATTGAATAAACTTAATTAAAAATTAAAAATAGGAAAATATGAGTCTGAATAACTATGCGAATCATTGACAGTCATGCTCATATATTTGATTCTCCAGGATATGTAGAGAATCTTATTAATGCAATGGATGAAAATAACATTGAAAGAACTTGTGTAAGTGGATTAGGGAAAAAATTTAAGTGTATGGACAATCAAGGGATAAAACAAATTCTTGGTCAATATCCGGATCGTTTTATTGGAGCCTACTATATTCGGCCTGGTTATAATAAGGTCGAAGAAGTTCAAGAGGCTTACACACAAGGGTTTAAGATGCTCAAAATTACTTTACCAAAAAAACCATATGACGATCTTAACTATTTTCCATTATGGGAATCTGCGCAAATACTTAAAATGCCAATTCTCTTTCATACTGGAGTGGTCACCCTCCTAAAACCTGCAAAACAAGAATATATTTCTTCCTGGTACATGCATCCTATGCGTCTTGAACCGATTGCAAATTCATTCCCCAAATTAAACATGATTATAGCCCATTTAGGTGTACATTGGAATGAAGATGCAGCAGAGGTGATTCGTATGAAAAAGAATGTATTTGCTGATCTCTCAGGGGCTCCAATGGGATGGAGGGTGAGAGCTGATAAAATCGGAATGGATCATTATTTATGGTGGAAAGGCGCGTTTAAAAAAATCGTTTTTGGAACAGATGTTTTTTACACCCAGATCACGCAAATTCTTAAGGAGGATATGGTCAGATTGGATAAGTTAAATATAGATCATGAAACCCAAAAACTCATCTTTTCCGGGAATATATTAAAAATGTTAGGTGAGAAATAATTGATTATAAGAAGCGATGAGATCCGAACATTATTAAACTTAACGCCAGAAAAGGTGATTGAAAAGGCGGGAGACCATCTTTTACTATGTAAGGATTTAGAAGAATTACATCATCATTTTGCTAAGAGTATTTTTGATGAAATTCAGAAAAACAATATTCAAAAAAAGCCTACAAGACTCATTCTTCCAGTTGGACCAACAGGGCAATATCCAATATTAACTACCATGATTGAAGAAGATCAGCTTTCTTTAGAGCATTGTTGGTTTTTCTTTATGGACGAATATTGCGATGAGGATGGTTTTGCTCTTCCGACTACTCATCCTTTAAGCTTTAAAAGAATTGCTAAAATGCTGTTTCTTATTCCTCTTAAAGATGGTTATGGATTAAATTATGAGCAAATTATTTTCCCTGACGAATTGAATATCCATAAGTTATCAAAGATGATAAGGGAAATTAATGGCATAGATACATGCTATGGAGGCATTGGAATTCATGGCCATGTTGCTTTTAATGAACCTTCTGCAAGGGTTTTTGATTCTGATTCTCGAAAGGTGCGATTGAATAAATATACCATAACTATGAACGCAATCCGCTCTCAAGTAGGTGGAAATTTGGTAAATTTTCCCAAATTTGCTTTTACGTTAGGAATGAAGCAAATACTAAGAGCCAAAAGAATTCGCTTATATTGTCGAAATGGGAGCCCTTATGATTGGGCAAATACGATCTTAAGAATCGCGTTATTTGGAAACCAAGGAGATGATTATCCTGTAACATATATCCGTAAACATCCTGACTATAAAATAATCACCGATAAAGATACTTTAGAATCTCCTAAAAATGTTATCTAATAAGTCATTTTATGAATGGTCTATTAAATCATACAAAGAATAGATATTAAAAGTGTCTTTATTGATAGTATGAGGCTGATTTTTTCCGTTATTTCCCGGTTTAATATGATTAAGTTCTATAACACGCTCTTCTTTTGGTGCCATAGAGAAGAAATTATCGGATGCGATAAAATCGTATTTTTTTGATGTAATGAATACATATAAAGCAATATTTTTTGTTTTAATTTTTATTTGATACTGTGAATGATCTTTACCTTCTTCAGTTTTTTTGAGATCCCATGCAATTTCTGGATTTTTTAATTCAAATCTTTTAGGAGCGTCAAACAGTCTCATTCCATTTGTTAATGGTTGGCCCTCAATTCCGTAAAAAAGAACAATCGTTGGCTCCTTCGATTCAAATTGAAATTCTGAAATATCCACGTTCTCTAAACACTGTGAATAGCAGGGTGGCACTTGGACCTTATAAAAACCCTCTTTTAAGAGTTCTCCTTGATTATTATATAATTTCCAGAAATAAGTTCCAGAACGAGCTGAAGGATAGTCATTTGTAATCCACACTTCAAAAGCATTCTTGTCTTCTCGTACACTAGGTAATAATGGAGCATAAAATCTCCGGGCAAAATAATGTAGCGCTTTCCATCTTCCATAGTAATCAAAGGAAGACCAACTCGCTACTGGCCAACAATCATTTAATTGCCAATACAGTGACCCCATGCAATGATACTCATTTCGATTTTGCCTCCAATACTCAACTCCATATTGAATAGCTTCCGCTTGGGTGATTTGAGACAAAATGATTTGCTTTTCAAACTCTTTTGGTATGTTAAATCGCTTTCTCATATAGCGTAGGATTTTTTTATTTCCACCTTCATTTTTTTGGTGATTATTCATTATTGGAGAATCAAGATAAAGTTCCTCCTCAGGACAAAAAGATCTTATGGTTTTTATTGAAGGGAAGCTTTCAAATCCAAATTCTGACATAAATCGAGAATTAAACTTTCTATATGACTTAAATGACGCACCTCCATGCCAAACTCTCCAAAAGTGTGAGTCTCCGCTTTCTACATTGTTAGCGTTCGTAGAAAGCGATTTTGAACCGTCATAGTTATCCAAGGCAGAACTAGGCCAATACTGATGCCGAAGATCATATTTTTTAATTAAATTGGGAATGATCTCTTTAAAGAGCTTTAAATATCCTTTTTCATATTCCTCGATTAATTCTGAGTCTTTTAGATTTGCATTGAAAAGTAGCCAATTCCATAATTGTTCTAATTCATTATTTCCACACCACAGTGCCAAACTTGGATGATTTCTCAGCCTTTTTATGTTTTGTATCGCTTCTCGTTTGACATTCTCGATAAATTGCTGATGAATTGGATATATTGCACAAGCAAATGGAAAATCTTGCCAAACTAAGATACCATGTTTATCACATAATTCATAAAATCGGTCATCCTCATAAATCCCGCCCCCCCATACTCGTATAAAGTTCATATTCGCAGTAATGCAATTTTCGATGTTTTGTTCATAGAGCCCTAATTTCTTCCCACGTGGAATAAAGCTGTCAACGGGAATCCAGTTAGCTCCTTTTGCGAAAATTGGAATTCCATTCAACGTAAAATAGAATGACTCTCCCCATTTATCGAGTTCGCGATTTAATTTAACTTCTCGAATTCCAAACTTTGAGTGATATGAATCGATTAATTCATCCTTATAGTATAATGAAAGATTAAGATCATAGAGATTTGGCGTACCTAGATCATGTGTCCACCATATATAGGGGTATTCAAGATTAAATTGTACTTTTGAATCTGATTTAGTAAGATCATAGTCCTTTTCATATGATATATCGTCTGGACCCTTAATAGAGCAAATCAATTTTAACAGACCAATTTTATCGGGTTGAATCGCATCTGATAATTGAGTGGAAATTATTAGCTCCACATAATCAATATTTAAGGCGCTATATTCTTTCAGATTAGAAAAAGAATCAACATCTTTATTATAGGTGAAGTTGTTATCTAGATAATACGATTCAATCATTAAATCATCATATGCCTTTATTTCCACGTCCTTCCATATTCCAATATCTGGCAATTTTGGTCCCCAATCCCAGCCAAAAGAATACTGTGCTTTCCGTATATAAGGCACTCCTGGTATACTGTGGGTCGTTTTTAGTTGTACACCATATTGATCCACTAGTTCTTTTGCTATCTGAACTGGACTTCTGATAGATACTCTTAACGTGTTGTTTTTCTTTCTTGCGACATTTTTTATATCAAAGTCATACTTTTGAAACATATTTTCTGTGGTGCCTAACCGAGTTCCGTTGAGTTCAACTTTAGCAAAAGTATCTATTCCCTTAAATTCTAAAATAAGATGTTTATAAGATAACAACTCCTCTTTAAGATCAAATTGTGTTTCAAATTCCCATTCACAATTAAAGATATCCTTGACATTATGTTCATTATCGCCATAAAATGGATCATCGATAAGCTCATTATCTACTAATGCTTCAAAGACAGTTCCTGGAACTTCTATTTCTGTTATTATCTCATCAAACTTACTTTTCACGTTCCACTTTCTATTAAGAGAACAAACAATTTTTGGTTTCAAAGTCTTATCTTTTTAGTTTTAAATATGAATGATAATTATAATTTTTCTTTTTTATTCTATTACATACTTGAACTTTCCATCATCCAGAATCCACGCGTCTAGGAATTTATCTTTTATCTTCGAATTCCATATGGTCTCAATATTAGAAATTCCACTCATTAAAGATTCCAGCAGTTCCGTTCCTACTGGAAATATTTCATGGGAGGGATATAACTCAGAAACACCACATTTTACGCAAATTTCAAGCATTTTATGCAAACTTGAGAGGATCATGGGGAATTTTTTCCTTTTTGGAAGGTATATTGTCCCATAATGAGCAGTATCACCTGTAAACAGCTCATTTTTATTTGATAATAATGATATTGAGCCCGAAGAATGCCCTGGAGTATGAATAACTTTTAATGAGATATCTCCTAAATTAAATTCATATCCCTCCTCAATACTTTTAATACTTGTTGCTGGCTTTAAAATAAAATTCTTTTTTGCATAATATTTGACAATCTCCTGTGGCGAATCTCTAAGAAAAGATACATCAAATGGTTTTGTAAGTTCTTTTGCTTCTAAAGAGTGAACACTTATTTCATTGAACTCTTCATCTGCTCCACGATGATCAAAGTGAGTATGAGTGTTTACCACTATTAGCTTTTTCTCTCCTATAAGACTGTCTACTAAGGGTCTTAAAGGGAAAAGCCCACTTCCCGTATCGATTAAAAGTGCTCTTTCTTTTCCGACTAATAAGTATAGATTTATAATTTTAGTATAGAACCGAGGTTCAAGATTATCTAAACGTTCTCGAATCACATAAAGATATTTTTTGTGTTTTATTACCTCATACCAAGTTGTTCCTTCATCCATAGGAATTTTAATACACCTAAGGAAATAAAAATGATTACTCAACTGAAAAGTTAGAATCTTTTAAAATAATAAATACTATGAAAATCATATTTACTATTAGCAATAAAAATTCTTAGAGTAGAAGTATTATGGTAGAAACAAATAAGAACCTTGAAGAAATGGACTTCCTTCCATATGAACCCCGTATGGAACCTTCAGCACCAGATTCTCTTTCTGTAAAAAGGACCATATTCATTTCTTTTGCCTTTTTTATCGTGTTGTTAGCTTGGTCATACTTTAATTTTAAAGTTCCACTTTTAATTAGTGATATTTTAGGTGAAGGCTATCCATTTCTTGATTTAATTAAAGGCTCAATAATGGCTATAGATAACATTGTTGCAGTTATCCTACAGCCTTATTTTGGAGATCTCAGTGATAGAACAAAAAGTAGAGTTGGAAGGCGAATGCCCTACATCATTGTTGGCACTCTTATCTCAGCGGTATTCTTTATTACAATTCCATTCGTACAGGTTTTGGCTGGATTTGTTTTAGTTATTTTTCTTTTTGACTTAGCTATGTCAATATATCGCTCTGCATCAATAGCTATTCTCCCTGATTACACCCCTCAGAAAGTCTATTCAAAAGGGAGTGCAATCCAACAATTCATTGCGAATTTAGGGGGACTCATCGGGTTCATCATACCTATTGTGGTTGGAGCAATTCCAGGTTTATCTGGTGTATTGTTTGATGCATTAGGATTTATTATCGTAGGAATATTGATGGTTGTTTTACTTGGAGTTCTTATATTAACGGTAAAGGAAACGCCTACAGGGGATAAATTCTTGAAAATCTCAGATAAAAAGATCGATATAGACCCCATTTCTTATAAAGCAAAAATATCAAGAGAACCAATAAAAGAGGCGAAAATGAAAGGCAAGCGATTCATCTCCTACCGCCAAACTGTAAAAATTCTCAGAAGCCACCGAGATTTTGCTTTCTTTGTTGCGACAGTCTTTTTTATGTATTTAGCTTTCGCTTCAGTTGAATCTTTCTTCTCAAGTTTTGCAATAGATTATATAGGTATCACCGAAGGAGAAGCAGCGACACTATTTATTGCTTATTCTGGGCCAATGATACTAGTTGCATATTTTGTAGGATTGTTGGGGCAATGGAAAAAAGTTGGAAGACGGAATGCAGTGAAGATATATTTACTATGGTTAATAATTTCTGTTTCTTTAATGGCATTCTTAATCGTACCGTCGATTTATAAAAACCATCAACCACTATTGGTTATGATTATGCTAGCACTGACTTCAATACCTTGGATGGGATTCATCGTTATCAGTTTTTCTATATTATGGGCATTAGCTCCCGAAGGAAGGAAGGGAATCTATACAGGTATTTATTATACCTTTAACCAAGCAGCATATGCATTAGCTCCTGTGATATTTGGTGGAATTCTTACCTCAGTCTCATTTCTTTCAGATTATCGCTATATTGTAATGTTTCCCTTCATTTTAATTTGCATTGCTATTGCGTTCCTCCTATTTATTCCCATAAAAGGCGGCGAAGTAAAAGAATAATTAATTTTTTCCTTTTTTTAAACTAAATTTTAGTGTAATTCTCTATTAATTGTTTGAGTTGTTCAGATACTTTAGAAGGGTTCTCTGCATTTGTAATAGCTCCACCCACAATGACAATACTAATTGGATATTGCATTATATTTTGAATATCAGTTGATCGAATTCCCCCCGCAATCGCCAACTTTGGATGATTAGGGACTTGTACCATAGCTTCAATTTCGGATAAGGGAGCCCTCCGGGAAGATTGACGATCAAGTCCGCTATGAGCTAAAGCATATGTTAGTTTTCTCCCTTTATAGTGGAGCTTCATAATCTCTTTTAATCTTTTAATCGGTTTTCGTGAGACAATGAGATCTGCCATTACTTCCACTTTATAATCATAGGAAGCTCGTAATGCCTCTTCTATAGTATTGTCATATGCATCAGCTAGTATAGATATGATATCAGCATGAGCTTCAGCTGCCAATTGTACTTCAAGATATCCCGCATCTGCGGTCTTTAAATCCGCACATATTATTTTTTCTGGAAAATTCTTTTTAAGCACTTTAACAGCTCCAATACCCTCAGACTTGATCAAGGGGGTCCCAGCTTCTATAATATCTACAAAAGAAACCACTTGATTTGCGATTCGTAATGCATCTTCAAGACTAATAACATCAAGAGCGACTTGTAATTTTGGTTTAGAGTCCATAATATAATCTATAATATAATAGGCTTAAATACTTAATGCCGGCTTTTAATAGATTTGAAAGCAGTGTTAGATCAAGTGTTTTAAGCCTTAAGGTATATGGTAGACTATTTTACTAGTCTTGGTTAATTTTTCGAGTAACGGCGATTTTTTCTCGATGTTTTCAGCTCCTATTAATATTCCATTGGAACTAAATAGATATACACGAACTTCTTCAACATATTCAGCAATAATAATATATTGAATCGCTTGACGTTGCTTTACAATGAGAGGTGGTAATACACCTTTCTTGAAGGTTGTAATATCCTTTATTCGCAAAATCTTGACCATGATAGGCCTTTTTTCTCGATATTCTCGCCTTCCAAAGCGAATTAATTCTTTCGAAACTTTTCGTTGGCTCGCCATTTCCAAATCCTCAAACAAAATTTTATTTTTATCTATTTTTTAAAGCATCTCTATCTAAAGAAAAATTGATTTGAAGATAGGGGGATTTAAATTATATTCTCTTCAAACATTTTCTGGTTGACTTCTACGCCAAGACCTGGCTTTTCTAAAGCTTTCACTTTTCCATTAATACATTTGATCGGTTCTTCTAATACCTGAAATTCATCTGGAATAAATGGAAATTCACACCAATCGCATCTTGAAGCCATAATGAAATGTATATTGGCTGCAAGTATATGACCAAAACCAAATATGTGGGGTATGCAACGAACACCCTTTACTTCCGCCATTGCATCAATTTTTTTAACTTGTAGAAATCCTCCGCTTCTACATACGTCGGGTTGTACAATATCATAACATCCTTTAGAAAGGATATCTTCAAATCGAAATATTCCCATATCATTTTCTCCTCCCGCGATCTCCAAGGAAGACTGTTGCCTCAAAGCAGCAAGTCCATTCAAATTATCTGATGGTAATGCCTCCTCAAGCCAAGTTACATTATACTTTTCACATATTTTTGCTAATTTTACGGCTTCATTAACAACTGTATATGCGGAATTGGCATCCAGCATGATGTCGATATCTGGAAAGTGATCACGGACTTCCTTAATGAGCGCCTCATCCTTTTTCAAACCTTTTCCAATACGTAGTTTGACTGCTTTAAACCCACCTAAATCAAGGGCAGCTTGAACCACTTTCGGAGCCGCTTTAGCTTTGTAGCTTCGAGGCATAGAAGCATATGCTTTTGCTTCTTTTTTCATCCCTCCAAGTAATTTATAAATAGGTTGGTTGGTAGCTTTTCCGATAATATCCCATAGGGCTACTTGAATAACGCTTGTGGTCATAGGAATCCCAAACATTATTCGGTTACTATTATGATAGACCGTATTAAATATTTCTTCTACCATAAAGGGGTCTTTTCTGATAAGTAAATGTTTTAAAGATTCATCAATAAGGTTTTTCTGCCCCATATTGCTTAAATTCCAATGGGATAATGCCCATCCTTCTATATCTTCGTCTGTTTTAATATTTAAATAAAAACCTGTAACGTTAAATGCGGGCATCGATCCTAGCTTCAGCTTAAAATCTAATTTTAATACATAGGTTTTAACATCAGTAATAATCATATTAGTAATTCACTCAAATTTTTAATATATAATTTTATATTTTTAATTAAACTTTTAGAATTAGATGTATTTAATTCTTTAGAACTCAATTATTAAGAACAATTGGTCTCAAGTGTTTGATGCTCCGAAATCAAAATCATCGGATAAAAATCCTTTTGAAGAATTAGCCGTAGTTTATGTGCTCTATTTTGATGAAGAACATGGGCATACTCCACTTTTAATTTATCCTGATGATAGATATAAAGACGATAAAAAATTTATGAGACCAATAAAATATCATCCTATTTGGTTTTTAGAAGGTTCTGATGCTTTGGATCATATCGATTTAGAATTTAAAGGATATACCTTCTTTGGGAAGAAATTTTTAACTAAATCGGAACGAAAGAAAAGAAGAGCGGGCTTAGAAGAGGAGACCCCAGAAACAATCGTTATCATTCTCTCATTGCCGAATAAATTGGAAATATTTGGTGATGATTTGATTCAAGAATTAACTAAAAAAGTTGAGAGTAATTATGGGAATAAATTATTCGAGATAATCGAATCAGAAATTGCCAGTACTAACGTTATAAAAACCCCAAAGACAGAAAAAATTATAGAAAAAGGGAATCAAATAAAAGATGAGCTTGAAGATACCATTGATCATATCTGCAATAATTTCTTTCAAAACGCAGTACGAGGTTCTGATCGCTCTTCTATTAAAATGCAAAAAGCAATTGCTTATCTCGCTCTAAAAGGAATCGATTTCTCACATATACAAAGTAGTGACTACAAAGATTCATTTTCTAGTGTTCAATTATTTGATCCGAGTACCGAAAATGATGTAGAATTATTAAAAAGTCGATTTTCCATCAAGCAGATTTACCTTTCTCAAAATAGTAATGAATTGGAGATTTTGGTAGAAAATAATACTCAAGAAGAAATTAATGGGATCAGGGTCGAAATAACTCACGTAAAAGAATTTTTTGAAAAAGAAATCATGACAGAAAATATTGATACATGGTTTCCAAAAGAGGAATTAGTATTCATCTCACCTGTATTCCCCCAAATAAATGAATATCTCTTTTTCATTATTGATAGAAAAACTAATGAACGACTTTTATCGAAAAAAATTGATTTAAATTCTTTAAAAGAAAAGATGGTTGAAAATTAAAATGTCAGATAAACATATAAGTAAAGAAGATATAATTATAAGGAATTATCGAACTTCAGATTATAAAGCTACTTTAGATATTTTAAAGGACCTTCATACTCAGTTTGACATCGGTTTGGATGAAGAAAAATGGAAAGAATCCTCCGGGTTAAGGCAATTTAAGCCCAATTTAAAACGAATCACTTTAATCGCCGAAATCAAATCCACAGGTCAAGTTGTTTCCATGGGAATGTTAGAGGCAGTGAAGAATAATATTGGGCAATATATTGGTTATTTGAATAACTGGGCTACGAAAAAAGAAGTTATTGGTAAAGGAGTAGGTAAAATCTTAGCAGATAAAGCTATCCAGATACTCCAATCATGGGGTTGTGAAAGTGTGCGTATCAATATGGCCTATGAAGGCGAGAGAAAGCTTATTGATATTTTTGGGAAATTAGGATTTCATCCCATTCTTATTGTTCTAGAAAAGAAATTTGATTTGAATGAATAAATCTGAATAATTTTTTTCCTTATAGTTATCATTTTCTTCGCAAATTGGGCGAAAATTATTCGCAATTTATATTCAGCTTCATAGTTCTCTCTTTTAGGAAAAAATAAAATATATTTAATGTGAAAAATTGAACCTTATATAATTACAAATTTTTCACAACATAAATTAAATAGTAAAAAATTTGAGGTAAAAATACAAAATGCCAATTGGTATAAAAAGTTATGGAGCATATTTGCCAAAATATTTGCTCCCAAGAGATCTCATCTCAAACGCGTGGGATTTTCCAAACGTACCTGGCACTAAAGCATTTGCCCTGGCGGACGAAGATACTATAACAATGTCTGTCGAAGCTGGGTTAGACTGCTTAGCGGGATTTGACCCAAAAACCGTTGATGGTCTATTTTTTGCATCGACGACTCAAGTATATACCGAAAAAGATTCAGCGTCACTCATTGCCACTGTATTAGACATGAGAGAGAATATTATTACTGCTGATTTTACTGACTCCACAAAAGCCGCTACAACCGCAGTTGCACGAGCAGTAGATACTATAAAAGCAAATGACGATATTAAATCTATTCTTATTGTCTCTGCAGATACCAGAAAACCCGAACCCTCGACTATGTGGGAATTTGGATTTGCTGATGGCGCTGCAGCCCTTTTAATCGCCGAAGAAGATAATATCCCACTGTCCATCGAAGATTATTATTCGTTTTCTGCAAATGTGACTGGCCCATGGAAACGCGCTGATAAAGATGAGTTTATTCGAACATTTGAACCGAAGACTGATGCCATGTTTTATACACAATATATTACTAAAGCAATGGGAGAAATTCTTAAACGAAATAATCTCAAGCCAGAAGAAATTGATGTTGCAGCATATTATTATAACAATCCACGCATGCATGGAAGAATCTCTAAAATAATGAAGTTTAATCAAGGAGTTGCTCAAAATAGCCTCTTCTTTCAAATTGGGGATACAGGAACTCCTATGCCCTTCATGCTCCTTATCGCCGCATTACGACGACCTAAAGATGATGCAAAAATCATCATGGCCGGATTTGGTGATGGTGCAGATGCTATCCTACTGCAAGTGAGAGATAGAAGTGCACTCCGAGACCTTGGAAAAACTCGATTAGGACTTATCGGTCACCAAAAATCAATGATTGCCACTAAAAATTATAACAAACTTCTTGACTCAAAAGAGTTGCTCGAAAAAGATAGATATATCCGAAAAAGCTCTGCAGTGCTAATCTGGAGAGACACCGCCTCCGTTTATAGATGGTACGGTTTGAAATGTAAAAATTGCGGTGCTGTTCAATATCCTGACATGCTTCGTTCCTGTTATGTCTGTCGTGCTGACGACCAACTCGAACATGTAAAATTAGCGCTTAAAGGGACGATTTTCACTTACACATTAGACCATCTCGTTGGAGGTTCCTATCTGCAAACTCCCGTACCTCGCTGTGTTATCGATCTTGATGGCGGAGGACGTGTGCTCTTGAATATGTCCGAAATTGAGAAACCCGAAGAAAATGTAGAAATCGGGATGCGAGTCGAGCTTACCTTCCGAAAAGAACATGAAGGTGCTGAATTTAAGAACTATTATTGGAAATGTCGACCCGAAAGGGGGAGACCATAAAGGAGGTTGAAAAAATGAGAAAAGGAATTAAAGACCAAGTTGCAATAATCGGCTGCGATATGACCAAATACGGCGAGCGATGGGATAAGAACCAATATGACCTGCTCTTTGAAGCGTTCCAAAGCGCTCTAAAAGACGCAGGTGTTCAGAAAGATGACATAGATGCTTCCTGGTGCGGGATATTCTACTATTTCACAGGTCTCTCTGGAGCTATGGTGGAAGATATTTTACGTTTGGATGGTAAGCCTGCAACTCGGGTAGAAAATTACTGTGCATCGGGAATGGACGCTTTCCGTAAATAATTTCACATTTCGTGAATAAGCGGAATGCTAGTTTTGCTGTAGCGTCCGGTGCCTATGATATAGTACTTGCTTGTGGCGTAGAGAAGCTCATGGACGAGGGCGGTAGTGGTCTGCCGGGATTTACGATTTTTGGTCACCCTGTTTATCCGACACCTTCCGCGCCGGCGATGTTCTCGATGGCTGCTACCCGAAGCTTTCACGAATATGGATGGACTAAAGAGGATCTGGCGAGAGTTGCGGTTAAGAATCATGATAACGGAGCCGATCACCCAAAAGCACACTTCCGAACTCGTGTTACTGTAGACCAAGTAATGAAAGCACCTATGATCGCAGACCCACTGGGTAGATTTGACTGTTGTGCGATGTCAGATGGAGCGGCTGCATTGATTTTGACGCGACCTGAGTTAGCAGAAAGTTATGCTCATGCGGACGATTATATTTTAGTTAAAGCTAATGCCATTTCCGCGCGAACTAACTTTCCATGGTACATCCCACCGAATGGTCCTGGAGCAGACTTCACACACTTCCCAGCGACCACGAAAGCCGCAGAATATGCCTATAAAGAAGCGGGAATTACTGATCCTCGCAAACAAATCGATTGTGCGGAAGTTCATGACTGTTTCACAATAACCGAGTTAATAAATTGCCAAGATTTACAATTCTGCGATCGAGGACAAGCTGCTGAGGAACTCAAGAATGGAACATTCAACTGGAATGGAGAAACAGCCGTGAATCCTTCAGGAGGGCTAAAAAGTTTTGGTCATCCGATTGGTTCTACTGGTTGTCGTATGCTCACGGAAATTACCAAACAACTTCAGGGAAGAGCCGAGGGACGCCAAGTTCCGGACGCTAAGATTGGTTTATGTCACAATCTCGGTGGTGCGTTTAGTGTCTGTTCAGTTACCGTATTAGGCCAAAGAGATTAAATTTATTTTTTCTTTTTTTTTAGCTCTAATTTAATAGAATATTAAATAACATTAGCATTAAATAAATTATTTTGGGAGACTTCTTTCCCAATTAATTAGATGTTTTGAACGATAGTAAGAGATATTTTTATAGGTTAAAACAAAAAATGTGATTCTATATAATTTTAATTTCTTAAACTTATGGATTCTTGTTTCTATATGCTTATCATTATATGTAAAAAATACTCTTGATTCTTTTCTTTCAATAATACCTAACGAATATATTTTTGACGTAGAATCAGCTTTTTGAAGATCGACAAGTATAGAGTTCAAATATTCTGCATTAGATTTACCTTTACTTTGTATAAAATCCTCATTGGTTGCCGCTAATTCTTTTTCTTCTATTAAGTAAAATGCCAACTTCAATTTTAATCTACCATGACCTAAATTTTGCATTAAGAATTTAAGTTCAAAAGTGTCATTATCTAATCTCTTAAATTTCAAATCATTATAAGGGTAATCCATAAAAGCAATAAAGTAGAAAAGAATAGAAAATATTGAAAATCCAAAGGCTACTAATGATAGTATATCTGAAAATGATGTTATTATGAGTGAGATTTTAAATAAGCAAATACAAAGTAAGATTATTAGTATAATAGAACTGCAAATAAGAATAATAAATTCAAGAATCTTCTTCCTCCTTGTTATAGATAAATATATCTTATTCTCTACTTTTTTTAATCCAGTGTATTTAATACTTTTTGAAAAATTCTCTAACTTTTTAATCATTAATTCACGATCATCTTTCTTTGAATCAATTTGGTTCAAATTTGTAAAATCGCCCCCTGTTTTAGTATACAATTTAAAATAATATTATAAAGATCTAAATTTAAATTAATACAAATTTGTATAAAAAATTTCTTGTTATGCTTTACATCTAAATTTCATTAGATATTTTAAGTAAAAAATCATACCTTACTAAATAGGGAAAAAGAAATGAAAAAATATTATTAACTATGAAGAACACTAAAGAACATACGAAATGGCGATTTTGGCCGGTAAGTTGTTTAGCTTTCATTTTCCCAATAAATGATTTTTTATTGACTATAACAATTCCGATATACTTCTTCCAAAAAAGCATAACTACAGAAATAATTAGTTTTTTATTAGTAGGGTCCACAATAACCTATTCTTTTTCTCCGATTTTATTTTATAAACTCTCAAATAAAATTGGGCGAAGAAAGAGTATAATCCTGTCTATGGTTGGGGTATTTTTCTCTCAATTCATTTACTACTTTACATTAGAACCAATGCCATTCTTTTTTTCAAGAGTAATTGAAGGTTTGTTTTTAGGATTTTTTTGGACAAGTTTGCAATCCACTATCTCAGATAACCCAGTTCATGTTCATAATCGCTTTATGGCATACTATAATTTCTCTTGGAATTTAGGAGGGTTGACAGGATTTCTAATTGGTACAATAATTTTATCTATTGTCGCTATTCCTGGAATTATTTTCTTCTTAGCCCCACTGCTAATTATTCTAAATATTATTATAGCAATAATGTTTTTCCAGGATCCAATAAAAGATTTTAGTGAAAATGTGGAATTGGAAATTAAGCCTAGAAAATCTAAATTTAATAACGTTAAAACAAAAATAGCAAGAATATTTGGGATGCAGAATGATCGCGATTTAGCAATGTACTATGTCCCAATAATAATTCCAGTTCTATGCATAGTCACCTTTAGTTTAGCCAAATCTATTGTGAATCTTTTATATCCAATAAAGTCAGAGATTTTAGGATTTCCAGAATATACCGTATTCCTTTTTTCATTTTTTACAATTTTTTGTCAAATAGTTACTACTTCTTTAGTAAGCTTAAGAACAATGGAAAGTTTAAAAAAAATAACACTTCTCTCTGTTTTGATTTTATCAATAACAATCCTAATATATGGAATTTCTACAAATTTCTTTTCCTTCTCAATTCTTTTCATTTCATTAGGGCTTTTTGGAGGCTTTCTATACGGAATAGGATTGAGATTTTTTATTATTCTTAATAAACAGAAGAATACAAGTAAATTCACTTATATTTTGGAGAGTTTATTAGGTATCGTATTTTTATTCAACCCTATTATAGCAGGTTATATTGCCCTTTTTTCTTTAGACTTAGCTTTTATCATTCTATCTATCCTGATTCTTTTCATTTTAGCATTAACATTTTTGTATATAAGAAAAATAAAGATAGCCATACAAAAATATTGAAAAAAAGGATCCAGAGCAACCTTCTTCATTTCAACATTTCGATTTTTAAATTTTTTCCCAATTTTCTGTGAAAATTGGATGGAAAGGTAAATTCAGCGTCTGATTTCAATGAAAAATTAATGAAAAATTCCAAGCAATTCTAAACATTTTCTAGTTCCTTATAAAGAGGCATAGCACTTATTCTTTTAATAACCTCCCATTTCATAGGATATTTTAAATATTGCTCTAATTGGCTTAAAATTCTGATTGTGTTAATCATGTATCCATAGAATAATTTATAACCAATTAAATAAAACAAAATTTTTGGCTTTTCCCTTACATCCATATATATCGCAAACATACTGATAACTATTTCTATTATCAGAAAGAAAAGAAACCAGAAAAAATAAATTCGTATATATATAAGAAATCCAGAAAATGGATTAAATATAAGTATAAAAGTCCACACACCTGCGAAAAAGTCAAACCAAGAAAAAATTAAACCATTCAAAGAAGTCCATGGAATTATAAACAATCCTGTAGTTCCATATTTTGGATTAAAAATCATGTCTCTATGTTTAATTATTACTTGTAATAATCCTCTATACCAACGATATCTTTGTTTAGCTAAATCAAAAACAGATACTGGAGCTTCTGTATATCCGATTGATTTAGGTTCATATTTTATTTTATATCCTGCTCTTAATATTTTTAAAGTTAAGTCTGCGTCTTCTGCAAATGTATCTCCAGTATAGAAACCTACCTCTTTAATTATAGATTTTCTAAAAGCTCCTAAAGGACCGGGAACTACTGTCACTTTTCTAAAAAATGCCTCACTTCTTCTTTGAATATTTAACTTAGAAATATATTCTAAAGCTTGTAATTTTGTAAGTATCTTTTCTCGATTTCCAACTTTTATATTCCCTGCTACGGCTCCAACTTTACTATC
>JAEOSU010000004.1 GCA_016840165.1 Promethearchaeota archaeon
AAGTATACTACAAAAATTTTGGAAGAAATTAGTAAAATTCCTGAAGTTTGTTCTGTGTTTCATACAACAGGAGAACAATCTGCTTGTTTAGTATGTAGATTTAAGGAATCAGAGGATGTTCATAAATTTATTAGAAGAATAAATGAAAAAGATCATGTCACAAAAACAATCTCCAACATGGTGCTTAAAGAATATAAAAACTATTCTTCAATAATAGGATTATAAAAGTAAGAAAAAATTGCTTTATAAATTACTCACTACTTTTCTGGCTTAAAGTCTAAAGAAATAGAGTTAATACAATACCGCAATCCCGTTGGTTTTGGACCATCCTTAAATACATGTCCCAAATGACTTTTACAGTTTTTACATAATACTTCCGTACGAATCATTCCATGGCTTAAATCTTTTTTACTTCCTATTTTCTCTTCTCCAACTGGAGCATAAAAACTAGGCCATCCACTTCCTGATTCGAATTTTGTTTCAGAATCAAATAAAGGCTCACCACATGCTGCACATTTATATATCCCTTTTTCATGATGGTTCCAATATTTTCCTGTAAAAGCTGGTTCAGTCCCCTTTTCTCTAAGTACTCTATATTGTTCTTTAGTTAATTTTTCTCGCCATTTACTTTCATCATATTCATTATTTTCCGCTTTCATAGTGATAATAAAGTATAAAATAGGAATATTATAACTTCTGATTATAAAACAAACATTTCAATTAGTAAAGACATAATTTCTATTATAAAAAGAGCAAAGTAATATCTAAAATATAAATGAATTCGAGTTATAAAAAAGACTACCAAATTTTATCACAATTTTTTAGGGAGCACATTCTTTATATTAATATCGTTAAAATTCTATATTTACGAGTATCGTAGAAAAGTTTTCTCTACAAAAACTAAAGTGAGTCTATAAAATGCCTGATTTTATTGTAACTCCATGGGAAGTTTCTGGAGAAATTGATTATGACCAAATTATCAAAGAATTTGGCATTGAACCTATAGATGAGAAACTACTGTTTTATATAAAAGAAATTGCTAAAGAACTTCATCCCTTTTTGACTAGAAAAATTTTTTTTGCTCATCGGGACTTTAAGTGGATTTTAGACGAATACAGAAATGGAAATCCCTTTTTTCTTTATACGGGACGGGGCCCTTCTGGAGACATTCATTTAGGCCATATTATGCCATGGTTATTCACCAAATGGCTTCAAGATAAATTTGATGTAGAATTATGGTTTCAATTAACAGATGATGAAAAATTCCTTTTTAATCAACCACTATCATATGATGAGGCATATCAATACTCCTATGATAATGCGTTGGATATTATCGCATTAGGATTTGACCCAAAAAAGACTTTTATTTTTTCCGATATTGATCTTGCTGGAGTTCTATACCGAAATGCATTAAAAATTGCTAAAAAAATCACATTTTCTACAATTAGAGCCACTTTTGGTTTAGATAATAGTGCGAATATTGGTCAAATTTTCTATACGAGTATTCAAACTGTTCCAGCTATACTTAAATCTATAATTGAGGAAAAAAATATCCCATGTTTAATTCCCCATGCAGTTGATCAAGACCCTCACTTTCGATTATCGAGAGATGTTTTACCAAAACTTGGTTATTACAAACCAGCTTCAATACAATGTATTTTTCTTCCAAGTCTTCAACAAGGAGGGAAAATGTCAGCCTCAGTAGAAAATACTGCGATATTTACCCAAGATAGCCCAGCAGAAGTCAAAAAAAAGGTAAATAACGCTTTTACTGGAGGACAAGCAAGTGCAAAGTTACAGAGAGAAATAGGAGGTAATCCTTCAGTATGCTCTGTATTCAAATACCATTTTATGTTATTTACTTTAGATGATAAGGAAATAAGAAATATTGAATCTCGATGCAGAGCAGGTGATCTTTTATGTGGCGAATGCAAAAATGATCTCATTCAAAAAATTAATTCCTTTCTTAAAACACACCAAGAGAGAAGAGAGAAAGCAAGACCTAAGCTTGATAAGTTTCTTATTAAAGAAAGAACTGATTTGAAGGAGATTGTCAAAGAAAAGTTAAAAAAGTTATGAAATTAGAAAATATTTAGGATAATATTAAAGGTTCTAATATCTGTCTCAAATCTACAAGAAATTCAGAAAAATTTTCAAGAAAAGCATCTTTATATTTTTCTTGGATAATTACTGAGGCAAAAAAGGATTGATCTCCTATTTCAAATTTATGTAAGTACGATAATAATTCATTTCCAATCGTAGAGAAATTCGCATCAGCCTCATATGCTTCCTCTTGCATCCGTTTCAGGAGAAATAAATGTTCTTTAATCGATTCTAAAAATTCAATATATATTTTTGGTTCAATGACGCTACTGTAGAATTCACTTATGATGATTCCATTTTTATCAAAAACTATGAGAGATTTGCAGTTAAATTCTTCTAAATAGTGCTCCAGTAGTTCTGAAAGTTCAAAGAATTTCTCATCAAATATGGATAATCCATACGAAATCAATTGAACGATTGAAATAATATTATAGATGGAAGTTTGTTGAAATAATATCTTAAACATAGAGTATTTATCCATAATGGTGTCTCGAAGGTAATTAACATCTAAACTTGCGGTCTCAACATCATGTATGTCTGGATCAAACTTATGAAATGTAATAATTAATGGAATATCGAGGTTGTTTTTTAAGAAATTCTGAAGAATCATATCTAAATATGAAAGTGAAGTGTTAAATCGTTCTTTATCTTGGATATCGATAACATATAGGATTAAATCTGTGCCAGAAAAATAAATATCCTGTTTATTTTCATAAAGCTCTCTATATTTTTTCTGTCCTCCCATATCCCAGAAAACAGTTTTATTCCGGAGAAATTCGGTGGCATGATATTCCACACGAATGGTTGGAGTAAGCGAAATAATATCTTTGTGAAAGTCGTACTTTTTGTCTAAAGCTGTGAGGATTGATGTTTTTCCTGCATTATCTAATCCTGCGATAATAATTTTTATGAGATTTTCCATGTTCTTCACAATTTAAAAATGTATGAATTGAAAGATAGATCTAATTTTAAACCCCTAATAATAACTTAAAACGGAATTATTATTTTTTATTAGAAAGAGAAATTCATTATTTTTAACCTTATGTTGTTTAATCTTATGCTAGTTTTAATATCTCGAATTTTTTCTTAGACGATTTATAATAAAGATTTGCGATCTAGAACATGAATACGAGAATATTATAAGAAAAATATTGAAGCATCATACCAATGATATAGGTTTTTTTTAGTCAGATACGCTCTACACTATTTAAACACCAAATAAATTTGGGGTTTATTGTGTTGGAAAATGAAAATAGGTTCATAGAATACTTAAGATTTCAAATTAATCGGAAATTTAAATCAGATCAGGTAGTTAAAAAAATACCCATGTTTCGTGCAAAATTAGATGATAGTAATGCCAAAATTCTACAGATGATAGATTATTTTGAAGATATGAAGCGAAGGGATATATATGCCTATTTGGTTCAAGAATTTAATAAATTAAATCAAAAATGAATAATTCCTTTTTTTTTATTTCTATTTATGTCATGTTATTTGAATAACATATCTATGGCTTTTGGATAACATTCTCATTTTTTAAATAAATTTGATATAAGTAAATTAAACTAATAAGAGTGTATAATAATGGATCAAGAAAATCATTTCTATGAATTTTTAAAATATCAAATTGGTCAGAAGAAAGAATTCAATGGCACCGTTCGGAAGATCCCCTTATTTAAAAACAAGACTCAGGATCATTACTTCACTATATTAAAGATGACCGATATTCACCGAAGGGAGATTTATAGCTTATTAATGAAGAATATTGATGACGTTATAGTTCTAGAGCATTAATACTTATAAAACTAAATTAAAGTCAGTTCTTAAATATCATTCTCCGATAAGTGTTAAATATATTTTCCGAGTACGGGGTTTCTCATCATTCTCCAAAAATATTATTTGCTGCCATGTACCTAAGAGTAACTTTTTGTTCTTGAAAGGAAAGGTCTGAGAAGTTTTTAGAAGGAAACTCCTTAAATGACCTGCTCCATTATGGTCTCCCCATGTTCTGTGATGTTTATAATTTGCATTATATGGAATAATGCTTTCTAAAAATTCTTCAATATCCTTTTTTACTAATCCAGGTTCGAATTCAACTGTTGATATAGCGCCTGTAGATCCGGCTATATGAACATTCACAATACCATCATTTATATTACTTTTTTTAATTTTTTCTTGGACCTGAGATGTAATATCAATGATATCACAATACGCTTTTGTTTTTAGATCGAAATTATAAAATTCAACCGTCATAATTAATTCATCAAACTTAATTTTGGGTATAATAATCTTATTTAGTCATATTAATTTAAATTATATATCTTTCAGTAAGAAAATTGATTTGCATTAAATATGAGTGAGAAATTAAAGAATTTATTCAAGAAGATCCATGATCCTAAAACTCAAATCCCTGAATACATAAGTATTATCGTACGGCCGGGAAAAAAAATTATTGATATTAAAATTAAAAAAGAAACTAATAATATTTTACGGATCATTGCTCATGATGAAAAAGTAGTGGGTTGGTTCATTCATTCTTTTCATATTCCTATCAAAAATCTTGGATTAACTCCAGATGCTAAGGATAAAGAAATATTAGATTATTTAACTAATCCCGCAAAAATACCACAGAAAGAAACAAAAGATTATGTAGAAGATATATTAAGAAAGTACATTGAAATTTTGCCTGAAAAGAAGAAACATTTTTTTAAGACTAAACGGTTTAAGAAAAAGAAAGAAATCCAAACTGGGTTAAAATTGAAGGGTTTTTAGCTTTTCTATTTCTTACTTATTCGCGTAACGGCATTCCATTCATACTAATATACTCATTAGAGTTAGGCTTTTTCCCGCGATAAGGGTTTTTTAGGTTTTTGATCTTTCTGCCAAAAGTAAGATATCCAGTATGCCCAATCATCCGAACTTGGGGTCTTGTTGCATTTTCCTTAACCTGCATCGTTCTCTTTATTAATTCATAGGTATTAATATCAAAAAATCCGTTTTTTTGTAACTTAAAGGTAGTCTTTTTAACCTGTTCTATGGTAGGAGAAAAAGATACAAGAATTCCACTTAATTTTAAATATTCCTTCACTTTTTCGATTGCTTCCCATGGTTGAGGAATATCGAGAATAATTGAATCAATTTCTTGAAGATTTAAATCTTCATTTAATATGTCTGCCTTTTTAATAGTTACATACTCTTCGAGCTGAGCTTTTTTAACATTCTTATTAGTTCTTTTAAGACTAGAATCTCTAATATCAAATGAATATACATGCCCATCAGGTCGGATATAATTTCCTAAAATACAAGTAAGCGCTCCAGAGCCACATCCTGCCTCTATTACTTTACTTCCAGAGCTTATGCCACCATATAATAATATTAATCCAGCATCTTCGGGATAAATAATTTGAGTTTTTCTAGCCATGTGTAGGATATAATCTGAGGGTAATGGTTTAAGAACATAGAATTTATATCCTTGAGTATGAAATGGTTTTGAAAAAACTACAGAACCAAAAGGTTTGCCAATAAGATCATTAAATTCTATATATCCTCTATTTGTATGAAAAATCTCACCTTTTTTAATAGTTAATAACCATTTCCTTCGATTATCATAAACCAAATAAATTAAATCGTTTTCCTTAATTTGCTCAGAAATCATTTTATTTGCACATATAAAAAGGTCTTTATTCTCTAATTATTTTATAATGATTTAATTTTTTATGATAATTTATTGAATTCAATTATTTCTCTGTTTAAGAAATAGCTTTATACTTGAATAAGTTTTTACATAAATGTAATATTTGTGCTTTTTAAAGCGCTTATTAGAATTTTTTACAAAAAATATAAAATATATGAAAAATTGAAATATTTAATCATTGATGATATCTATTTTCATACAATTACTCGTTAATGACTTATTATATGAGTAGAGAGAAATTAAATCCCCCTCAAAATTCTAGAATCTCGTTTCAAGAGCTTCAATCTCAGATAGAGGAATTTAGGAAGAAGAGGGATGATTTGAATAATAAAACCAAAAATTATATCAATCAATTACAAGATTTAGATTCAGAAATAAATAATTATTTGAAATTAGCTAAAGATAATTATAAAAAGAAAAGAGATTATTGGAATGAGAAAGTTGGGAAATTAAAAGAAAAGAAAATCGAATACAAAAGGATGCTTGAAAAAACTATAGATGAAAAGAAAAAGATCCTAGGGATAGACGATACTAAAAACGCAGATAAAAAATTTCACTCAATGAAACAAATTGAAAGAAAAATCGAAGGGTTAGAAAGAATAATTGAAACCGAAAATTTAGATATCTCAGAAGAAAATTCGATTATAGATAAAATTAAAGAGTTAATGGTAGATAAACAAGAATTTGTAGCAGAACAGCAGAACTCTGACGTATTTAAAATTGAAAGAAAAATCCAAATCATTAAGATAAACTTGAATAAAATCTATGAACAATTAAATAAATGGTCTAACAAATCCCAGAATTATCATTCGAAGATGCAAGAAACATTTGAAATTATAAACGAGTTGAAAAGTAAGAAAAAAGAAGTAGAAGAATTTTTAATTGAAAATAAAAAAGCAGCAGATATTTTTCATGACAAATTCTTGAATCTAATGAATCAAAAAAAGAAAATTTCGAAAGGAAAGAGATCATACAAATCTTCATCTAGAAACTATAAGAAAAGTTTTAAACCAAATAATAAACAAGAAGAGAAACTTGAGAAAATTAAGCAAGATAAACTAGCAGTAGCTTTAGAAAAACAAAAAGCAGGTAAAAAGCTAAATTTATATGAGGCTCGGCTTATTTTAGAAAAATCGCAAGAATAATTTCTGACACGATTATTCCGATTTAAAGTTAATTAAAGAATCTATTTCATTATTATCCAGATTTTCCAAAAAGATTTAAAAAAATTGTCATTTTATTTTAAATTTAATATATGAAATTTATAAAAAGATTTGATTAAAATTGAAAAAGAAAATCGAAGAGATTAGAAATATATTACTTGAGCATCATGATTTATTCCAAAACGCAATACCTTTAATTGCTTCTGAAAACATTACTAGCCCTGCGGTTGATGAAGCGTGCTTATGTGATTTTAGTCATCGCTACGCCGAAGGGTGGTCAGGTCAGAGAGTATATGCAGGTTGTAAATACATTGATCAAATAGAAGATATTTGTATGGAACTGGCTAGAGAATATTTTAAATGTATTCATGCGGATGTGAGGCCAATCTCTGGAGTTGTAGCAAATTTAACAATGTATAATGCATTCACTTCAGATAATAACGGAAAAATGTGCTGTATGTCAATTATCAGAGGTGGGCATATTTCCCATGGTCCAAGATTTGCAAAAAGTGGAAGAGAAATTTTTGGTACAGCAGGAACAACTAGAGGATTAAACATTGAATACCTTGCATTTGATAATGATGAGATGAATCTTGATATCGATGCATCTGCCAAAATTATTAGAGATTTTGAACCAGAGTTAGTTCTTTTCGGAGGTTCTGTTTTCCTATTTCCGCATCCCGTAAAAGAATTAGGTGAAGTAGCAAGAGAAGTTGGCGCAAGTGTTGGATATGATGCTGCTCATGTAGCAGGTTTGATTGGCTCAGGATACTTTCAAGATCCTCTAAGAGAAGGAGCAGACGTAATGACGATGAGCACTCATAAAACGCTTCCCGGACCACAACATGGTACTTTAGTTTCAAATCGAGAAGATTTAGTAGAAACCTTACGATCTTGTGCATTCCCAGCGCTATTATCCAACCATCACTTGCATAATGTGGCGGGTTTGGCAGTAGCTTTAGCTGAAATGCTTGAATTTGGTAAAGATTATCATGAGAACGTTATTGCTAATGCCAAAGCGCTTGGTCAAGCTCTTCATGAGAGAGGGTTAAAGGTATTAATGGAGCATAAAGGATTTACTGAATCACATCAAATTGTGGTGGATATTGCTGATCATGCAAAATCTATCGGACTAGGGGGAGATATTGAGGCTTTATTAGAAGCGAGCAACATTATTTTAAATAGAAATTTACTCCCTCGAGATCTCGCTGAAGGCAGACATTACCAAAACCCAGGGGGTTTGCGTATAGGAACTTCGGAAGTTACAAGACTTGGAATGGGTAAAAGTGAAATGCAGGAAATAGCAGAATTTTTGAAACAGATAATTATCGATAAAAAAGATCCAAAGAAGGTCAAACAAGAAGTTATTGAATTTCGAAAGCAATTCCAAGAAATAAAATATTGCTTTCAAAAACAAAATCAGGCATACGAGTATTTTAAATTATATTAATTCTTTTTATTCTATTTTTTAAGCTTAAACAGTAAAATTTATCTAAAATCGCATCTTTCAATTAATATTCAAATAATTGATTTAATAGATGTAATTTTTTATAATTATGAGCCCAATGAAGCTTGAGGTAATTGAAAAAACAGAGAACAAACTTGTTTTCATAATAGAAGGCGTCTCTATTGAAATGATAAATGCATTAAGACGTATAATCTTGACAGAAGTGCCTGTTATGGCAATTGATGAGGTCATCGTATTAAAGAATGACAGTCCTCTTTATGATGAAATTATATCTCATCGATTAGGTTTGATTCCCTTGAAAACTGATTTGTCAGTCTATAAATTGCCACAAGATTGCGAGTGTGGAGGCTATGGTTGTCCTATGTGCCAAGTATCATTAACTTGTGATGTAACTAATACAACAAATAGTCCACTAGAAATCTATTCTGGAGATTTGAATTCAAATGATCCAAAAATAATTCCAGTCCATCCAAAAATCCCTATTGTTAAAATAGATAAAAAGGATAAGGTTATCATTGAAGCATATGCAATTCTTGGAAGGGCTAAAGATCATGCAAAATGGCAAGCTGTTTCTAATGCGGCATTCAGATATCTACCAGTAATTGAGTTTAATGAAAATGAAATCACCGATTCTGAAGTAATTGAGCTAATTATAAAAATGTGTCCTGAAGATCTATACAGTTCCAAAAATGGAAATATATTAAAGCTAGAAAAGGATTATTGGAAAACTTGTACCTTATGTATGTCTTGTGTTAATAGTTCTGATGGAAAAATCAAGGTTTCACATAAAAACGATGCATATATTTTCTCAATTGAAAGTGATGGTGTATTGCCTTTTGATGTACTTATAAAAGAAATCTTTAAGATTTTTAATGGAAAAATTGAGGAATTTATTAATAAACTTGAGGAACTCGAAATAGAATCATAATTGGATCAAAAATTTATTAAAACATCAACTATTTGAGAATTCATAGTATTAAACAAGAGAATTATTCGTATTTAAAATGAGCCATCGAATTACAGGACCGAGTAATTATTACACAAGGAAATTGATTCGGGATTTATGGAAAACTAAGAGACGAATTTGGAGACAATTATCAAAAAAATTATCCGGTCCCAGAAAGAACCGATTAGAAGCGAATTTGTATCGCATAAATAAGAAAACTAAAGAAAATGACGTTATTGTAATTCCTGGCAAAGTTTTAGCTAATGGTGATTTAGACCATAAAATTACTATAGCATGTTTAACCTCTTCAGAGGCAGCTAAGAACAAAATCGAAGTATCGGGTAGCAAATTACTTACTATTGAAGAGCTACTCCAACAGAATCCAGAAGGTAAAAATATCAAAATATTTTATTGAAACTACCATCACAGATAGAGGCCGTTAAATTATGTTAGAATATCATTTGTTAGACGCAACAAATAAAATTTTAGGGCGTTTCTGCAGCCAGATAGCAAAATTAGCGTTGTTAGGACACAATATAGTCATAATAAACGCTAAAGATGCAATTATTAGTGGTACAAAAGATAATATTCATGAAAATTTTTTAAAAAAGCTCAATATTAGCACAGCCACCAATCCACGTCGAGGACCCTTTTGGCCAAGAAGACCAGATACTTTTATGAGAAATGTTATTAAAAAGATGTTACCGCGCAAGAAATATCGTGGAAAAGAAGCATATAAGAGGATTCATGTTTATATTGGGGATATACCCGAAAGATTCCAAAAGAGATATCAAAAATTAATTCCACTGGAAATTAATAACGCTGACAAGAAAAGACTTTCATATTATAATAAGTTTATTACCTTAGAAAATCTATGTTCTCGACTAGGTTGGAATAAAACAGATATAGAGGCTTAATTAAAATGTCAGAAAAAACAAAACAGGTTCAATCATCTGGTAAACGTAAATCTGCAATTGCTCGTGCTGTTCTTACTTATCCTGCGAAAGGACAGATAAAAATTAATAACATTCCTATTGATCTTTACGAACCTGAAATCGCTAGGTATAGAATTCAGGAAGTTCTTGAAGTAATAAATCATCCCAAAATTGAAAAATGTGATATCAAGGTTAATGTGAAGGGAGGAGGAAAGATGAGTCAAACTGATGCTGTTCGAATTGCTATCGCAAAATCTATTAATAAATTTATTGGAACAAAAACAATCGAAAAAGCTTTCAGAGAGTATGATGAAGCTTTACTTTCCGGTGATTCTCGAAGAACAGAACCCAAACATTTCGGGGGAAAGAAAGCAAGAGCAAGAAGACAAAAATCATTCAGGTAATTTAAAAAAACATATCATTATTTATAGAGTTCGATATTGGCTCCTAATTCTTTTAAATGCGTTAAAAAATCAGGATAAGAATCATTTATTATTTCAATATTACTCATTTTAGATTCTGAATTTGCAAATAGGCAAGCTATTATTAAGGACATCGCAATTCTGTGATCATTCTCATGATTGATATAAGAACCATTAAGATTTTCACAATGATACACAGTTAGGGCATCTGCTTCTTCTTTAACTTTTACTCCTAATTTCTGCAATTCTCTGCTCACAATTGCTATTCTATCACTCTCTTTATATCTTAAATGAGAAGCGTTATATAATCTCGTTTTTCCTTTGGCAAAAATACCAATAACAGACAAGATTGGAAAAAGATCAGGAATATTTTGACAATCAATATCTATTCCAGTCAATGGATTTTTGTTTATATTGCCATAGACAGTTAATTGTTGCATGCTTTTATTTATCTCGATTTTTGCTCCCATTTCTTTTATAATATTTAGAAGTTCTTTATCCCCTTGAGGTTTTTGAAAATTTAGATTTTGGATAGTGATTTTTGAATCTTGTTTGGTTAAAACTGCAGCAGCAATAAGAAAAGCTATTGAGGAAAAATCACCGGGAATATCATATGTTTGAGACCTATAAGTCTGGGCACATTCGATAATATAGTAAGCGGTATTATCAGGCTGCAGTATTTCCTGAATATTTATCCCAAATGTATTCATTATTTCTTTAGTAATTTGAATATAGGGGTAAGAGACTAGAGGAGTTGTGGTTTTAATATGTATAAAACATTTTTTTTTACATTTTAATAGGGGACATATCATCAATAAGGCGGAAATAAACTGGGAACTTATATTTCCTGCGATCTGAACCATTTCACAGGATTTATTAACACGCTTAATATTAATTAGATTTTTCGAAATTCTATATTTAGCACCTAATTTTGTTAATGCTTCTAAAAGTGGAATGATGGGACGATTTTTTTCTAAAAATTCACCAGATAAATTAAGGCCCTCTTCAACTAAGAGAGATAATACACTTAAAAATCGAATTGTCGTTCCAGAATTTTTGCAATCTAATTCTTCTTGTTGAGGTTGAAAGAAATCCGATTCCCTAACCACAATATATTCGTTTTCATCCTTTTTTACTACTTTTACCCCCAATTTCTGGAGAGTATTAATAGTCACAACAACGTCGCCAGAGATTAATGGATTTTTAACTATCGATACTCCTTTTGATAAAGCTGCAGCAATAAAAGCTCTATGAGAATAACTTTTTGAGGATGGAGCTCGAATATTTCCTCCCAGCCTTAAAGTAGGAGCGATATTTATATTCATTGTATTTGTTTTGATTAATGGTAAGTTAATTAAAAGAAGTCTAACCATTTAATCTTAATTCAAGATTTATAATTGTTAATCACCAAGAAGAGGGGAATAATTTAAAGTGAAATGGTGATTTATTCTTAAATAAATAAATCATCAATCTGATCAAAGGGTAAATGAGATGGGAAATAATACCTTAGGAGAATTATTTAAAATTACCTCATTCGGGGAAAGCCATGGAAAAATTATTGGTGTCGTTATTGATGGTGTCCCCGCAGGATTAAAGGCAGATATAGAATTTATTCAAAAAGAGTTAAACATGAGGAGACCAGGTCAATATTCTCTATCATCTCAACGAATTGAATTTGATAAAGTCGAAGTTTTATCAGGAGTATTTAATAAATTCACCACAGGAGCACCATTATGCCTTATAATCAAAAATGAAGCGTTTGACAGCAGAGATTATGAGAAGAATAAAGATATATTACGACCCTCGCATAGTGACTATTCAGCATTTAAAAAGTTTGGCGGTTATGCTGATTATCGAGGCTCAGGCAGATTTTCGGGGCGAATTACAGCGAGTTATGTCATGGCAGGGGCAATTGCTAAGCAACTTCTTCAACGATATAATATTTTTATTTTTGCTTTTACGAAAAGTATTGGAACAATTATTGACTCTCAGATTTATAAAATCGATGCGTTACAAAGTCTTATCTCACGAAGAGAACAAAGTCCCGTCAGATCACTTAATTCCGCTTTATCAAAACAAATGGAAGAGCAGATAAAAAAAGTAAATGATATTCAAGATTCAATAGGAGGGCAGATTAAATGTATCGTATCTAATTTTCCTCCTGGAATTGGAGGCCCAGTATTTAATGGTATTGAATCGAATCTTAGTAAAGCAATTTTTTCTATCCCTTCGATAAAAGGTATTGAATTTGGAAAGGGATTTAAAGCCACGGAAATGAAAGGTTCCGAACATAATGATCCCTGGATATTAGTTAATGAATCAATAAAAACTTCAAAGAATGATTCAGGAGGCATCATTGGCGGTATATCTACTGGAATGCCAATTGAATTCACCGTAGCAGTGAAACCAACTGCTTCTATAGGTATTACTCAGAAAACTGTTAATATCAAAAGCATGAAAGAAGACACCATTAAAATTGAAGGAAAACATGATCCATGTATCGTACCTAGAGCAGTTGTTGTAGTAGAGGCTATGACTGCTATAGTTTTAGTCGATTATTTATTAAAGGAGGGGAAAATCCCATCCGTTTTAAGCGCTTAGGAGGTTAAGTGAGTATGAAAAAAACTTTAGAAGCAATATTAATTGGCGCGGGCAATAGGGGAATGACGGTTTATGGGAAATTTGCGCTGAATTGTCCAGAAAAACTAAACTTTATTGCTGTAGCTGAACCGATAAGCCAAAGAAGGGAGAAATTTGCGAAATTACACAGTATTCCAGAGGAGAGATGTTTTAAGAGCTGGGAAGATATCTTTCTAGAAGGAAAGATTGCAGATATAGCGTTTATTTCTACTCAAGATCAATTACATGTGGAACCTACTATTAAGGCTTTGAATTTAGGATATAATGTTCTTTTAGAGAAACCTATGGCGCATACTTTAGAGGGATGCGTTAAAATTGCTCAAGCTGCGAAGAATTCAGAAAATATTTTAGGAATTTCTCATGTTTTGCGATATACCAATTTTTTTTCTACTATATATAAAGCTATTAAAGATGGGATTTTAGGAGATGTTATTAATATTACCCATCGTGAAAATGTTTCTTACTATCATATGGCCCATTCATATGTAAGAGGTAATTGGAACAATGTTGCGGAATCATCACCTATGATTTTAGCTAAATGCTGTCATGATTTAGATTTGTTATATTATATGATAGGATCGAAACCTAAAAAGATAAGTTCTTTCGGTAGTTTAAAGCATTTCAAAGAGGAGAATGCTCCAAATGGAGCTCCAGAATATTGCGTTGAGGGATGTCCTATTCAAGAAGAATGTGTTTATTATGCCCCAAGTATTTACATAGATATAAACCCAATAATTCAAATAATGAAGAATACAGGAAAAAGAGGTCTAAAATTTCTAGCAAATCTTAGAAAAAATCATATCTCCTTTTTAACATTACTTTCTAAAATTATTCCGACGTTTAATCGGTTGAGATATTGGAAGGAATGGCCAGTTGAACCTCTTTATTCTGGAAGACCCGAAGAGACATCCGAAGATTATTCCGATAATGTAAAAAGGAGGATTTTAACGACAAGTCGTTATGGAAAATGCGTATATAAGTCCAATAATGATGTAGTTGATCATCAATTAGTGATGATAGAATTTGAGAATGGAACTACTGCGAACCTAACGATGCATGGATTCAGTGAGAGAGAAGGAAGAACTTTAAGAATAGATGGCACGAAGGCAACGTTAAGAGGGGAATTTTATGTGCATGATGGCTGCGAGAAGATTTCAGTAATTAATCATTTAACTGGGGAAAAAAAGATTCTTCACAGTCATGAAATGCAAATGGATCGATCTGGACATGGTGGAGGTGATTTTCAACTTATTGATGCATTTATAAATTCAGTAATAGAAAGGAAAAAAGATCGTGGTTTAATCAATGCTCTTGAGATCCTTGAGAGTCATCTAATGGCGTTTGCTGCAGAAGAATCTCGTTTATCAAATAAAGTAATTGATATGGATTCATTCCGAAATAAGACGCACAGATTTTGAAATGAAGGATCGCAAAGAAGATTAAAATCCATATTATTATTATTGTTAAATATTATTAATATTATAATTAAGAAAAAAAATGTGAAGATAAAACATAATGAGTGAAAAGATAGACACTTCAGCCCAATTTCTTGAATTTTATAAGAAAAAAGGAGATTATTTAGTAAGTCTCTCTGAAAATCATTTTAAGAATAAAGAATATAAAAAAACCCTTGAATTACTCAATCAAGCGTATGCTATGTATCAGAAGGGAAGTTGTACCGAAGATATGTTAAGAACAAAACAAAAATTCCAAGAGATAAAAGATAATTACTTTAATCGGTAAATTTTAGTCCTCTTTCTGATTGTTTTTTATTTTATTCAAAATATCATCAATATGGGGTCCATTCCAGTAAATTTTTCTACAATCCGGATTAGAGCATCGATAAAATTCATCATAATTATTATATGTTTGAGCAAGAACCTCCTCTTTAATATCACTCTTTTTCTGAACTCTTTCTAAAGCACTGTTACATAATGAACATCTGGCATGATCAATCAGAAATTGATAATTCAGATTTAATTTGTATTTAAGCTGATTAAGATAATTATATACACCCTCACCTTTCAAATATATCGAATTAGCCCTTGTTTTATTATAAAAAGGTAAATCTTTAGTTATAATGATGCGATTTTCTTTTTCTGCATATTCCTTTAGCTTTTCATCTGAAACGGGACTCATACCATAATATTTCTCGAGATCATCTGCATAAACAGTATCATATCCGAAAATTCTTAAAAAGCGAACAAGTTTGCCTAGCATTGCATCTACTAGAAATTTCATTATTATAATAAATATATTTAAAGTATGATATAAATAATATAATTAAAATCTTCAAATTCAGATTTATTCTAGTTGAGTTTATGGAAATAAGTGAATTAATGAAAAAAGCATCGATTTTTCATGGACATTTATGTCCTGGAGTTGCTATAGGAACTTTAGCTGTAAAATATGCTTTAGATAATGGATTTCAGTTTTCTCCTAATGAAGAAGTTGTGGCCGTGGTTGAAAATAATAATTGCAGCGTTGATGCCATCCAAGTCCTTCTTAGTTGTACTTTTGGAAAAGGAAATCTTATCTTTCATGATTATGGGAAAAATACTTATACTTTTTATAATAGGAAGACTCAAAAAGCAGTTAGATTAGCATATAAAAATCCTTTTAAATGGAAGAAAAAACTTAGTAAAGAAGAGCAAATTCAATTAATATTACAAAAAAAACCTGAAGAGGTTTTTGAAATCAAAAATGTTGAATTCGATCCTCCCAACTTTGCCCGAATTGAAGATTCAATTCCTTGTGATATCTGTAAAGAAGATACTATGAGCTCTAGATTGATGGATTACCAAGGTAGTAAAATGTGCATCGATTGCTATAAGAAAATGAAAAAATAATATTTCGATTCCAATTGAAATTAAAATCCAACAGTATAATATGAGAAATAAAATATTACCCGGTGCAGGTCCTTTTTATTATAACGGTAATAAAGTTGGTATATTAATCTTTCATGGATTTGGAGGAGGCACTTGTTCTGATCTAAAATATATCGCAGAAAGTATCCATGATAATAAAGGATATACCGTTCATCTACCTCTAATGCCTGGATTTGGTACAACTCCAGAAGATTTAAAGCAGACTAAAGTAAATCAATGGATAGAAAGTATGGAGCATTCCTTTAAGGTTATTAAGCAACAATGTGAAAAAGTGATCGTAGGAGGACATTCTATAGGGGGCGTATTACCCTTCTTACTGGCGAATTCTCATAAAATTGAAGGGATTTTTTCCATTAGTGCTCCTGTGGGAATTAGAGGATTGGGACCTATCATAGCGCCCTTCATAAATCTATTTTTAAAATATCACAAAATTGAATCCGACAAATTCAAGCGCGATACTAATGGTAAATGGGTAGGTTATGATAAGATTCCAATTAACATTGTGACTAAAATAAAAAAAGTGATATCCGAAATGAAAGATAATTTACCAAATATAAATTGTCCAGCTATATTATTTCAAGGCCGTAAAGACAACCAAATAAAAAAGAACAGTATGGAGTATATCTATGAGAATATAAATTCAACTGATAAAGGTAAAGTTTGGTTAGAAAACAACGAGCATCCAATATTAGATTCACCCGATCAAGATATTATCGTCAATCAACTTATCATCTTTATTGAGAGAATTAAAAATAGAGATTAAAAAATAAATTAGGTAAAATAAAAAGAGAATTTCTGATTTAATAGGCTATGATAATACGAGAATTTACTGAAAAAGATGTCAATGAAATGACTGTATTGATTAAGGATCTCTGTGAGATAAATAAAAGAGAATTTGATGAATTAGAATGGAAGAACGATTTGAAAAAACATTTAGATAAAAAGTCCAATTCCGAAGTATTAATTGCCTTAGATCAAGATAATAAAACAATTATTGGCATGGCTTATTTTTCAGTAGAAAATACAAAGAGGGGTTTTCGCTCAGGTTATATTTCAAATTTAATAGTAAAAGAGCAGAAAAGAAGGATCGGGATTGGAGAGGAAATAATAAGAAAAATAATAGATTATTCAAAGAGTAATCATATTCACTCAATAAGATTAGCGATAAGACCAAATACTGATATTGGCGCAAAAAAATTATTTATTAAACTAGGATTTAAAAATATCCTTCATATTTATGAACTGCAGATTTAAAATTAGAAAAGAAAAGTATATTTCTTTTAATTAATAAGTATAAAATGTGACTAAGTATTTGATATTAAAGTGAACACAAATTAAAAATTGAGAATTTTATGATTAGAGATATCCAAAAAGGATTTACATTATTGGTTAAAGGGCCTTCGAGAATAAACATTTTGGAAGGAAAAGTCGAAGTCTTTGGTAAAATCTTTAATAGCGAAGTTAAGGAAGAAAATAATAGTCTTATTATCCCTAGCGCTCACAATTATCCTCTCTATGCCTTAGAAAATTCAAAAGTAGAAGTGATTACAGCAGATAAGGAAAATATCACCATTATCGAGGAAAACACGATTAGTGATGAATGGGTTAAAATTAAAGATATGTTAATAAATCAAATTCAAAAGAACGAAGAAGGAGCTCCCTTAAAAATTATGGTGCTTGGAATCAGTAGCGGAAAGACAACCCTTATAAAATATTTAGCAAATAAATTTTTCAGTGAGGGTCTTAAAGGGGGATATCTCGATTCAGATTTAGGACAACAAATTATATATCTCCCTACAACTATTAATATAGGAGAAATTAAAGATTTCATCATTTCAAGCGCAGATATAGAAAAAGAGGATACTGTTTTTATTGGAAGTACTTTCCCAAAATCAAATTACAAGTTTATTATCGCAGATGCAAGCAAAAAACTAATCGAAAGATATTTCAAAACCCACTCAGATTCAAAATTTGTTTTGATTGATACTGATGGTTGGATAAAAACTGAAGCAGGGGTCATCTATAAGAATTTTTTTATTGATATGGTGGATCCGGATGTTTTAATTATATTTCATGATGATGAAATCGAGGAGTTGAAATTAATACAAAAAGTTGCCTCCAAGGTAAAACATCGGAAAATTATTTTAATTAAAGAAAAGAATAAATATTTTTACGACAAAGACAAAGATGAACGCAGGTTTTTGCGTCAAAGTCAATTTGCTAAAGTTCTTGAAGATTTTAGGAAAATTTCCATACCACTAAATAATATAAAATTCATAAAAACAGATTATGATAAGGAAAACAAGAAAATAATTGAACAAGAAGTAAATATTAAAGATTTAGTCAATTTACCTTATCATTATGTGATTATATCATTATTAACTGAAGACTCAGAAATGATTAATCTTGGGCTTTTGTTTGTTATCAATGTAGAAAAAAATTATATTCTTCTCTTTTCTAATCTTGGTTTTAAAGAACAAAAGAAAATTAAGAAGATCTTATTAGGAAGTTTAAGATTGAGTACTAAAGGAAATCATCAGGGTTATCTTTACTTATAATAGGAAGTTAATTTAAGATTGATCAATGAACCTGGATTAAATAATATCCTGTTTTATCTATCTAAAAATTCTAGCGTACATGCTACAAGTATAAGCTCATTTTTCTTATGAGTATGCCCTCCTTTCTTCAAAGTAAGTTTATTACACTCGGGGAGACTTAATATACTACTATTCTCTTCAAAATTTTTAAATTTTATGATACGGTCATTTTCAGAGTGGATAAGCATAACTCGAAAAGTCAATCTCTTCCAATCCTCTTTATTCATCTTGCCATGCAACTCCTTAAAAATTAGATAGGGGGATAGCTTTTGGTTTTCTTGTTCTTTAGGACATAATCTCACGCCTTTTAAAAAATAATTTAATATTATAAATGGATTATATCGGGGTAAATTTTTCTTGTAAATCGATAAACCAGAAATGGCAATGATCTTCTCAATAATTTTATTTTGGAAACCCCCACATAATACTGTTGATGCACCTATACTAAAACCTATACTGGAAATTCGCTTATTTCGAAAATCTTTATTTGATTTAATCCAGTCAATTATTTCTCTATAATCATCGATTCGCTTTAAAAACTGACTTCTTCTTCCTAGCTTTCTTGATTCCCCTGTTCCTCTAGCATCATATGCAAGTACGATATGACCATTATAAGCCAAAGGAAAGTAGTAATTTTGAAGTGTTTCTTTAGAATCGGAAAAACCGTGACAGATTACAACAATCGAATTCTTTAATAAAGTTATTTGGTTATCTTGAGGATAAATTAAAATGGCACTTAAATGCCTATTTTTTCTTTTATACCCACTTCTTATGGGAATTCTTAATTTTGAAATAATTAAGTCCTTTGGATAAATTTCTTTCCATCTATCAAGCCAGATATCTCGAAAATTCCAATAAATCTCAAAGGGAGTATATATAATTAAAAATGTAGTTGTAGACAAAATTAAACATATGATCAATGGATTACCAAAAATATTCTGATTGATATTCCAAATGAGCATGCTAATGATTAAATCCACATAACTAAGTATTACTCGTTTAAGATTGTTGGAAAGCATCATTAATAAACATAAAAAAATAAATTAAGAAAATATTATGATTTTTATTAATCAATTTGGGTTACTAAATTACTTATTCGCTTTATCGGGTGGACATCCAAAATCATCGCGTACTTTGCATTCGGGTTTACTTGAACTTCCAGCGCACGGTGTGCATTTGACTTTACGCATTAGAGCTTCAACTTCGCTAATTTCATAGCCAAATTCCTCATCTTCGGTTTCATCCGCTAACATCTCATCGTTAATATTGCTTAAATCGTAATCTAGATCCTCCTCTAAATTATCCTTTTCATCGTATAAATCTAAAATCTCATCTCCATCGTCATCTACTTTTCCAGTTGGAACATCATCCTCTTCTGGTTCAGATGAAATTTTCTTTTTTTTAGCCATTTATCCCACTTTTCTTATTGAAATCTAAATTTGGTTACAAGATATAGTTTTATAACATAAAATTTAGGTTTTATTATTTTCAAAATCAAAATAAAAAATCATTAATCTTTAAAATTTAGAAAATTGACATTAATTCTCAATTTTATTATTATAAAATGAAACAATGTTTTTCAGAATTTGATAAATCTCGTTTTTACTATAAAACTCAAATTTAGGAATATCATAATAGGGAAGGATAAATTTAAAGCTAAAGTTAGGAAGATTTTTAGTATAAGGATATTTATCAAAAAAATCAGTACTATTATTGCTTTTTAAAAATAAATCATTAACAATTTGGTTAGAGAGATCCTCATAAAAGTCTAAATATAAGTTAATTTTTGTGGAGTTAATTCCATTAAATTGATAATTTCTACTTAGTTCAAATTTTAATTGATGTAAAAAATAAAGGATTTTACCTAGGTTAGATAGTGGTTTCGGAATATTTCGGGGAATTGGTAGACTTTTAATGAAGCTTCCATTGAACCGCAGGTATCCACTACTCATATGTAATGTTCCATAAAGAGATCTGAAGATAATGTTAAGTATTTTAGAATTTAGGATAGTTAATAACCCAAATAACTGATTTGTATTATATGAAGGAACTTGCAGAAAGTATAATCCTGTTAAATTAACAAAAACCCCTGGATCATATACAAAACATAGATCTTTAGCAATTTCTCGAAATATCAATTTTTCAGTTGACAATTCTTTCCATATTCCCCTATATTTATCATTAAAACGAAAAAATGGTTTATCATATTTTTTCTGGGCTACTTTTATGTATTTAGTAAAATCGATATAAAATCTCTTAATATTACCCGTTCCAAGCAATATCAAATCTCTGGAAGAGGGGTTTTTTTCAATAATATTTTTCGAATTTTTTACCCAATTGATAAACCCGAATGGACGATAAATCAACTTTAAATCATTAAGAGTTTCTGAGAGAGTATTAAACTTCGAATATAATGAGTTAATCAAATCAATATTATTGGATAATGGAATTGTATATGAGGGAAAATTGTATACTTTTTCTTGAGGAAATCTGTATACCTGTTTACCTTTATAATTATTTAACTGTTGAAGATTATTAAATTCTTGAATGGAAATAGTATTTGAAAGATTTTGCCCTTTTTTCAAAAAAAGTATTATCGGATAAGTAGATATTCTTTTAAAAGATTTTAATGAAGAAATATTGATAATTTCTCTAATCTGAGTATATTTAAGGAGAAATTCTCGAATTTTTATACCATAATCAGCAGCTAAAAATTTGTTTGTGGTTAAAAAAGATAAAACACCCTTTTTAGGATTTAATAAATTAATTGACTTCTCGATAAATACAACACTTAAATCAAAGAGCTTGTAGGCAGATATAAATTTCCTAGTTAAATCCTTTTTAAATTTTCTATCGGAGATCTTTTTATTTTCAATATATGGTGGATTTCCCAAAATTACTTCAAAATTGCGATGATTATAACTCAACAAATAATCTTCATTATAAAGATTACAATTTATATCTAATTTATTTAAGCTATTTTCAATTTTAGGCAAATTTAATTCGGATTCAAAATTATAAAAAAGTTCAGAATCAGTTTGATCATAAATCCAATTTACTAATCTCAAATTTGAAATGAGATTTGCTTCCTTATCTATGTCAATTCCATATATGTGCTTTTCAACAATCTTTTTCTTAGTTAAATAATCATCCTGATCTCCATTTAACAATTTATAAATCTCAAAAAGATAATTAGCTGCAGAGATTAAAAATCTTCCAGAACCAGAGGCAGGATCCAAGATTTTAATCTTCATTATTTCAGTTTTTATATTAGTTCGAAAAGATTTATTTTCATTAAGAAAATGTTTTATTGAATCATAATCAACATTATTTCCAGATTGATTGTTTTTATCAAAATAATCTTCAAAGAAAAATCTAAAAGAATTAGACACAATAAATTTAACTAGATTCCATGGAGTATAATATACACCCATGCTTTTACCACGATTTTTATCAATAAACCTTTGTGTTTCAAATTTATTTATAATTATATCTATATTATTCAAATTATTTACGAATTCTCTAATTCAAGCGTATAAGTAAAATATTTTTACTAAAATATTAGCTTTTTTGATTTTTAAAAATGTAGGAAATTAATTTAAAAATTAAAATTCTATAATATAAAATGAGATTGATATAATTATAAAAAAGGATGATTTCAGATTATTAATAACTCATTTCTAAAAAAGATTTTAGAAAAACCTCATAAAATATTAGAATTAGAATATGAGACTATTTCAACAGTCCTTAATGAATCAAGGAAGATTTTTGGTGAAGAACACTTACTCTTAGAGTTTATGAATAATATTGAAAAACCAATTTATATAATTGGTGATATTCATGGAAATCTTCGATCGCTCTCAAAACTGATTGATTTCTTTAAACTAAAGAAACCTCAACTCGTGATTTTTTTAGGAGATATCGTAGATCGTGGGCCATATCAATTGGAATGTCTTATTACTGTATTGATTTTAAAAATTCTTGAACCTAATACCTATTTTCTTCTTAAAGGAAATCATGAAACGTTAGAAATGAATAAATATTATGGATTTTATCAACAATTTACTGACAGGTTCCAAAATAAAGCTAATTTTGATGAAATTCTTGCTTTATACAATACATTACCCTATGTCGCTCGAATAGATAATCAGATTATTTGCGTTCACGGAGGGATTCCAGAAGATAAGGACTTTTTAAATAAATTACATGGTTTAAAAACTAAGGATCTTTATAAAAGTTGGAAATATTTGAGCGAACAGCTATTGCAAATCACCTGGAATGACCCTAAAGAAGATATAGAAGGCTTTATTGACAGTTTTAGAGGGCCAGGAATAAAATTTTTCGGAGAGGATGTTTTTGAGGTATTTATGGAGACAAATAACCTTAAATATTTGATTCGATCACATGAAATGTTTCCAGAGGGATATAGGTGGTTTTTCAAATACCGTTTACTCTCAATATTTTCATCTGAAAATTATGGAGGTTATAGCAGAAATCCCGCGTCTTATGCAATTGTTAATGAAAATAATGAAGTTATTGCTAAACTTGTAAAATAAATAGACTATAGATCTAATGAATCGAAGATTATCAAGACTTTGAAATCTATTTTCTTTTACATAATCTGGGACGCATCCGGCTTAATAAAAAGTAAATTATTTCCACGGATGAAAATTTCACTATATTTTGCCACAGGACTGCCTTCCATCAACTCAGTGGCATTCTCTAATATCATGTTCATGTACGCGTCGATCTCCTTCAAGAGACCCCTATATTCGGTGCCATCCTTTAATCTTAATATTATTTCAGAACCCATAGCATTCTGCAAGATATTTAAAGGATTTTTTGATTTCTGAAAGTCGTTGTTTCTATTCGACATATTATTTATTACCTTATAAAAAAATATTCATTATTAATATTGAAAAGATAATTTAAAGAAAAACTTTTTTGAATTAAAACCTTTTTATCGTTGATTTTTGACTTAAAGAGATTTTGAAATCATTGCTGTAAATATTATGAAAACTAATATCTCACATTCTAATAAAAAAGGTAAAATCATCAAAGAGTATAATTCCTCATCTCAGTATTATGATAACCGATATCATGATATTCAATTAAAAAAATATGAAAGCTTTATAGAAAAGAAATGGTTTCAAAAAAAGATAATTTTAGATGCGGGTTGTGGTACGGGTCTAATTTTGGAACAAGTTTCAAAATATATAAAATTTAAAGCTCTTTCAAATTGTAATTATGTTGGAGTAGACATCTCCCTAAATATGCTAAAAAAGTTTCAATTAAAGTTAAATAATTTAGGAAAAGCATTGATCGTTAATCTTATCTTAGCAGATTTAGAGAATCTTCCAATTCGCGAAAATATTGCAGACATAATATTTTCGATTACAGTTTTTCAAAACTTAACTGATATAGAACGTGGTTTAGATAATTTAATTAGAGTAGGAAAAGCTAAGTTTGATATAATAATTTCAATATTAAAAAAAGCTTCAGAACTTGAGAAGTTTAATGATCTAGTTCGAATGAAGCTAGAAAAATATTCATTTGAGAATAATCCTTATTTAGAAGATATCATTGTTTGGGGAACTGCCATTAAGTAAAAGAACTGAACTTTATTTTTTAAAAAAACTATTTAAGATAACATTTTTGTCAAAATGAAGTTTAAATTTTTTGTTAAAGTATTCACATACATTCGTAATATCCCTCTCTAGTAACTTATCCGCATTAGGATGGTTTTTTGAAACCCATTGTATCCAATCAATAATTAAAATATTCTCATTTTCATCAATTACTATATTAAACTCGCCTAAATCTCCATGAATTATTCCTACTTTTTCATATATTACTTGAATTTGTTTTATAATTCTTTTAAATATTTTTCGAGGGTTCACGAGGGCTTTACAATAAGCTAATTCCTTTCCTCGTAAATAAGACATTAAAACTATATGTCGATTGTATGTTATTGGTTTGGGGGTGTTTAGTTTAAGTATAAATATTTTTTTTAATGCTTCAAATTCCCTTTTTGCCGCTAAACGATTGATATATAACCACGATAAATGTTTTCTATTTTTAATTAAATTACGAGTTTTTTTAATATTTTTAAAGCTTGTCCTTCCCATTCTATAAATTTTAAGAGCAAAGATGTTCCTATTATCGTCCATACAACTATAGACGTCAGACTCCTTTCCTTTACCGATTAATGGCCCTAACTGACTTATTTTACCTCTCTCGACTAAAGTATGAAGTGCTAAGACATCGTATCCCAGAGAATTAAGTGTGTAACCAATTTCGTAAGAGGAGGCATTTCTAACAATCAAACCTTTTTTATGGACTTTTTTAAGTCTATAACGAGTCTCTTCTAAGGGATATCGTGAGTAAAATTTAATATTGGATTCTGTGACATATTCAGAACGTTTCATACCAATTTCAATAGCCATTAAGATCCTCAGATCTTCTTTTTCAATATCTAAAAGATATTTAGCAGCCTCAGCCATATGATTATATTTTTGATTTTCCTCTTTTAATATTTATTGATTTTCTTTATTTCTAATATCAACTTAATTACACGATTAAAATTGTTAGAAGATGAATTTTTTATAGGTTGAGAGGAAATTTAAGGTTTTGATGATATTAGGAATTTCAAATAAACCAATTGCTAAGCCAATCACCAGAAGGAATAGATATATATCCAATTTGGCTATATAATAAAGAAAATACGTTGATGCTTCTTGAAATTGAAATAGAAATACTCCTTGTTGAAGATAGAAGAGAAGACTGATAGAAAGTACAATACTTGTTGATGAAAATATTATTATTGAATTATCATGTTCATAAACTGCAATAATTAATTGTGAAATAAAGAGCAAGAGGCTAATTATTAAAGGTATTAATGCTGAAATTAACCAAATGTTATAATTGGAGGCCTTGATTAGAAAGTCATTTCCAACGTTTTCCCAGAATAATGAAGAGCTTAATATAATAAATGATACTATCGGAAGAATTAATGCTACTATTGATATTACAGTATGAAGTCTAATAGTAAAAAAATGGGAATATTGATAATTTGCAAGCTCCTTTTCTTTTTTCGCAGTATCAAGCAAATTTTCTAACCGATTTTTTACGTGCGGAGGAATATCTTTATTGAGTTTCTTAATCTGAAAGTTAATATCGGTAAAATCTCTAAGTAATTTGTGGATTGACTTTTCTCCTTTCTTCAACTTATCTTTTGTGCATTTAGGCCCATTCCATAAATATATTATATTTCGATCTTTATCAATAAACGCAACCAAATCATGGTAAAGTAAATGAGTACTTTCTTCAACCCATTTATCTTGTTGTTCAGTATAGATAAAGATTTTTAACATGATTAATTCACTATGTAAGTTTTTATCTGTATCTACATATAGAGAAAAGATTTACTTTAATCTTTTTCTATTCTTTTATTCTTTTTTTAATTTCTTCCCATAAATTATCAATATATTCTCGATAATTTACGATTATCTCTTCAGAGATATTTCGAAATCTCTTTTGAATAGTTAAATATTCTTCAATTGGTTTTCTCTTGGATGGATCAAGAAATCGTTTGCTATCTTTCGATAATTGAAAGTTTCCCTCGATTACTTCATATAAGGGCCAAAAACCTGTTTGAACCGCTAATCTACCGATCTTGATTGAATCTTTGGGTTCATACCCCCATCCAGGAGGGCAAGGAGCAAGGATATGAATATATTTAGGTCCGTATATATTTTTAGCTTTCGAAAATTTTTCATATAAATCTAGTGGGTAAGAAGAGATAGCCGTTGCTACATAGGGTGTACCATGGGCTTCTAATATTTTTGGCATATTTTTTTTATATCCCGTTTTTCCATCAGGAGTGGTTGTGCTAAACGCACCTGGGGGAGTACTGCCACTTCTTTGAACGCCCGTATTCATATAGGCTTCATTATCATAGCATGCAAAGATGAAATTTGTGCCTCTCTCAACAGCGCCACTTAGACTTTGAATGCCAATATCCACTGTTCCACCATCTCCGGCAAATGCCACGACATTTATATCCTTATCTAATCCCTTTTCTTCTAAAGAAGCAACTATGCCTGAAGCAGATGCTCCAGTTGTCGCAAAAGGTGTATGAAGAACCGATACTTTTGTTGTACAAAATCCCTGCATTCCATGTAAAACAGTCAAGCAACTCGCAGGAACTGTAATGATGGTATTTTTTCCTAAAGCTTTTAATGCAATACGATAAATAAGTGCCATTGAACACCCAGCACAAGCTCTTGTACCAGGATATATAAATTCTTCCTCTGGAAGTTCTAAAACATTGACCATCAAATTTCACCTCTTATTTTAAAAAATCTAATTCATCTAATTTCAATCCTAAAAACTCTGTTTGATGGGAGATTTCACCATTTTCCTTCTGTTTTAATGCCATTTTTACTCCATTAATGATATGATCAGTAGTAATATCTCTCCCTCCTAATCCAACAATAAAACCTTTAATAAAAGGGGCATCTGATAAATTATAGAGTGCTGATTTCAGTTCATAACTTAACACTCCTTCATATCCATATCCAATATCTCTATCAAACACAATTATAGTCTTTTTTGTTTTGAAATACTCTCTTAATTCCCTCGCGGGATAAGGTCGAAATAATTTCAAACTTAATAATCCAATTTTAACTCCCTCTTCTCTTAATCTCTCCACTGCTACTCTTGCTTGTGCAGCTACGGAACCCATAGCGAAAATAATAGTTTCGGCATCATCAGTGTAAAATGTTTTATACACTCCATTGCCATAAGATCTTCCGAATTTCTTTGCAAAATCATCATGAACTTCTTTGATTATATCAATTGAATTTTCTAGAGCCTTTTGTAATGCATATCTGTATTCGAAATATCCTGGTGCTGTTCCTTCTACTCCCCGATCTCTTATGTGTGGTGTGGTGACGGGATCTATGCCTTTTACCACAGAAATATTTGATAAATCAATATGATGTTTTAAGGGAGGCAAAAACGCGTCCACGTCATCTTGATTTTCTAAAACAACGGGCATCATGGTATGGGAAAGAATATAACCGTCGTAACCCACAACTACGGGTAAAAAATTGCGAGGGTCCTCTGCTATTTTAAATGCTTGGATGTTAGTATCATAAATTTCTTGATTATTTTCACAGAATAATTGAACCCAGCCCACATCTCTTATTGTTATAAAATCTTGATGGTCTGTCCATACACTCCAAGGAGCTCCTGTCGCTCTTGTAGCTAAATTAATTACAATAGGTAATCTATTCCCTGCAGCCCATGGAAGCATTTCATACATTAACATTAAACCATGAGAGGATGTTGCCGTTCCAACTCGTGAACCTGTTGCTGATGCCGCACAACAAACTGCTAAGGCGGAATGTTCAGACTCTACCTTGACAAAACGAGCATTAAATTTTCCCTTTGCAATAAATTCTGCTATTTTTTCTACAACAGGGCTTTGAGGGGTTATAGGATAAGCTGAGACCACTCCAACTTTAGCTTGTCTGAAAGCATGAGCTGCAGCATGATTTCCAGTCAATATTTTTGTTCTTCGATCAATTTTAGCACTTTTTGTATTAGATATGGTCATTCATTACTCACCTCTTCCATAGTGATTGCGTTTACGGGACATTCTTCCATACATATACCACATCCTTTACAATATTCAAAATCTATTTTTGGTGGTATAGTTCTCTCTATAACTGCTTCTGGACAGAAAAGCCAACAATTAAAACAGCTAGGTTTCCCTGATTTTGCAGGTATACATTTTTCAGTATCGATTATCGGCTTTTTTGAGCTCCATGTACCTGTTCTCCCAGCCTCCCCTTTTACTGGTGTTTGTACCGAGCCCAATATTTTTTGATAATCTTTTTTTGTGTCAGTCATAGATTTTCACATACTTTAATGAATTACATTACCTATAAAAATTAATTAGTTTTGGAATAAAATTTTTCCGATTAATTAAAATAAGCTAACATGATATACTATATCGCTAGTTAGAAACAAGTTTGGAAAAAGAAAGACATATATATAGTCAATTTTCATATTTTTTTTAGGTTATTTACATTAATTACAACATTTTTAATATAGGTATAGGGTTATAGATGGAATACAATAGGGATGAGATAAGAAAACAATACAAAGATTTGTTTGAATATTCATTAGATTTAATATATGCGATAGATTTCGATGGAAATTTTCTTGATGCCAACGATCTCACCTTAATTGCTCTTGGTTACGAATATGATGCTTTCTTGAATTGTTCATTAGCCGATTTATTAGATGAAATAGATTTAAGTCGGGCTTATCAAGTTTCCAAAGAGATAATGAAAACTGGAAAACAATCGAAAATAAGTGAGTATAAAATTCATACTAAGAGTGGAGATTTCATCTATGTTGAGTTTTATGGCATTCCCTTAAAAATACAAGGAGAACAAATTGGGATACTAGGTATTGGAAAAAACATTACAGAACGCAAAAAAGTAGAAAAGGACTTAATGGAATCTAAAGAGAAATTCAAAGCAATATTTAAAGAGGGGCCTATTCCTGTCTATATCTTGCGATATATTAATGGGGACTTTATATTAGTCGATTATAATAATGCTGCTATTAAATTTACGAATAATAGAATTAAAGATTTTTTAGGATATTATGCTTTTGAGATATCCGAAGAGAGAGAGGATGTTTTGGATGATTTAAAGCAGTGTTATTCTCAAAAAATCCAAATAAATCGTCAAATAAAATATAATTCTAATGGCTCAAACCAGGAAAAACACCTATCGATTAATTATAGTTTCGTTCCTCCTGATCTTATATTAGTCCATACTGAAGATATCACAGAAAGAATTCAAGCAATTGAAAAATTAAAAGAATCAGAAATTAAATACCGTAAAATGATAAATAACTTAGATGTTGGCTTTTATCAGGTCACTTTAGATGGAGTCATGCTTAATCATAATCCCGCTCATAATAAAATTTTAGAATATGACATTAATGAGAGCTTGGTGGGAAAAAAAGTAACTGATTTTTGGCGATATCCTGAACTTCGAGATGCTTATGTTAAGAATATATTGAGTAAGGGTTATGCGAAGAATTATATATGCCACTCATTAACCAAAGATGGAAAAAAAGTTGTAGTACAGCTAAACTCTCATTTAATGAGAGATAAAGAAGGGAAACCTATCGGAATTGAAGGAACATTTATCGATATCACCGAAAAATTCGAATTAGAAAAGCGACTTAAAGAATCAGAAAGAAAGTATCGCATACTATATGAAAGTACTCCCTACTCTATCGCGTTGATTAATTCGAATGGACTTATTGTTGATTGTAATCCGACCGTTGAAGATTTATTTGGATATAATAAGATGGATTTGATTGGCAAAAATTTTACCAAATTGCCAATAATACCTTCAGAGAGTATGCAGAGTATAGTTGATGCTTTTCATAAATTTATCAAAGGAGTTAAAATCCACAGAATCGATCTCCAGATTCAACATAAGAATGGTAGTTTAATTTGGGTCAATTTACAAGCTTCAATCCTTAAGATTAAACAAAAAACTTTTGTTCAAGCAATCTTCACTGATATTAGATCAAGAAAGGAAGCAGAATTTTTGGTTGAAAAAGAGTTGGAAAAATTAAAGGAATTAGATAATTTACGGAAAAATTTGATTTCAAGAGTATCCCATGAATTAAAAACGCCACTAGTATCGATATGTGGAGGATCTGAACTTTTATTCGATGTTTATAAAGAACAATTTAACAATGAAACGCTTGAGATCTTGGAGTTAATTGAAAAAGGGGGGAAACGATTAAGATTTTTGGTTGATAATCTAATAGATACTTCTCGAGTGGAATATGGTAAATTAAAATTAAAGAAAGAGAATAGCGATTTAAGCTTAGTAATTAGAGATGTAATTAATGAGTTAATTTACTTAATAAAAGATAGAAAGCTTAACATTCATGTGTCTCTTCCAGATAATCTAATCTTTAGTTTTGATAAAATAAGAATAGAACAAGTTATTATGAATATTTTATCTAATGCGATCAAAAATACTCCTCCTAATGGCGATATATCAATAGATCTTAGAAAAAATAATACTTTTGCAGAATTCTCAATAAAAGACACTGGGATTGGATTGACCCAAAAAGAAATGGACTTATTATTTACTAGATTTGGAAAACTTGAAAGATCGGGAGAAGGTTTTGAATATATAGATATCCAAGGGACAGGATTGGGGCTACATATCACAAAGGAAATTATTGATTTGCATAATGGGGAAATTAGAGCGGAATCGTCAGGTAGACAAAAAGGAAGTAATTTTATTGTGAAATTACCTCTAAAATAACTATAAAATCTTGATCAATTTATGTTATTTTCGCAAGATTATATCCTTGTTCAATAAGAGCATAATTTAATGACCCTATTTTTTCCCCTAACTTGTCTAAAATTACTTTTTTCAAATTTTCTAATTTCAGGTCAGGTACAGCTTTAGATAATAATCCTAAGATGGGTGTATTAATTACGGGATTTCCATCAATTGTCAGATTTTTTTCAAGAGCTAGTTTGCTAATATCAGCAGCTACTATTTTGATAGAGGGATTCAGCTGATATTTTTCGATCAACTCACTTGGCTCTTTATCTGTATTTATAATGAGGATGCCATTGGTTTCCAGAGAGGAGGCAACCTCAGTATTTAATACGCTTTCATCAAATATAATTAAAACATTTGGATGATATATTTGAGATCTGTCCCAAATTGTATTAGTTCTCGAAAGTTTAGCATAAGCTTGAACAGGGGCACCTCTTCGTTCAGCTCCGAATGATGGATATGCTTGAACATCTTTAAAATTTCCACTTAGATATGCTGCTTCAGCAAGGATTTCGCAAGCTGTGACCGCTCCTTGCCCTCCTCTGCCATGAATAACAATTTTAATAAGTTCTGAAGACTCTTCTTTATTGGTCATTAACTTTGTTCTCACTATTATGTTTTATAGCATAAATATAATATTTTGTAGTTAGTAGTTTTCGTTATACTTAAAAAATTTTGGGTTAAAGCATCTCTAAGTCTTAAATATCAATATTGTAGAAAATTATGCCAAAGAATAAAATGCAAATAATAATTATAAATTTTATATCATAAACTGCATTCGAAAAGCAATTATTGATGTGACATAATGTGATACATCAAACGGGTTATTTTGAAGGGAGAGAGACAAGAAAATTGTTCTATCAGTGTTGGAAATCTGAATCAGAAGAGATTAAAGCATATATTATTGCTATTCATGGATGGGGTACCCATTCGGATCGAATGAAACTTCCTGCGGACTTTCTAACTGAAATGGGATATAATGTTTACGCCTTTGACTTAAGAGGGCATTGGAGGAATGCAGGAGATTCTCCTGGACATATTGATAGTATGGATCATATTCAGAAGGATATTGTACTTTTTAATGATCTTGTGAAAAAAGAAGCGGGAGAGAGGAAAATATTTTTAATTGGGCACTCGTTTGGAGGTTTGGTAAGTCTTATATATGCTATCAATCATCCTGGCTTAGATGGAGTTATAGTTTCATCCCCCTTGTTAGAACTAAAAATAGAATTATCATTCGCAAAAAAACTTGGTAAAAAATTAGCAAAGCCACTTTCTAAATTATCACCAACCAAAATGATGAGTATGGAAATTGATCAAAATTTGCTAACTAGTGATCTAAAAATTCTCCGTAAACATATTAGTGATGATAAAAAATTGGAACAAATCTCGTTGAGGAGTGCCGCTGAATTGGAACAATCTATGAAATGGGCGAGAGGGAGTGCTGATAAACTATTATGCCCAGTATTTATTATGCAAGCTGGCAATGATAAACTTGTTGAAAAAAGCGTTTCTAAAGAATTTTATGAGGAAATTAGATATAAAGACAAATACTACAAGGAATATCCCGACTTTTTGCATGAACTCTGGAATGAAAAAGGAAGAGCGCAAGTCTATCGAGATATGTATGTATGGCTTGAGAAACATCTTAAATAATATTCTTTCTCCATAAAAGAATATTTATAAGATATTACGATCAAGTATAGAATATTATTCTATAAATTTTTGATTGATTTTATATGAAAATAACTAACAGTAAAACGTCAAAGATATTAATTATTTCGTTAGTTGCATTGATCATAAGCAATGTTTTCATATTTTTTTTGATTACGCCAGGTCATGGTCAAGCTACCGATCAAAAGAACATCTTAGTTATCAGTAAAGGTAATGATACACAGTTCCTTCAAAGCCTTCAGATTGATGTTGAAAATTTTAATGTTTCCATTGTATCTGAAGGAGCTCCAAGTATTCCAATTGGATCCTGGATTGATTCTATTATTATTTTTGATTCTATACTTAGTAATACCGTGGAGACCGACATTTCTAATTATCTTAATGGTGGGGGTTCAGTAATTATTATCATGGGTCAGCAATTATATAATAATGCGAGCTTTTTAGAAAAGTTAACCTTATTAGATAATTCACTATATGAAACTGGTAAAAGTCTCAACACAGAATCTATGTTATTTGTTATAAATGATGCTGCTCATCCAATTAGTAAAAATATGGATTGGAATTCTGCACCAGACATTAAGGTTGCAAACATGACCATTATTCCAGACTCAAGTTTAAATGGTACAGCAAAGCAAATTATTGATGTATATCCTGTCTCAAAGAATTTAGATATTGAAAATAATCGTCAAGCTATTTTATTAGAACACCAATATGGAGCAGGAAATATTATACTTTTTACTGGATGGTTAGAGGAGGGTGCAAATTTAGATTTTAAAGTTTGGCCTTATTTTAACTATCTGCTTTATGCATTTGTATTTGAAAGTATGCAGATGTCTTTTCAAATATATCCAATCTGGCCCTATTCTCCTGTTCCACATCTCACAGAACAAATAATAATTGGAATTATTATCCTTATTCTTGCAATCTTAGCTATTGCTCTATATATAGTGACTAAAAGGAAATCAAGGACCCAAATGGATCAAGCAACTATAAATGCATTAGAACGTCAAGCAGAAGAAGAACAAAAAAGATTAGCAGAGGAAGCAAGAAAAATAGAAAAAGTTATTGAGCAGAAAGTAGATCCCGAGGATGAGTGGGAAGCCATAGGAGTACATCGGCAATTAGGAGGCTTTTTATTTACCCTATTTCTTAGTCTATTCTTGGTTCTTCCACAATTATTAGTATCGAATTTTATTATGCCTCAAATCATTCAGCCATATCCTCAAGCAGCAGGATGGTATAACTACGCATACAACTTCTTCCAGATCGTATGGATTTTATTTGATTTCGGTACTAGTTTTGCTTTGGCAAAGTATTTTTCTGAACATCGAGTAAAAAACCCAAAAAAAGCAATACATTACATTCAAATTTATGTTTGGTGGCAAATTTTTACGGGTATTATCCAAATTACTATAATTGGTTTTATGGGATCAATTATATTTCCTTATACTTCTCTCGCTCATATGAGTTGGATATTTGTGGTTTATTCCTTCATTCAATATCCGGGGATATTTTTGGTATTCATGTATACTTTCCAAGGTCTTCAACGATCAGATCTTCACTTAATTTCTTATGTTGCGTGGGAAGTGGCTTGGTTACTGATCGGTCAGGTAATATTCTGCTATCTCGGACGCATGTGGGGTGCAGCCAATCCTATCATAGGAGAGGCTCTTGGTGCAGGAATTGGATATGCAATTGCACGTTGTTTTGACTTCTGGGTTACCTTCTTGATGACTTTTATTATGTTTAAGAGACTTGGATTCTCACCGAAAACATGCTTCCGTATCGATTTTACTAGAGATGAATTTAAGCAATCTATGCGATATGGATCAAGATTAGCGATAGGAGAAGGTTTTGTTCAGATAGGATGGTTTTTGCAGGTTATTATTACCTCTACATTTGTCGCTAATTATTCTAATAATCTTGGGTGGTTTAATCTGGCATGGACTTTAGGAATGATTGTGCAGATTGTAACCCTTTATGGTCAGAGTCTATTAGGAGCATTCAGTGAATCAAGTGCCCATAACAAAAAAACTTTAACTAAATTATACGTCTATCAAGCGTTTCGATGGGGAAATTATTTTGCCTACTTTCTCATTTCGGTTCTTTTCGCTGTTGGAGCTAAATTTTTAGTGGGGGCTGCAGGAGAGGAGTATGGAACACCAGCAGTTCCTTTTCTCATACCATTATTGTTTTTTCACGTGGGCGGTATCTATTCTTGGTTGGTTGATGCTGTATTTGAGGGTACCGGGCGAACGGGTTATGCGATGTTGGTATGGATCATCGAACAGACCACAAGAGCGCTCTTAATGTTTCTCTTTGTGCTAATTTTCCGTGATATGGTATCTGTGATTATTGCATACATTCCTGCTGTTTTTACCAAAGATTTTATTGCGTGGTATATCGTACGGAAAAAGATTGTCAAGTATAAACTCCATACATTTAAATCATTCATAACACCCGCTATATCGGCAATTATTAATTTTATTGTTCTCTATATCTTTGGAGAGATTATTTGGGGTATCCCTATGGGAGACAAAATTCTTAATACAGCGATAATCTTCCTTATTGGTATTTTTGCCTTTATATATTTCTATGCGTTTTTAGATGGATTTTTTGGAGGATATGATGATCACACAATAAAGGAATTCGAAAGAGCAGCGGACTTAGTAACAACAAGATTTTTAAGGATTTTCCCTCGAGGCTTAAAGAAGGTAGCAAAATTTGGAGCAAGAATAAGTCCATTTCATAATAAGTTCAAAATAACGATGTATGAAGAAGCTATGAAAGAAGCCTATGACTTAACTTTAGAAAAAAAAATTCTAAAAATTTAATTTTTTTTAATTTTTTATTATTAAAAATCATTTTTTACTCGCTCTTATAAGAATATGACCACTAGTAGATATCAGCTAGAAGGTTTTTATGAGAATTTATTCAATTGGGTCAACAGTTTTAAAATTAAAACTACCCCCGGATATTATAGTTTAATTAAGGGAAAAAACAAACCTTCCTTATATGGAATCTGTGATATGGTATATAATTTATTCATACCAGCTAGGATTATAAATTACTTTGATACTCATAAAACCGAAAGTAAAGAAAGTTGGATTAAAAACATACAATCCTATCAAGATCCAAAGACCGGTTGGTTTAAGGATCGGTATTTTAATTACAAGTTTCGTTCTCCTTTAACAGGACAATGGGAACATGCCACTGCATTTGCTATCTCTGCTCTCAAGCTTTTAAATGCCAAACCTAAATATGGATTAAAGATTGCCAAAAAATTAGAGACAAGGAAAAAAGTGGAGAAATGGTTAAAAAGAGCCCCATTATGGGGATTTTTTTTCTGGCCTGGATCTCATCGTGGTGGAGGTATTGGAGCTATTTTCGCGACATTAGGGGAGGATTATTATCCCTATAAAAATTTTTTTGATTGGTATTTTGACTGGCTCGACAGTAAAGCAGATCCTGAAGTAGGTTTTTGGCGTATAGGTTGGAATCATAAATTTAAAAAACGTTTGACTAAACATGAATTAGGTGGAGCTGTCCATTATTATTGGATCTATGTATTTATGGACAGACCAATCCCTTTTCCTGAGAAAGTAATTGACTCAACCCTTAAATTACAGAATCAACTTGGATTATGGGATGATGATGTATCATATTGTATCGATCTTGATGCTATTTTTTGTCTATTGCGATGTGGGGATCAAGTGAAGGGATATAGAAAAGAAGATATAAGAAAAGCATTAATTAAATATTTAGATTATACTATTCCTTGTCTTAATGATAGAGAGTTCTTATTTAATCGGTATGTGAGCACGCATAAACTTACTGGTTGTTTAGAAGCAATCGCTGAAATATACAATAATATGCCCGAATTATTTGATCCATCAATAAAATTTATACAAACCTTAGATATTACCCCATGGATTTAAAAAAGGATCAATTTTATTAATTTTCTAATAATTAGAATAAATTTCTTTTAAAAACTAATAGTCTTATTAGATTTAATTTAAATTGTCGATATACTACTATCAACAATCAAACTAAATATCATGGAAGAACTGAACATTAAAGATTTGACACCAATGATGAAACATTGGTTTACTATAAAGGAAAGATATAAAGAAAAATATCCTAATCATGTAATTGCGTATCGAATGGGAGATTTTTATGAGTTTTTCTATGATGATGCTGAAAGAGTCTCGAATTTATTAGGTATTACGCTTACTAAACGAAAAATTGGAGGAGATGCATATCCCCTAGCAGGGATACCCCATCATGCGGGAAATTATCTAAAGAATTTAGTACATTTAGGGCAAACAGTAGTAGTGGTTGACCAATTAGAAGATCCATCAACTGTAAAGGGAAGGATTGTTAAACGTGGTGTAGTCCGAATTTTATCTCCTGGAACAATTATTGAAAGCGATATGTTGAAATCAAATGCTAATAATTATCTCTGTTCCATTGTTAAGGAAAAGAAAGGATATGGAATTGCTTTCGCTGATTTGTCGACAGGAGAGTTTGTTACAACTGAATTTTTAAAAAGGAACCAAGATGCTTTGGATAAAGTCCTCACAATTTTTTCGCAGTATGATCCCGTTGAGGTTATTGTTCCTTTAGAGCTAAAAAGCGATGATCGTTTCTTTTTACTTCTTACTGATTTAAATGATGCCTTAATTAAGCCTTATGAAGATTATGTATTTGCTTATGATGAGGCCCATGAATTAATTAAACGTCATTTTAATCTTTCGAGTATCAATAGCTTAGGCTTAGAAGGGAAGAATTACGCTATTCAAGCATCCGGAGGATTATTGGCTTTTTTAAAAGAAACTCAGAGAGATCTACTTCCCAATATCTTTAAAATTCGCTTAATAACGGATGATCGAGTTCTACATTTAGATTATATTACTCAGAGAAATTTAGAACTTACCACTTCTCTATGGGAACGAGGAAAAGATAGCACTCTTTTTTCAATTTTTAATCACACTCATACCCCTATGGGAACTCGCTTACTGAAGAAAATTATCCTTCAACCGCTTCTAGATATTAAAGAAATAAATCAAAGATTAAATATTGTTCAAAAATTTAAGGATGATATCTTTTTAAGAACAGAATTAAGAGATCAACTAAAATTGATGGGAGATCTCGAAAGGTATGTAAATAGAATAAATTATTCCGGAAATTCAAATGCACGTGATTTAATCAGTATTAAAAATTGTCTTGAAATCATCCCAAAGATAAAAGAACTACTAAAGAAATCAGTAATTCCCGAAATTGATATCTTCTTACAAGAGATTAATGAATTTACAGAAATAAAATCTTTAATAGAAAGTTCAATTAAGGAAGATGCACCATCCACTGTAAAAGAAGGTAACATAATTAGCGATGGGTTCAATAAAAGAGTAGATGAATTAAGAGATCTTTTGCATAATGGAAAGAAGTATATTCTTGACTATGAAAAACAAGAAAGAAATAAGCTAAATCTCACTTCAGGATTTAAGATTGGACATAATAATATTTTGGGTTATTATATCCAAATTACTTTAAATACTTTAAAAACTATACCAAAAATACCGGAGGATTATAATGAGCGACAAACTCTCAAAAATGCTAAACGTTTTACTACTGCTAAGTTAAAAACTTTGGAAGAAGATATAGTGGAAGCAGAGGAGCAGATAAATGATCTAGAATATGAAATATATTGTACAATCCGGGAAAGAGTTGTAAAAGAGACGAAAAAGATTTTAGAAACAACGAGAATTATTGCATATATCGATGTATTGGCTTGCTTTGCTCAAGTCAGTGAGGAATATAATTATTGTCGCCCTCTTATTAATAATTCTCACCAGATAATAATTAAGGAGGGACGCCATCCTGTTGTCGAGCAAATGAATATTGCTGAAAAGTTTATTCCTAATGATTGTTATTTAAATACCGAAAATGAACAGATTCTAATTATTACAGGACCAAATATGTCCGGTAAGAGTACTTACTTGCGACAAGTAGCACTAATTTGCATTATCGCCCAGATGGGATGTTTTGTTCCAGCAAAATCAGCAAAAATTGGGGTTATTGATCAAATATTTACGCGTATTGGAGCCTCAGATGATTTAGCGAGAAAATTAAGTACTTTCATGATTGAGATGACAGAAACCGCAAAAATTTTGAATTATGCAACTCCATCAAGTGTAGTTATAATTGATGAGTTGGGAAGAGGGACCAGTACAAGTGACGGTCAAAGTATAGCAATGGCTACCATCGAAAAACTTCATGAGCTAAAAACAAAAACTCTTTTTAGTACCCATTATCACCAATTAACTGAAATAGAATTGCCCCGAGTGAAGAATTATCATTTGGATATCCTTGAAAACGAAGATGGCAGTATAAACTTTGTAAGAACCTTAAAAGAGGGGAGTACAGACAAATCTTATGGTATTCATGTTGCTAAGTTGGCTGGAATCCCAGATGATGTTATTATTCGAGCATTTGAGATTCTCGAGCAAATTGAGCAAAAAGATCCCTTTAAAGCGGCTGTAAAATTAAATGGGAATAACGAATCAAATGGTAAGTATTATGATAAATTCATTAGAGAAAAAAGACATGAATTAAAGAAAATAAATACGGAATTATCCTCCAAGAAACATGAATTGCTTGATTGTGAAGATAAATTATTGACAAAAGAAAAAGAATTAGGAAAAAAAGAATTTGAACTTGAAAAATTAAAAACCCAAATGAATCAATCTACTGGTTCAAAGCGACAGGAACAATCAGAAGATGAAAAATTTAGAAAAAAAAAGAAATCTTATGTTCAGACTACCTTCTTTAAACCTAAAGTATTGGAGAAAGTTGTAGTTAATGAGGATTTAGAGGAAATTCTCGATATAATTAAAAATTTGGATATCAATTCCTTAACTCCAATAGAGGCGATGAAAGTCATAATTGATATCAAACAAAAAGGAGAGAAACTTGATTCTTTGAATTTAGAAGAATAGGTGGAAATATTGGATAGGCCAGCCATAAAAAAGATTATTGACTATGAAAAGATTGCAGCAGGCGAAGTAATAGAAAGGCCGGCGAATGTTGTTAAAGAATTGATCGAAAATAGTATTGATGCTGGAGCGAAAGAAATTCGAATAATTATAAGGAAAGCTGGGAAAGAGTTTATCCAAATTATTGATGACGGAATAGGAATACTATCCGGAGAACTTGACATAGCTTTTGAGAGACACACTAGTAGTAAGATTAGGATTTTTGATGATTTAACAAAACTTAATTCCATCGGTTTTAGAGGAGAAGCATTGGCTAGCATTGCAGCTGTGAGTAAAGTAATTATTATATCTCGAACAGAGTCCAATCAAAGAGGAAAAGAGTTAATAATTGAAGGAGGAAAAATTTTATCTTCGAAAGAGGTGGCTTGTTCTATTGGAACAAATATTCAGGTTAAACATTTGTTTTATAATATTCCAGCAAGAAGAAAATTTCTAAAAAAGGATATGACTGAATTAGGCCACATTAGCGATATTATTCAAAGATATGCACTATGTTATCCAATGATACATTTCATTTATATGAATGAAAATTTGACTATTCTGAACTGTCCTGCTTCAAACGACTTAAGAACCACAGTTTTTCATATTTATGGAAAAAAAATTGCAAAATATGTAGAACCCATCAATTATAAGGATAAAAATATCACTATAAAAGGATTGCTGGGACACAGTGAGATTTCTAGAAATAATCGGAGTCAATCAAGTATCTTTCTCAATAAAAGATATGTGATTAGTGATCTCATATATAGGGCAATCCAAGACGCCTATGCGGGCGTGATGATGATAGGACGATATCCATTTTTTATTTTGAATTTCGAATTTAACCCTGCATTTATTGATTTCAATGTACATCCTAAGAAATTACATATTAGGTTTGAGGATGAGGAATATGTCTATAATAAAATATATGAGGTAATTCATAGATTTGTTAAAGAACTATTTATGGAAAAAGAAGATAAATATATCATATCTGATTTGGATCAATTTGTGCCCCAACCAGAAGCTATATCTAGTGCGCCAGATAACGTTGATACCGAAATTAATAGAATGCAATCTTCAGAACCTGAAACTGATGCTTCAAATACACAAAATCAAGCGGAAATCATAGACCGTATTAAAGCTCCTGTGCAGTTGAGTTTGAATGATGAAGTTACCAGCACTTTGATTAATGGGAAAGAAGTATCTGACACATATTTGCGAGAAAAGTTTATTATTAAGAAAAATTTTCCTAAGCTTCGGTTAATTTCTTATACAGGACAATTGAGTAACCATACATATATTGTTTTAGAAGGGATTAATGAAGAAGGAGAGAGTGGTTTGTATATTTTAGATCAACACGCTGCCTCTGAAAGAGTTATGAAAGAATATTTTTATACTTTGTATGCTAAAGCACGACAGAATCGACAAACTTTAATAGTTCCATTAAAAATTGATGTGTCTGCTAGTGAAAAATTTTTCTTATTGTCTAATTTATTGGAATTTAAAAAATTAGGGTTTAACTTTGAACATTTTGGGGGAAATACATTTGTATTGAGGGAAATTCCAACTATTATTGAAAAACTACCGAATACAAAAATCATAAAAGAAGTCATAGGTGATATTACTGAAATCGGAAAAGATAAAAGGTTTGCTGAATCACGTGAAGAAATCATTAATTATTTGGCATGTCATAAAAGTATTCGTGGTGGTGATAATCTTAGTTTAAAAGATATAAGAAAACTCTTGATTGATTTATCTTATTGCGAGAATCCTTATCATTGTGCCCATGGAAGACCTACTTTGAAATTTATATCCTTTAAGGAGTTGGATAAGTTGTTCAAACGAATAGTATAAATTTTAATAGGAGATAAGAAGTAAAGTAAATAAAATGATTAAATCAGTTAACAATAACTTAAAATTCAAGCTTTTGAGAATGCTATACCTTCAATACCTTGTATTCCATCGGCTTTACTGAAGCACTCTTCTACTTTATCCGTTCCACCCCATTCTTCGGGATATCTAACACGAACCCTTGCTTTTTTTAATCCGAATGCAACTGGAATAACATCATAGCGTTCGATTACTGCATCATTAGGCAGAGTATCTTTTAATTTTTTGATTAGTTCTTCAAAATCAGTATCAATCTCTTCCGGTACAACATCAATTAACGCAATAAATTCTTTTCCCATATTCTTCACTATTTTTCCGTTTAACAGATTAATTTATGGGCCTTCAAACTCGCACTTTAAGCATTTATACGTATTACCCATTGTCCTGCAACGTTCACATCTCCAAATTGTCACGTCCCCACATTGAGGACAAGGAAAATGGACAGCACCTTCATATGGAGCGATTGGACGACCACAAGAAAAACACAAATTCTTCTTAAAACTTGACATTGTTATTTGTAATCTAATTGATTAGCTGTATTGAAAATTAGAATATAAAATAACTTTAATTCTTTTCGTTTTTATTTCTTCACTCAAACATCATAGAAAAGTTAATTAAAGTTTAAATTGATAAACAACATTATTAAAATATAAATTATCTTTAATAATTTAAGGAATCACCATTATAAATGAAAATAAAGGTGTACACTAATTCCAGAAAATAAAGTAAGGAAATATTTTAGTTTAATAGAGGCATGGGCATGGTGTGATATATGCCAGGATATGGTAGCGTTAAGATTGGACAAGAAAGAAATTATTGATGGACTGAAGATGGGACTTTATACAAAAGAATATACCCATTCCAATCCATATCCTGATCCTGAAGATCCCGATGATATATCAGGACAAGAGCATAAAGTATATGTCTATATAAATGATAACTATGATATCACGGGAGTAAAAAGCTTTTTTGGAGATTCGCCTAGTATAACTCAAGTTGGGGCTGAAACTGTTGAAGCGGGTGGCGAAGCAAGAATACCTATAGTCGTAAAGGAAGTTCCAGAAATGAGTGTTCATTTAGGTATGTTAAGTATGGAAGAGTACAAATTATTGAAGATTTGTGATGGAATGAATACTATTGAACAGTGCGCAGAAATAGCAGAAAAACCTTTATCTGACGTTGAGGATATGATGGGTAAACTGAGGGATAAAGGATTAGTTAAAGTAATTCGCAGAACTTCGGCATAAGATTTTGAATTTATCTAGTTACCTTTTTTTCTGAGATTGAAACAGTTAAAATTATATTTAATCTATATTATAATAAATCTGATTAAAGATAAGAATAGTAATTGTTGTTCTAATAATGGCATTAAATTATTTAAGCGATACTTATTTAGTTAGATTTTTATTGAATTTGATTTTTGTTAGCACTAGCTTCATTATTGGTATTAAAATCATACTAAAATATAAAACACTAAAAAAGAAGGAATTTCTTTTCCTAGGAGCATCATGGATACTTATGAGTTCTCCTTGGTGGTGGACAATTTTAAATTTAACTACAGTAATTCTTTTCAATACACCGTCAACTGAATGGATGGAATTACTTTTATCGAATGCTTTTATTCCCTTCGCATTAATCTTTTGGATATATGCATATTCATATTCTATGGATCTTAAATATAAGAAAGAATTTACCATTTTAACTACTTTAATTTGTACTTCTTATGAGACTGTTGTTTTAGTTCTATTGTTTGTTAATCCAAATTTAATAGGATATAAAATTAATTTGGAAGTTATGAATCGAACTCCATTGAGTTTAATTTTTGCTATTTCCACAGCATTAATTATATTTATTACAGGTACTTTGTTCTCTATTAATTCAATTCGTTCAGTCGATAGAGAAACGCACTTACGAGGCTATTTCTTATTAATCGCTTTTTCATTAATCACATTTTCCGCAGGTATGGATTCATTTAGTTGGCAAGAGATTATTATAATAATAATTATTAGATCATTCTTGACATTAAGTTCAATTTTTTTTTATTTCGGATTTTTCTATCCAATAAAGCTTATAAAGAAGTATGATTAAAAAATAAAATTTGTTAATAACCGATTATCTTTCTGCCATTTTCCAAACCTAAATGTAAAGCTTTAATATTATTTTCAGGTTCTCTTAGTCGCTCCTTAATGACTTCTTCATAATCCTCTATTTCAATGAATGGTAATTTATTAGTCGTTATTGCAAGACCCAGTAAAATAATATTTACAAATTGATTAGATTTAAAAGAGTTTAATGATAATTCAGTGGCATTCAAAAAATATATCTCATCAGAGTACTGCCTTAAAACCTTTTCAATCATTTTTAAAGAGGGATATTCCTCTAATCCTGCTGTTATCATAATTCCGGGAATAGAATAAGAATTGATGGCAAATGTGGTTTTATTCGAAGCAAAAAGACCATGCCTTAATGTTTCTACGGGCTCAATGCAAATGTATAAATCAGCATCACCATAAGAAATAAGAGGACTTTGAATATTTTTACGCTCATTTTTATTCAATTTTTTTTGATAACGTGTATGGCTTACAATTGCACCTTCTCTTTGTGCTAATCCATGATGTTCTGTTCCGAAACATCTGTTTATACCTGCCTTTTGGGCAGCAAATTCTATGAGCCTTTTAAGGGTAATAACTCCCTGCCCTGCAGTTCCTGCTATAATAATATTAATTATGTCTGTGTCATTAAAGTTCACGGAAAGGAACCTCCTCTTCAAATAAATTAATTATTGATTTACGAATAGCACCATTTGGACAAATTTCATAACATACGCCACATTTTATGCATCTTTCTTGATCTATTTGCATTTCTTCAAGGTTGTCTATTCTAACTTTTCTTAACGCTGGACAACTTAATATTCGGGCACATTCATAACAGAGTTGACACCCCCCTATATAATATGAGATTTCTTGAACTTTGTTTCCTTTTTGGGTCAATTCTTTTATCTTAGTCTGTCTCCATCTATGAGCCTGAAGGGCACATTCTCGTTTAACTATTATGACCTTGAATCCTTTTGTATTTAATCCTTCATTTATAGTCTTTATTAGCTGCTTTGGGTTATAAGAATCCTCCACTTTTACCCATGAAACCCCCACAGCATTACAAATCTTTTCAATTGATAACCGTTTCTCTGTTAGACCTAATACTGGTTGATGCCCAGTCATTGCGGTCCAATTATTTTCAAATACAAATAACAAAATATTAGAATCATAATTTGCAGCTTCCGTTAAAGGTGCCATCCCAGTATGAAGAAATGTTGAATCCCCAATTAATGCAATTATTTTTTGGTCAGTTTTTTCACTCATCCCAATGGCAGCACTAAGCCCACCAGACATACAAATAATTAGATCACTACATTGTTGAGGAGGAAAGAAGCTCATCACGAAACATCCTATATCTCCACACACTACAGTATTTTCCAAGTTATTAGTTGCTTTTAAAATAGTGTAAAGTGTGGCTCGTTCTGGACATCCAGCACAAAAAGTCGGAAATCTACTCGGGATAGTATTTTTATAAGAATTGTATAATTCTATTGCATTATGAATTTTGTCATTTGATTCAATACCAAATAAGTTTGCTAACCGATTGGCGACAAGACCAGTAGAATATTCGTTATACTTTGGAAAGTATTCTTGGCCGAAGATTTCGATGTCAATTTTGAACTTTTGCGCAATTTCTGCAATTTTAACTTCTAGAAAGGGTTCTAACTCTTCGATGATTATTACTTTTTTTAAATTTCTGATGAATTTGGTTATCTCCTCATAATTGAGAGGATAGATCATGCCTAATTTCAAGATTGGCACATCATCTATCCCGAGTTGATTTAGAGCTTCAATAGAATAGCCAAATGACATACCACTTGTAATTATTCCGACAGAATTCTTTCCTGGATATATTTTATTTATATTAAGAGTCGGAATTATACTTCTTATAGCTTCTATTCTCTCATATAATCTAATGTGATTACTTATAGCGTGTGGAGGGAGAGAATTAAATTTTGGTATATTTCTTATAAACTTTCCTTTAGCCAATCCGTTCTTTAAAGGCTCCAAGTCCACATAACCTCGAGAATGAGCACTTCTAGTCGATGTACGGATCTCGAACACCGTATCGTACTTTTCTGAGAGTTCAAATGCCAATTTTGTGAAATCCTTACATTCTTGAGGTGTGTGAGGCTCGAAACATGGAAAGTGGAACATCCAAGTATAAAAACGCTCATTTTGTTCTTGATGAGAGCCTAAACTTCCAGGATCTGCCCCAACAACTATGACCATGGCACCAGGATTAGGTCCATTCAGGGCTATGACACTTAAAGCATCACTTGCAACATTAAGACCAACATGTTTCATCGGATTTAATACTTTGCATCCCGTCCATGCCGCTCCAGCACATTCCGAGCTTGCAACAGCTTCATTAATTGCCCAATGATGGATAAGAGCTTCATGGAAGATGGGTTCTTGGCCAATAATGGTTTGAAAAGTCTCTCCAATGTCGCTTGTCGGAGTTCCGGGATATTGGGCTACATAACTGACCCCAGCTTCAAGGCTTCCTCTCACTATGGCTTCATTTCCCAGCATTAAAACTGTTCCATGTTGATCTGTAAATCGTGTATCTTTAATCATAAAATTCTCCTATTCTAATTAGATTAATATTATAATTAAAAGAATTAATCATTAAATCATTTAATTATTCTCTAAAGAGAACTATTCAAGTAAAAATTATTGGTTCTATGAAAAAGAGTAATATTAAATTTAGAAAAGTAGTTCATTCAAGGTCTGAATTTTCTATCATAATACGTGTTATAAATTCAAAAATCTCTTCAACATTCTCTCCAGTTTTTGAAGAACATTCAAAATAGCCATTGAGGTTATATTTACTAGCTAAATCTTGCGCCTCTTCAGATTCAACGGAACGCTTATTTTGAAGATCAATTTTTCCTGCAACCATTATAATAGGGATCTCAATTTGTTGTTCTGATGTGCTCCTTTCAAAAATAGATAGCCAATCGTTAATATTTTTAAGACTTGCATACCTCGTGGTATCAAACATAAAAATTCCTCCATCCGCTCCTTTAGCAAAGCTCGGTAATAATACTTTAAATCGTTCTTCCCCTGCAAAATCCCAAATTCTTAATCTTGCACTTTTTCCGTCGATAATTAGTTCCTTAATACTGAAATCTGCTCCGATTGTCATTTTTAAATCCTTATCAAACACTTTAGTAATATAACGTTTAATTAAAGTGGTTTTACCAACTCCACCGTCCCCAAAAAGACAGAGCTTAAATGCGCCATCACGATCGATAATAATCACCAATCTTTTTCATTTTATATTTACAATACTATTTTACCAATTTAAAAAAACTCCTTATTAAAAACTTTAACTTAAAACATAATAAACTTAGATCATTACCTAATTACTAAGATATTTAATTAAAGGGTTTATTGTATCTTCTTTTCTTATTTTAAAAAATTTTTAAAACTATAAAAAATAACATAAAGAAAGAAAATACAAAATATCACATAAAAAGAATTAAAATCATGTCAGATCAAAAGATCTATTATAAAGATTGGCCTGAGAATGTCCCAAAAACTATAGACATTCCAGAAAATACTCTAGTAGATTTTCTTGAAGATAGCGTTAAAAAATATCCTAATCATATAATTACCAATTTCATGGGGTTTCAACTTACATACACTCAATTGCAGGATATAGTATATCGAACTGCTACTAAACTTACTGAACTCGGATTAAGAAAAGGAGAGACTGTTGCACTTCAGTTCACAAATAACCCAGCCTATATATCCTATTACTATGGTGTTCTTAAAGCGGGAGGAGTTGTGACCAACTTATCTCCGTTATTTAAGAGCTTAGAAGTTAAAAGACAATTGAATGATAGCGATGCAAAAATATACATCGGATGGGAGGGTTTTAATGGTATAGTAGAACCTATTATTCAAGAAACGGATGTACAGCATAAATTTTATAGTAATTTAGGGCCTTATCTAGCTCCTGATCCCATGGCACCTCCAGAATACCCAATGGGAGGGGAGCCTACTTTTGAAGATATTATAAGGGAAACAAGTCCAGATCCCCCTCAATTGAATCTAGATCCTGAAGATATCGCTATGTTACAATATACGGGTGGAACTACTGGATTCCCTAAGGGTGCAATGCTAACTCATCGAAATATAGTAGCAAACGTATATCAGATTAAAACATGGCTTGCTGGTATTAGAGAAGGGGAAGAGACCTTTCTTGCTGTATTACCCTTCTATCACATCTATATGTGCTTTGTAATGAACGCAGTAGTTCATATGGGAAATACTCTTACTTGCGTGTTTAATCCTCGCGAAACTCATGAAGTAATAGAAGCCATTGAATCCACAAAAGTAACTATTTTTCCTGGAATTGCTCCTTTATTTAACAATATAAATAATTATGAGGGCATTGAAAAGCATGACTTATCAAGTATTAATTTCTGTTTTAGTGGAGCTGCGCCTCTTCCTGATGATGTAAGAACACAATTCGAAAAACTCTCAGGTGCAAAAGTTCGAGAGGTCTATGGATTGACTGAAATGTCTCCCGCTGTTACAGCGAACACATTTGGTGATAATTTTAAATCTGGAACTGCAGGAATGCCATTACCTAATACTGATGTTAAAATAGTAGGAGATAATGGAGAAATTCTTGGATTAAATGAGGTAGGAGAACTATGGGTTAGAGGTCCACAGATGATGAAGGGATATTATAAAAGACCAAAAGAAACTGCAGATACAATAATCGATGGATGGCTTAGAACAGGAGATATGGCTCTAATGGATGATGATGGAAGGATAGTTATCAAAGAACGTTTAAAGGATATGATTAAATATAAAGGTCATTCTGTTTATCCAACCGAAGTAGAAGATTTGTTATTTTACAATGAGTCAATAGAAGATTGCGCTGTTGTGGGAATTAGAGATGAGGAGGGTAATGAAAATATCAAAGCTTTCATTGTATTAAAGGAGAGATTTAAGGGGCAGGTAAGCGAACAAGAAATTATTGATTGGTCGAAAAAGAATATGGGATTTGAAAAATATCCTCGATTTGTGGAATTTATTGATGAAATCCCTAAAACTATAGTTGGAAAAATCCTACATCGCGAATTAAGAGAAAAAAATTCAGATTAGAATTGCCATTTTTATTTTTTCTTATATAATTCTTCATATTTTCTGTTTTGATATCACTTATTTTCTATTAAAATTTTCTTTCATATCATTAACAATTATTAGTAAATGTAGAGATTGGATTATAGGTAATTACCGACACTAATTTATTTCTTTTTTATTATTATATGATTATGATGATGGAAAAAGCGACATTTGGGGCTGGGTGCTTCTGGGGTGTAGAAGCACGCTTTAGAAAAGTAGAAGGGGTTATTGATGCTATCTCTGGATACTCTGGTGGTCATACTAAAAATCCAACTTATAAAGAGGTCTGTACTGATAAAACCGGACATGCCGAAGTAGTACAAGTTACTTATAATCCTTCAATTGTATCGTATGAGGAATTATTAGAAATATTCTGGAATATACATAATCCTACCAGTCTTAATCGACAAGGATGGGATGTAGGTACGCAGTATCGTTCAGTTGTGTTTTATAATAATGAAGAACAAAAGCAGAAAGCGATACGTTTAAAAGAGAAGCTAGACAAATCTGGAAAGTATAAAAAACCTATTGTTACAGAAATTGTACCACTTGAAGAATTCTATCGAGCTGAGGAATATCACCAAAGATATCATGAGAAGCACAATAAATCGGTTAGCCTTTTCTAAATTTCTTTTTAGATGTTTTTATTATTTTTTATTTTTCACTTTAAGGCTTGAAGTTTAAGTAAAAGTTTATCTTTATGTCTTTCCCAGATTCGATCAACAGTTTTACGAACTATCTTTTTTGCTACTTTTCTAATAACATACCTGTTCATCATTGGACCAAGTTTACTAAAAACCTTTTCAGTAATTAGATTTTTTATTAATTCCTCTAAAGAATCTCCCTTAGAAACTTTATCAAGGAATAAAACAATCGCTTTCTCAACTATCTGATCAATTTTTTGTCGTATTTCAGGGTTAATATCCTCAGTCAAACAATATCACCAGTTAAATTACGAGAATGATAGTATTATCTTAATTATTCTATAAAACCTTATGCATTTCCAAAATGGAGGTACTTTGAGATAATTTTCCTATCATAACCATTTAATAAACATGCTTATTTGATGAGTTATATTATTAGGTTTTATGTTAAATCACAGATTAATTAATCCACCCAAAGAACCAAAACAATTTGTAAATGCTGCTATTGAGTTTTTAAAAAAGTATGCAATGGACAAAAAGGTATTCTGTGCATTATCTGGAGGTATTGATAGTTCAACTACTTACTTATTATTAAAAATGACAAAGATTAACGTAGTACCTGTATTTATTGACCATGGATTAATGCGGATTATAAATGGGAAAGAAGAAAAGGAGAATATTAAAGATATATTTCCTGAAACAGTGATCATCAATATTCGTGATGAATTTCTTCCAAAAATTTATGGTGAAGATGATGCAGAAAAGAAAAGACAGCTTTTTAAGAATGCATATTCATCGACTATAAGTAAATTTATAAAAGATAATAATTGTGAGGTATTAGCCGACGGAACGATCTTACCTGACATTGAAGAAAGCTTCGGTGTAAAGATTTCTGATTTGAAGGAAACTATGTCTTTAGATGATGAATTAGCTTTGAAAGAAAAACATAAAGCAGGATTTATCAAAAGTCAGCACAACCTAGAAATTGAATATGAAGTTGAGGCTACAATTCAACCAGTGGCTAGCCTTACTAAGCATGAAATTAGAAATATATTAGAATTTCTAAATATGCCCCAAGAACTTATCTATCGAAAAGCCTTTCCCGGTCCCGCACTTGCAGCACGTATTATTGGTCCTGTCACCCCAGAAAATTTAGATTTTGAGAAGAAAGTTCATGATATCGTGGAAAATTGCATTAATACTTATTATAATGAGAAATATGGAAAAGCCATGATAATAAATGAACAAGGAGAGCAGGAACCATTCCAAGGTTTTGCAGCAATAGGTGAGGATGTTTTATTAAAGAAGGTTACCGGAATGGTTGAGGGTAGAAGAACTTATGAAATACCTTTATCTATCAAAGGGGAATGGGATTTTAAGAAATTAACAACTTTTGCGTCACATTTACAAGGATACGCTCGATTATTATATGAGCTCCATGAGAGCAGGGCAGGAACTTATGACGTGATAATTCGTAGTGTGAATAGTATAGATGCACGCAAGGCTAGTGTTACCGCCTTACCAATTCATTTACTTGAAGAAATTAAGTTTAAATTATTAGAATTAAGTGCTGCAAAGAATATTTATTTTGATATTACCCCTAAACCTCCCGCCACAATTGAATATGTATAATTTATTTTGCTTTCATTTTTTGATGAAAAAGGAAATAAAAATACAAAATTTTATTATTTTCCATCTTTTTTTAAGGACTTATTATCATTTATCATAAATTGATCTTATGTTAATTATCGATTTCTTTCATTCAATCTTTAAGGATATCGTTGGAATTCCGTCATACAATAACATAAATGTCGAAAATAGTCATAATTTAAATATCAGTTCTTTTTACTATTGCATAGGTACGGTTAAATATGGATACGCCCAATTTCACGTCAGAAATGAAGAAAAAAGCGGAAGAAAATCTTGAGAATATAAAAAAATCCATTCAAGGACTACATGAAATTCTCAATATTAACTTTTCCGATGAGGATGCTTACTATAAGTTAGGACAAGATAACTTACTCGGTTTATATGAAAATTTACTTGAATTAATATTAAATGAATATGGTTTAAGAAAATTAGTGAAAAAAATCAAGGATTGTGAAGTCGACCTTGATATTACTCTAGATAGTCTTTTTATAGAGAAATAAATTTTATTTTTTTCGTGATACACCATTCTCTTTTTATGAATAAAGCGAAATTTGCTCAAATCTTTTTCAATCATCAAGATAAAGTAAAATAAAGAATTAAAAGCTAATGTAAGATTTTCATTGAATTTTTTAACTTTTTAAGCTTTAATTCATAATCTCTGCACTGTTTATAATCGGGAAAATTGCAGAGACTTTGAACTTTTGGCAAATTACATGATTCTGTGAAGGGACAGGCCAAAATATTAATTTTAAGCTCTCTTTTTGACTCGCTAATCATATTTGCAACAACTTTTGATAATTAATAAATTTCTTATCAATTTATTATTGTTCGTTACCTCAGTATGAAAAATTTTATAGGAAGTGAGAGATTAGATTTTTCGATTTTCCTAAGTATACTATGAATGTTATATTACGAAATGGCTTATTTGTTAAAATCTTCTACTAATTTTATTAGATCAGCTTTCCTGTATTTTGAAAGTACGTTTATATCGTTTTTAGAGCAATAAGCTTTTAGTTCTTTGACGGTCCATTTTGAGTAGTCTATAATTTTTTCTTTCAGAACTTCAGGGGCGGTAGGCTTTAAGAATTCTACCGCTTTTATAAGACTGCTGTTGACATCAAAATAGACTCTTATTTTATAATCGTTAAATTCAATCATTTTCTCATTCAATCCTTCAACAGGGCTCCATGATTCCTCGATAACTATTTTACCAAAAATTTCAGTTTTAGACTTCACATTACCATAAATGATATTATCACCCAGAATTATATGTTGACGAGCAAATCCTGAAGGAATTTCAGATTTTAGAATAGTATCTAATCGAGATTTTTGATCTTGAGATAAAATCTTAAACTTGTTAGGCTTTCGTAGTTTATAAGGTTGCTTACCCTTATCAATTTGCTTAGATCTTTGAGATGTATCAGTTTTCTGAGTAGGTTTTTCCGAGTAGGATGATTTAGGCATTTCTTTAGGCTCTAAAGCCATATCAAGTTTCATGGAAGAAAAACCAAAAGAATTTAAAAATTCACGTGGTTCATCCCCTTGATCCACAGAAACCACTTTACATCGATGAAAATTTGCAACATTTGCCAATTCATTTTGCAATTCAGAGGCAACCCGTGAAGCAATAAACTTTTTTCGAACTGAAGATTGTGCTCCCTTCCATATATATATCCTTCTTAATTCTTCATCAAAAATTAGGACTACTTGTTCGGGGAGAAGTACTTTTTTTCCATTTTCTTTTAAAAATATTTCTTTTGTAATATCAATTTGATCCTTTTCCCCTGAATCATGTAACATGAATATCATAAAAGGCTGATAATAAGCATTCATCTTTATCTAAATTTTTTTTTCTAATTAATTGGTTTTTTTAATTATATTAAAATTTCCTGTAAATTGAATGTAAGATATAAATTTTAAAGCTTTTAAAATATCAACTCTAAGGCTGATTATAGTAATCTAAATATATAGAAAAATAATAAAAGAAAAATAATTTTAAATTCAAACTCACATCTAACCTAATCCAATCAATGGTAATGCTTCATCTACAGTTAATAATGGTTCAATTTTAAATCGAGAGCCTTCAACATTGAAATATCCCGTGAACCTTTTGGTTATTGCTACGAATCCCTCATGAGATTTCGCATCTTCGACCTCATAAATGGAATAAGCCTTTAGTTCTTTATCCAAAACCACAAAGATTTGGATTCTATTTACAAAATCCGGTAATTCGGGGGCTTCCTTGGATACAAACGCCTGACCAACCTCTTCAGCCTTAGAAGGGGGATACGTAAATGTTACCATAAAAAATGCCATTAATTTCTCACCTTATCATTTCTTTATTTTAAGATTTTAGTTTAATTTTTTTGATTACTTAATATATTGGTATCTTCTCCTTTTAAAATTGTTTGAGAAAG
>JAEOSU010000005.1 GCA_016840165.1 Promethearchaeota archaeon
GGGACTCAAATCTCTCCACATCATATTGAGGCATTAAATTCCCTTGGAGAAGAAAAAAAATTACAATTTTTTATGGAGTTAAGAAAACTCTTTCTATTGAAAAATGTCTTTTTTCGTATAGATATTCAAAATTATCGTTACGAAATAAGTGATCAATTCTTCCTCAAACCAGTTTATAGCATTTCAAAAGATAAACTATTCACGAGTGTCCGAAAAGTATTTAACTGTACAGCTTATAGCAACATCTTATTAAATGAATATTGCATGGAAAAGCTAAATCCAGATGACGTTGGTAAATTTAAGGATTTTTCATCAGAATCGGATTTTTCTTTATACTCCTAATTCAGATCATTTCATAAAGGTGATTAATTATATTTAATGATTGGCTTAGAGCATTAGGAAAGTTAGATTACGTTCAAGGAAAATCAAAACCAAACGTTGACTGCATATTGTGTGCTGTACGCGACAACGATGAAAGAGTGGTGACACTTAAAATTTATGATGATGAATATATTTTTATTTCCTTAAATCTTTATCCGTATAATCCTGGTCATTTAATGATTATCCCAAATCGACATGTCGCTTCCTTTTTAGAGCTAACACGTGAAGAAATTATTCATATTAATCGAACTATTCAAGGAATTCAGCTCCTCTTAGATGATTTATATAGCCCAAAAGGATATAATATCGGAATTAACCAAGGAATTATTGCGGGTGCAAGTATAGAGCACCTCCATATTCATATTGTACCTAGATATGGTGCTGAATTGGGGTATATAGATATTGTAGGGAAAACTAGAATAGTAGTTGAGGGCTTAGACTCTGTTAAACAAAAATTAACTGAAAATATACATAACTTTTTGAATAAAGAGTTTTACGAGAGCTTCTAATAAAAATAAATAAGAAAAAAAAGGATATACTGAATTTAAAACATTTTAAGCATACTATCGGGTCGCATTTCTTACGTCAGCAGCAGTAATCCTCTTACGTTTGTCCTTTTTACAGATTGCTAGCGCATCTTTTGTAGCTGCGGCAGCTTTCTTTTCCAAGAAGCCTATTAACTTATCAAGAGCTTCTGCTGCGACTAAATCAGCACCTTCTTTTTTCATTAATCTTCTAATGGGTGCTTTTGCGATATAACTTTCTGCTTTCTTAGCTGGAGCTTTCTTTTTAGCCATTTTTTATTCCTCCACTTAAAATTTTTGAGATTAGTTTGTTTTAATATAGATTTATAATTAATAATAACTACTCATTTCTATTATATAAATATTATGGTTCGAAATGACTGTTTATGGAAATATGATTGATTGAAATTTTTAGATCAGAAATTTGCTAAAAATACGTTGTCCGACAAAATAGCATTACTAAAATAAATTTTTAATTTTTATTAAATAGAAAATAAAAAAACTAGTATCGTAGAGTTTAGCTCATTCACCAATTCAATAAGAATTTTCGAACTTTTCTTTTGGAATTATCATCCTTATTAACTTTCAGCCCTAATCTACAAATTGAAAACTTAATTCCAAAAGGAAGCCCCTAAAAGATATTAAATCTGATTTAGTATGTTTATTTCCATGATAACACACTTTATATTTGCATAATTTAGTAAATTGTAAATCCATATCACAAAACCTCCCTTTAGAACCTAATTTTCATAAATTTTGAAATATTAAATTCTCACTTAACTGTTTGGAAACTTGAAATAAAGATGAAAATTTTTAAATACTTAACCTTCTAAACTCCTTATAGTAAATTGAATATCCATTGAAATTTAATTTTCAAAAAACAACATTAAAATATAACTGTTAAGATAAGATAGTTAATTGGTTGAATAATAGAGAATTGATTTAATTTTTGACAAATTCTAATCACGATACTGAGTTAAATGAGATTGGAATAGAGGATGGTTTACAAAATCTCGGTTTTACTAAAAATGATTCGAAAGTTTTACTTACACTCTCTAAATATAAAGTTTTAAGCCCTGCAGATATCGCCAAGTATTCTGGTGTAGACCGAGCACGAGTTTATGACAGTTTGAATCGATTAATGGAAAGAGGTTTTATTCAGAAGGAACCAGTAAAAAGAGGAGCAAACTATCAAGTTATTCCAATTGAGAGAATCTTTAAATCTTTACGTGAAGAGTATAAACAAAAAATTAATGATACTATCCTCTTGGAGAAAGTTATTAGTGAATTGGAAATTGATAAAGAAGAGTCTGAACCTAGAGTATGGTCTATTAATTCCAGAGATAAAATAAGGAAGAAAATAAGAGAATTGATAAATTCTTCGAAACGAAGAATTTTTTTTATTATTACACCCGATCTCTTAATGGAAGAACTTGGGGGACATGAATGGATTCTCAATGAACTCTGGAATAAAAAGTTTTCAAATAACCTTCAAATAGTTATTGCTTTAAAATATTTTGAGTCATTAAAAGAGGAGATTAAGAAACTTCTAAAAATCTCGATAAAAGTTCATTCGATCGAAGGAGATAATGTTATCCCCTTTGGTTTACTTATCGCAGATAATGATTTCGTTTTAACTACTCTAGATCAGGTACAAGAAGCACCTGAATATACTTCTGGTTTATGGCTAGAAAATGGGAGAAAAAAACAAATAGCTGGTTATGAACACTTATTCCGTCACTTCATCAGTTCTGAATGCAAGGAAATTGTATTAACTTCGCAAAAACCGGATCAATAATACAAATAATAAAATTTGGATAAAATAAAATCAAATTTAAATTGAAAGAAGAATAATATGAATTACAAAATCTAAGGGATAATTATGTCATATCGGGGAAAAGTAATTCTTTGTGGTGATCCAGGAGTTGGAAAAACAAGTTTATTAGCTCGATATGTAGATAAGAAATTTAGTGAGGAATATCATCAGACTATTGGCGCTAATTTTCTTATCAAAGAAATTGACCTGGGCAAAATAATTGACAAATTAAAATTAAAAAACGAAGATTTAAAGGCAGATATTAAGGACAAGGGCTTTAAACTGTATTTCTGGGATATTGGGGGTCAAACGGATAAACTTTTCGCCAATGAATACTATTTTATTCAAGCTGTCGGCGCTATGATTATTTTTAGTTTAGGAAACTATGAATCCTTCAAAAATCTTGATTTTTGGATATCAAAACTCAAAGAATTGAGTGGGGATGTTCCTTATATTATTGTTGGAAATAAATCAGACTTAAAAAGAGAAGTTGATGTTGAGTTTATTAATGAGAAAACCTCGGAATTGAGCGTTGATTATTTAGAGACTTCAGCATTATTGAATAAAAATGTCAATGAAGCATTTGAACGATTATCAATTCACATTCTAAATAATATTAAGTGAATTAAATTTTAAAACTCTGTAACCTTAATATTTTGTAATTCTATGAATATATTATTAATTCCAATTGCTCCTCTTTCTAGAACGAAATCGAGGCTTAAGAAATGCTTTTCTAAAGAGCAACTTAAAGATTTGACTATTGCAATGTTTAAAGATCTTGCAGCTAAATTAACTAAGGTTAATTGCTTTGATCACATAATTGTTTACTGCAACAGTCCCGAAATACTCCAACTCACTAATAGTTATGGATTAATTGGAATAAAAGAGCAATTAACAACTCCAAGAAAATCTTTTGACCAAGTTATTTCCGATTTAAATCAAATTGCAATTGATAAATATAAAGCAACATCAACTGTCTTTACTTTTTTAGATACTGTTTTAATTTCTGTTCAAAATTTCTATGATATCTATAAACTTATCCAAGATCATCAATTAGTTCTATGTCCTGCTATTTCATCAGCAGGAATTTCTGTGTTTGGGAGAAATCCGCCCCATACTCTTCACACTTTTTTCTCCAATAATACTATTCCATCTTTATTGGCAATGTATAATGCAGCGAAACAGGAAAATCTAAAGATAGCGATTTATGATTCCTTTCGGGCAGGATTTGACATTGATATTAAGCAAGATTTAGTATTAGCTTACCATTATCTAAAAATATTCGGTTTGGAAGATACAGAAACTCACAATTTTCTTAAGACGCATTTAAATTTAACTACAATTAGAAAGAACCTTAAAGATAATCGTAAATTGACAATAAGATAAGTAAGAAAAAGATATTTAAAAAGAAAATTTAATATTCAGCTTTAATTCTTCTTGAATGACATCTGCTATTGATTTTTGGAAGTCTTCTCTTTCTTCTTTTAAGGATGATAAATAACGCATATAATCTTTATTTTTTCTCTCCAGATCGTTTTGTATATGTTCAAGTTTTACTGTATTTAGAGAAATATGGTTCTTAACATCATCTAATTTCGATGCTAAACCAGCTTCCTGTATCTTTTTTTCAATATTTTGAATTTCAGAGATTAATTCCTTAACTCCTTCAATTTCTTCGTTAATTGTTTTTTCTTCAAATATGGTATTAATTTGTTCTATTGTTTTCTCTTTTGTGTCAGATTTTAAATTAATTTGATTTTCTTCTAAGCTATGGCGTAATTGGATCAATAAAGAAGAAAAATTGGGCAGATCTTTGCGTTCTTTTATCAATATTTTTATCGGATCTTTTAAATAATTTTTAAGAAATTCGGGATCAATATTTACACCATGGATAGCATTTTTATCTAATTCAAATTTCAGCTTCTTCAAAGCCTTTTTGAATCCAAGTTTATCATTGATATCCATTCGCATCTTAAACAATTGGTTTTTCTTTTTTTCTAGTTCGATGAAAAGCTCATTCTTCTCAAGTTCTAATAACTCTTTATTTAATTTTTCCTCTAATTCTTTTCTCTCCTTTAATTCCTTTTCAAATTGATCTAGATCTTTTTTTGCGTTCTCTATATTTTCACGTAATGAAAACAATTTAGGTAATTTAATAAGAAGATGTTCGGCATCTCGTACATCACCATACTTTTTTCTAAGAAAAGCATCTAAAGTTGCTTGCTTTTTTCCCAACTTTCGAGTGATGTAGTTAAGCTCCTTGATTTCTGATTGAACCTCTCTTTGAAATTTTGGCAGAGATTTGCGGGCAATTTCATTAATATTTGTAAATAATTTTTTTACAGAGTTTAATAATTGAGTAATTTTATCAAAAGTAATATCTTCTTCGGGAATCTCAACTTCATCTATCTCCTTTCGAATACGGTCTGAAAAGAAATGTAATGACTTTAAAGCTTTTTCCTCTATTTTGCCCTCTCCCGCTTCAATAAAATGATCCATACATACTTTAATTTCAACTAATCCGTCTCTGGTATCATCTACGAGTTTGCTAACACCTTTTTTTTGTTTGGCAAATAGTTCTTCAAGCTTCTGCTTATAAAAACTTTCAAAACCCTCTAATTCTATTTCAACCATAATCCATCTTAGTTTTATTTTTTAGCATTAATAACTTTTTTCCCGTTCATATATTTTTGAAGAACTTTTGGAATAGAAATTGAAAAATCCTCATTTTGATAGTTTTCAAGAATACAACATATAGTCCTTTCCGTTGCTATAGCTGTTGAATTTAATGTATGAACAATTTGTTTTTCTTCAGACGTACCCACTTTTCCCATTCGAATTTTTAGTTTCCTTGCTTGGTAATCCAAACAATTACTACAAGATACTAATTCTCGATATGATTTTGAAGCGGGAAACCATGCTTCTAAATCATACTTTTTGGCAGCATTATCATTTAACTCTCCTGAAGCAATGTTAGTTATTCTATAAGGGATTTTCAAATCGTCATAGATTTCTTCTGCGTTATGAATGAGTTCTTCATGGTATTTCCATGATTCCTCTGGAGAACATAAAATATATTGTTCAACTTTTTCAAACTGGTGAACTCGGAATATTCCTAAAGTGTCTTTGCCGTGTGAGCCTGCCTCTCGTCGAAAACATGTTGATACTCCAGCATATTTAATTGGTAATTTTTCGGGATCGATTATTTCGTCATAATGATATGCTGCTATTGTTTGCTCGGAGGTTGCGATCATAAATAAATCTTCATCTTGAATCTTATATAGCTGTTCTTCAAAATCAGCAAGTTCTGCGGCAGCTTTTATAACTTCATGCTTAATAAAAAATGGTGTCCATAATGGAAAATATGCTTTTTCTATTAATTTATCTAAAGCAAATCTTAGCAATGCGAAATTAAGCATCACTAAGTCTCCCTTGAGATAATAAAATCTTGATCCTATTACTTCTGAAGCTTTTTTAGTATCTGCTCCATCAATTAAGGTTATAAGATCAACATGTGATCGAGGTTCAAAATCAAATTTAATTGGTTTTCCAACGGTTCTTAATATCTCATTTGATTCTTCTGTTTCTCCAATAGGGACTGATTTATGGAGAATATTCCCAACAATATAGCGAAATTTTTCTCGTTCTTCTAAATATTCGATTTCTTTTTGTTCTAAATTCTCAATAGCCTTTTTTATCTCAATTGATTTTTGTTTTGAAGCTTCAAATTCCTGAGTTTCTCCTGCTTTCTTTAATTTACCAATTTCCACTGAAATAAAATTCCGTTGGTTTCGCAGATCTTGAAGTTCTTGTAGTACTTCACGCCATTTTTCATCATATTCTAAAACTCTTTCGGCATTTGAAGGATCTTTAAAGCGTTTTTTCTCCGATTCAATAATTTGGTCTAAATTTTTCCGATATAATTCAATGTCAAGCAATTTTTTAGCCCTCTGAATTGTACTCTTTTTCTTTTAGATTGATTATTACATTTTTCATAAAAACATTATGCAAATTTTAAAACAATTTTCATATATTAAAATATATTATTCATGATTTATCCGTTCCTTAATCGTCGAACGGAGGAGAGCGATCTTTATTTTATTTTTATTGTATCCAACTTTATCTATTAATTTGATAATTTTTATTCGTTTCGCTTTCCCTTTTAGCCCCTCTTCAATCATGAAATTTTTGGCAAACTCTTCTTTCTTACTTTCTTCTGAGTCAGACTCATCCATAATGTAAAAAATTATTTCTGCTAAAAAAACTTAATTAGGAAATTGTTTTCCTTCAGAGGCTCCTATTAAATAATTTCATTTTGCGTTAAAAAATTCAATCAGAAAAAATAAATTCATTCCAATTTTTTCTAAAATAGAATAAATGATATTTATTATTCAATTAATTTATGGTGATAAGTAGAAAGGTGGATTAGATGTCTGATACTCAGACCAATGTTAGAATTGGCGTTTATATATGTAGGTGAGGAGTTAATATCGGTGCAACCGTTGATTGCGATGCGGTAAAAGAAGCTGTAGAATACCTTCCCAATGTGGTGGTAACGCGAACTAATGATTTTACGTGTAGTGATCCGGGGCAAAATATCATTAAAAATGATATTATCGAATTAGATTTAAACCGAGTGGTTGTTGCAGCATGTACTCCTAAGATTCATGAGCCAACATACCGTGCAGTTTTAACAGAAGCAGGTTTAAGTCCATATTTCTTTCAAATGGTAAATCTACGAGAGCAATGTGCCTTTGTCCATCCTGATAATAAAGAGGCTGCAACAAAAAAGGCGATACGATTGGTTCGAGCAGGAATCAACAGAGCTCGTGAATTAGAAAGAATCCCCCGTAAGCAAATACCTGTTGAACATGCAGTCCTCATAGTGGGTGCGGGAATTGCTGGTATGAATGCAGCTTTAGATTTAGCAAATCAAGGCATAGCCGTACATTTAATCGAGAAAGAACCCACCATTGGTGGAAAAATGGCACAATTAGACCGAATTTATCCTACTGATGACTGTGGGATCTGAGTTCTTGCTCCAATAATGGTGAATACTTCAAAACACCCCAATATTACATTATACACATATAGTGAAGTAGTGGAGTTTAGTGGTATACCAGGTAATTATCATGTTAAAATTAAAAAACATCCACGGTTTGTTGATGAGAAAAAATGTACGGGCTGCGGATTATGTACGACTAAATGCCCTATTAATGTACCAAGCGAATTCAATCGTGGGATTGGTGAAAGGGAAGCCATATTTATACCATTCCCTCAGGCCGTTCCGAAATATGCGGTTATTGATAAGTCTGTTTGTATCGAATGTAAAAACTGCGAACGAATATGCCCTGCTGAAGCAATAAATTTCGAGCAGAATGAAGAATTAATCGATATTTCAGTAGGAGCGATTATTGTAGCTACTGGATATGATGAATATCCAATTATTACATCTAATGAATATCATTATGGTCTCTTTCCCGATGTAATCACTCAGATAGAACTGGAACGATTGCTCAGCCCTATTGGTCCAACTGAAGGCCATGTTTACAGAATATCTGATGGGAAAATTCCAAAAAAGATAGCAATGATACAGTGTGTAGGCTCAAGAAGTTTACGAGGAAATCAATATTGCTCAGCAGTGTGCTGTAATGTTTCATTAAAGAATGCTCAATTGTTAAAACAAGAATACCCTAACATGCAAATCACTATTTTTTATATCGATATTCGTACAACAGATAAAGGTAATGAAGAATATTTCAGAAAAATTCGAGAACAAGGTATTAATTTTATTAAAGGGAAACCAGGTGATATTAAATTAAACAAAGATGGCAGCTTAAGATTATATTTTGATTATTCATTACTTGATGATGTTACACATATGGATTTTGATTTGGTAGTCCTCTCTACGGGAATGGTCCCGTCGAAAGGAACAGAACAAATCACTAAAATCATGGGTTTAAGCACTGGCCCTAATGGATTTTTATCAGAAATACATGGCTGTTTAAGTCCCCAAGAAACGAAGAAAACTGGGATCTATATATGCGGTTGTGCATCAGGTCCTAAGAATATTCCCTATTCAGTCTCTTCGGCTTTGGCAGCTGCGAGTAAGGCTTCCACTCTTTTATCTCACGATGTTATCAGCCAAGAATTAATTATTGCGGAAGTTGATGAGGAATTATGTATGGGCTGTCATCGATGTGAAAAATTATGTGAATATGATGCGATAAAAGTAGATGAAAACGAGATTGCGAGGGTGGATGAGCTTACATGTAAAGGATGTGGAGTCTGTGTGACCTCCTGTCCTGCAAGAGCAATCGATCTTAAATACTATCGAGAAAAACAATTTAAAGAAGAAATTAAAGGAATTGGAGCTGTTTTTCCAAAACCGAGGAAAGAACCGGCTGCAATCAAGGATAATTAAACAATATGGGTGTAAAATTAATGTCTGAACAAAATAAAAGTAGGAATATTATTGCTTTTGGATGTGAAAAATGAGGCTATTCGGTTGCAGACTTAACAGGTACTACAAGAAAATCCTATTCAACCAATTTTCACTTAATTCGTGTTAGATGCACTGGAAGAATTGGTATCCACTTGATTATGGAGTGTTTTCTGAATGGTGCAGACGGAGTTGCTATAATTTCTTGAAAAGAAAATGAATGTGAATTTGGAAACGGAAATTTAAACACATATAACCATGTACAATTTCTTCAAAAGTTATTTTCTCATCTTGGTATCTCCGAAAATAGAATTCAGCAATACTTCTGTTCTGCAGCTGAAGTTGAGAATTTTCTCCATTCAGTAGAAGATATAACCAAAAAAATCACAGCATTACCTCCTCTCCCCAAAAATATCATTTCCGAGTAGAATGATCTTTTCAAAAAAACAATAGTTGAAAGGAAACAAACTCTTTGTATGAGTTATCGGAAATAAATCTATAATATTTAAATTAAGAATGTTAATAAAAAAAAAAAACTTCAATATGAGTTTAGAAGGGAAAGTTTCTTGGGATTTATTAAAAAATATAGCAAATACCTTAGATTCATATAGAGTAAGAGTATTAATAGATGCGAAGGAAGAAATATTAAATACTAACATCTACAATGAAGAGCAGTATTATAATATCCTTTTTAAAATGTTTGAAGATGAAATGAGTAAATACTCTTTATATTATTATCTAAACCAAAATGAAACTGGTAATTTAAAACTCTTAAAAGAATTCTCAAAACTCCATTCCCTCAATTTAGCAAAAACATTAAGTCTTTTAGAATTATTATCTTCCGAAAATCTAGTAAAAGTGGAGTATCTTTATGATACTGTTAAGGATGAGGCAAATGAAACTGAAAATAAAATCTTCAAGGATCTTGCTATCCAATCTACCAAGATCGCTCCCTCTGAAATTAAGTCTATATATGAACCTGTAAAGGTTATTTTTGATTCGAAAAATTGCTCGGGATGCGGATTATGCGTAGGATTATGCCCCGTGAATTGTATTGAACTCAATAATGGTATTGGTAGAATTGATGATGATAAATGTATTCGCTGTGGATTATGCTATTATTTTTGTCCTCGAACCTATCTTCCAGTGAATTTATTAAACATGGTTCAAGAAAATACTTCTGAGATTCCATCGCCCTCTAAATTAGGGTTCTATTCGGAGGCATACTCGGCAAGAACAAAAGTTAAAGAAATTTCTGAGCAATGTCAAGATGGAGGGATTTCGAGTACATGCCTTTATTATCTATTTGAACAATCAAAAATTGATTATGCATTAGGCGCATCAATGAGTAATAATCCATGGCGACCTGAACCAATATTAATGAAAAAAAGAGAAGATGTATTACTAACAACTGGTACTAAATATGTAAATAATCCTAGTTTAAGTTTGATGAATCAGTTAAATGGAAATACTTGTAGGCTGGCTATTGTAGGGGTACCATGCATGATGCAATCTCTCCTAAAATCAAAAATATATGATTTACATATACCTTCCCAAAATAATGTAGTATATCGAATTGGGATTTTTTGTATGGAATCATTTTCCTATGAATCATTTTTAAAAATATGTGATCTACTCAATGTGAATGTGGATGATGTGAAGAAAACCGATATCAATAAAGGTAAATTCTTTATCTATACCAACAGTGGTAAAGAATTAACTATTCCTATAAAAGAAATTACCCATCTTGCACGAGAAGATTGCGAAGTCTGTTATGATTTAACTTCAGAATCTGCAGACATCTCCATTGGTTCCGTCGGCTCTCCATCGGGATGGAATACTGTTTTAATACGAACGGAAAAAGGAAAGGAGCTTTATGAAGCGCTTCTTAAAAACGACTTAATTGAATCAAAGAGTTTAAAGGCAGTAAAACCGGGTTTACCCCTATTAGAAAAAGTTGCGGCTTCTAAAAAAAAGAAATGTTCAACTCATGTTGCGAAAAAAAAGACCGAACATATAAGAACTCCCTCGTATTAACGCTCTAAATTCTTAACTTTCGCATAATTGGTATCTTATTCTTTTCTAAACCAAAAAGTTAATATTAAATTTTATATTAAAAATCATATCATAAACAAGCTAATTGATTGTAAAAATGAGTTCTTTAACTCCGATTCGACCAAAAAATTTTCGTGAAAAGGTTTTTTTCCGTAATCTTCGCTCTCAAGTTGATGGAAATGCTAAAATCGAGCATGGACTAACTCAAATTAGAGGTGTGGGCAGAAGGTTCGCCCAAGCTGTAGTCAAAGTTGCTAAGATAGATCCTAATATCCGTGTTGGAGTCATTTCCGAAAAAGATATCGCTCGAATCGAAGAAATTATATTAAAACCCGTAGAAAATGGGATTCCCGAGTGGATGGTCAACCGAAAAAAAGATTTAAGAACCGGAGAAAATCTCCATCTTATCGGAAATACGCTTGAAATCACCGTTAAACGCGATATTGACCGAATGAAACGAATTAAAAGCTATAAAGGAGTCCGCCATCATCTAGGATTAAAAGTACGAGGACAAAAAACGAAAAGTACGGGTAGACACGGTCTTGTTATCGGAGTTATTCGTAAAAAACTTAAAAAAACAAAACAACAATAAGGTGATTAATTATCGGAGATCCACGCCGCTTAAAAAAGAAATTTAAAAAACCAAAAAATCCGTTCGAAAAAGAACGACAAAGGGAAGAACTGGAGTTCATAGGAAAATACGGGCTCCGCAACAAACGAGAATTCTGGAAAGCACGAAC